>JACRAE010000002.1 GCA_016213525.1 Candidatus Aenigmatarchaeota archaeon | reverse complement strand
ACCATGTAGGCCGTGTCAGTCAGCGTGTCGACTTTCGAGTAGTCGTCAGACAGTATTGTCCCGCTGCCCGACACCAGGTTGTTCTCGGGACTGTCCCACCTATCCACCAGCACGAAGTCCGCCATCTTAACCGCGCCCTCCATGTACTTGTTGTCCCCAGTTGCCTCATATGCCTTCAGGTACAGCTCGTTGCACGACTGCAGGTTAGTCAAAAAGTTCATGTAGAAGACGTTAGTCGCCGGGTCGAGGGTGTCGAGGAGGTCTAGCGCCTGCGCGAGGCTGGCCTGATCTCCCGTTGCCTCGTATATCTCCATGTTCGCGAGCTCCGGCCAGCACGAGTTCTCCAGATAATTGTTGCCGTTGAACTGGTACAGCGGATAGTTGTCCGGAGTTCCCCAGTAAGCCTCCTCTATCCTTATCTTCGCCTCGTCTATGTACCTTTGGTCGCCGTTAATCTTGTATATCGCAGCCAGCTCCCTCGCGTCTATCCCAATCATCATCGTCGAGTTCCTCTGCCACACGACGTCCGAGTCCGTGTCGTTTACAATGTTCAGAAGCATCTCGCCCTTGCCTAGCAGGAAGTCAGCGTACCTCTGGTCGCCGGTCTCCTCGTACAGCTCGCTTATCTGGACGAGTATCCAGAGGCAGATCTTCCCGTCGTTGGGCTGGCCCGCGCACCAGTCCATGACCGCGTCGGCGTCTCTCTTCGCCCTCTCAAGGTACGCCTGTTCGCCCGTCGCCTGATACAGTCTCAGGTTAGATAGGGTGGTCCATGCGTTTGTGGACTCGTACATCAAATCTAGGTTGCAGTCCGTCTCGAACCTGTTCTCGCAGTTGTAGGAGTACTTGTAGTAGCCGTCATCCGTCCTCCTAGTGTCGATGAAGCCCTGTATCTCCTTCGCTGCCTCGAGATAGACGAACTTCTCCGGCTCGGCGGGCACTTGAGCTACAGGCTGCACCTCTTCCTGTGCCGGAACTATGGGACCCACGAGATAGTGGTAGCCTGCGATCAGGCCTCCCAGCACCAAAATAAGGACGATTGCGACAGTAATCTGAGTCTTCATCTAAATTTCTTTAGATTTTCGATTTAATAAAGACTCTTTATTCAAAATTAGCTTCAGTATATGGTCGGCGTGGCGACCAGAGTGTGCGACCCAGCCGACAGGCTGGAAGGAATGGTGCAGAGGGTGACAATTTTGAAGTGCCCGTTCTCGGATGTGGTGCCGGACGGCCATGCGGTCGCCCCTCCCGTGGAAGACGGTCCAAGCTTCACCCCGCCGAACGAGCATCCGTTGGCCGCGCTCCAAACCGTCGTGCCGTCGAGGTTCAGGTTTATTTTCACGTTTCCGTCCGCCAGATAGCGGAAGTCGTAGAACTCGACCGAGACCGCGACCACCTCGCCAGGAGTGACGGGGGAGGGTATGCTGGTCGTAGTGGAGCAGTCCGAGGCGCAGCTGGACTGGGTCTCCGGATAGTCGCATGCCAGGTTGCCGCACGCCAGAAGCCCGGTGCTCGGGAGCACGGTGAGGTTGTAAGTTCCGCTCCTCGTAATGGAGCCGGAAGTGCCGGAAACCGTTATGATGGAGGACCCGATTGGAGTCGAGGAGCTCGTGTTCACGGTCATGTTGGAGTAGCAGTTCGGCGTGCAGGAGGCCGGAGTGAACGTACTGGTCGTTCCGTTCGGGGTCCCGGCAGCAGACAGCAACACAGGATACCCATACCCGGACGTCAGATTTACGGAGACGTTCACGTCCTTCAAGTCGCCCCTGTTCGCCACCCCCACGCTGGGGCTGACCGTCAGCGAGAAGTTTCCGGGGCAGTCGCTGGGACATTTCCCGGCCTCGCCAGCCTCACAGATGCTGTCTTTGTCGCATTTACCTGCGCCACAGTCAGAGCACGTCAGCGGCTCGTTTAGAGCGCAGATTCCATCGCTTGAGCATGTGCCGCACTCTGCAGGACATATGGACTGCGTCTCGGTCCCGTCACAAATTCCATTGCCGTTGCAGACCACCGGCGGCGGGCCGACGCTAAAGCTCCCGGAAACCGACCCCGTCGCCGGGACCGTGCCGCATGATCTAGAGCATGGGGCGCGTACGAGGGCGGTGTAGGGCCACGTTACTTGATATGAATGCCTTCCCTGCGAGAGCTGGACGGTGGCGCTGCAGCTGCTCGAAATGGGTCCGTTGCTGCAGACGCATCTCGTGTTCTGATAGCACCCGTTACTGGACAGACAGTACGAATAGCAGTAGCAGTTGCTGTTGGCTCTGCACGTTCTGACGGCCGTCCCGTCCACGTAAAGGGTCGTATCGGCCCCCGTGCTGCCGGACCCGCCGGAGAAGCCGAAAGTCATTGAAACTGGACCCTCTGCTGGGTTTGGCTGTACGGTGGCGAAGCCCGAACCGGCCGGGATTGCCCCTCCGCAACTGCCACTGCCGGGCGCATAACATGAAGATTTCTTGGCATCAGACGGCTCTACGTACGCGGCCGTGTACAGAATGAAGGACCCGATAAAGAACACTCCGACAATCATAAGGAAAATTTTGTTGGCGGTCACTTCAGGACGACCTCCGAGTCCGCCAGCCTGGCGGCGAAGAAGGCGGCGTCCAATATAGAAACTGTCGAGTGTATGTTGGATCCTGTCTCGGCCGCGCCCACATAAAATATTCCCCTGTCCTCGGTAGCAGCCGAGAACTTCTTGAAGTCTGGGTGGCTATTCGCCACCACCGAAAGGAGGCCCTCGGCGGACTCCTTGTAGGTCTCGTTCCCGGTCAACTCGTACAAGTTGACCAAGGCGTGGCCGCAGCTCACTACTATGTTCAAGTCAAGACCGTCTCCCATACTGTTTGTAATGGACTCCGACAACGATAAAACCTCGTCGCTCATGTAGCCGGGGTCGCCGTCCACCTCGAAAAGGCTGGACTCCCCCCTCGCGTATTGGCAGCTGGATGCGAACCACTCGTAGGAGAGCGGGTCAAATCCCGCCCTTTCCACGTCTCCAGTCTGGAGCTGGCCGTCGATTGCGCTCAGGCTCTCAGCGTCTTTTTTAATCAGATAGGAGAACCCGAGGGACTGAAGTGAAAATCCCAGAGGAGTCGAGTCCGTGCCTGGGACGTAGATTCCGGGCTTCGAAAACATCAGGGCTATCCTGTACTCCTCGTTTCCCGTGTCCTGCCATTCTCTGTAGACCGCGGCGTAGACGTTACCGTTGCACAGGCTCCTGGACTTGCACTTCGCGTAGAGCTTCCTGAACTCAGCGTCCGCAGACGCCCTGTCACCAACCTCCCTGTACGCGAGGTACGCCATCTCGTTCAACAAGGAGCCTCCATCGATGTCACCAAAGAAAGTATTGTCGGGGTCGGCGCTGCTCTTCAGGTCGGGTCCCGAGCCGTAGTGGATTATGTAGTACTCGTAATCTCCGTCCTCCGTCATCATGTTGTCCTCGACGAACTTCAGAGCGCGCTCGGATATGTCGCGGCCGGTGACGGCCACCATGCCGTTCCCGATGATGATGGGCGACGGTCCCGAGGATATGGTCTCTCCTACATCAGCGGGCGCTGGCGGGCCCGTGAAATAACTGTAACCCGCAATCAGACCGCTCAAAACCAGAATAAGCGCCATTGCCGCGACGAATCGGGTATTCATCTAGAAATTCCTTTGATTTCCAATTTAATAAAGAATTGGAGCGGGCTGAAACGGCGCGGCGGGGAAATCTTTATCATAGGGCCGCGACAATAGTCATCCATGGAACTGGACAGTTTTTCTGACGAATTCGGGCCGGAGCTGATATACGAGGTCTACGATCCCCGAACGGGGTTGAGGGGCGTGACAGTTGTAGACAACACCGCGCTGGGGCCGGGCAAGGGCGGAATCAGGATGACGCCGACGGTTGATGTGACCGAGGTCTTCAGGCTCGCAAGGACCATGACGTGGAAGAACTCCCTCGCCGGCCTGCCATTCGGCGGGGCGAAGTCCGGCATAATCGCGGACGTGAAGAACATCTCGCGCGACAAGAAGAAGGATCTGATGCAGGCTTTCGGAAGGGCGCTGAGGCCGATAGCGCCGAAGAAGTACATAGCCGCCCCTGACGTGAACACGGCAGAGGAGGAGATGAGGTGGTTCGTCGAGGCCAACGGCAGCCACCATTCGGCCACCGGGAAGCCGTCGAACATGTGCGTAAAGCCCGGGGTGAAGTGCGGGATACCGCACGAGTACGGCTCGACGGGGTACGGCGTCTCCATAGCGACCCTCACGGCAGCCAGGTACCTGGGCATAGACCCGAAGGGCATGACGGTCGCTATAGAAGGGTTCGGCAACGTGGGTACTTTTGCGGCTAAGTATCTTCAAGAGGCCGGTGCCATCGTGGTGGCGGTCAGCGACAGCAAGGGCTGCGTCTACAACAAGGGTGGTATGAAGTACTCCGACCTGATGGCGGCTAAGGAGAAGAAGGGCACTGTCACGGCCTACAATAAGGGCGAGATGCTGCCGAACAGCAAGATATTCGAGATTCCCGTCGACGTAATCATACCTGCCGCCATGCCGGACGTCATCACGAAGGAGAACGTCGGCAGGGTCAGGGCGAAGGCAATTGTAGAGGGCGCCAACATACCGATGACCGAGGAGATGGAGGAGATTCTTCACGGGAGGGGCGTGCTGGTCGTGCCGGACTTCCTTGCGAACGCCGGAGGCGTCATATCGTCGTACGCGGAGTACATGGGGCGCAACCCGAGGGACATGTTCAAGCTCGTCAAGGAGAAGCTCGAGAGGAACTCGGAGCTCGTACTCAAACGTGCTGAAAAGGAGAACATGAAGCCGAGGAACACGGCGCTGCTGATAGCGAAGGAGCGCGTGAAGGCTGCGATGGCCAAGCGCGACAAGAAATTCTGATTTCTAGAAATTACTTGGAGTCATATACCACGGAGTGCCACGGCTTCTTCCTCATCCCAGTCAGGTCCACATATACGTGCTTGGTGCGCGTGAACTCGTTGAACGAGCCAATCGAGAGGTCCTTGCCGAAGCCGCTCTGCCTGAAGCCGCCGTGCGGCATCTCGCTCGCGAGTATGCCGTGCTCGTTTATCCAGACGGTGCCGAAGTTCAGCTCGTTCGCGATGCGGAAGCAGTCGCGTATGTTCGAGCCCCACACCGAGGACGCCAGGCCGTAGGGCGTGTTGTTCGCCATGTCGACCGCCTCCTCTATCGTGGAGTAGCCGGACACGCAGACCACCGGCCCGAATATCTCCTCCTTCGATATCTTCATGTCATGGTGGACGCGGTCGAACACCGTCGGCTCGAAGAAGTATCCGTCGGAGAACTCCCTGCCGTCCGGCCTGACCCCTCCCGAGACGAGCTGCGCGCCGTCGTCTATTCCCGAGCGGACATATCCTTCCACCCTCTGCCTCTGCTTCTCGGATATCAGGGGACCCATGTCCGTCGAGTCCTTCATCGGGTCGCCGACCTTAAACTTCCTCGTCTTCTCGGCGAGCATCTCGACGAACTTCGCCCTCTGCGGCTCATGGACGTAGATCCTCGTCACCGACGTGCAGTCCTGGCCGCTGTTCCAGAATCCCCCGACGACGGCGCCCTCGGCCGCAGCCTCCAGGTCCGCATCCGGCAAAACGACCATCGGCGCCTTCCCACCCAGCTCGAGGTGCACCCTCTTCACGTTCGACGACGCCAGTCTCATGATCTCCTTCCCCGTCGCCGTGTCGCCGGTGAGAGCAATCATGTCCACCTTCATGCTCGACGCCATCTCCGTGCCTACGACTTCGCCCGGACCCGTCACTACGTTCAATACCCCCTTTGGCACGCCCGCCATATCGGCGAGCTTGGCAAACTCGAGGACCGTAAGCGGGGTCTGGGAGGCGGGCTTCACGACGACGGTGTTTCCAGCCGCCAGCGCGGGCGCTATCTTCCACACGGCGATGTACAGCGGGTAGTTCCACGGCACTATCGCGCCGACGACCCCGACGGGCTCCCTCCTGATTATGCTGGTGCCCATCCCCCTGTGCTGCCTCCTCGAGTGAAAATCGACATACTCCCCGGACGCCGTGCCTTCGAGCACCCTCGCCGCGCCTGCGAAGAACCTGAGGTTGTCTATGATGAAGGGCAGGTCGTTCCCCTTCGCGTACTTCAGGGTCTTTCCGACGTCCATCGACTCGAGCGTGGCGAGGGCGTCTGAGTGCTCCTTCACCAGGTCCGCGAGCTTCAGCAGGACCTCTGTCCTCTCCGAGGGCGTGGTGTGCCTCCATGGTCCCTTGTCGAAGGCGTGGCGCGCCGCGTCTATCGCCGACTTCGCGTCCTCCTTCGTCCCCTTCTGCACCCCCGCTATCGCCTTCCCGTTGGCCGGGTTAAAAACTTCGAACGTCTCGCCGCTCCCCGACTCCACCCACTCCCCGTTCACGAACATCTTGTAGGTCTGCATATCGGCAATAGATAATTACTATCGGCTACAAATAATGCTTGTGATTGCTTGCGGATAGTCGTCCTCGGGGGATACGGGGAGATGGGGTCGACCGCCACGGCGGACCTGGTCAGGACGTGTAAAAATTGTGACGTGGTGATAGCCGGGAGAGACGGGGGGAAGGCGAGGGCCTACGCGAAGTCCTTCAGGAAAGAGAACGTGACCTACGCCGGCGTCGACGTGGGCAACCGCTCCGAGCTCGTGAGGCTTCTCAGGGGAGCGGACGTCGTCCTGAATGCGGTCGTGTACAAGATGAACCTCGACGTGATGAGGGCGGCCCTCGAGGCCAGGTGCAGCTACGTCGACCTGGGCGGCCTGTTCCACATGACAAAGAGGCAGCTCAGGCTCCACTCGGAGTTCAAGAAGAGGGGGCTGATTGCGATTTTGGGCTGCGGCAGCACGCCCGGCATAACCAACGTGATGGCCGCCTACGGCGCCAGGGAAATGGACCGCTTACGGGACATCCGCGTGACGTTCGCCGCGCACAGCAAGAGCGTATACAAGACGCACTTCGTCCTGCCCTACTCCGTGTACACGCTGGTCGACGAGTTCACCGAGAAGCCGGCGGTCCTCGAGAACGGGAAGATGACGTTCGTCGAGCCCATGACAGGCAGGCACGTCTTCGACTTCCCGAAGCCGGTTGGCAAGGCAGCCGGCTACTACACGCTCCACTCCGAGCTCGCCACATTCCCGTCGTCCTTCAAGGAGAAGGGGCTGAGGAACTGCTCGTTCAGGGTGACGTTCGACGACGACTTCGTCCACGACGTGAAGCTCCTCATAGAGGCCGGCCTGACGTCGACGAAGCCGGTGAGGATTGGGGGCTGCATGGTCAGGCCAATAGACGTCACGGCGAGGGAGACCGCGAGGCTGATGCCAAAGGGCAAGATAGACGACATCGAGTACGTCAGGGTAGAGCTGGAGGGCGGGGGCAAGACCGTGGTCGTGGACGCCGTGACGAGGAGCGATGGGGGAGTGCCTGCCGGGACGAGGGACACCGCGATACCGATATCTATAATGGCGCAGATGATAGCCAAGGGACAGGTGAAACAGCGGGGCGTCCTGCCCCCGGAGCTGTGCATAGAGCCGACTATATTCTTCAAGGAGCTAGCGAGGAGGAAGATCAAGGTCACGAAGACGGTGAGGAGATAGGTATGGTGGAGAAAAAATCAGACAAGAGCGACTGGTTCTGCCCGAGATGTAAAAAATTCGTCGCAGAGGTCAGGTCCGAATATGGGAGCGAAATGTTCCCTCAGCTGGCCGGGGCCGACATTGGCATGCCTTCTATATTTGTCTGCCGGAAATGCGACTCCCCCGTAGTTGAGCTGACGAAGAGCGTCGGGAAGCGAAAGTTGATAACGGAGAAGGGGATAATAGAGGTTGATTGAAGTTATGGCGCCCGAGTCCGAAGCGATAAAGCTGCACAGGAGGCTGAGGGGGAAGATCGAGACCAAGGTCAAGATCAACTCCGCCTCCAACGGCATACTGAAGCTCGTCTACACGCCGGGCGTCGCGGACGTCAGCAGGGAGATAGCGAAGTACCCGCGCGAGTCCTTCAACCTGACCGGCAGGTGGAACTCTATAGCAATAATCTCCGACGGTACCCGCGTGCTGGGACTGGGAGACATAGGGCCGGAGGCGGCGATGCCGGTCATGGAGGGCAAAGCAATATTATACAAGCAGTTCGGTGGCGTCGACGCTCACCCGATATGCCTGGCGACGAAGGATGCGGACGAGATAGTGAAAATCGCGAAGGCCCTCGAGCCGAACTTCGGCGGGATAAACATAGAGGACATCGAGGTGCCGAAGTGCCTGTCCATCGTCGAGAGGCTGCAGAAGGAGATGAAGATACCGGTGTTCCACGACGACCAGCACGGGACCGCGGTCGTGGTTCTGGCGGCCCTCCTGAACGCCCTGAAGGTCGTGGGCAAGAGCATCAAGGACTCGAAGATAGTGATAGCCGGCTCGGGCTCCGCGGGCTACGGCGTGACGAACCTCCTGGTCGAGGCGGGCGCGAGGGACATAATAATTGTGGACTCTTCCGGGTCGCTGTGGTCCGGCAGGAGGCAGAACATGAACCACTACAAGGAGATGCTCGCCGGGAAGACGAACAAGAAGAGGATCATTTGCAATCTGAAAGACGCCCTCGCCGGCGCGGACGCATTCATCGGAGTGAGTGGGAAGGGCGGACTATTGAAGGGTGAGTGGATAGGGGGGATGGCGAGGGACCCCATAGTGTTCGCCATATCGAACCCGGACCCGGAGATAATGCCGAAGGAGGCGAAGAGGTTCGGCGCGAAGATAGTGGCCACCGGCCGCTCGGACTTCCCGAACCAGGTCAACAACCAGCTGGTGTTCCCTGGATTCATGAGGGGGGTCCTTGACTGCGGGGTGATGCACATAGACCAGAAGCTCCTGCACAAAGTCGCGGCGGCCCTCGCGGAGCACGTGAAGTCCCCGAGAGCGGACAAGATAATCCCGACGGCGTTCGACAGGAAGGTCTACAAGGTAGTGGCTGACGCGGCCGGCGGGTGCAAGCTGAAGGTGCAGCTTTGAATACGACTTCTCCAAGTGGTTCTAAGCCGACATATACCGGCGCAATCTACCTTATTTCTGAGGAACTTGGCCCAAGAAAGTTTAAATAAAAGTAAGAATATCTTACTTTCATGAAGAAGGTGCAGGAAATCCCAGACATAACCCGGATGAGCTCGAAGGGACAGATCGTGATACCTAGGAGGCTGAGAGACTCCATGAATATCAAAGAGGGCGAGATGCTGGCGGTCATGTCCGGCAGGGACAGCATAGTCCTGAAGAAGATAGACATTAAACTGACTCGGTCAGAAAAAGACGACATAGAAGCAATTGAGAAGGCCATGGGAGACGCCGCGTCTGGAAAGCTGAAAGCACTCGGTAAAAAAGAGTTCCTCAGGGAGCTGGCGAAATGGGGAAAGAAAGGGAAGTCATTTCCACACAAGACTTCCAAACTCAGATAAATAAAATTTCTGGCACTCCGTTGTTAGAGAAACTAAAGAAACAGATACGGAAGATAGTCACCAATCCAGATTTCGGAAAGCCGTTGATGCACGGCCTGGCCGGCTACAGGACGGTCTACGTGAAGCCATACAGGATTCTCTACTCGTTCGACGATAACACGATATTGCTGGTCAAATTCGAGCACAGGAAGAAAGTCTACCTCTGACCAACGCTTATTTTGTGGCCATGATAAGTCTAATTGTGAAGACCAGGCGGGTTTCCTGCGACGTGCTCGTGATAGGTTGCGGCTCCGCCGGCCTGAGGGCGGCGATAGAGGCGCACGACCTCGGGGCGGACGTCCTGATCCTGAGCAAGAGCAAGAAGGGGGACCCGCACACCGTCCTTGCAACGGGAGGGATAAACGCGGCTCTGGGGACGATGGACCCGAAGGACAGCTGGCAGCTGCACGCCGCGGACACGATAAGGGACGGGAGGATGATCAACGACTCCGGAAAGGTGGAGATCCTCTGCAGGGACGGGCCGAGGGCCGTGAAGGAACTCGTAAAGTGGGGGGCCAGGTTCCACAGGGAGAAGGACGGGCGCATCACGCAGAGGTTCTTCGGCGCGGCCACGTACAGGCGGGCGTGCTTCTACGGCGACTACACCGGGAGGGAAATGACGCGCGTACTGACGGAGCAGGCCGTGAAGAGGAAGATAAAATTTATCGACGGCGTCTACGTGACGAAGATACTGAAGAGAGGGAAGGAGGCGGTAGGGGCGCTGGGCGTGGACTTCTCGAGGAAGGAGGCCGTGGTCGTGGGGTGCGGGTGCATAGTCCTAGCCGGCGGCGGTTACTCGCGCGTGTACTCCGTGAGCAGCTCAAGGCTGGACGAGAACTACGGCGAGGGGGTGAAGCTGGCCCTGGACGCGGGCGCGGAGCTCATAGACATGGAGATGGTGCAGTTCCACCCGACCGGCATGGTATGGCCGAAGAAGGCGGTCGGCGTCCTGGTCACGGAGGCCGTGAGGGGCGAGGGAGGGATCCTGTACAACGCCAGGCACGAAAGGTTCATGAAGAACTACGACCCGGAGAGGATGGAGCTCGGTCCGAGGGACGAGGTGGCGAGGGCGAACTACAGCGAGATACTGCACGGCAGAGGGACGAGGCACGGGGGCGTTCTGCTCGACATATCGCACCTGCCGAAGGAGAAAATACTGAGCAGGCTGCCGAGGATGTACAAGCAGTTCAAGGAGATGGTCGGCATAGACATATCGAGGAGCCCCATGGAGGTCTCCCCGACGGCGCACTACTCGATGGGAGGGGTCAGGGTCGACCGGCTCGGAAGGACCGGGATACCGGGGCTGCTCGCGGTCGGCGAAGTTACCGGTCAGCTGCACGGAGGCAACAGGCTCGGAGGGAACAGCCTGCTCGAGACCGTCGTGTTCGGAAAAATAGTCGGAAAGGAAGCGGCCAGACTGGCCGAGTCGAGGAAGAACGCGCGCGTCGACATCGACGACGTCGGAAGGGAGCTGCCGCCGGTCATGAATGGCGCGATGAAGGCGAGGGCGAGGATACAGGAGCTCAGCTGGAAGAGCATAGGCATAGTCAGGGACGGAGACGGCCTGAGGAAGGCGCTGGCGGGGCTGAAAAAAATCAGGGCCGAGTGCGAAAGGAAGGCCACTAAGCCGAGGATAGGCGAAGGCATGGAGGCGACTTTCCAGGTGATGTCAATACTCGACGCGGCGGAGTGCATAGCGAGGAGCGCTCTGGAGAGGAAGGAGAGTAGAGGGGCTCACACCAGGTCGGACTTCCCGAAGGAGGACGAGAGATGGCTTCTGAACGTTTGCTGCAGAAAGTCGGCGGGCGGGATATCCGTGTCGAAGAGGAAGCTGGCTCCACTGAGCCCGGCCATGAAAAAGCTGGTCGGCAGGCCGAAGCCGAAGAACCACCTGCTGGAATGAGAAGTTAATTATCCGGGGCGGGAATAGTAATTATGGCGAAGTCGAGGAAGGAGAGGGACTACCTCGGGGAGATACTCGTCCCGTCGGATTCCTACTACGGCGCGCAGACCGCGAGGGCGATAAGGAACTTCAAGATCAGCGGCCTGAGGTTCCCGCAGGACTTCATACGCGACTACGCGATAGTGAAGCTCGCGTCGGCGAGGGCCAACATGAGGCTCGGCTCGCTGGACAAGAAGAAGGGCCACGCGATAGTGAGGGCTTGCGACGACATAGTGTTCGGGAAGCTGTCGGACCAGTTCGTCCTGGACGTGTACCAGGCCGGGGCCGGAACGTCGACGAACATGAACCTCAACGAGGTGATAGCCAACAAGTCGATAGAGATTTTGGGCGGGAAGAGGGGCGACTACAGGGTCGTGCACCCCAACGACCACGTCAACATGTCGCAGTCCACGAACGATACGTTCCACTCCGTCACGCACATCGCGGCATACATAGAGGTCAGGACGAAGCTGCTGCCGACGCTGGAGAGGATGGAGAGGGAGCTGGCGAAGAAGGGAAAGGAGTTCAGAGGGATGAAGAAGAGCGGCCGCACTCACGGCATGTTCGCCGTCCCTATCACGCTCGGCCAGGAGTTCTCCGGCTACGCTGCCACCATATCGCAGAGGAGGAAGTTCGTGCAGAAGGCGGCGGAGTCGCTCAGGTCGCTGAACCTCGGCGGCACGGCCGTCGGGACGGGTCTGAACGCTCCGAGGGGGTTCTCGAAGGAGGTCGTGAAGGAGGTGAACAGGATAACGGGCGAGAATTTTACGGTCGCCAGGAACATGTTCTCCATGACCCAGAACACGGAGGCGGAGCTGCAGGTCCTGGACGCCATGAAGACGCTTTCAGCGAGCCTGATCAAGATTGCGGACGACGTCTCGTACTTCTCGTCCTCCGACGTCGGCGAGCTCTCGATACCCGCGGTCCAGCCCGGGTCGTCGATAATGCCCGGCAAGATCAACCCGTCGATGGCGGAGATGCTGAAGATGGTGGCGTTCCAGGTGATAGGGAGCGACATAACCGTCACCCTGGCCGTCCAGTCGGGCAGGCAGGAGCTCAACGTGATGATGCCCGTGGTCGCGTACAACCTCCTGTACTCGATTGAGATTTTGAACAACGCGGTCGACGCGTTCACCAGGAGGCTGCTGGCCGGCGTGAGGCCGAACAAGGCCGCAATGGAGAAGAACCTGAAAAGGAACCCGATTACGGCCACGGCGATGGCGCCGAGTCTGGGCTACGACGAGGTGGCGAGGATCGTCAGGAAGTCCGCGGGGAAGAGGAAATGAACATACAGACCATAAACCCGGCGACGGAGGAGGTCATAGGGAACTACGAGGCCGCGAAGGAGTCCGAGATAAAATACGCGGTCGAAAAGTCCAGAACCGCGTTCGCCGGATGGAGGGCGAACGGCATATCCGAGAGGACGGCGCTCCTGACCAGGCTATCGAAAATCCTGTCGAAGAACAGGGAGAAGTACGCCGGCCTGATAACGAAGGAGATGGGCAAGCCGATCAAGGAGTCGCTGTCCGAAGTTGAGAAGTGCTCCCTGCTGTGCGACTACTACGCCGAGAACGCCGAGAAATTTTTGGAGGACGAGACCGTGGAGACGGAGGCCAGGAGGAGCTACGTGGCGTTCGAGCCGCTCGGCGTGGTCGCGTGCATAATGCCGTGGAACTTCCCGTTCTGGCAGGTGATGAGGTTCGCGGTGCCGGCGATGACGGCGGGCAACACAATAGTCCTGAAGCACTCCAGCATATGCCCGGGGTCGGCGCTCGAGATATGCGATGCCATGGAGGAGTCAGGGTTCCCGAAGGACGTGTTCCAGACTGTCATCGGTTCGGCGCCGGTCGGGGAGGCTCTGATAAAGTCGGACGTGAACGCCGTCTCTGTGACTGGCAGCCTCGGAACCGGGAAGATAGTGGCGAAGCTGGCGGTCGACGGCATGAAGAAGTTCGTGCTCGAGCTGGGAGGCGACGATCCGCTGATAATTCTGGAGGACGCGGACATAGAGGAGGCGTGCAGGGGGGCCGTGAGGGGCAGGATAGTGAACAGCGGGCAGAGCTGCATAGCCGCGAAGAGGTTCATCGTCGTCGAGGGGGTGGCCCAGGAGTTCACCGACATGCTCGTCGAGGAGACAGCCGGCCTGAAAATTGGGGATCCGACCAGCATGAAGACGGACGTCGGGCCGCTCGTAAGAGAGGCGGCAAGGAGGAAGCTCGGCGAGCAGATAGACGACTCGGTGAAGGCGGGCGCAGAAATCCTGCTCGGCGGCAGGAACACGATAGGGAAGGGATACTTCTACCAGCCGACCGTCATGGGGAAGGTGACCGGAAAGATGAGGGTCGCATCGGAGGAGACGTTCGGGCCTGTAGCGCCCATCATGGTGGCGCGGGACGAGGAGGACGCCATAAGGATTGCGAACGACTCCGAGCTCGGACTCGGGGCGAGCGTCTGGACGAGGGACCTTGAGAGGGGGGAGAGGGTTGCCAGGAGGCTGGAGGCCGGCGTGGTGTGCGTCAACGGCACCGTGCATTCGGACCCGAGGATGCCTTTCGGAGGCGTGAAGAAGTCCGGCGTCGGGAGGGAGCTGTCGCACTACGGCCTGAAGGAGTTCGTGAACGTCAAGTCGGTAAAGATAATGTAGATTATTCTAGGCGGACGACGTGTTGGCGGAGGGCTTGAACTTCGTCCTCATCTTCTTCGCGCGCGGCACCGCGGCGTGGAACGCGTCCAGAGTCTTCCTCAGCTCTTCCTTTCCGTGGGACAGGCAGGTGTATATGCACTCCTCGACGTCCTCGTCTATCATGACGCCCTCCTTCATCAGCTCGTACTGTATGTTGGCGAACATCCCCATGTCGCACGTCTTCCTGAACTCCCTGTACCTGGGCTCCCTGCCGAGCGGCGCGCAGCCGAAGTTGAACATCGTCGGCTCCCCGATTATCGGGTAGTCCAGCCGGTTCTCGGCGAATGCCCTGTCCATCCCCTTTATCATGGCCTTTCCGAAGTGGTTGAGGTGCTTGAACGTGGCCGGCCTCCTCAAAACATCGAGGGTGGCGTCCGCGGCCATCATGCTTATCGGGTTGCTCGCGTAGGTCCCGCCGTGCGTGACCATCTTAGCCCCGCGCCCGAAAAGCCTCATTATCTCCTCTTGACCTGTTATGGCGGAGAGCGGGTACCCGTTGCTTATCGACTTCGCGTACGTCGCGAGGTGCGGCTTCACCTTGTAGACTTCCTGCGCCCCGCCGTACGCCAGGCGGAAGCCGGTCTTCACCTCGTCGAAAATCAGGACGACACCGTATTTGTCGCACGTCTCCCTCAGGAACTTGAGGAAGCCCTTAGCCGGCGTTATGCCGCCGCCGTTGCCCATCATCGGCTCGACTATCACGGCCGCCAGGTCCTTCGCGTGCTTCTTTATCCTCGCCTCCGTGTCCTCGAAGTTGTTGAACTCAGCGACTACAATCAGGTCCCTTATCGCCTTCGGTATCCCGAGCGACATCTCGTGCGGCGTCTCCGGCCCGGACATCGCCATGTGCGCCGTCGACCAGAGGAGGTAGTCGTGCGAGCCGTGGTAGTGCCCCTCGAACTTCATGACCTTCTCCTTCCCGGTGTAGGCCCTGGCGAGCCTGAGGGAGTGCATCGTCGCTTCGGTGCCCGTCACCGAATACCTGACCATCTCGGCGCACGGCACGGCCTTGATGAACTTCTCCGAGACCGACAGCTCCATCTCGTTGTCGAACGCAAAAATGGACCCCTCCTTCTCGTGGTGATGGAGCCTCTGGACGACCTCCGGGTAGCTGTGGCCTAGTATCACGGGCCCGAATCCGAGCCTGTAGTCTATGTACTTGTTGCCGTCGACGTCCCAGATGTAGGACCCGTTGGCCTTCTTGATGAAAACGGTGCAGGGCAGATTTCTCGGGCAGAACTTGGCATGCCATATCCTGGCGTTGGAGCTCACACCCCCCGGCATGAGCTTCTCCTCCTTGTGGAACAGCTTCAGCGACTTCGAGAGGTCTATCTTCTTCTCCATACCTCAACCTAACTGGGTTTCCTGCAATAAAAGCAATTCATTTCCTTCCGATTATGGCGCGGGTTATTTCCGACGTGGGGACCGCGAAGCAGCTGACCCTCAACGGCCTTCCCGCCACCCTGCCGCACAGGACCGAGAACCCCAGGAACGAGTCGGGCATCTGCCTGCGCATCTCCTGGAATATCTTGTACGCCTCCTTAGGCACCACGTGGACGAACATGCTGCCCTGCCTCTCCTGCTCATGGACGAGAACGTACTTCCCCTTGTCCTGTTCGCCTGGCTGCAGCGCGTAGCTCCCGTTCTCCACCTCCCGCATTATCCTAACGAACGCGTCTATGCACTCGTCCTTCCCGGATATTTTGATCGAGCCGAGCCTCTGCCACATCTGCGAGGTCTCCGGCTTCCTGTAGACGGCCCGCGGGTCCGACTTCCCGGTGGTGCGTATTATCGGCACCTCTTTCCTCAGGATTTTCTTGACGGGCTTCTTTTCTGCGGCGGCCTTCCTCGCCGGCTTCTTCGCCCTCACTCTATCTTGTGCACGTTTCCCCATTTCCTCTCGAACCCCTTCTTCAGACCCTTGAACTTCTTCTTCTTTTTCTTGTCCGGCGCGTAGTACTGCCACTCGTCGGACATCAGACTATCACGCCCAGCTGGGCGAGGCCGTAGGTTCCCACGAAGAACGACACCAACAGGGCGGCCGCCGCTATCGCCATCATCTCCGCGCCGCTCTTCAGCGAGTCACCGTGGGTGTACCTCGCCCTCACCATCCCTGCGGCGAAGACGCTCGCAAAAGTGACGACTATCGACGCTACGAGCGCCCAATTGCCCTCTAGGAAGAAGAACGGCGACAGCGCCACGAACCCGGCGAGCGCGAAGGACATGGACGTGTTGGTCGCGATTTTCCCGGGGTGATCGAGCTCGCCCATTATGTCCTGCGCCTCGTCCTTCTCGTGGCGCGAAAGCTTCCTGTTCTTGCCGAAGCTCTTCAAAATCTCGATCTGCGACTTGACCGATATGTAGTCGCTGAACGCGAGGGACACGCTGGAGCCGATTATGCTGGCCAGGGCGCCTAAAATTACTATGTTCCCGTGCACGACCGACGAGGACGCAAGGGCCGTGAGTATCGCCATCGTGGTCACGGCTCCGTCGTTGTAGCCGAAGACGAAGTCCCTCATCCTCTCCCCCCTCTTCAGGTATCTTGCCTCGCGGCATCTGTGGCGGTACATCGATAGATACTTCGGGTTGGCGTCAGAAAAGCTTTTTCGTGCTCACTTGCGGAGCCCGGCCTCGACGACGTCCCTGTATTTGGGGTAGTTAGTGGCGTCGTACTCCCCCTCGACGACCTCGACCATGACGCTGTCCTCGACCGCGGTCATCATGTGGGCCATGTTCGCCGGAACGTCTATCCTGCACGGCGCGGAGAACACCTCGACCCTCTCGGGACCCTTCCCGGACGGGTCCTCCTCCCTGTACTCGACCTTGCCTGCGAAGACGTGCAGGCTCGTGTCTGTGCTGTGGAAGTGGCCGCCGCGCGAGAAGCCCCTTTTGATCTCAATCACGTTTATCTCGGCCTCCCCCATGCGGAACACGAACATCTTGCCGCGCGGGTCCTCTATCGTCTTGCCGAGCTCAAATGCCATGGATAATTCCTGTAGTCGGAGGCTAATCTACCTTTCGGACCGAAACGTTTATTCGGGGCGGCGGTGAAGAAGTAGCATGAAGTTCGAACTGCCTAAGCTCCCGTACTCCTACGACGCGCTAGAGCCGCACATAGACGCGAAGACGATGGAGATACACCACACGAAGCACCACCAGGCGTACGTCAACGGGCTGAACGCGGCCCTGGACAACCCGCTCCTTCAGGCGACCGGGACGCTCGAGGAGATACTCGCTGACATATCCGCCGTCCCGGAGAACATAAGGGGCGCCGTCAACTTCCACGGCGGAGGGCACGACAACCACAGCATTTTTTGGAACAACATGTCGCCGGCGGGCGGCGGGAAGCCCGGCGGGGCGATAGGGGACGCGATAGACAAGGCGTTCGGCGGCTTCGACCAGTTCAAGGAGAGGTTCACGAAGGGGAGCATGGGCATACAGGGGAGCGGGTGGGGCTGGCTCGTCCTCAGCCCCAAGACGGGCATGATCGACTTCGTCACGATGCCGAACCAGACGAGCCCGAGGACGGCGGGGCTGGTGCCGCTGCTGGGGCTGGACATGTGGGAACACGCGTTCTACATTCTCAGGCAGAACAGGAAGAACGAGTACGTGGACGCGTGGTGGAACGTCGTGAACTGGGACGACGTCGAGAGCAGGCTCAGGTCAGTATAAATTCTTTGGAAATAATCTCCCATCATGGGATACAGCAAAGTCGGCAGGTACGGCGCCGAGAACCACATAGTCCGCGACGACGCGAGGGCAAGCAGGTTCGAGGTCGTGCCGGTCGAGTCCAGGAGCCTGAGTGAGATATACAATTCTGACCGCGTGGAGAGCCCCGACAGGGGCATGAATTACATCAAGGAAATAGTCGACCTCCAAGGCCGCATACAGTCCCTTCTGAAAAATGAAATATACACACAAAGCGAGCTCGCCAGGGACCTCGGATGCAGCAAAAAAAATGCGTTCATGGTGGGCGCCGCCCTGGACTACATGCTGAGGAAATACACGATAGGGATCGTGGGCTCCAAGCCCGGTCCCGAGAAGAACATGGTGGAGCCGGTGTATTCAACATATTTTAAATGCTAGTTCGGAAAAATATAGGCGAGGCGCGCCTGACACACACGCCCCAGACCAGTTTAAATCGTTCGAAAACCGAGACAGAATCATGGCATCGATACTCCTGCTCGCCATAACGATAGTCGACATCCTCGCCGCAATCCTCTTCTTTTTCCCGTTCCCGGGGGACTTTATGCTCGCAGTTGCAATTCTGCTCCTGGGAAAGGGAATATGGTCCGTGATATCGAGCCTTAACGCAGGCTTCTACTACGACGTCTTCGGCCTAATCGATTTCATGGGGGCGATCGTCCTGCTGATAATGAACTTCGGCACGCCCCTCGACTTTGCCTGGATGTTCGGCGCGCTGATAGGCGCCAAGGCGGTATGGGCCACGCTGAGTTCAATTTAGGACAAAATTCTATCTTCCCTCGAGGAGCTCCTGCAGCGCGAGGAAGACCGCGTCCCACGCCTCTATCGTGTGGTTGAATCTGATCTCCCCGTCGGTGAACTTGGAGAAGTCGCCCTGCGAGACTGACAGCAGGGTGCGCCCGTCCCTCTCTGACAGCTCGTACGTAACGTGCGTATAGTTAGAAGGATCGTCCTCGTCGCCGGAGGCGGGCGAGAAGCAGCTGTACCGCACCATCCTCCCGGGCTCTATCTCCTCCACAACGCCCTTCAAATGAATAACCTCCTTCCCGTCCACGACTCCCTTCCACAATATGGGGCTCCCAACCTCCCAGTCGGACTCGACCTCGGAGCCGAACATGTACTTCTTCGTCTTCTCCGGGTTCGTCAGCGCGTCCCACACGTCGGACATGCTGGCTTCCACGTCCAAAAACTTCCTGACGACGAGCTCTTCCATGATTCTATCTATCGTCGCCGCTGCCTTTAAGCTGGTTCCTCTCCTGCCTCGAGGCGAGCTTCTCTATGTTGGCGGACGCTATCTCGTCCATCGACAGCTTGAACTCAGCGGCCGTCGCGGCCACGTACCACAGGACGTCCCCGAGCTCCTTCTTCATGTCCTCCCTGGAATGGTCGTCCACCACGCCGCCCTTGTCGCGCATGATCTTCTTGACCTTGTTCGCGATCTCGCCGGCCTCGCCCACCAGACCCAGGGTTGGATATGCAAAATTATTCCCTATGTCCGGGTACACGGCCGTCTTCGCCGCCTTCCTCTGGTACTCCTCGAAGTCCATAATAGAAGTGGTCGTCCCTCATTTAAATTTATCTCGGCCAAAAACAAAAACGGACTGTGGAAAAGGAGTCGTCTTTGAAAGATCTTCGGGCCATACCGGGCGTCGGCAAGGAAATATCCGAGGATTTGTTGGACCTCGGATACAGCTCCGTCTCGGACCTGAAAGGGGAGGATCCGGAGGATATGTACGACAGGCTCTGCAGGCTAAGAGGGATGCACATAGACAGGTGCATGCTCTATATTTTTAGGTGCGCCGTCTACTTCGCGTCTAACAAATCGCACGACGCCGAAAAGCTGAAATGGTGGAACTGGAAGGACAGGAAATCCTAGGAAAAATTCTGAAATCAACTGGAGCTGCAGCCTTCGCACCTGACGGTCTCCTTGATGTAGCCCTCCTCGGTCACGGGCACTGAGACGGTCTGGGGCTGCGTGGCGGCGCCCACGTTGAGGATCTGGAACGACTTGCTGCCGTCCCTGTAGACAGTGATGCCCTTGCAGCCGAGATCGTAGGAAAGCGTGTAGGCCTTCTCGATGTCGTGCGGCGTGGCGAAGTTCGAGAAGTTGATCGTCTTGCTCACCGCGTTGTCGGTGTACTTCTGGAACGCTGCCTGGACGCGGACGTGCCACTCGGGCGAGACGTCGAAGGCCGTGACAAAAAGCTTCCTCAAATCAGCAGGCACGCCCTCAAGATTCTGGATCGAGGGCAGCTGCGCGATCTTCCTCAGGAGGTCCTCGGAGTGGAAGCCCTCCTGTATCGCCATCTTCTCGAACAGCGGACTGACCTCGACCAGATCGTGGCCCAGGCTCCCACCCACCGCCCTTACATAGGCGATGCTGAACAGCGGCTCTATGCCCTGCGAGCAGCCGCCTGCGATAATCGAAATCGTGCCCGTCGGCGCTATCGTCGTGACGGTGGAGTTCCTCATGCACTCGTAGCCCATCTTGGCCCAGATGCTGTTCTTGAACTCCGGGAACGAGCCCCTGTCCTTCGCTAGCTCGACCGACATCTGCCTGCCCTCGTCCGTGACGAACTTCATCACCGACTCGGCGACCTTCAGCGCATAAGGAGAGTTGTACGGTATCCCGAGCTTGATCAGCATGTCGGCGAAGCCCATCACGCCCAGCCCGATCCTGCGGACCCTCTTCGACATCATCTCAATCTCGATTAGCGGGTACTTGTTGGCGTCTATGACGTTGTCCAAGAAATGGACTCCGAGCCTCGTCGTCGTGCGCAGCTTCTCCCAGTCTATCTCGCCGTCCTTCACCATCTTGCCCAGGTTGATGCTGCCGAGGTTGCAGGAGTCATAAGGATAAAGCGGCTGCTCGCCGCATGGGTTCGTCGACTCGACCGGCCCGACGGAGGGAACCGGGTTTGATGCGGTGTTGTTGATTCTGTCTATAAACACTATCCCCGGGTCGCCCGTCTTCCAGGCCATCGTGACGATGAGGTTCCACACGGCCCTGGCGTTCAGCCTCCCGTGCGGCTTGTTGTTCCTCGGGTTGACGAGGTCGTAGTCCTCGCCGCTCTTCACGGCGTTCATGAACTTGTCCGTTATGGCGACCGATATGTTGAAGTTCGAGAGCACGCCCTCCTTCTCCTTCAGCATAATGAACTCGAGAATGTCCGGGTGGTCCACGCGGAGGATACCCATGTTCGCGCCCCTCCTCTTGCCGCCCTGCTTTATCTCCGCGGTCGCGGCGTCGAAAATCTTCATGAACGAGACTGGACCGGAAGAGACGCCGAACGTGCCCTTCACCCTGTCCCCCTTCGGGCGCAGGCGCGTGAACGAGAACCCGGTCCCTCCGCCGGTCTTGTGTATCATCGCCTGGTGCTTGACGGCGTCGAATATCCCCTCAAGGTTGTCCTCCACCGGAATGACGAAGCAGGCCGAAAGCTGGCCGAGCTCCGTGCCGGCGTTCATTATCGTCGGCGAGTTCGGCATGAAGTCGAACGACGTCATCATGTCATAAAACTGCTGAGCCAAATCCTCCACCTCGGCGTCCGTCTTCCCATAGAGCTTGTCCGCTATTGCGACGCCCTTCGAGACCCTGCCGAAGAGCTCCTTCGTGGTCTCGACGACCTTGCCGTCCTCGTCCTTGATCAGGTAGCGGGAGGCCAAAACTTTTATCGTGTTCACCGGCAGCTTGAGCTCGTCCTTGACGCCGAGCATGTCCTTGGTCGTCCTTATCTCGGCGTGCTTGTGCCTGTAAATTATATAGGCCTTCGCGACCTTCGCGTGGCCCTCCTCGATAAGAACCTTCTCTACCAGGTCCTGCACCTCCTCTACGGTCGGCATCTTCTCGCCGCCCTGCATCCTGCCCTCCAAGATAGAGGCGACGACCGAGGCTAGCCTGTCGGACTCCGCCCTGTCTGACCCGCCCACCTCCCTGACAGCCTTGAAAATCGCGTTCGCAATCTTGCCCTTGTTGAAAGAAACTATCGTACCGTCTCTCTTCTTTATGTTTTTTATTTTGATATCGGTGTCCTGTGACATTTTCAGCTTCCTTTGCCGTGTCGACCACGATTTTCTTCCGGACGGTTCTTCAAAACGAAGAGCGGATGAGAATCGGTTCACTCTACATTGACCACGGAGGTATTAAAACCCTTTTGTGCTTTGCATGTATGTATTTGAAAATATACTTCCGTGTGCGTCCACATCGCATAAATGATTTTCGGGCGGAAAAATTATGTAACTCCGGCGTAGTGAAGCGTGAAATTCCGTTCCCGCGGCCGGACGCCAGAAAATTATTTCGTGCCGGTTGGAATTTCAGGACGTCGCGGCTATGAAAATATCTTCTCCGTGAAAATTTCCACGATTTCCTTGAATTTAGCGGGCGACTCGTCGTTTTTGTGCTCCAGCGAATT
This sequence comes from Candidatus Aenigmatarchaeota archaeon, assembly GCA_016213525.1. Classification (GTDB taxonomy): domain Archaea; phylum Aenigmatarchaeota; class Aenigmatarchaeia; order CG10238-14; family SCSR01; genus JABABT01. The sequence goes on along the minus strand of JACRAE010000002.1, from coordinate 13,435 downwards.
GTAAATCTCGTCCAGGATTGAGGGCTCCTCCATTATTTTCTTCGAGAACCTGTCGGCCACATCCTCCCCGATCTCGCTGTACTCCTTTGTGTTGCCGTTCACCTTGTTGAACGCCCGGCATAAGCCCCTGTAGAAGCCGCGTATCTTGTACCCGTCGGCCGCCATCTCGTATGGGACGCGGCTGCCGTCCTCCTCCCTGGAGCAGATGCCCGTCGCATAGATGTGCGGCATCGAGACTATCCAGTGCTCCAGCGCGGTCCTGTATGTGGACTCCAGGTCCGGCGTCCTGGTCCTAGACTCCTCCCCTATGTATCCGCGGAAAAAGTCCCTGAAATCGCCTGAAAATTTCTCGACGTGTATGGAGAAGGATATCCTCTCGGCCTCCCTCTCTATGTCGGCAAGCTTCTTTGTCGCGTCGAACTGCATAGAAAAATAGTCTGCGACTGCGGATTTAAGCGCGAAAATGTCCCGGCCAGAAAAACGGATGCCCTAGAAAATTCTACTCGTCCTCGCCCTCGTCGCCCTCTTCGTCCCCGCCCTCCTCCTCGTCGCTGCCGTCGAGGGGCATCCCGCTGGCGAAGTCGTCGACCTTGTACTTGAAGTCCTCGTCCTTCTTGATGAGGCCCTTCTCCCTCATGGTCTCCCTCGCGAGCAGCCAGAACATCGTAACAATCGAGCGGACGCCCTTGTTGTTGCAGGGTATGACGAAGTCGACGTTCTTCGTGTCGTTGTAGGAGTCGCACACGCCTATCACCGGGACGCGCGCGTCGACGGCCTCCTTCAGGGCCTGGTAGTCGACCTGCGGGTCGACGACCATTATGAGGTCGGCCTCGACGAACTTCTTGTATGACGAGTTCGTGAGCGTGCCAGGCATGAACCTGCCCGTGACGGAGCCCGTCTGCGTGACCTCGCAGAACTTCCTTATCGGCTCCTGGGCTATGTTCTTCCTGCTTATAATGAGAACCCTGTGCGATTTTGCGATGAGCTTGGCAGCGCCCCTTATCCTCTGGTCTATCTTCGATATGTCCAGCAGCGAGAGCCCGTCCGGGCGTATCCTGTAGATGAAGTCTTTCATCTGCGCGGTCCTCTGCTTCATGCCGAAGTACATACCCGAGGCCTTGTACTCGTCCTCGGTCATCAGCATCTTTTGAGCCATAGAAATCTACTACGCAATCAAGGCTTTTAAAGTTTCTTAGGGGCGGTGGAAACCAGCGCCCTGGTCACGCCCTTCACCGTGTCGAGGTAGGAGGCGAGGTTTTTCTCGCTCTTCACGTACAGGAGCATCGACCCCCTGAGGCTTTCCATGATTCCGATGTTGAAATCGGAATATTCCTTGACCTGGCCGAGCTTGGCGGGCGGCAGGACGCCGGCGGCCGCGCTGTAGTAGTCCCCGAGGGCGCATATTATCTCGTCGACCAGGATCTGCTTCCTACCGTAGGATTTTCTCGGCAAAATTTCCATGGAACTAGATTGTAGCTCAAGCATTTAAGATTCGTCATCTAACTGTTGGTTATGATTTCTGCGTACTTCCTGGTCTCCATGAAGAACGTACGGGAGGGCCAGACGGACCCCGCGATTGGCTTCGTCAAGGATGCCCTGAAGATGGGATACGTGAAGGAGGCGATGGGCACCTTCGGGGTGTACGACGCGTTTTTGAAAGTAGAGTACGACCAGGGGGAAGGCCTGGAGGCGGGCCTCAGGGAGGTCAGGGACATAAGGGACAAGATAAAGAAAATGGACAACGTCGTCACTGCGACCATGATCTTCGACTCGTCCGTCCTGGACGCGATAGAGAGGGAGAAAAACTACAAGCTGAAGGACCTTGTAAAAGACATGATATAGACTCGGGCAAAGCCTAGCCTATGTACGTGAGCTTCTCGTTCTCCTCGCCCTTGCCTATCGGGGTGCCCTTCGTGAGCTGGGCCATCGTCTGCCTCTCTATGTTCTGGACCTTCTTGATGAACTCCTCCATCTCCTTGACCTTCTTGTCGAGGCGGCTGACGTCTATCTTGACGCTCAGAATCTTGGTCAGGACCCTGATCAGCTCTTCGGCAGATTTAGGGTCCGGTATTATCGGGAACCCGACGGTCTCGCCGAGCAGGCAGATGCCCCTCACGTCGTAGTACTTGCCCATTCCCACCAGCAGGCCGCTCGCGCCGACTATCGTCCCCACCCTGGAGCCCGCGTCGAAGTCTATCCCCACGCCAGAATACTTCTTGACGAGGGATGGGTCGCTGACCGCGCCTATGACCTTCGGCTTCTTCGGCGCCTCGCCTATGCTGAGGCCGGCGAGGGTTATCATGTCCTTCACGCCCATCGAGGAGACGTACTTCAGGACCTCCTCGCAGATCTCGTAGTGCCCCTCCGGGTCGATGGACTGCGAGTCGCCTATCAAAATTATGACGTCCCTCTGGCCCTTCTTCTTGGCCTTCCAGTAGTAGAACTCGTTCTTCAGCACGTGCACGGCCGAGGACTGGTGGAGAAGGACGAACGGCATGAAGTGCGACGAGTGCAGCTCCGCGAACTTCTTGGCGCCGAGCTCCTCGACTATGTAGCCGGCGGCTATCCTGCCCACGTTGCCCACGCCCGGCAGACCCTCTATAAAAATCGGGTTCTTCAGCTTCGGCTTCTCGAACTCAATTATCTTTGTTGCCATTTTCAAACATCGTCCTCCTGCGGTACTCGCCATACTTGTCCTCGGGTGAGAACCTGGGCGGCGCAGGATTGATTGTCTTAACACTACATTTCGCGCAATCCTGCTTAAAGGTGTATGTCCCGCACTCCGGGCATTTCCGCATCTTCATAACTGGGAATATCGCCCCGCCGCTATTTACACTTGCCGAGAAGGGCGTCAGTCGGAGATCCTGGTCACGTGCAGGCCGTCGACTATGAGGTCGACCTCCCGATAGACGACCTCCTTGTCGTCCGAGTCGTTGGCTATGGAGGCGTCGCAGAGCTCCCTGAGGGCCTTGACGTGGAACTGCTCCTCGTCCCTCCTCTCCCTGTCCTGAAAGTCGTTCTCGTCGCCCCTCTTCTCCGACCTCCTCATCCTCGTGCCGTCGGCGGCGGAGACCCAGAGGAAGAACATCTCGGGCCCGAAGAAGTAGCGGAGCGCCTCGAGGACCTCCCTGCTGCGCACGCCCTCGACTATGAAGCCGAGCCCCGGGTCCGCCTCCCTCGCCCTCCTTATCTTGTCCGTCATGAACTGGACGAAGAAGGCCTCGCCCTTCTCCGCGACTATCTTCTTCTGCTCCACGGTCCTCTCGTAGTGGGTGAGGTGCTTGCCGAGTATCTCGTCCCAGAGCGAACCGGAGCTTATGACCTCGTAGTCCGGGAAAACTGTCTTCAAGTAGGATGCGACCGTGCTCTTGCCCGCCCCCTGCGGACCGACTATGCAGAACGATATCCTTTCCATATACTATCGTGAAAATCGGGGTTTTTCAACTTTTGCCCGGGGCTACTTCACTATCTTGTACGAGAACTCTATCTTGGCCTGCTTCGCCTTCGCGGCCACGGTCTCGAGGAAGGCGACGGTCTTCTTCTCGTCCTCCTTCGGATCCTTGCTCGTCATCTCGGCCATGTACTTCGGCGCGGATATGTAGCTGACCTTCAGCCCCGCCTTCTCTATCTCGGCGACCGCCTGCCTGACCCTCTGCACGCCGTCCCCCTCGTAGCTCTTCAGCTCCAGGTCCGCCTTGATGACGATCTCCTTCTCCTTTATCGCCTTCTCTATTATCGGGAGCAGCAGGTCGCTCCACTTCTTCGGAACTCCCGCCTTCTCCAGCGCGGTCGGGTCCTTCCTGGCCTCCTCGAACGCGGTGAAGAGCTCTCCGAACTTGTCCTGCAACAAATACCCAATCTCCTCGTAGGACTCATCCACGCTCTTGTCGATTTGCTTTCCGGCCTGCTCGAGCATCTTCTCGGCCTGCTGGGCGCGCTTGAACGAGTTGATCTTCTCCTTCTCGTCGCGCTTGGAGAGCCTCTTCAGGGAAAGGTTGACGAGGTTCTTGTCTGCCTCGATCCTCACGACCTTTGCCACATACTGCTTGTCCTGCTTGACGAAGTCGCGGATGTCGTGCACCCACTTCGCGGCCGACTCGGAGATGTGTATCATCCCCTCCACCCCGTACTCGTCGAGGTTGCACCACGCGGCGTAGGGGGTTATCCTCTTCACGGTGCACATGACGAGCTCGTTCAGCTCCGGGAAGCCCTGCCTCTTGACCATAGAAAGATAATGCCGCCCGAGGCTCTTAAACCACTCGTAATAAATATCACGAATCACAAGTAAGCCCCATGGCGGAGCTCTTCGAGATACTCGTCTTCGTGATTGTAAGCAGCCTGATAGGGCTGACCGGCGGCCTCCTCCTCCTGAGGAGCAGCAAGCTGGCGCACAGGCTGTCGTTCGGGATAGTCGCGTTCGCCATAGGCGCCCTCCTCGCATCGGCGTTCTTGGACTTCCTGCCGGAGGCCCTCGAGACCGGGGATACGGAGGTCGTGTTCGTGGGAGTCCTGGCCGGCATGCTGGTCTTCTTCTTCATCGAGAAATTCCTCATCTGGCACCACCACCACACATACGGCGAGAAGGAGCACCACCACCCGTTCAACGCCCTGGTCCTCATCGGGGACTCGATACACAACTTCATAGACGGCGTCATCATAGCCGCCGCCTTCGTCGTCTCGCCGCAGATTGGGGTGCCGGCCTTCATCGCGATAATCATGCACGAGATACCGCAGGAGATAAGCGACTTCGGCCTCCTGATCAGGGGAGGGATGAAGAAGTCGAGGGTCGTGCTCTTCAACGTCACCTCCGCGATGTTCTCCGTCGTGGGGGCGGTCATCGCGTACTTCTTCCTGACCCAGGTCGAGGGACTGGTGTCGCCGATGCTCGCGTTCGCCGCGGGCGCGTTCATCTACATAGCCGCGTCCGACCTCATCCCGGAGACGAAGAGGACGGTCGTCATGAGCAGGTCCGCGCTGCAGATAGCGCTCGTGATCGTAGGCATAGCCGTCATCTGGTACACGGGGCACGTGGCGCACGGCTTCTTCGAGGCGTGAATAAAAAAACTTTATATACGCCCGCAGCGAACAGGGCTTAGGTGCGAGACATCAAAAAGAAGAATTCTAGGCGTGCAAAGCCGGCCGCGAAGAGCGCAAAGGTGAGCAACAAGCAGAACATGTACATTATAGCCGGCATACTCGCCGTCGTGGTGGTCTCGGGCATAATGCTGAGCCAGACGAGCTTCCTGACGCCGCCGAACGGTCAGGCACCGGCCGAGCAGGTCGGGCAGGAGCAGGCGGAGGCGGTCGCCGAAGAGCAGGAGACGCTGGCGTACATATCGCTCGTGAACTCCCCGTCGTCGGCGTACACCAACACGCCGGTGTCCTTCATCTGGAAGGTAGACTCCGGCGACGAGGTCCCGATATCTCACACCGCAATCCATTATGACACCAGGTCCGTGCCGTCGCCCGCTGCCTACACCGACTACAGGAAGGCCGGGAGGTTCTTCGACGGCGAGGTCCCCGGCTCCTTCTCCGACTCCATGACCATCCTGGAGGCCGGCACGTACTACTACAGGGCCCATGCGGTGGTGGGCGGGAAGGAGATATGGTCCGACGAGAAGACTCTGGTGGTCTCGAAAAGGTTCGGCTGATATGGACTCTAAGATGATTTTGATTGCAGTCGTGGCCGTTGCGGCACTGGCGGCGGGATTCTTCGTCATGAACCAGTCCCCCTCGGAGGCGGTGCAGACCGTCCAGGCCGAGAAGGTGCAAGAGGACTCGAGAAACATAGGGGTCGGAGTCAACGCCGTCGCGACCGCAGAGGTCACCAAGGCCGAAAGTCCGACCCCGGCGGAGGCTTCTGCGGCGCACGTTGTGGAGATGTCCTCGTCCGGCTTCTCGCCCGACTCTCTCACGGTAAAGGCCGGCGAGACCGTGACGTTCCTGGCGGTCGACGGCTCGAACAGATGGCCCGCTTCGGCGTTCCACCCGACCCACACCGTCTACCCCGGCTCGAACATAGAGAAGTGCGGCACGTCCGAGAAGGACGCCATATTTGACTCCTGCGGCGGGATCGCAGATGGTAAGTCGTGGTCCTTCACGTTCGGCGAGAAGGGGTCGTGGAACTACCACGACCACGACGACTCGAAAGTCTTCGGCAAGATAATCGTTGAGTAATTATGTCATTCGTGAAGGCCGCGAAAGTTTCCGACGTCCCCGAGGGGAAGATGAAGATGGTCACGGTCTCCGGGGAGGACGTGTGCCTCATCAACTCAGGCGGGAAGTTCTACGCGGTAGAGGAGCTGTGCACGCACGAGGACGGGCCGATGCACGAGGGCCACCTCGAGGACGGCAAGGTCGTCTGCCCGTGGCACCAGGCAAGGTTTGACGTGAAGACTGGGAAGGCGGACCCCGGCACGGACTGGGCGAGCAGGGACCTGAAGACCTTCAAGGCGAAGGTCGAAGGCGAAGACGTGCTGGTAGAAGTCTGATCATTCACTTGCCGGATGTGGCTTCCTGCAGGCGGCCGAGGTTCAGCATGTAGTAGGAGATCTTGGCAGACACGTCGTCCTCTATCTTGACCCTCTTGCGCAACGGGTACTTTTCAATGTCCTTCAAAACCGAAATGGACTCCGCGACCCCCCTATAAGTGTCGTTGTACATGTGAACGAGGTAGTTGTCCTTGTGCGGCTTCACCTTCTTGAGGGTGACCATGATGTCCTCCATCTTGGGCAGCAGGAAGCCGACGCCGCTCCGGACGTATTCCTTGCTCCCGTAGCCGTTGTTTTTTTCCATAAGACAGATTGGAAAGCGACACTTAAGTCCGTTTCACTTCGGTATGTCGAGGTTCTTCAGAACGTACCTGACGGAGCCGAGCTCGACCTTGGCCAGGCCGTCCATGATGTAGTCGATTATCGGCTTGAAGTTCTTGTTGCCCAGCGAGTACTCCTCGATGCTGTAGATCAGCGCCTCTATCTTGTCGGCCGCCTCCACTATCTCGCCCTCGATGTCCTCCGACTTCGCGTCGCGCCAGAGGTCCATGTATTTGCCGGATATGCTCTCGGGCAGGTTCTCCACTATCTTCTCGTAGAACTCCGCGCCCATCTTCCTCATGTTCTTCAGGAGCTCCGGGTCGCTGTACTTGAAGCCGTGCAGAATGTCGCCGGTCATGCTCTCCTCGAGGTCGTGTATCAAAGCAGATCTAAGGAGCTTCTCCACGTTCACCTTGTTCCCGGCCGCTATCTCCAGGTCCGCGAGGATCATGGAGTACATAGCCGTGTGGAAGCTGTGCGCGGCCACGCTCTCGTCCTTGATGCGCATCTGGTTGCTGAACCTGATCACCCTGTCCAGGTTTCTCTCCGTGAAGAAGAACTTGTTGAGGTCCATAGGATTCTTATTCGGAACGGGAGGCATAAATGCCTTTCGAACCGCCCCATGAAGATTACCGAATGTCTAGACGCCGGACTTAGGAGACTTTATCATGGTCATGGCGTCGGACTTCACGTCGTTCTCTATCTCACGTAATCTTTCCTCAGGCATCAGGGTCTTCAAAAAATTGAACGATGTGGTGTTTGCCATCTTGTAAGCATCCTCCAATACATGCTCCTTTCCCCTAACACCCATGATATCTAAGCTAGATTCTATTATGCGCATGTCTCCATAGTATTTCAAGACAGAAAACATGTATTCCCATTCATCTTTCGGTACTTTTTCACCCAATATTTCAGATGTTTTTTGGTAAACCGCAGAGTATGAAGAATCGTGTTTGCTGATGCGCCCTACCGTTCTTTCTAAGTTCTTCAAGACGGAATTATACCTTCTTTTGTAAGTATATGGATTGTTGGTATCAAGGTCGTAAGAAGTACCTCCGATTTTCCTTATGAAACGCGTCGAAATTTTTCTGTCAATTTTCTGAAAAACATTATCAAGTACAACGTCTGTACGAGACTTCATTTCTCCCATAAATTCCTCTTTTGAGAGATACTTCCCGGGGTGTTCGCTCATGACATACAGGGATATTTGAACACTTTTAAGCCTTTTCGTTCCTGTTATAAAAACCGGCGGACCTCGCTAAAAAATATAACTACCCACCACAACAATAACATTCATGGACGTTTTTCAGGCGGCCGTGCTCGGCCTAGTACAGGGAATAACCGAGTGGCTCCCTGTGAGCTCGAAGGCTATGGTGACGCTGTCGGGCAAGTTCCTTTTCGGCATGCCGTACCAGGAGGCGCTCGCGACCGCCATATTCCTGCACATAGGCACTTTGATTGCCGCGACCATCTACCTCAGGAAGGATTTGATTCAAATTTTCAGGAGCGTACTCGAGAAAAAAATGGATAGAAGCATGCTAAAGTTCCTCGTGGCGGCCACCCTGATGACCGGGGTCATAGCGATACCATTGCTGTTCTTCGCTCTCAACAATGAACTGCCCGAGTACCTGTTCACGATTATCATCGGCGGCTTCCTCCTCGTCACGGCGTTCCTGCAGAGGAGCAGGAAGGACTCGAAGGCGGAGACGGTGCTGAACACGAGGAAGGGAATAATCACGGGCTTCTTCCAGGGGTTCGCGGGAATACCGGGGATGAGCAGGTCAGGCACGACGATAACGGCGCTAATCTATCAAAAACTCTCAATCAAGGACGCCATGCGGGTCAGCTTCCTCATGAGCATACCCGCCGTTTTGGGCGCGGAGCTGATGCTGCCGTTCCTCAAGGGCGGGTTCGTCCCTGGAATATCTGAGATGGTGGGCGCTGCCGTTGCGGGTATAGTGGGATTCCTGACTATAGGCGCGCTGCTCAAACTCGCCGCCGGAACGAACTTCTGGAAGGTGTGCGCGTTCCTAGGCGTGATTGCAATAGTTCTAGGATTGCTGACCCTTCTGTAACCAACGGTAAAAACTCTAGAACATATATTCCATGGCAGAGGAGATTTTATCTTCCAGCTTCTCGGCCTCGAATTTTTTCCTGAGCTGCCCGACATCGTAGTACTTGGTCCCAAAATTTTCCAGATTCATGACGTAGAACGCGGCGACGTTCTTCTCCAGGACGCCGCTCTTGTCGAACAAAAGAGTGATGAGGGCGTCGTGGGATCCGCAGAAGTGCCCCTTGTACTCGAAGCTGACCATCTCAGGACCAATATACTTGAACGGCTTGTACGTCATCTTGTCCCCGAACAGGTCCCTGTGCTCCTTCTGCATGCTCTGGAGGGCGTAGGCAGACTCTATCTCGGTTTGCGCGCTGTTGTCCTTCAGTATCATCTGGATGATGTTCCGCATAAAAGAAAATGCGGCGCTAAGGATTTAAGCTCTAGATGAGGACCTTGGGTACTGCTCGAAGAGCGCCTTCACGAAGTCGTCCTTCAGCCGGTAGAATATCGCAGACCCCTTGTCGTTCCTGGCCGTCGGCGAGAGGTAGTTGACGGTCTTCTCGAGGTATCCCATGCGGAAAAGCCTCCCAGACTCGATGTCGCGGCCCGAGAACGGCTGGGCATCGAACATCTTCTCCAGGGTCTCCACGTCGTCGTACGATGACGGCAGGTTACCGTCCCATTTCTCGGACCTGTAGCCGGACCTTTCTATCCTCTCTGATATGTCGGGCCTGAAGAGGTCCTCCTTCAGCCTCACTCTGAACGGGACGAACGCGGGTATCCTGGTGGCACTGAGTCTCATGGTTCCGCTCAGCTCCAGAAAACCCTTCTTGTAAAGGGTGGCTACCATGCCGGTCTGCGGGGTGTTCCGGTACTCCGACACCGGCATGTTGAAGAATTCGGATATGCTCTTGCCTTCCCTCCCGTGGTACTCCTTCGCCTGCGCTATGAGATCCCTGTAGTAGGCGACGTCGGAGGGGACCATACCCTCGCCCCTCGAGAACCCGTCAACGTCCGTCTCCAGGCTCCTCCAGGGGTTGCTCAGGGCGGTCTCGACCTCCTCCCTCGACCTGGTTATCGTGTTCACCGTGGCCCGCACCCTGCCGACCTGCGAAATCAGCCCCATGCGCACGCACTTCTTGGTCTCGTTGTAAAAATAGTCGGTCAGCTGCGCGTCGCCGATGTATTCCATGTCGCCGAACGTGTCCGACCTCCACTTCATTATCGACCCCCTGCTCTCCTCGACCTTCTTGAAGAATTTAGACAGCGGGTACGTCCCGCTCGGGAACATGTCGTAGACGACCTTCAGGAAGTAGAGCTCCTCCACGTTCTTCGTGTCCTCGTACACGCTGTTCGTCAGGATTCCCATTCTAAGGTATCACAATTCCAAGCTTTTACCGTCGTCGGAGTGCAGGGGGTGGGATTTGAACCCACGCATGCACTAAGCAACCAGGTCCTAAGCCTGGCGAAATTGACCGGACTATTCGACCCCTGCAGACTAAATTCCACGCTTATGGTATTAATCCATTGCACGGGCAGTCGGAAATAAGAGCCGGCGCGAGAAATAATCTCCATGGCGAACTACCTCATAGGCGGCCTTGTGGCCATAATTTTAATCTCGTTCGTCATGCTCGCCATAGGGAAGTTCCAGGCGCAGAAGTTCGTCACGGTCAAAATCGGGAACGCCACCGTCAACGCCGAACTTGCGGACACGGAGGCGAAGCAGATACGCGGCCTGATGTTCCGCGACAGCCTGGCTAAGGACGGCGGGATGCTCTTCGACTTCAAGAGGGACGGGAGGCACGGGATATGGATGATGAACATGTCCATGCCGATCGACATAGTCTGGCTGGACGGGGACAAGAGGGTCGTGAGCGTCGAGGAGAACGCGCCTCCATGCGGTGCGCTGCTGATATGCAAGTCCTACTCGCCTGAGTCGAACGACAGGTACGTGCTGGAAGTCGCCGCCGGGTACGCGAAGAAACACGGGATAAGGAAGGGGACGAAGGCGAGCTTCGACATCGGAGGATGAGACAATGGAACCCGCCGCATTCGCCGAATATCTCAGGGACCTGAAGTCGGTAATGTGCGACTATTGCGGCAGAGGCCTGACCTCCGTCCCGGACGACAATAAAAAACCAATGGGAAGGGTGACGCTGGAGTGCGGGCCGTGTGATTACTACACGCTGAACAAGGGCGACGTGATGGGGCGCGCGTCCCAGAGAAAGTATATGACAAAAACGCCTTAAATGGGCTTTTCGAATTTTATTGCGGTAGAATATGGAAACTAAGAGGCAGAAGCACTTCAAAAGGGGGCTCAAAGAAGGCGGCAGGATAGCCGGCCTGTCCTTCTGGACGCTCATGGGGATAGGCGTCGTGGAGATACTTGTTGGATGGTGGAGCGGGAGCGTCTCCGCGACGGCCGACGGTCTCGACTCGATGTCCGACGCCATGATATCGCTCGTCGTGTGGCTCGGCCTCAGGGTCTCTCAGAGGAAGGAAGACAAGCTCTTCCACTTCGGCTACCACAAAGTTGAAACCTTTGCCGCGCTGATGGCCGCGGTCGGGATGGTGATTATAGGCGTGGTCATAGCGTGGCACTCTGTGGAGAAGCTGTACACGCAGCACGAGGTCGAGAACCCGTTCGTGGTCATGGCCGTGCTCGGGGGCGCGGGCGCGATATCCCTCTACAGGGCGTTCCAGATGAACAGGATAGCGAACAAGTACAACCTCCTCTCGCTGAAGACGGACGCCAAGAACTCGATAAAGGACGGATCCGCCTCCGTCATAGGCTTCGTGAGCGTGGGCGTCGCCGCGCTGACCGGGTTCCACCAGGCGGACGCGATAGGGGGGCTGATAATATCCGTGTACATATTCACCGTGGCTTACTTCTCCCTCAAGTCGGCCTCCCTCGTGCTGGTGGACGCGAGCTACGACAAGGAGCTCGCCGGCAGGGTGAAGAGGCAGATAGAGACCGTGTTCCAGGTGAAAGTGAGGAGCGTGATGCTCAGGCCGGTCGGGCCTTTCTTCCACTGCGAGCTGGGCCTGAAGGTGCACGGCAGGATGCAGGTTGCAGAATTGAAGAGGCTGACGAGGACGATAGAGAGGTACGTCGACAAGGAGAACTTCAACATCAACCGCGTCACGGTGCTCCCGGCATAGGCGTCACTGCCAGCAGGCCTCTCCCTGGGGGCAGAACACGCCGTACTGCCCGCCGCCGCACGACCAGAAGACGTACGCGGCCGCGCTCGAGCCCCGCACCCAGCCGGCTGACTGGTTCGAGCCCGCGGACACTGTGAACGGGGACCCGAAGGCGTTCTGGGAGTCGTCCCGCACGGTGACGTTGGTCGCGTCGAGGGACCCGGAGTTGACGATGGACACGGTGTCAATAGTCACGCTGGGCAGGTCGAGGAGGTTCGAGCACTCCGCGACGTTCTCCGGCTGTATCAGGGCGCTGCAGGCGGAGTAGGCCTCGAAAGTCGTCACGTTGTCGAACCCGACGCACGAGTCCACGCACGAGTTCTCGGAGCAGGAGTTGCCGGCCTGGTTGTAATTCCATCCGGACAGGCAATGCGGCGAGCACTGCTGCTGGACCGCGGTGGAGTTCCAGCAGGAGTCGGGAGGCTGGCACACGCTCGAGACGGCTATTCCGTTGCAGGTCCCGGAGGCAACGACGCCCGCGGCGGACCCCCTCGCCCACTGCAGGGTGACGGACTGGCCCGACAGCACGCCGACCGACCCTATGGCGTTCCCGACGAAATCCCTGACATTCACGCCCGTCACCTGGTCCGGGCCGGACGAAGAAATGACCACCCTGTCCCCCGCGACCTCGTTGATCCTTATGCTGGAGCCGCACGGCGACACGTACGCGGGCGCCTGCACCGTCGAGTTCGGGGACGAGGAGTTTGAAGTGACGTTTCCTGTGGCGTTCGCCTGGGTACCGGACGTGCCGCCCTCCCCGGCGGCGATGTCAGATCCGCTGCCGACAGGCGCCGTGTCTGGAGCCGCCCCGGAGCCGCCCGCCATCAGACTGGATGCAGATGACTCGTCCGAGGACCCGGTCACCGCCTCTATGCTGGCGCGGTCGGAGGGGGCGAGGCCGTACAGGAAAAAATACAGGACGCCGACTATCGCGATGGTAATGACGGCGGCCGCCAGGCGGCGCATGTCCGGGTGCGACGCGGCTGACTTGGCCGAGGCGGGAACCTTCTCGCCGTACTTCCTCTTCAAGTCGTCCCAGTCTGTCACTGGAATTAATTGGTCTTCGCTGGGAATAAAACGCGCGTTTTTCGAAGAATCAGTTCTTGGCGAGCCTTCTCTTGTCCCTGCCGACCGACCTGGCCTTGGTCGCGTGCTTGACGGACTGCTTCCTCAGGTCGTGCATGATCTCATCCATCACCTTGAACACGTCCCAGCCGAAGGCCTCGGTGCGCATTATCTCCTTGCCCGTGAAGAGGGTCGCGTGCATGGAGTACTTCTTCCTCTCCGGCTTGTCCCTCTTTCCGGCGGCGCTGTGGACCTTGACGCTTATCTTCAGCTTCTGTATCGGGATTATGTCCTCGTACTT
>JACRAE010000007.1 GCA_016213525.1 Candidatus Aenigmatarchaeota archaeon | reverse complement strand
TCCCCACGACGTGGCCCATCTTCTCCAGCATGAACCCGTATATGCACATCTGGTGGTGGTAGTGGTCCTCGTAGCCCTCCGTCGGGGCGGTGCCCTTCGTCTTGAAGTCGAACGGTATCAAAGTTTCGCCGTCTTCGTCGACGAGGAGGTCGTCTATCGCGCCCCTGCACACCGCGTTGATCTCGGGCATGTCCGCCACCAGGCCGCGGAACCTGTCCCTCCAGTCGTCGAGCAGCGGCTGGTTCCTGAACAAAGATCCTTTGAAGCCGGCCCTCTCCAGCTCCGGCGGCAGCGCGTCCCTCGAGCGGAAGCGGTCGAAGTGCTCCTTCAGCACGCGGTCCATGCCCCCCGGCAAAGAAGGGAACATCCCGTCGGGCCTCCTCGTGCCGTTCCTGTCGAGCCAGAAGCAGCGCGGGCAGTCCATGAACAGCCCGATTGCCGACGGCGAGAGTTTGAAAACTGCCATAATCTACATTGTCTTCCGCGTAAAAAAGCGTTCGGCTAGCTCTGATATAGCGTTTCTGCGGACACTTTCCCGTCTTTCATCTTTATCGACACGGCCATGCTCTTTGCAACGTGCGAGTCGGAGTAGCTGTCGACCCTCTCCGACCAGGCCGCGGACAGGACCCCGCTTTTGTTTTTTGGCCACCATGTGAGCATGGTGCTGTAAGAGCGCATTTTGATGTCTTCTATGTCCCTCCCGTACGGGGTCTCCCCCAGGCCGGCGACGAGAGGTATCATCTCGTCGGTTATCATGTTGCAGCAGTTGCTGAACCTGTCGTACTTCGCCGAGACGTTGTGGTACTTCCCGGGCCTCTCTTTTATCCTTTTGAATCCTGCAGACTGCAGTCCAGTCATGACCTTCGCCGCGCCGTCCTCTGGGCATGCGAACTCGAACTCGTATTCCATAAAATCATCTGTCCGAATTAGCTTAAGTCCTCGAATCCGCGGGACATATCTAATTTGACAAAAACATATCGGGACATGAGAATCCATGGAGCTTAAATCCGCAGATTGTTTGTTCCTTGGAATGAAGGACGCGCTGAGGAGGCTCTACCACAGCAGGAAGTTCAACGTGCCCGTGGGAATCTACGGCGTCGGGGAGCTCACGGCCGGCACGGTTCTTTTGACGGACCACCTGACGACCGGCCTCTACCAGTCCCTGATGGCGCCGGGCTACGAGTATCTGGGTAACGGGGAGCCAGCGTCCGGGGTCCTCGGCCTGGTGGTGGGGTCGGTAGGGACCGCGAAGTACGTGTCTTACAAGCTGAGGAACAGGCGACTGGCCAGGGAATCCAGACAGAGGGAGTAGTCGAATTTTTGGGAGTCGGGCGGATTCATACAACTCCGCGCAGAGTCCTAAACCCAGATTAGAGACGTGAAGCCCCGTCTCTCAAATGGGGGACCTGACGGTCGGCGACGTGGTCGAGATCAACAGGTCCATAGTGGACAGGTTCGGCGTGACCTTCGGCGTCTTGAACATGGGCAACCTGGACTTCGTGGTGGAGAGCGCCATGCACTCGCAGGACGTTTTCAGAAAGGCGGCTGAGCTCATGTATGGGATAGCGAGGGGGCATCCGTTCATGGACGGGAACAAGAGGACGGCGTTCGAGGCGGCTTTCCTCACGCTGGATTCATTTGGGATAGCGCTGAAAGTCGAGCCTAAGGAGGCCGAGGACTTTATGCTGCGCATCGTGTCATCGGAAAGTTTAACTGTCAGAGAAGTAGAAATGTGGATTAGGAGACATGGTGACTGGTATGAATAAGAAAATGAAGAAGAGGCTCGAAGAGAGTCTCGAAGAGAACAGGGAACTGATGGAGAGACTGGCGAAGAAATAGAGCGTTGGTTAAGGAGCGTTCGACATGGAAATCACAGTTGAAGAATTCATAAAAGAAATGATTAAGAAGGACAAGGAATTCCTCATAAGGCTTGCCACTAGATAGTCCAGTGGATTTTTATCCGTTCACAGCTGCTTGAGGAACTTGGGTAGGTATTTTATCGGAAGCCTCGCGCCTGAAGCCGCCTCATGACCTCCGCCTGCGCCGCCCGGGATTCCCTTCACCGCGCGCTGTGCCATCTTGTTCAGGTCCGTTTTGTCGTTCTTCCCCCTGCGGAAGCTCACGTCCATCGTCCTGTCTTTCTGCTGCGCCAGCACCAGCACGTTCCCCGGGCAGAACTGCACCAGGTACCCGCCTAGGCTCGACTTGATGTTCATCACTGACGGGATCTCGTAGAAGATTATGTTGCCCTTCAGCAGCTTCCTCTTCTTGTTGAAGTCCGTCACGAGCCTCTTGAACTCCTTCTCCGCCATGCCGCTCCACTCCTTCAGCCTCGCCGTGTCGTCCGTCCCCCCGTTGATCAGGCTCTTGTAGGACTTCAGTATCTGCAGCGTGTTGGCCGCGAAGACCGCGCCCTCCCTGCCTTTCACGACCCTCGCGTTGTCCAGGACCTTGGCGAGCTTGCCCAAGGTGGAGTGGGTGAAGAGCTCCTCCTCGTCCGCCCTCTTCTCGCCTACGAGTTTCGGGTCGAGCTTGTACATGAATTCGAACAGGTCCTTCGCGACCGCCATGCCGTGGTCCGACAGGACTCCGACCGCGGCTATCCACGCGACCCTAGACGTCTCGCCGAACGACCCGTACAGCCTGTACGCCAGGTAGCTGACCGGCATGTAGACGTGCTTGTCGAGGAGGCGCGGGTTGCAGTAGACCGCGCTCTTGAACTTTATCGGCTGGTGGTGGTCGATGAACAGCGTGTCCTTGTGGTCTATCGCCTTCATCGCCTTGTCTGTTGCAACATGGGCTATGTCCACGACTATGAGCCTGTCGTAGTCCAGCTTCTTCATCTCCGCGACGTCCGAGTCGCTGACCGCGAAGTTGTCCTTCAGCGGGAACAGCTCCGCGCCCGCCTCCGTGAAGTGCCCGATTATCCTCTGCACGATTATGGCCGAGCATATCGTGTCGTTGTCGTGCCCGTGCGCGATCAGCACCTTCTCGTCCGCCTTGATCGACTTCAAAAACGTGATTGCATTCTCTATCGTGAGCTTGGCTATGTCCTTCTCCATTCATGTCACCAGATTTTTCCTTATCAGTTCCGCGACCTCCGTCAGTTCCTCGGGGGACGGCTCGTATCTGTTTTGGTTGACCGACTCCTTCGGTATCACGTGCGCATGGAAGTGGAAGATTATCTGCCCCGCGGCGGCGCCGTTGTTCTGGGCGATGCCTATCCCCGCCGGATTGAGCGCCCTCTTCTGCGCCTCGGCCACCTTCTTCGCCACGCGGTATATGTGCAGCATCAGGTCCTCCTCTATGTCGAGGACGTCCTCGAAGTGCTGCTTCGGCACCACGAGCGTGTGGCCCCTGCCGACCGGCCTTATGTCCAGCATCGCCAGGACCCAGTCGTCCTCGTACACCTTGTAGGACGGGAGCTCTCCGGCTACCACCCTACAGAACACACAGGCCTGCGGACCCTGCACAAAACCACCGACGGACTCAGCCGAACAGTGCGCTCAGACCCGCAGCCGCTTCCTCTGCCTTCTTGCCCTCGTCCTCTGCCGGAGCTGCTGCCTTCTCGGCTGCTCCACCAGCGGCTGGTGCGGCGACTGCAACGACTGCTGCCTGCGTCAACGCCTGGTCTATGTCGACACCCTCGAGCGAGGCCACCAGGGCCTTGATCTTCGTGTCCTCCACAGAGGCGCCCACGCTGGACAAGACCTTCTTCAGGTTGTCCTCGTTTATAGGCTGCTTTGCGTCGTGCAGCATCAATGCGGCGTAAACTTCTTGCATGTTATTTCCTCCTAATGTCTTGCGATTGAACTTACTCGCTTTTACCCGTTTCGGTCGGGGTCTCCGCCGCCGGTGCCTCGGCCTGCGCCGCTGCCTCCGCCGGTACGTCGGTCTTCACCAACGAGCCTAGAGCTTGGGACTCTCTGTAGGCCTTAGCGAGCAACAGCCCGATGTTGCTCTTTGTCGGGTACCCTGAGGCGACCGACAGGTTCATCGCTTTCTGGTGGCAGGCCGCCATCTGGTCGACGTAGCCCTGCCCCGCGAGGGACAGGACGTCGTCCATGTAGATCGAGCCGTCGTCGTAGACGGCCACTATCTTCAGACCCACCTTCACGGGCTGTATCTTCAGCTTTCTAAGAATGTTCGCAAGGTCCTTAGAAATGGCGTCGCCCTTCTTCGCGACCAACGTGTCCTTCTTCACCGATATCTTCCCCTCCTCGACGCCCGCCGGAATCTTCACCTTGGCGAACTCGCTGATGACGGGGCCCGGCATCAGCCCGGTCGGTCCAGCTGAAACAAGTATCTCCTCGTCCGTCAGGTCCCCCTCCTTCGCATAGGTCGGAGACTTCATCTTCGACGCGCGCATGTAGAACTTGAACGGGTCCAGCTTCGTGAAGACGAGCGCGGGCTGCGTCGGCACGAGCTTCTCGATGTCCTTTATCTTCGCCTTGCTCGCACCCTCCAGCGCCCTCAAAAGTATCGTCTTGTTCACCATCACGAACTCGACCTCGTCCCTGAGCTTCTTGTTGATCTCCTGGTACTGCTTCGACGGCAGCTTGTGCATGTCGAGCATGCCTATGACGCGCGCGGCCTCTATCCTCTTCTTCAGCGCCTCCACTGCGTCCAACTTTTGCTGCTTCACCATATCATGCCAGCTCCAGCTTCGCGGGCTTGCCCATCGTGAGCTTCACCTGCATCTTCGATATGTTCGCCTTGCCCCTCGGCAGCCTGCGCTCCAGGTGCTTTACGAGGGCCTCGATGTTCTCCGCGACGTGCTCGTCGCTCATCTTGTCCGTCCCGACCGTGCACTGTATGACCGGCGCGTCCTTGAGGCGGATCCTCGTGGAGCCCTTGCTCGAGCTGACGAGGCTGTTCACGTCTCCGACCAGCAGCTTGGGCACCTTCCCCCTCGGGCCGAGTATCGTACCGAGGTGCTTACCGACCAGGGCCATGACCTTCGGGTCTCCGAACAGGAAGTCCGCCTCGTTCGCCAGCTTCTTCGCCGTCCTCTTGTTCATCGCGAGCTTCTCGAGGTCCGAGCTGCTTATCACCTCGGCGCCCTCCACCGACTTGACCGCGTCGGAAAAAAGTACAACGTGCGCGTCCCTTCCCCTTCCGTGCGGGAGGTGGAACGCCTCATCTATCTTGTTCTCGGCCTTCTTCAGGTCTATCTCCTTGAGGTTGACGATGAAGTCGTAAGTCTGGGAGAAGTTCCTCTTCTCGGCCCCTTCCTTGAGCGCCTGTAATGTCTTCAATATCGCTTCTTTCATGTACGCACTCCCCTCCTGCGCCTAGGCAGTCTAGCGGGTAAACTCTCTTGGTTTGGAAGGGATTTAAAGCTTAACTGGCCGGGCTCATGCGAGCGCGTACCTGCGCTCGCCGTTCCCCACTTCCCTGAGGACGAACTGCCCCTCGTACTCCTTCCTGCCGAGCATGCTGTCCTTTATCGCGACCCTCTTCTCGTGGAGGTCCTCGTACTGCTGGTAGGTGAGCGGGACCCTCTCGCCGAGCTCCCTGAAGAAGTCCATGTTCCTGACGACGGGCGTGTACTTCGACCTGTCCGCCATCAGGCCGCTGAACACCATGGAGTTCGCGCCGCTCCCGTAGGAGATGAACAGGACCCTCTTGCCGCTCATGTCGACGCCGGCCCTGAACTCGTTCTCCACGGTGCTCCTGAACGCGAGGTACATCGACCCGGTGTAGATGTTGCCTATCTCGCTCGGGAACTTGAGGGAGCTCTCCAGCCTCGACTTGTATATCTCCTGGTACTCCTCGAGGCCGCGCAGCTTCTTCGAGAACTCGTTGTCCCTCTTCAAGAACTCGGAGCCCTCCGGCGTCACCCTGTGGTCGTTGTGGTCGACGAACTTCTCGTTGAAGAAGAAGGACTCCATGCTGCCGCCCTCCGGCAGGGGCTCCGGCCCTATCCTCGCCTCAATCGACTTCATCTTCTCGGTGCCCCTCCATGCGTGCCTCAGCAGGTAGACGAGCGCCTTCTCCGCCATCTTCGGGTACGGTATGTGCGCGTTGATGTAGCCGACGTTCCCTATCATGGGCTTCCCGCCGACCGCGATGCCGTAGTCGATCGCGTTCCTCTTGTAGTCGTCGAGCGCGTCCTTGGTCTGCAGCAGGTACGCGAGCTCCGACTCCTCCCCGTACACGTTCGGCGTCTCCTTCCCGAAGGGCCTGTGGAAGTCGGTGAGGTTCTTTATCGAGGTCGCGTTCAGGTCGCTCTCCATCTCGATTATCCTGGGGCTGTCCTTCACCAGCATCGCCAGCGCGCCCGTGCCCTGCGTCAGCTCCCCGGGGGACCTCAGGTCGTACTTCGCCGTGTCCGTGACGACCACGATCTGGTACTTGTCCTTCTTCACCTTCCTGCCGTTCACCAGGGAAACCGCGCTCTCGAGGGCGTACGACCCGGCGACGCACGCGAACTTGTGCTCCACCCCGCCGCAGTGCCCCAGCGAGCCCGCGCCGTAGAACTTCTCGAGCATCCCTATCACGTAGGAGTTCATGCCCTTCGACTCGTCGAAGGACGACTCCGTGGCCACCTCGAGCCTCTCGACCTGGGAGGGGAGGACGTCGTTCTTCTTCATGAGCATCCTCACGGCGTTGGCCGCGTTCGTGGCGGCGTCCTGGTTGGAGTCGTTCATCGCCTCCTTGTTCAGGCCGAGCCCCTTCGATATGAGCCCCTTCTTCTTGCCGTCGAACCTGACTTCCTCCAGCACGGACGTGTCCAGGTAGAGTCTGGGCCCGAAGAACGTGATGTCGTCTATTCCTGCCGCCATACAATCGCTACAGATATCAACCACAGGAGTCAAGTGATTTATACACGAGGGGTGCGCGGAATGTTTATATTGGTTTTCAAACTGCCCAGAAAGGCGCCGACGTTCGGCGTGAAGGTGAACCGGATGCTGAGGGAGATAGGCGCGGAGAAGGTTTCCAATTCGGTGTGGCGCTCCGAGGACCTGAGGACCCTCACGAAGATCGCGGTTTTGATAAGGAACGGGGACGGGACCGCGAACGTGCTAGAGGAGAAAATAGTCTACTGATTTCTACTGGATAATCGAGTCGTACGCGCCCGCGTCGATCTCTTTGATGACTTCGATCGGCTTCTTGCCCTCGACCGTGATTGGCATGCTCGCGCACGTGCCGACCACCTGCTTCACGCACGCCTTAAGGCTCCTGCAAAACAGCGCATCCTGCTTCATCTTCGCCACGTTCACTATCTGCTCCATCTTTATGTCGCCTACAGAAGTTTTGCCGGCGGTCTTCTCCTCCTCGGTTATCTTCGCCAGCTCTACCTTCATCTCCTTCTTGATGAGGCTCGAGACCGGAGGGGTGCCCACGACGACCTCGAAGGTCTTGTCGTCAGGGTACATTATCACCTTCACCGGAACCTGCATTCCCGCGTAGGGCTTGGTCTTGTCGTTGATCTGCTTGAATATCTCGCCCACGTTCATCTTGAGCGCGGAGAGCTTGGGGGCCGAGTTCGCGCCCGGCGCCGCCTTCCCGCCTTCAATCAGCAAATCGAGGGTCTCTTTCCTTGCCATAATTTCACTTAACCTATCATGCGGCAGGAGCTTATTAATCTTACGAATCTCACTAGTTTTATGGAGTATCTCAAGAAAAACGACGGCGTCGGATCCGATGTAATAGGCGGCCGCGGCAAGTCGGTCCAGAAATACGACCTGGGTAAGAGGACGAACTCGAGGGGGAGCCTGGAACTCGACAACGCGCTCGCCAGCTACGGGGAGGATGTGCCGTCCCCAACGGAATCCTACAAGGAGCAGGACGAGAAGTTCGTCAAGAACGTCTCAAAGGACCTCCTTTAAAATCCAATCTTCGGGCTGAAAATCCTACTGGGTCGCGGACTTCTCCAGGACCTTGATGAATTCGACCGAGACCGTCACGGGTATCGGGACCGCCGCCTCGAGGAGCTCCATCGTGACCTCCCTCTTCACCTTGTCGTACCTGGTGACCTTGCCCTTCTCGCCCTTGAACGGGCCGCCGACGACCTCGAGTATGTCGCCCAGCCCCAGCTCCACGATGACGGTCTTGGGCTGCAGGTACCTCTCCACCTGCTCCATGCCTATGCCCTTCTTGATAAGGCCGCGCACGTGGGGCACGTCCTGGACCGCCATCTCGATCTCCTTGATGTCGCCCTCCACAAAGACGTATCCCTTGATCTCCTCCGGGTGGATGAACGCCCTGACCTGCGTCAGGTTCTCGGTCTTGGCCTTCGTCGCCACGTTGTCGATGACTATGTTCTCCCTCCCCACTACGGTCTTTATCGTGAACAGCATCTTTTTCATCCCACAAACAATATTGCAACCGAGTAGGTCGCGAACCCTATCATGCCTATCGCGAGCATGCCCATCGCGCACACCTTCGCTATCTTCCTGTACTCGTCTCCGGACGGCTTCCTGGCCACCTGCAGGACGCGCCTGTAGTTCGCCAGCCTCTCCTTGACGTTCAGATTCAGGTTCATTCAAATCCGAAAACAAGTTCGCCTCTGCCGTTTAAATGTTTAACTCGGCTACTCGACGAAGTCCACGCCGAACATCTTCTCCATGTCGCTCTTGTCCGACTTGGACATCTTCCCCTCGAACACGTCCGCGCCCTTCACGCCCGTCACGACGAGGACGGCCTTTATCGTGTCCCCCATCGCCTTGTCCACGGTGGACCCCCATATTATCTTGGCCTCCGGGTCGAGCTTCTTCGAGACGGTCTCGACTATGTTCTGCGACTCGCGTATCGTCATGTCCTCGCCGCCTATCACGTTTATCAGGGCGCCGCCGGCGTTGGTTATGTCCATCGCGATGAGCGGGTTGTTGAGGGCCTTCTCCACGGCCTCGAACGCGCGGTTGTCCGTGTCGCTCTCGCCGATGCCTATCATCGCCATCCCGGAGTTAGAGATCACGGTCTTCACGTCGGCGAAGTCCAGGTTCACGAGGCCCGGCTTCGTCACGAGCTCCGTGATGCCCTTCACCGCGTTCACCAGTATCTCGTCCGCTATCTTGAACGCCGTCTGTATCGACACGTCGGGCACTATCTCGACGAGCTTGTCGTTCGGCACCATGATTATGCTGTCCACGTTCGGCCTGAGCTGCTCGAAGCCCCACCTGGCGTTCTTCAGCCTCGTCTTGCCCTCCATCTTGAACGGCAGCGTGACGACCGCTATGACGAGGGCGCCGAGCCTCTTCGCCTCCGCGGCGACGACTCCTATGGAGCCGGTTCCCGTGCCCCCGCCGAGCCCGCACGTCAAAAACACAAGATCCGCGCCCTGGAGCGCCTTCTTTATGTCGTCCTTGCTCTCCTTCGCGGCCTCCATCCCTATCTCGGGGTTCGCGCCCGCGCCCAGCCCCGAGGTGAGCTCCTTCCCCAAAAGTATCTTCTTGTCGGCGTCGCTGTACAGCAAATCCTGGGCGTCGGTGTTCATCACTATCGTCTCCGCCCCGACGATGCCTATCTGGTTCAGGCGGGTTATGGTGTTGTTCCCAGCGCCTCCGCACCCCACGATCTTTATCTGGGTCTTCTTGGCCTCCATTATGTGCTTGAGCTCCTCGTCCTCCTTCCCGAACTTGGCCTCCCTCTCCGTCCTCTGCTTCTCAGAAAGCTGTTTGATTCCCACAATGATGCGCCCTGAAACTAGAATTGCCTAAGGAAAGATAAAAGGTTGCTGGGGCCTTCACTCTGCGGGCTTTTCGGCCTTCTTCCCGTCGTCCGCGGCGTACTCGTCCACGAACCTGACCTTCTCGACGCCCTTGACCCACTTTATCTCGAGGTCCGCTATCCTCTTCTTCATGTTCGGTGGCATCTCGCGCTTGGCGTCGATCTTTATCTCGGCCTCCCTCTCCTTTATGGAGGCGTGCACCCTCTCCGGCTCGAGACCCGTTATGTAGCTCACGACGGACGCCGTCTGCTCGGCCGCGTCGGTGATCTCCTTCACGATCTTCACGTCGTACTCCAGCTTCTTCCCGGCTAGCGGGTGGTTGAAGTCGATCCTTATCCTGCCGCCGTCGGCCGACAGTATCTTGCCCCTCACGTTGTTTATCGTGACCCAGCTCCCCGGCGTGGGGTCTATGCGCTCGTTCTTGAAGTTCGAGGCGGGTACCGCGCGGACGTACTCCGGGTTCCTCTCGCCGAACGCGTCCTTCGGCTCTATAACGACGACCTTCCTCTCCCCGACCTTCATCTGCATCAGCGCGTCGTCGAGTCCCTTTATCACGAAGTTCGCGTCGATGACGACGGAGATCGGCCTGTAGCTGATCTTAGGGTCGTAGACGTTCTCCTTCTTCGCCGCCTCCTCCATCGTGGAGTCGAATATCTCGCCGGAGTCCTTCACCCTCCCGACGTAGTCTATAGACACGAAGTCCCCGGATTTCATTATAGGAGATTCGTCGACAAGAATTTAAAGCTGGGGGTCGTCTTGTTGATTAGATTCACATGGGAATATTCGGATCCAGGCAGCCAAACGAGTGGGACCAGAGCACCCAGCAGAAGGCGAAGCCGGACTGGACGCATTTTTTGGCCCCCGACGCGGCCGTCATCCTGAGGACGGTGCTCGAGTCCGCGTACAAGCACAGGCAGGCCTACTTCAAGGCCGAGGACATAAAGAACGCGCAGCTCTGGTCCGCCATCGCGGAGCTGAAGAGGGAGATGATCGAGATGAACAGGAAGCTCGACAGGCTCGGCCCGCAGGAGAGGGAGTCCTTCCGCCTCGGCCTGTCTGACGGCAGCGCGGCGATGGAGACGATCAAGAGCGCGCTCAAGCCCGGCGTCGAGGACAGCTGGGAGGCGAAGGACGCGCTGATAGAGAGCCTGATGAAGTTCTAGGGATTATTTCTTGGCGCAGTTCTTGCAGCTCAGCTTCTCGACTACCAGGCACCTCGGGCACGACTTCTTCCTGCACACCTTGCACCTGTAGGCCCCTATCGTCTCCAGCCCGCAGACTTCGCACGTCACCTGTATCGTCATAGTGCAGGGGGTGGGATTCGAACCCACGAAGGGACTAACCCAGAGGATTTCTCATATCACATTTCGGTCAACACTTAAGTCGGATAACTTAAGTCCTCCGCAATTGCCAGGCTATGCGACCCCTGCGTATAGAAATTGTGTCCGACGGGATTTAGGCTTTACTTCAGCTTCTTGACTGCCTTTCCGAACTCGTCGAACTTCGCCTCTAAGATCTCCGCGGACTTCGTCACGACCCGCGACACCTCTATCCCGGAGATGGACTCGACGTTGAAGACGAAGTTGTCCTTCTTGCCGTCCTCGAGCTTGTACCCGACTACGGCGCCCTGCCACTTCGCGTGCTCCCTTCCGACGCCGAGCTGGGCAGTGGCCTCCAGTTCGATGGACTGGCCTTCGAAGAGCTCCGTGATTGGTATCCTGTCGTAGACCGGCAGTACGGACTTGTCGGTCGTCTTCATGTCGCCCGAGTACACGATCGCCGGGCCCTTCTTCTTCAAAACTAGCGAAACCTGGCAGTTGCTGCATCCCTTGCCCTCGCACTTGCAGTCCTTCTTCATGATGTACGTCTTCTCGTCGAACGTCAGCGGGATCATGCCCATCCTGTTCGCCACCACCTC
>JACRAE010000001.1 GCA_016213525.1 Candidatus Aenigmatarchaeota archaeon | reverse complement strand
CGTCAGTATGCTGTCACTTCTCCTGGCGGCTGACAAGGTGACGATGAGGCTCTCCCTCAACATATCCACGCTCTTGGCGGCCGTCATGTTCCACCTAAACATCACGTCCCAGATACCGCCGGTCGGCTACATGACGTTTGCGGACAAGTTCATGATCGGCACTTACCTGATACTGCTCGCGACCCTGGCCAGCGGCGTGCTGCTGATGAGGCGCACGGAGAAGAAGGACAACAGGAAGGCGGACAGGATATACAGGAGCTCGCTGCTATACATACCGGTTGCCGCG
Source organism: Candidatus Aenigmatarchaeota archaeon (assembly GCA_016213525.1). Taxonomy (GTDB): domain Archaea; phylum Aenigmatarchaeota; class Aenigmatarchaeia; order CG10238-14; family SCSR01; genus JABABT01. The sequence continues at coordinate 95,266 of JACRAE010000001.1, read as the reverse complement.
GCCGCCGTCTACGCCTTGCTTTTCATCTTGCAGTAGGCCGCAGTCAGGAATAAATCGTCGCGCCACCAACTAATCACCAGATAGATATGTACATGACGATGTCAGACATGATGCCGGTGTCCCTGTGCCTGGCCACGCAGGAGCTCTTCGACGTGAAGAGGTACCAGCAGAACTTCGGCGACTTCTGCTCGCTCCGCTCGAAGGATTCCGAGCTCGAGCCCCACCTCACCCTGATAAAGAGGGAGCTCATATCGAAGTCCCAGGACAGGTACCTCGAGGGCCACAAGGCGGTAATCATAAGCAACATAGACAAGATACTCTCCCTGGTCGCCGGGAGGTACGCCGGCGTCAACCTGAAGACGGCTGAGTCCGTCATACGCGACGGCAAGTCACTAATGAAAAGGGTCGCCCAGGCGCAAAGCTTCCAGGACATACTAATAGCAGACCCGGTGTTCAAGTCCAAGGTGGCACTGCCGGTCTACGAGCTCTTCACCGAGTACAACAAGCGCTCACCCGGCGGGCGGATGTAAGGACTAGATTTTTGCCGTGGTTATCCCAGTCTGACCCTGATACTTGCCCCTCTTGTCCTTGTAGGAGGTCTCAGGTTGCTCGCCCTCGAAGAAGAGGACCTGGGCTATGCCCTCGTTCGCGTAGATTTTAGCAGGCAGGGGCGTGGTGTTGGATATCTCGAGCGTGACGTGGCCCTCCCACTCAGGCTCGAAGGGGGTGACGTTGGTTATTATGCCGCACCTCGCGTATGTCGACTTCCCGACGCATATCGTCATCACATTCCTAGGTATTCGGAAGTACTCGATGCTCCTCGCCAGCGCAAAGGAGTTCGGAGGCACCACGCAGACGTCCCCCTTGAAGTCGAAGAACGTCTTGTCGTCGAAGTTCTTCGGATCGACCACCGCACCGTGCACGTTGGTGAAAATCTTGAACTCGTCGGAGACGCGCATGTCGTAGCCGAAGGACGAAATTCCGAAAGACACGACATCCTTCCGGACCTGCTTCTCAGCGAAAGGCTCTATCATCCCCCTTCCGGCCATCTCTCGGATCCACTTGTCGTTCTTTATCATCCAAAAACCTATAACGAGTACTAGAGGCAGGCGGATAAATATCTTCCATACTAATCTACTTTCATGGTAAGCAAGTCTGTGGTTTCTTACAAACAGGACGTCATATACGGCTGCGGCGTCTGCAACTATTCGTTCAAATACAAGTCCGATGCGGAGAGATGCGAGGCGACCCCCGTTAAGAAATTCAAGTTCGAGGTAGGAGACAAGGTCGAGCTGGACACAAAGGACAGGGACGTTGCCATGGTAGTCAGGCGATATGTGAGGACCATGGCGGACTCGGACTTTTACAATGGTGATAACTGTGCCTCGTTTTACGAGGGAGGCAAGTATGAAAGACCTACTAGTTTTGGAAGAGCCCACCAGAACAGGTACAGCGTATACGTCAATCCAGAGGCAATGATAAGACTGGCGAGCCTGAAAAGCGCCAGTCAAGACGATAAGGAACGTGTCCTCAAATCTCTGTCTAAAGTTTTCTTTGCCTCAATCGACGAAAGGGAAGATGACCTGAAGAAAATAGGCAGGTATGACGATAGTATAATAGAAAAACTGAAGAAATTAAATAACTACGTTTTCAACTCGAAAGGCGAAAACGAGTTTTAGCTTCGATGGGAGAAACTTTCCTGAACTCAGGCCGGACTTTCAGGCCTCACAGACCACCCATCACAAATCAACTTGTCCATATTAATAACCGCGTTATATTTAAGCCGTCCCTCACAAATTGTGCGTATGAAGACCTTTTGTGAGATAGTCGTTTCCGACTTCCTGCCGGCAATGAGGGCAATGGTGGCCAAGGAGCTGATTAACAGCTACCACATGACCCAGACAGACGTGGCGAAGAAGATGGGAATGACACAGCCTGCAGTTTCTTACTACATGCGCGAACTGAGGGGCACGAAGGTGAAGGTGCTGCAGAAGAACGAGAAGCTAATCGAGTTCGTGAAGAAGGTCGCCGCGGAGATAGCTGCCGACAGGCACGAGACCATAAACATGCACGAGATATGCAAGCACCTGAGGGACGAGAACATATTGACGGATAGGGAGAAGCTTCAGTGCTGCAGCCTGTGCAAGTGCTGACCTCGGATATTTAATCCAAGAATCACTTTTTAACGTATGAAAAGGCCGAGCTTCTTCAAGAAGTTTCTGGAGTACCTGGGGATAACGTGGTTCCTGCACGCCTACATGTGGATTGTACTCACGCCATGGTTTTTCTTTGCCCTGAACTTTACTTTAGAGCAGTACCTGACCTGGGTATGGCAAGCCCCGATATACGCGCTCGTCACGAACTACCCAATGGGCCTGCTGATAGAAAGATTCTTGCCGTGGTACAGGAAAAAGATCAGATACAACGAGTGAGTCTTATTCCTCGTACTTGTACTTGAACTCCTTCTTCAGGCGGAACTTCTCCTGCAGCTTCTTGAACTGGTCTGTGGTGGCGTCCTTGACGTTGCCCGCGGCGCCGGTCACCTTGCCTGCGGCCGACCCGGCCGCGTCCTTGACGGCCCCAGCAGCGTCAGCCGCCTTCTCCATGTGCTTGCCTATCTTGATTCCGCTTCCGCCCTTGGACGGCAGGAACAGATAGACGAGGAATCCTATCGCGGCCACGCCGACCCCGATGCCTATGTATAGCGGGTCGACCGGCCATGCGAAGCCGCCGGCTTTCTTGTCGACCTTCAGCTGGGACTTGGCCGTGTTAAGCAGGTTCGCGACCTCCTCGAGCAGCTGGGACGCGGCGAAGTATCCGTCATCGGTGCCGAGTGCTATCTGGGCCTGAGCCTCGGACAGTTTGTCCCTTATCTGGACGGCCAGTTCCTCGGTCGCGTTCGCGTTGCCGCCGGAGGACTTTGTCGAGTTAATCTCCTTCCACAAAAGCTCAAGCTCGGATGTGAAGTTAGCGAAATCTGACGCTATCTTGGCCTTGGCCGCCTCCCCGGGAAGCACGCGCAGGGTGAAGTCCTTCTCTATCGAAGAGTCGCTGTTGCTGGCCTGGAACTTGCCTGGATAGTCCTTTACTGCGAGGCTCTCCGGGACGGTGAAAGTGACGACGAACTCCCCGGAGTTGCCCCCGTTTATGACCTTGGAATCAGGCGCGACAGAGACCGACACCTCGGAAGGCAGGTCGACTGTCTTGAGCGATATCGTCTGGCTGCCGTCCTCCTCAGTGTTCTTGACAATCACGGATGTGGTGCCGGAGCCCCCCTGAACCGCCTCGACTATCGAGGTCCATTTCGTTATCTGTAGATAGACCGAATCGTCCGCGGCTGCGGTCGTCGTGGCGGTGGACGCCGAGTCCGACGAAGACGAGGCGGACGAACTGGAGGACGAGGAACTTGAGCTGGACGAGGACGACTGGCCGGTCACGTCCACTGAGACGGTCACTTGATTGAAGTCGTACTCCGACCTCGACGCCCTCATGGTGCCGGGACAGGCGGCCGTCGTGTTAGGGCTGGTATTGGTCACGTCCCAGCTCAGTATGCAGGACGAGAAGGCGGTCGGTGTGACGGTGAATGTGCTGGCGTTCGTCGCCGTCGGCGACCATGCGGCGCAGCTGCTGGAGCTGGTGTTAGTCGTAGCGGTCCACGCACTGCATGAATCGTTGAAGTTAATCTGCAGCGACGTGCCGGGAGCTATTCCAAAATTAGTGACGTTGAGGTACGCCCTGCTGGACGTCACTCCGGTGGACAGAGTTATGGACGACGTGTTCGTAGACAAGAAAAGCCCGGTATTGTTCACCAAAACCGACCTGTTGCTTCCCGCGCCCGTGAAATTCCCGGGTATCGCTATGTTGCCGCCGCTGTATGCGACAAGGAGCGAATAGGTGCCTCCGGAGGTCGAGTTCGGCAGCGTGAAAACGAGGTTGTAGATGCTGCTGTTGGCGGAGTCTATTATGGGGTTTGTACCGTTGAATATCTGAAGGCTCCCGGAGGACGGCGCCCTGCCATCGGCACCCGTCACATTTCCGCTCTGAAGAGCCCCTGAAAAGTGCGTCGTATTCATCGAGTTGTTTCCGGGGACTATGCTGCCGTTCGCAAACAACAGCATCACCTTAACGGTGAAGTTCCTCTCGATGGCAGAAGTGTCGCCCAATATTCCGTACGAGCCGGAAATCGAGTCCTGGACGTTGATGACGCTCACCTGAAGCTCGCCCGTGAGGTTCAATCTTATAGTGAGGTTGAACGTGTTGTAGGGATGACCGCTCAGCTGGAAGGTCTCGTTGGTGGAATTGAAGAATATCCACCCGACATACAGACCCCTCGGAGCCGTGTTGTCGAAAGCCACACTCGAATGTATGCCCGCCGACCCGAAGGGTGATATGAAGGTCGTTGTGTTGTATGACATACTAACTGTACTTGCCCCGCAGGTACTCTGGGTGTTACAGTATAGTACGCTTGAAGAGTTTGATGCCATGTTTAGGAACATGCCCACACTCCCCGTGTTATTGATAAGGAAATCAATCGACCTATTCCCAGACGTGCCGTTATTTTCAACCAAGGTTACAGTTGAGAGGTTGGCCGTCGAATTCACAAGAAGAACGGGCGTCGTCACATCGACCTTCACAGGCACCGAGAACACCGAACCCCTAGAGTCGGAGTACCTCACGGCCCCCTCGTAGACGCCGTCGAGAGAATTGTTCGGCACGGTCAAAGTCATGCTGACAGACTGGTTGCTACCCGAGGACCCGTATGCGGAGAGCGAGGTCGAGCTGAAGTTGGTCGACATCCAACTGGATGCAGTCACGCCCATTAAAACGGATATGTTGTAGTTGTTGTTAACCAGGGTCTGGTTGGAAACGTCCATCCTCCACATGCCGGCGACGCTGGACACGGAGGTTGTGTCTATCAGTATTTCCTGGGTGGCGTTCGTCACGTTGGCTATCAGCTGCTTGTTCGAGGACGTTCCAACGAGAGCCCCATCGGGATTGTAAAGTTTCACAGAATAGTTCGCGCCGCCTGTCCAGTTCATGCCTATCTTTATCCTGGAGACGATGGACGAATCTGGAATGAACACTGACAAATTACCGGGGGAATTTCCGTTAATCCTCTTGACATAGAAGATCTCTCTGCTCTCTGCCACGGAATCGAGCGAGAAGTTGACGCCGCCGTTCTGTAGGGTATAGTTGGCCGTCGCGACCGCAGACGCGTTCGAGGAACCGAAACGTAGGCTCTGTGCCCTAAGGCTTGGAGACGACGTGTTGGTGACGTTCAATGTGGTGAAAATAAGGGATCCGCCGTATGAGGACGAAACGGACGAATTGATGTTACCATAGACCCTTATCTCCCACACCCTAGGCGAAATGGGCAGATAATTGAAGTATGCGGACTCCGTCGTGGTCGACGACTCTATGGACTTCGCAGCCAATGCGCCGGTTTCGGTGAACAGGAATAGATCGACATCATTAGAGGCGTTCAAGCCCGTTAGGTTGATGGTCACGCCGGTTGCGTTGTTGATTGTGCTGTCATTGGCAATGTAAAAGTAATACGAATGGTATTGCGTGATGTTTGCAGGCAGGGTGCCATTGAACGACCCTATGCCAGTCGACCTGCTGAGCGTGTTATCAGCCGTTATAGGCACGTCCAAGAACACGCTAAAGTTCAGACTCTCGCTTGTCTGCGTGGAGTTCCTTACCGTGAGGTTCGAGGCAACATACCTCCCCGGCTGGCAGTTCAACAGAGTGAAATTTAGGGAAACGTTGGTCGTGGGAGAAGCCGTGGACAATGTCTCAGTAAAAGTGACGTAGGTGCCGTTAGCGATTTGCACTCTGAAGCTGGGAGGGTTGCATGTACTGGAAAGGTGCGCCATGGGCTGGCTGTAATTTGCGACAAAGAAGGACGACTGGTTGACAACCTCCAAAATCAAAGTGGTGAAGTTGGTTTGGCTCGTGTTCATCCTAAGGGTTATGTTTGACTGGAACTGCGGGCTGGTTGTCCAGTTCAAAAACAGGTCCTGAGGCGTCGTGGAGTTGAACTGGGACTGGGGCTGCGACGTGGCGGCGAAAACTCCCACGGACGCGGCTGCGATGAAAATCATGGCCAAGACGGTCAATATAGGCTTGTCGAGCTGTCTGTTCATCCTGTTTCTCCGTTAAAGACTATGATATTCCAAATAAAAATAGTATTCGTAGCTGGAAACTTCACATAAAATAGCTGGCCGGCTCCAAACCGGATGACGAGAGAAGGGCGGAATGACCAAAAGGATGATTTCGACCTTGTGTCTGACGGGGAGAAAACGACGGTTGGGATAAATGAGGGCCCGGAGGGATTTGAACCCTCGACCTTCTCCTTAGGACGGAGTTGCTCTATCCAAGCTGAGCTACGGACCCGCTTCAGAAAATAATCTCTCCTTCCAAGGCTTTAATAACTTACTCGGGAGCAAACTCGCGCCTCGCCCTCTCCAGGAACTTCGCGCGTATCCTGATTCTCTCGAGAGTCTGGGAGACGCACATCTCCGTGCCCGGGGTCGGGTTCTTCCTGAAGAACGCAGCAACGTCCGCCGCCCTCTCCATGTCGCTGCCCATTGCGGAGGACTCGATAATCCTGTTGAACAGCGGATTGCCCACGCCGCCGAACTTCTTGCTTATCGCCTTCCAGTTCTTCTTCACCCAGGGCCACAGGACCTTGCGCCCGTGGACGTTGCCCGCGACCTTCGCTATCGGAACGTAGAGGTCCTGGGACCTGACCTGGTCGGAGAGCCCATACTCCAGGGATTCGAGTAGCGTCTTCTCGTCCCTGAAGTCTGACATGGCCGCCAGGAACCTAATCTTCTCCTCCTGGGTCTTCGCCTTCCTGTAGAGGTCCCTGAGCTTCTCCTGCGTCACGGTTCCGCTCCATGCAGCCAGGGATATGACGGGGGAGCGTATGTCCGGGCTCAGCGAGTCGGGCTTCTTCAGGAACTTCGCGAACCTGTCCCTAGCGCCCGCCAAGATCTCGTCGTCGCCGAGCTTCCCGAGGGCTCCTATGACGAAGCCCCTGAGCAGCGCGTCGTTCGCCTTCTCGCCCTTCTTCGCCTCCCACCCGAGCCTGTCGAACAGGGAATGGAAGTACCTCTTCGCCACCTGCCTGACCTCCTCGGAGAACCTCTCCTCGCTGCAGGTGTGCCAGACGGAGTACAGGCTGCCGGCCACCTCCATCGCCACCAGATAGTCGGTCTCACCGAAATAGGCGGATGAGAACTCAAGGTACTGCCTCATGGTCATGCCGCCGGACACACAGAACGCGAACACGTCGCCATACAGTCCCCACCTATCAGAATTCAAAAGCAGCTTCTTCTCCACGAGGGACTTCAGCATCGCCATGTCCGACTCGGGATACCTCACCCTGTAGAAGCCCTTCTGTCCAGTGTTCGCCTTGAACCACTCCTCCTCGCTGTCTATGTAGACCTCGTCGGTCTTCTTCGTAATCAGCTTCGACACGACGCCCTCCTTCGTCATGAGGGAGAACGGTATCATCCACAGTCCCGCCTCGTGCCTCGGGTCGTGCTCCATGAGGAACCTCCTCTGCGTCAACGTGACCTTGTTCCTCTCGAGCGACACGTCCAAAATCGGATATCCGACCTGCCTTACCCAGGTGTCCATCATCTTCGTCACGGGCTTGCTAGACGCCGAGGCGAGGGATTCCCACAGGTCGTTCGTGGCGGCGTTCGCGTAGGAGTGCTTCTTCAGATAGGACCTCAGGCCCGACTGGAAGGCGTCCGCGCCTATGAAGTCCTCGAGCATCCTCAGAATCGTCCCTCCCTTGTCATAGCTGATGTCGTCGAATATCTCCCTGATCTCCGACGGCTTCTTTATCTCGACCTCTATCGGGTGCGACGTCTTGAGCGCGTCAAGGCTGAACGCCTCGTTCACCGACCCCTCCAAAAACTGGTCCCAGTAGTCCCACTCCGGATAGACCTTGTCGACGGCCTTCGTCGCCATGAACGTGGCGAAGCTCTCGTTCAGCCAGAGGTCGTTCCACCACCTCATCGTCACCAAGTTCCCGAACCATTGGTGGGCGAGCTCGTGAGCTATGATCTCCGCAATCCTCTGCCTCGTGGCCGTGGAGGACGACTTAGGGTCGAAAAGCAGCGCCGTCTCGCGGAAGGTTATCGCGCCCCAGTTCTCCATGGCACCGCTCGCGAAGTCCGGGACCGCTATCATGTCCAGCTTCGGGAGCGGATATTGGATCCCGAAATAATCGTTGTAATATTGGAGGAACTGCTTCGTCATCAGCATGGCGGTCGCGGCCTGCTTCTTCTTGCCCCTCGTCGTGACAATCCTTATCTTCGTCTTGCCCAGACTGCTCTCCAAGAAGTCGAGCTCGCCGACGCCCAGGTACAAAAGGTACGTCGACATCACCGGGGTGCGGGAGAACTTGAAGAGGTTCTTCTTTCCAACCCTCTTCTTCTCGACGACCGGCATGTTCGACACCGCGTCGAGACCCGCGTCTACAATCATGGACACGTCGAACGTTGCCTTCGCCTCAGGCTCGTCCCAGCACGGGAAGGCGCGCCTGGCGTCTGCGGCTTCGAACTGGGTCGTGGCCATGACCTTCTTCCTGCCCGAGACGTCGTTGTAAAAGGCGCGATAGAAGCCTACAAGCCTGTCGTTGAGCACCCCCTCGAACTTCACATGAATCTCGGCGTCGCCGCTGACCTTCTGCTTGAGCCTTATCCTGAGCTCCTCCTTCTTCTCATCGAGCGCGAACTTGCAACCTATGGTCTGCTTCTTCCAGGCCACGTGGCAGTCCAGTATCTTCAGCTCGGCGGCGTTCAGGACTATCTCGTCGGTCGGCTTCTTCGCATGGAAGGATATGTTCGCCGAGCCTCGGAACGTGAACGCCTTCATGTCCGGCTCGAAAATCAGGGAATAGTTCCTAGGATGCAGGGGTCCCATGGTAATTATTTGCTTCGGCGGGTTAAGTAATTTACGAGGTTTCTAGATGGCCATGATAAAGACCCGGACTGAAATTGCGTGCATAAAGAGGGCGGCGGCCATAAGCAACTCCTGCATACCCATCATCAGGCGGGCGGTGAAGGAGGGGGCCACGGAAAGGGAGATTGGGAGGCGCGTGAGGGAGAACATATACAGGAAGGGTGGCAGGCTGTCCTTCAGGACCCTTGTGGCCTCGGGAGAGAGGTCTGCGATGATCCACTGCAAGCCCACCGTCACGGACAGGCCGGTCGACGGAATGGGTTATGTCGATTTTGGGGCCAGCTACAGGGGATACAAGGCGGACGTCACTGTGCCATTCGTCCGCGGCAAGGTGGGCGGAAGGGAAAGAAGGGTCGTGAGGACCGTCATAGAGGCGTACGGCAGGGCGGTCCGCGCATGGAGACCGGGAATGGCGTGCTGGAGGCTCCACAGGGAGGCGGAGAGTCACATATCGTCCAGGGGACTGGAGATGGGTCACAGCCTTGGGCATGGGCTGGGACTGAGGATACACGAGAGGCCAATAATATACGCCCCAAGAGACGACCTCCTGAGGAAGGTGGAGATTCTGGCAAAGAAGGGCGATGAGAAGGCTGCGAAGAGGCTGAGGCGGTGGGAGAGGGTGAAAAGGGTCTCGTTCGAGGACAATATGGCCTTCACCATAGAGCCCGGCGCCTACGTGAAGGGCCTGGGCGGGTGCAGGATAGAGAACACCTTCCTGACCGTCGGGAAAAGGTTAAAATGCTTGACAAAATCAAGGTTAATAGAGGTTTGACATGAGAACGAAGAAATCCGTACCTAAGCACGTGGCCGTGATTCTGGACGGTAACAGGAGATGGGCGACTAACAGGAAAATGAAGCCGTGGGAAGGTCACAGGGTGGGTGCAGACAGGTTCGACGACTTCGTCGGGTGGTGTAAGGATGCCGGGATAAAGCAGATATCGGCTTACGTGCTCTCGAGCGAGAACCTCAAAAGGTCGAGGACGGAGATAAGGGAGCTGATGAGAATTTTTATGGACAAACTGGTCGAGTGGGACAAGTCCGAGAAGCTGAAGAAATACCAGATACGGCTGAACTTCCTGGGCAACCTTGTGGGTTTCCCGTCGGACGCCGTCAAGATGATGGCGAAGCTCATGAAAAAAACCGCCAAGTTCGGTAAGATGATAGTGAACATTCTTGTCGGCTACAGCGGAAAGTACGAGCTGATTAACGCTTTCAACTCCATAATGAAGAGCATGTCCGGCGGGATCAAGATAACCGAGAGCGCGATAAACAGGAGCCTCCTGGTGAAGACGCCGGTCGATCTGGTGATTAGGACGGGCGGCCACAGCAGACTCTCAAACTTCCTATTGTGGCAGAGCGCCTACGCGGAGATGTACACTACCAACGTCCTATGGCCAGATTTCACGAAGAGGGAGTTCAACAAGTCGATTTCATTCTTCTCCAACACTCAGAGGAACTTCGGCGTTTGACCGGTGATTTTTTGCAGGACGACATCTTCGACGTCATCGTGATAGGGGCCGCCGTCGCCGGCTCGAGGACCGCCGGGATAATAGCGGAGTCCGGGAGGAGCGTGCTGCTGATAGAGGAGAACACGAACGTCGGCCACCCGTGCAAGTGCACCGGCCTCGTGAGCTGGAGGATAAAAGAGCTCCTTCCGACGATGCCTGAGAAGCTCTTCGTCAACACCGTTCAGGAGGCCAGGTTCTACTCGCCGAAGGGCAGGGGGCTGCTTCTGAAGTCGAAGAAGCCGGTCTACGTGATAGACAGGCCTGGTCTCGACAAGTACCTGTTCGACCTGGCGCAGGAGGCCGGGGTGCAGACGAAGATCAACGAGAAGTTCGTCTCCTATGAGATGAAGGAGGACCACGTCGAGGTCAAGACCGACAGGGACACATACAGGGGAAAGATAATTATCGGCGCGGACGGCGCCAATTCGCCGGTCGGCAAGCAGGCAGGCTTGAAATATCCGGAGACCTATCTGGTCGGCGTCCAGACGACGGCAAAGGGAAAGTTCGACAAGGTGGAGCTGTGGTTCGGGTCCGAGGTCTCGCCGAAGTTCTTCGCCTGGGTCGTTCCAGAGAACGAGAACGTCGCGAGGATAGGCCTGGCCACCGACAGGAACGCGAGCAAGTACTACGAGAAATTCCTCAGCGACAGGGTGGGGGACTTCGTGAAGCCCGACGTCGGCGGGATAATAAGGTTCGGTCTGATGGACAGGACGAGCGATGACAGGCTGATGGTGGTCGGAGACGCCGCCTGCCAGGTCAAGCCGTACTCGGGCGGCGGGATAGTGATGGGCCTGATATCCTCGAAGGTCTGCGCGGAGGCGGCGCTGAAGTCGCTGAAGCACAAGGAGTTCGGCAGGAAGTTCCTGGTGGATAACTACGACAAGAAGTGGAAGGCCAAGATAGGCGGTGGGATAAAGCGCGGCCTGGCCCTGAACAAGATACTGAACTCGAGCGACAGGTCCCTCGATATGATGATGTCGGCCGGGAGGATAGGGTCGAAGCTCCTCGGCAAGATGGACATGGACCTGATAAACTACTTCGCCTGAGCCTAGAACATCACTTTTATCTTCTTCTTGCCCACTATCGCATTGACGAGCTGCTCCCCAATTTCAGAGTTCTTGCCGACGCGTATGTTGTTCTTCTTGCCGACTATCGCCGTGAAGAGGAACACGTCGTCGACGTAGACCTTCGCGTCCCGCCCTATGGACTTCCTGTCGAAGTCTATCTCTATGGTGTTTCCCTTTTCGCTTATGCCGAACGCAACCTCCTTCCCTATGGAGGGCGTCTTCGGCTCGACGTCTATGTGCACGCCCAGCCTCTCCTCGAGGGCGTTGATCATGCTTCCCTCCTTGCCTATGACGCGGCCCACTATCTCGTTGTCGACGCGCACCTTCACCTTGTTCTCGGAGACGACCTCGACCTCCGCCTTGGGGTCGAACCTCCTTATCTCCTGGAGTATCCTCTCGACCGCGAGCTTCTTCAGCCCGCTCATCTCGCCCTCCCTCTTCACGACTGGGATTATCATGTTCTCCTCGCCGAACGTGTAGATCTCGTATAGGATCTCTCCCGTCTCGAAGTCCTTCACCTCGACAAGAGGCCTCGCCAGGTCCTCCTCCGTCATGCCGTGGGGGACCTTGACTGTGAGCGACAGCTCCAGGACGGACTTCACCTCGCCCTCCTTCACAAAGATAATCGTGTCTATGATGTGCGGTATCAGACCCAGCTCGACCCTGCCCATGAACCTCTGTATCGCATCTATGGCCTTGCTCGAATGCACAACTCCAACCATTCCTATGCCAGCCAGCCTGAGGTCCCCAAATATCTCGAAGTCCCTAGTCTTCCTAATCTCGTCATACACAGAATAATCCGGCCTCACCAGCAAGAGAATGTCCGCCGTCTTTTCAAAATCGCCCTCGAGCGGCCCGTACTGTGTTATCTCCTTCAGGACCTGCAGGTCCCTCGGCGACTCGAGCGTCTTGACTATCTTGCCGGAGTGCATGTAGAACTCCGCTATCGAGCCTGCCAGGGTGCTCTTGCCGCTCCCAGGCGAGCCGGCTATCAGTATGCCCTCGGCGCTCTTCCCCAGCCTCTCCATCAGCCTGTCGGACAGCTTGTAGTCCTCGAGCCTCATCTTCACGACGGGCCTGACTATGGTCGCCTCCAGGCCGTCGGAGAACGGGGGGCGCGCTATGGCTATTCTGAACTTGCCTAGCTGGACGACCATCGCCCCGGCTCGGGAGATCTCTATCGACCCGTCGTCGCTTATCCTGGTGGCCTCGGTTATCTCCTTGATTATGCTTTCGAGCTCGGCCTCCGACGTGAGGTCGCGCGAGAGCTTGATGAGCTTGAACTTGCCCGGCCCTCCCCTTTTAGCCTGCGGCATTACGCCCGCCTTCAGGTGCACGGACAGAGTCTCCGCGTCGAAGAACTTCTCGAACGCTAGACCGGTCGTCTTCCTGGGCGCGGCGAAGTGCCTGACCCTGACGCCCTCCGCCTCCCCGACAAGGGCCTGGACGTAGTCTGCCGTATAAAGAATCCCGTTCTCGTCCTTCGCCACGTCCCTTATCATGGCGTCTATCCTGCCGGAGCGCGCGAGGCGTATGTCGTCCATAGAGGGCTTGATTCCTGTGAAGCGGATCTTGATGCCCTTCTTCTCGGACAGGGACCTGATCTTTTTCAGCTCCTCCAGGCCCACGAACCCGTGCTCCTTCCCCTTTGAGGCCTGCGACTGCAGCTCGTCCAAAACGGCGGTGGGAATAATCAGCTCCAGGTTCCTAATCTCCCCCCTCTCAATCAACTCGGTTATCTTGCCGTCTATTATGATGGAGGTGTCGCAGACTATCTTGTCGGTCTTCTCTGGCATCGGGTATTAGTTGGCTCCCTATTAAAATAACGTTTCACTCGACTGCCTTGACTATCTGCTGCAGCGTCTTCTCGGACTGCTTCTTGGTCTCCATGTCGCGCAGCTTGAACTTCTTCGACTTGATCTCGTCCTTTCCGACTATGACGACGTAGCGCGCTCCCATTGACTCGGCCGAGTCGAACTGCTTGGCCATCGGACGGTCCGTGACGTTCGTCGCGCAGTCTATCCCGGCGGCCCTCAGTTCCTGTCCCAACTTTATCGCGGCCAGTCTAGAAGCCTCGTCGACGTTCACCACGAACACGACCTCCCTCTTCGGGTACGCCATCCTCTCCTCCTTCATCACTTCGGCCACCCTGTCGAGGCCGAGCGATATGCCGACCGAGGCCGTGGCCTGGCCGCCCATCTTCCCTATCAGGTCGTCGTACCTCCCCCCACCCCCGCAGGAAACGTTCTTGCCGAGGGACACCTCGAACACCAGTCCCGTGTAGTACTCGAGGCCGCGCACCAGAGAGGCGTCGACCTGCAGCCTCTTGTCGAACCCGAAAGGCTTCAGATATTTCCTCAGCCGGACTATGTCCTCGTCGGCATCTGCGCACGACTTGTCTGATATAATCGCAAGCACCTCTTTTTTGTCGCAGCCTATCTTCCTCAGCTCCGCCCTCACGCCCTCCTCTCCGATCTTGTCGAGCTTGTCCAGAATCCTGAAAATCTGCGGCAGCTTCTCCTTGTCCACCGACTTGCCGATTTTCGCGTCGAGGAACTTCCTGTTGTTGACGCGTATCGAATAGTCCTTGAACCCCAGCTTCTCCAGGCAGGTGCACGCAGCTGCGATGACCTCGGCGTCGGCCACTATGGAACTGGAACCGACTATGTCGGCGTCGGCCTGCCAGAACTCCCTCCAGCGCATGGCCTGGGGATTGTCGTACCTCCATACTGTCCCGACGGCGTACCTCTTGAAAGGCTTGGGCATCTGCGGGTTAGAAGATATGACCCTGGCGAGTGGCATCGTCTGGTCGAACCTGAGCCCCAGCTCGCGGTCGCTCTTGTCCTTGAAATAATAGATTTCGTCCTTCACCGCCTCCCCCAGTCCGCCCTTAGCCCCGAGCAGCTCGAAGCTCTCGAACGCCGGCGTGTACAAAGGAGCGAACCCGAACGACTCGAAAACCCGAGAAACTACGGACCGCACGTAGTTCATCCTGGCCGCGTCCTCCGGCATGAGGTCCCTGGTGCCCTTAGGTGTCTGGAACTTCATCCTTCTAATTTCGTCTTTCTGGTAAATAGAACTATCACTGGATGAAGTGAACGTACCCACCGTTCTTGCTCGCCATCTTTTGCACCAAAACCTAGATGTCGGACTGCAGTAAAAAGCTTTTATTTTCCCAAACCATGGTAAGTAAAATGCCGCTGGCCGTGACCCACGTGCTGCTCACCACCATCCTGGTGGACCTCTACAGGGACTACGTTACCAAGCACAAGAGGCTGTTCACGCTATGGACCCTCTTCGTGGCCGGCGTGGCGGGCCTCCTGCCCGACATAGACATACCGGTAAGGTTCGTCCTGTCGAACCTAGGGGTCGCCGTGCCAGATATACTCCACCACGGAGGCCTGACTCATACCCCATTCTTCGGCCTCATGTTCCTGATACCGGCTCTCGTGCTGTGGTCCATGAAAAAACATAAGCTTTCGGTGATGTTCTTCGTGGTGACGTTCGGCGTCCTGTTCCACACCGTGCTGGACTACGCCATAGGAGGCGGAGACGAGGCCGGGCTGATGCTCCTGTACCCCCTGTCCGAGGATAGGATCAGAATGGGCGTCCTTCTCGGCGACGAGTTCTTCGCCTCGGTGACCGCCATGGACGCCCTAATACTCCTGGCGTGGCTGTTCCACGAGGAAAGGAAACATAAAATCAGGGATTTCATCTGACCGGGCCCCCGCTGCTCGTTTTTAATATTTGCCAATCCCAAGTTGTTTCAATGCTCAACGGCGAACAGGAAGTAATCGGGTTCTGGGAGAAGAACAGGATATACGAGAAGTCCAAGTCGGCGAGGAAGAGGGGGAAGAAGTACTACTTCCTCGACGGGCCGCCCTACGCAACTGGGAGCATACACATGGGCACGGCTCAGAACAAGGTGCTGAAGGACTGCTACAGGCGCTTCCTCAGGATGAGGGGCTTCGACGTCTGGGACCAGCCGGGCTTCGACACGCACGGCCTCCCGATAGAGAACAAGGTCGAGAAGAAACTGGGGTTCACCAGCAAGAAAGACATAGAAAATTTTGGCGTCGGGAAGTTCGCGGACGAGTGCAGAAAGTTCGCGACCGAGCACATCGGCGTGATGACTAGGCAGTTCGAGGGCCTCGGCGTGTGGATGGACTGGAAGAACCCGTACCTTACTCTCGACGACGGCTACATAGAGGGCGCGTGGCTCACCTTCAAAAAAGGATTCGAGAAGGGGCTCCTCTACAAGGGCGACTATCCAGTGCACGTGTGCCCGCACTGCGCGACGGCCGTGGCCTACAACGAGATAGAGCACCAGAAGACGAGGGACCCGTCCCTGTTCGTGAAGTTCAGGCTGAAGGGCAGGCAGAACGAATACCTGCTGATTTGGACCACGACGCCGTGGACACTGCCTGCAAACGTGGCGGTGATGGCGAACCCGAACGCGGAATACGTGAAAGTAAATGTGGGGGAAGAATTCCTCATACTCTCGAGCCGCCTGCTGACGAAGGTCATGGAGTCCGCTGGAATCAAGGAATACAAAATAGTCGAGACCTACAGGGGAAAGGACATGGAAGGGATGGAATACGAGCACCCGCTCGCTGACATATTCACCTATCAGAAGGAACTGAAGGCGCACAGGATAGTCCTGTCCGAGCAGTACGTCACTTTGGACGACGGAACGGGCCTGGTGCACACGGCGCCCGGCCATGGGCAGGAGGACCACAAGGTCGGAATCGAGAACGGGCTGCCCTCGGTCTGCCCGGTCAAGATGGACGGGACGTTCGACGAGACGTGCGGAAGCTTCTCCGGCATGTACATACGCAAGGCGAACCCGCTCATCATAGAGGAGATGGACAGCCGCGGCCTCCTATTCAAGCAGGACACGCTGGAGCACGAGTACCCGTTCTGCTGGAGGTGCCACACGGCGCTGATACTCATAGCCGTCCCGCAGTGGTTCTTCCGGGTCACGAAGATAAGGGAGAAGCTCCTGTCGGAGAACGCAAAGGTCGCATGGCACCCAAAGTGGGCGGGCGACAGGTTCAAGAACTGGCTCGAGTCTCTGGGCGACTGGCCGATATCCAGGCAGAGGTACTGGGGCATACCGCTCCCGATATGGACGTGCGAAAAATGCGGGGAGGTCAAGGTAGTGGGCTCGAGGAAGGAGCTCGGAAAGGCGCCGGAGGACCTCCACAGGCCGCACATAGACTCGGTTGTTTTGAAGTGCAAGAAGTGCAGGTCCGAGATGAGGAGGGTGCCGGACGTGATGGACGTCTGGTTCGATTCCGGGGTGGCGCCGTGGGCCAGCATCAAGGACAAGAAGACGTTCAAGAGGATGTGGCCCGCGGACTTCGTGCTCGAGGGGCCGGACCAGATAAGGGGGTGGTGGAACTCGATGATGATAGCAGGCGTGATGACGTTCGACAGGAGGCCGTTCGACAGCGTCCTTTTCCACGGCTTCGTGCTCGACTCGCACGGCGTGAAGATGTCCAAGAGCAAGGGCAACACGGTGCCGCCGGAGGACGTGATGGCGAAGCACGGAAGGGACGTGCTGAGGTACTACTTCCTCTCCAAGCCGCCTTGGGAGGACTCGTACTTCAAATGGGAGGACGTTGCCGACATATCGAAGTCGTTCATCGTGGTGAAGAACGTCTTCAACTTCGCGAAGACGTACGTCCCGTCGCCGGGGAAGCGCGCCGGCCTGAGGCCGGAGGACAGGTGGATACTCTCCAGGCTCAACTCCCTCATGAAGAGCTCGGCCGAGAACATGGAATCCAGGAACTGCCACAAGGCGGCCAGGGACACGCTGGACTTCGTGCTCAACGACTTCTCGAGATGGTACATCAAAATCATCCGCGACAGGACGTCGGTAGGCTACAGGGGGAAGGACAGGGAGGCGGCTTTCTACACGCTGTACACCGTCCTGAAGGAGACAACGAGGCTCCTAGCCCCGTTCGCGCCGTTCATGGCGGAGGAGATGTACCAGAACGTCGTGCTGCCGATAAAGAAGTCGAAGCTCTCCGTGCACTTGGAAGACTGGCCGGCGCCTGACAAGAAGATGATCGACCCGGAACTCGAGAAAGACATGGCCGTGGCGAAAGCAGTTTTCGAGACCAGCCTCGCGGCTAGGCAGAAGGCGGTCATAAAACTGAGGTGGCCCGTGAGGTCGATAGTCATACAATCCGACAAGAAGGAGGTCGGGCCTGCGGTGAAGAGGATGTCGGACATACTCACCTCGATGTGCAATTCTAAAATCGTCGCCGTGTCCAAGAAGAAACCGGAAGGCGACTTCGTCGGGAACGACTTCGATTACGGCACGCTGTTCCTCGACAAGGAGCGGGACGAGTGGACGAGGAAGGAGGCGATGTACAGGGAGCTGACCAGGTTCATACAGGACATGAGGAAGCAGAACGGCTTCAACGTGAACGACATGATAAGCCTGTCAGTGTCCTCGGACGAGGGCACGAACAAGAAGATGGCAGACTACAAGGACGAATTGTCGCGGGAGGTCGGAGCGAAGAAGGTCGTGTTCGGCAAGACCCACGGGAAGTTCGCCGGCGACATGGTCTTCGGGGACGTAAAGATAGAGGTGGCGTTCGACAAGATCTAGGACCCCTCTGGGTGGTCGCGAGTCGATTTCCCGTCCCGGAAGCATGTCTGAAGAATGGACAGACTGGCCGCCTGCGCCTCCGCAGCCTCCCTGACGGGCATTTTCCTGATATACTTCTTTTCCCTCGGTTTCGAGCCGGATGACGTAGAAATATCCGACATAGGAAATGAGATGAAAGGCAAGACCGTTAGGATAGAGGGCGCGGTGAAGTCCGTGAGGCAGCACGACGACGGCCACGTCTTCGTCGCGGTCTCCGACGGCGGATCTGAAATTCAGGTGCCGATATTCTCGGACGTCGCGAGGGCGGCGCCCGACATTAGGACCGGCGACAGGATCCGAGTCGTCGGCTACGTAGACGGATACAAGGGAAGGGTCCAAATCGTGCCGAAGAACGCCAGGAACATAGAGCTAGTACAGGCACGGAGACAGCCTGGACTCCAGTGACACCATCCTGAACTTCTCTAGAATGCCCCGCACCATTTCTCTGGACTCCGCCTCGCCGTCCTCAATCCTCAGCTCCGCCAATCTGACGGCAAGCCCGGACTTGCTGGCCGGAAATATCGGGCCCATCTCCGCCATGTGCCTTCTCAGGCTATCCATGAACTTGTCCCTATGATGCTCGAACTCCAGTCCCCTGGAGACGAGGCACCTGTCGCCGTACTCCAAGGCGTCGTGCGCCAGGTCTACCGCGTATCTGTAGCCCCTCTCGTCCATCAGAAGCATGACCGCCATGGCCCTCTCGACCTTCTTGAGTCTGTCCGCAAGGCCGCCGTAGTCGTCCCTTATGTCGGGCGCCGACACGCTCACGTTCTCCATCAGGGGCTGCTTCCCCGCCACCCAGAAATAAAAATGGTTCCAGCCCTGCTTCGCCAGCCTCTGGCCGGAAACCGGATTGTCGTCCACCATGATTTCGAATCCGTAGGTCGAGCTGCACGACTCCCTGAGTATCTCGTCCCTCTTCTCCGACCTCGTGGGCCCGAGGTTTATCTCCATACTCTGGAAAAACCCGTCTCTGTCGAAGTAGAACTCGCTCGCCTTCACGTGCCCCATGTCCACCATGAGCCGGCGCTGCGCGAACTCGAACGTGTCCCTCGGGGACGCCGATAGGTAGTACAGCTCGTACGCCATCTCCCTCATCCTCCTCACGCCCGAACTGTAACCCGAGACGAGCCCGAACTCCTCCGCCGCCTTCTCGCAGGACCTGACGTGCTGCCCGCGGGTGAGCCCGCCGTTCCTGAAAAGCGCCTGCAGGTCGGCCGAGAAGGCTTCCGGCGCGGCGCCTCTCTCCATTCCGACGAAGTCCCTGTAAACGCGGTCCCTGTTGTCCCTCAGGTATCCATTCTCCTCTACTATCTGGTCGACGTATATCCTGGCCATGGAGCGCGAGTCCGGGCTCTCGACGACGCCGTCTGCGTCGGATATCACGGACTTCTTGAAGTTCTCCCGCAGCATCCCAGGGCCGCTGTCTAAAATCTTCACCGACCTCCCGGTGCGCGCGTCCCTTATCCTCACAGCCTCGTCCGAGTCGTGGTCGTAACCGGACTCCAGGACATGGGACCTGGATACGTAAAGCCTAGAACGGTCGCTCCAGCTAATAATCGGATATTGTCGGGTGAGACTTAAGTAAGTTCGCCGCGAAGATGGATTATGGACGAGGGAGTTCTGAAGAAGTACAGGCTGGCGCACGACATATCCGACGACGTGATCGACTTCGCGAGGCCCATGATCAAAGAGGGCGCCAGGATAATCGACGTCGCAGAAAAGATAGAGAAGAAGACCAGAGAGATGGGGGCGATGCCGTCCTGGCCGGTCAATTTCTCCATAAATGAGATTGCGGCGCACGTCACGCCCGACATAGAAGATCAGACTTTTTTGAGGCGCGGGGACCTCGTGAAGGTCGACATAGGCTGCCAGGTGGACGGCTACATATCGGACCGCGCCTTCACGATATGCGTCGGAGAGAAGGGACATCCACTCATCGAGACGTCGGAGATGGCGACTAGGGCAGCGCTCGACGCCCTGGAACCGGGGGTCACGGTCAGCGAGATATCCGCAATAATCGAGGACATAGTGGTCGGCGCCGGCTTCAGGCCGATAAGGAACCTCGCCGGGCACAGCATGTCCCAGAACAGCCAGCACGAGCCGCCGACCATACCAAACAGCAAGACGAACGACATGACCGTGATACGGGAGGGCACTCCGCTCGCGATAGAAGTCTTTACGACGGACGGCTCTGGCTGGGTGAAGGAGTCGAGCCCCACCACGATCTACAAGTTCCTGCGCGACGCCCCGGTGAGGATGCCCGAGGCCAGGAAAATACTGGAGATGGCCAAGAACGACTTCGAGATGCTGCCGTTCGCCACGAGGTGGCTGAACATGCCCCGCGTCAAGATGGGGATGGCTCTGAGGCAGCTGCTCGAAGCCGAGGCGATAGAGGCGTTCCCGCCGCTGAAGGAGGAGGCTGGCGGCATGGTGGCCGTCTACGAGGACACCAAGATAGTTCTCTGATTCCTACCCAGTAAGCTTTAAGAGCGCTAGAAACGAAAATTCTAGAATGGCATATTCGCACGTTAACAGCAAGGGTCAGACCTACCACCTCCACTCGAGGGACGTGGGCACGAAGGGCTCGAAGCTGTACTTCTTCAGCAAGAAGCCTGAGGACTCGATAGACCTGCCAGACAACATGCAGGTCATAGAGGGGCCGACCGGACTTCCGATGGTCAAGAAGAAGGCTTGAATCTAAATTTTGATTTAAGCTCTCTGAAAACCAACTCTATCTTGGTACTCGTGCACACAGTCTGCGACAACTGCAAGAATTCTGTAAAGAAGGTGGGGAAGCTCTTCAAGGTGAAGTTCATGTACCTCTGCAAGCTGTGCAGGTCGAAGATAATCAAGCACTGACTTCTTTGATCGGCGCCAGCAGGTCGAAGGCCGCTTTGGGAGTCGGCGCGAAGTTCGTTATGTTGCCCGCGATTTTGTAGCCGCAGTTGTTGCACTTGCCCTTCGTCACGATTATCGTCTTCTTCAGAACCTGCCTGCTGCATTTCGGGCACTTCAGCTTGGAAGAAGAAATCATATCTTCAACGTGTTTCTGATTCCGTACTTAAATCGTATTTGAGAATCTGAAATATATTTTGCAGAAACATTTCTGTAGCCACTCGGATGTGAAAATCCGCCTAGAACACGGGCGTCACTTGAATATCATGCCTGTTTCCTCGGACCAGAACAGAAGATCGAGCTCGTCGAACGGTATGCCCGCCGACCCGGCGAAGACTTTCATCTTCTCCTCTATCTCGAAGTACTTCCTCCCCGTCAGCGACTTAGGGAACTCCCCTATGACGCCGTACCTGACCAGGTTCTTGAGTATGTGGGAGTCGAGTATCGCCAGGTCCTTCCCGAATCCTATGTTCCTCAGGAAGTGCGACGCCTCCTTCGGCCCCAGACCCCTCACGTTCTCAATCAGCCAGTCGCGCATCTCGACGGGCCTCCCGAGGGAGAGCAGCTTGCCCTTTATCGATATCCCGCCCTCGTCCGTGAAGGTCTCCCTTGCCGCTACTATGTACCTCGACTTGTTGTCGTTGAACCTCACGGCGTTGAGGAACGGCTTGATCTGCTCGCTCGTGCCCCTATATAATAAGCCGTTCTTGACCAGAGACTCCACAGCCCTCCAGCAGAACGTCGCCTTTGACTGCGGGGTGCAGAGGCAGAACGCGAGCTCCGCGAACACTCGCTCGTCCGGCTCCTTCATCACCGTGCGGAACTCCGCGAGCCTCCTCTTGATGTCGGACTTCCTCGACTCGTATTTAGCATTCAGCTCATCCAAAGACACGCTTCAGCCCCCTCGCCTTAATTACCCTGTCCCTCAGATAAATGAGCTTCGACCTCCACTTCCACCAAAGAATTATCATGGTGATTCCGACGACTTCCATTGCGACTTCGAAGTATCCCGGATTCGGGGCATATTTGTCACAGGTGCCGAAACCGTAGTCGACCATTGGATAGAAGTACGGGACCGTGCCAGCCGAGTCCCCTGCCAAATGTAAGAGACAGCCGAGAGCGATGGCGAGTGCGATTCCTTTCTTCCTGGTCACGGCGAATGCGATGCCGCCGGCGGCGAGCGCGAAGAGGATGCTGTGGCCGTAGGACCTGCCGCAGCTCTCCACACCTAAGAATGACAGGCTCTTGTCAAGAATATCTGGAAGTAGAACCCCTATCACGAAAGCGGACAGAGGAACATAGAACAAAGATCCAATAATCAATGCGGTCCCGATGTGGGCAAGAGGATACATGAAAGTCCCCCTAGTGCATGCAAGACTTGATGAATCCTATGAACAAGGGGTTCGGCTTGAGCGGCCTCGACGTGAACTCCGGATGGAACTGGGTGCCCAGGAAGAACCTGTGCCTCGTTATCTCTCCTATCTGCATTATCTTCTCCCTCTCGTGCGTGCCGGAGAACGTGAACCCGTTCCTCTCGAGCTCCGAGACGAAGTCCGGATTGACCTCGTACCTGTGCCTGAACCTCTCCGTTACGGTCGCGGATCCGTACAGCTTGGAGGCGAGCGTGTTCGGGATTATCCTGACCGTCTGGTCTCCGAGCCTCATCGTGGCCCCGTAGTTCGAGGCCTCCGTTATCTTCCTCTGCGACGGCAGGAAGTCTATCACAGGGTACTTCGTCTCCTTGTCGACCTCCGTCGTGTTCGCGCCCTCCATGCCGCAGACGTTCCTCGCGTACTCGACGACAGCCAGCTGAAGCCCGTAGCAGAGGCCTAGGAACGGTATGTTGCTCTCCCTGGCGAACCTTATCGCGTTGATCTTGCCCTCTATCCCCGTGTTCCCGTACCCGCCCGGCACGACTATGCCGTCCATCTTCTCCAGCAGGCTCAGTTTGTGCAAGTCCTTCTCGAAAAGCGTCGCGTCTATCCAGTGGAGCTCCGCCTTCCTGTTGTTGTACCAGGCCGCGTGCCTCAGTGCTTCGACGACGGAGATGTAGGAGTCGGGCAGCTCGAACTCGCCCGTGCCGAAGTACTTGCCGACTATCCCTATGTTGACCGTCTGCTGCGTCTTCTTTATCCTCTCCACGAGCTCCTTCCAGTCGCCCATGTTCGCGGGCGTGTTGGATATCCTGAGCTTCTGGCAGAGGCTCGCCCCGAGGCCCTGCCTCTCCAGCTCGACCGGCAGCTCGTATATCGACTTGACGTCGTGGTCGGAGAACACGTCGCCCTCCTCCACGTTGCAGAAGAGCGCTATCTTCCTCCTCCTCACCTCGTCGAGCGGCCTCTCGGACCTGCCTATGATTATGTTCGGCTGTATCCCCATGCCGAGCAGGTCCCTCACGGACGACTGCGTGGGCTTGGTCTTCGGCTCGCCGAGTGCGTTGGGCATCGGGAGGTAGCTGAGGTGGACGAAGACGACCCAGTCGCCGTCGTACCTCATCTGCCTCGCGGCCTCGAAGTACATTGTGCTCTCGTAGTCGCCGACGGTCCCGCCGATCTCGACTATCACGACGTCGGGCTCGCCCAGCCTGCCGACGAACTTTATCCTCCTCTTGATCTCTTCCGTGACGTGCGGGATGAGCTGCACCGTCTTGCCGAGGTACTTGCCCTCGCGCTCGTTCTTGATGACCTGGAGGTACACCTGGCCGGACGTGAGGTTGTTAAGCTTGGATATGTTCATCCCGAGGAACCTCTCGTAGTGCCCGAGGTCCTCGTCTATCTCGCCGCCGTCCGACGTGACCCAGACCTCGCCGTGCTCCGTCGGGCGGAGGGTGCCGGCGTCAAAATTGAGGTATCCGTCCAGCTTCATCGCGGTAACCTTGAGGCCGCGCCATTGTAAAATCTTTCCGATTGAAGAGGCGACTATGCCCTTGCCGAGACCCGATATCACGCCCCCCGTCACGAAAATGTAGGCAGGCTTCTGCATAAGATAATATTCAAAACGGTTAATAAATCCTTTTCAGATTTCCGAAAGAACGGCTAACGGATCAGCCCTGCAGCTTGATTTCAACGTGCAGGCCCTGCGGAATGTTGACCCTCATGATCTGCCTGAGCGCGCGGTCGTCCGCCTGGACCTCTATGAGCCTCTTGTGGACGCGCATCTCCCACTTGTCCCAGGTGCAGTTCCCGTGACCGGTGCCGTCGCCCGCCGGCGGCTTCATCGTCGTGACCTTCATTATCTTCGTCGGCAGAGGTATCGGGCCCCTGTGGCCGACTCCGAACTTCTTCGCCACGTCGACAATCTCGCTGCTTATCGAATCGAGTGCCTTCGGGTCCTTCCCTGAGAGCTTGATTCTAGCGACTTGCATACCAAGACTATTGCCGACTGGTATTTAAATTCTTTTGCGGAACCCGGAGGCTGCCAATGCTCGGTTTAAATTCTTCCAAACCTTCCTTGATTCATGGTGTTCGAGGCGTCGAGGAAGTTTTTTTTCGCAGGGCCCCGTACCGCAAAAAATTTCGACGAGGCGTACAACATATACGTGAGGGGGATACATGGGGAGAAGGAGGAGGAAAAACTGACGTTCCTCTACAAGTCCGCCGTGTACAAGATATTCCTGGAGAACGGATACTCCAGCGCAGACGATTCTTTGGACGTGGAAAAATCCGGGCCCATGTCGTTCAAGAAAGACGGGGGAGTGTACGTCGAGATAAACAAAGTGAAGGTCTCCCCGAACAATAAAGTCGGGTCTGAGGGCGGGGAATCCGATTTGGGCTTCCACGTCCACATGGAGGGGGCGTATGGAATGGATTTCCCGAATGGAAAATTGCTGGAAGGCTACAAGATGCTCGACGCGCTTGGCAACGAGGTAAGGGACATATTCACGAACAAATTCTCCAAGAAGCTAGAGAGATACAGCGGCAAGACCGGAGAATAGAAAAGTCTAATCCACAGGACGGCGGACAAAAGACTCAGAAGGACTACGCGGAAGAAATTACTTGGCCTTGACGATGTCCAAGACGACGCCCGCGGCGACCGTCTGACCCATGTCCCTTATCGCGAAGCGGGCGAGCTCAGGGTACTCGGACTGCTTCTCCATGACCATCGGCTTGAGCGGCTTCACCCTTATCTTGGCTGCGTCCCCTGCCTTGATGAAGTCAGGATGCTCGGCGACGACAGCGCCCGTCCTCGGGTCTATCTTGGCGATTATCTCCTCTATCGTGCACGCGACAGAGGCCGTGTGGGCATGGAACACCGGCGTGTAACCCTTCGTGATGACGCTTGGGTGGTTCAAAATGACTACCTGTGCCGTGAACTCTTTGACTACGGACGGCGGATTGCTGGCGGGGCCAACGACCGTTCCCCTCCCTAGCTCCTTCTTGTCGACGCCCTTCACGTTGAACCCGACGTTGTCGCCCGGGACTGCCTGGTTGATCTGCTGGTGGTGGACCTCTATGGTCTTGACCTCGCCGGTCACCCCTGCGGGCTCGAAAATTACCTTGTCGCCGAGCTTCATCACGCCGGTCTCTACCCTCCCTACGGGAACGACGCCGATTCCGGTGATGTTGTAGACGTCCTGGAGCGGCAGCCTCAGAGGCTTCTCCGTGGACTTCTCGGGCTCCTTGATGTAGGAGTCAAAAGTGTCCAAAAGCGTCTTGCCCGTGTACCACGGCATCTTGTCCGACTTCTTCACGATGTTGTCGCCGTGATAGGCAGAAACCGGTATGAAGGGTATCTCGTCGGTCTTGTAGCCGATGGGCTTCAGGAGCTTGACGGCCTCCTCCTTGATCTCGTTGAACCTCTTCTCGTCGTAGTTGGCGGCGTCCATCTTGTTCAAAACGACCATGAACTGGGTGATGCCGAGGACCTTCATCAGCCAGGCGTGCTCCTTCGTCTGCTCCTGGATACCCTCGCCCTGCTTCGCGGAAATAACTAGCATCGCAACGTCGGCCTGCGCGGCACCGGTGATCATGTTCTTGACAAAGTCCCTGTGACCCGGGGCGTCGATTATGGTCATGTACCACTTCTGGGTGTGGAAAGGCCTGTGCATCACGTCGATCGTGACTCCCCTCTCACGCTCCTCCTTGACCGTGTCCATTACAAAGGCGAACTCGAAAGTCTCCTTCTTCAGCTCGGTGGCTATCTCCTTGAGCTTCCTCATCTCGGTCTCCTGGATTGCTCCGGAGTCGTATAAAATCCTACCAATCAGAGTAGACTTACCTGCGTCTACGTGACCAGCAGTCATTATGTTGATGTGCGGTTTGTCTGCCATTTTCTCAACCTAATTTTATTGACTATTGGGGTTTAAATATCTTTTCGGTCGCGGCGATATGCGTCTCGCCCGAATCTCTTGTCGAGAGAATCGGCTATGTTCCTCGCCACCCTGTCCGCGTAGCTCTCGCCGCCGTCCCTCGGCCTGGTCGCGTAGTAAACCGCCAGCGAGCTGACGGCGGTGCCGAAGAGCGTCGCGAAGAATATACCGACGTAGCTCGGGGGCTTCCTGTCTTCAGGCATAGCGCTTCCTCCCGAAAATCGACTGGAATTTGTCCCTGACCTTGCCGCCTGCGTAGTGGCCGACGCAATACGAGAACGGCAGCTGCTTCCACCCGGCCTGGATGGCGTTCCCCATCGACTCCTTGTAGGAATCGCGCACGTAATCTATCGAAGAGGCCAGATCCGTCCCATTCGCAATCTGCTGCGGTATCTGAGGCGCGCTCTGGAACAGGAAGTTCATGCCGTCTGAGTACAGGAAGCCCGCCGCCGTCAGTCCTATCCCGACGGACCCGAAAAGTATCCCGGTTCCAATCTGCGCGGGGTGGCAATATTTTCCAATGAACTTCCTGCACCTGTCCGCTGACGTGTCGCCGTTTTCTGGGAACATCTTCATGGTAGTTTGATGTGGGCGCGGGGTTCATTTCGGTTTAGAACTCTGGTCGGTAGTCCTCTCACGCCACCGGGAGCTTCTCCACCGTCTCCTTTTCGCTTGGCCAGAACAGAAGCTTCACGGCCTCCTTCTTCGGGACCCAGCCGGCGTCGAGAAGCTCGTCCTGCTGGACTTTGAGAGGCGCGTTCTCCAGGACCTTCACGGCGTACGACGAGACCTGATGGAGCGTGCCGTCGGCGTCGAACTCGTACTCGTGTATCTTCTTCTCAATCAGGATGTCCCTCAGCCCGACCTCCTCCATTATCTCCCTCTGTAGGGCCTGCACCTCCGTCTCGCCCTTCTCGACCCCGCCCTTCAGCAGCCTCCACCTGGGGTTGAACGTCTTGCTCTCGAGCTTCTTCACCAAAAGTATCCTCGTCTCCTTTCCGAAGCGGTTGTAGAGGACCGCCTGCACGTCCCTGCGGATTTGCATACGATATATATGAGTTTGGAAGTACTAATTTTACTATCTATAGCGGGGTAGAGCAGCCTGGAGTGGCCCAATGGCCACAGTTTGCTCGTCGGGCTCATAGGTTGTCTCTGGGACACCCGGACGCGCCTCTAGGCGCGGGGTAAAGGTCGTCAGTTCAAATCTGACCCCCGCTATATTTTTTGTTTTCTCGAAAATCTTCAGATATTTTGGATTTCTATAACCTATGAACTTCATCCATAGGAAAACATTCTTCCTCCCGTAAATGTTAATCATGTTTCTCGTTGTTTCCTTTCTGATTCTATTATCGTAACTGGTTCTGTCCAAACTCAAGGAGAATGTTATTCCAAGCCCCATGAGGACTTCTGATACATCCAAAATAATCTGCTTACTCTTCGACGAGCCACCTATTACCGGATAATAAGGGACTTCCCTGTATCTTCTTTTCAGGCACAGCCCCAGGTCTGCGTCAGCGAAGCCCTGTAAGAAACTTCTGACTAAATCAGTGTCTCTGAAAACATCTGGTATCCTAACCTTATGTTCCTTTTTCCCTATTGGTACACCGCATCTTTCTGAAAAGAAATTTACAATAGATTTAGAATAGATAATCAAATTCACAGTGTTATCCCGCGTACTTATCTTCACCTTAGGTTCTATCCCAAAGACTCTTGCAAAAATCGGACTCAGAATGTCTTCGTAGAACTCCCTCTCATTATTCAAATTCCCAGTTACGTATATGGAGTACTCATGTTTCTTTGGTCTAACGCACAAATGACCGTCTCCACAAATCATGCCGCAAAGGTAAGCTACTTCCTGATCTATCCTTTCTGGAATCCTTACGTTGTTCATATTTTTACTTGTTTTTCCTGATTGACACGCCTTTGTGAGGAGCAGGCTTCCGGTTCAGTGGGCCCAAGGAGAATCGAACTCCTGCCTCGACTTTGTAAGAGTCGCGTCCTAGCCACTAGACGATGAGCCCTGTGAAAAGAAATTGAAGACGGGCGCTTAAAAGCCCAGCTGCTTAGATTCCCTTCCTGATGAAGAGGAACGAGGCCAATAAAATTATGGCGGCGAAGCCCATGATGCCGTACTCCGGAAGGCTCGCGACCCCGGCTTGTATGCTCAGGTCGTAGCTCTTCCAGCACACGTTCGACACGCACCTCCCAGGCGCCGAGCCGTCAGAAAGATAGCCGCACTCGCTGTCGACCATGCACGCCGTGGTGTCGACGGAGCTCCTCGACAAGATGAGGAACGGTATCTCGCCCGAGGAAAGGAATTTTATTGTCGGGAACGTCCTGCCGTTCTCGCCGCACCTGACGTTCGCCGTGTTCGCGAACGGGCCGTTGATGAAGACTAGCTGGGAGTTCTGCAGCGCGGTCAGGTTGTTCGTGTAGTAGCCGGGGAGTATGCCGAACGACTTGACGTCCACCGGGAGCGTGGCGTCCGCCCCAACGGTCAGAGAGACGGACGGGGTGAAGACCTTGTAGTCAACGGTGTAGAACGACCTGTTCTCCACAACCAGTCCCTGAGAAGGCAGCACCGTGTCGTAGAACCTGCAAGTGGCGTTGTTCCCCGCGTTGAAGTTGTACTTCGGTATCTGTATGGAGCACGAGTGGTCCCCGGTCGGGCCCACGTAGCTGCAGTTCTGGTAGCCGGCGCATAGGTTCACGTCCGACAGCAGCTGATTGGGGTCGGCCGCGCAGTTGAGCCAGCAGTTCACGCCTATCTGCCTCTCTATCCCTCCGGGGTCCTTCGCGTTCCACCTGATGTTGAGGAAATTCGGGTCGCCGACCAGGGCCAAATTGAAGTTCTGCGTCTGCGGCCTGTCCGGGTTCCCGCAGTACTGGTTCTGGTC
The DNA here is from genome assembly GCA_016213525.1 of Candidatus Aenigmatarchaeota archaeon. Classification (GTDB taxonomy): domain Archaea; phylum Aenigmatarchaeota; class Aenigmatarchaeia; order CG10238-14; family SCSR01; genus JABABT01. Next base: position 65,945 of record JACRAE010000001.1, on the reverse strand, counting down.
CACGTCGAACGGTATCTCGGACAAAATTATGGGCTTCACCGTGAAGCTCGTGTTGCCGGACCCGAGAGTGGTGTCGGCATATGACAGGCCGGAGGCCAAAAATAGAAAAGCGGCTGCCGCGAACGCTGCGAAAATCTCCTTCTTCATGGAAAGCTCCTGATACAGGTTCGATTCCGTAGGATAAAAAACTCTGTTTGCGCTCTAGCTGCCGGCGGGACCGCGGGATATGGTGAGGCGCGCGACTATCGTCCTGATGATGCTGGACGGCTCCTGTATCGGGAACGGCGTCTCGAGGACGGACCTGGACGTCAGGCCCGCGGGCCTCTCGCCGTAGTTAGGCTTCGTCTCCATCACCCCGGTCACGTTCCCGATTATGGTGCCGCCGCTGATGGCGTATATCCCTATCGGGGTGTCGCCCACCTGGTACTTCGACGTGAAGTTGCAGTAGAAGGAGCCCGACGGGCTGGGGCTGACCGAGCACAGGGTCGTCTCGCGGCCGCCGTTCGTCTCGTTCATCCTGATTGACCCGGAGCCGAAAGGCGTGCCGTTTGTGTAGGCCGCGTAGCCGGATATGTTGACGTACTCCACCCACCAGGGAACGAGGGGGCTGAAAGTCTTGTTTATGTTGAGTATGTTTATGGAGACCGTCGCGCTCACCGTGAAGCCCGCGCCCACGGGCGCCGCTATGTTGCCGGAGGCGTCGGTCGCGTAGAAGATCAGGGTGTGCGCGCCGTCGGAGATTCCCGACACGTTGCCGTTCCAGTTCCCGGAGCTGTTAGTCATGCTCACGTTCGCGCCCGAGTCGAGGCTCCTGTAGACGGCCGGCACGTCCTCGCTGACCGTGACGTTCGCCCATACCCAGCTCTCGGAATAGGTAGTGTTGCTCGGGCTCTGCACCGTCGTGACGGGAGCGGTCGTATCGATCTGGCTGACGCCCAGCAGGAGGGATCTCTGATCATAGTCCTTCTGATACGGGCTGTCATGGTCCGTCAGGTTGAAGCTCACGGACTGCAACCCTTCCGCGCTGGCGATTCTGTGTATGTTGCCGTAAATTGAATGTTGGTCCTGGTTTGCGAGGTACTCGTTCATAGCCTCGTCCGCCGTCAGCGTGCGCTTCCAAAACTTCAAATTGTCAATGATTCCATTGAAGTACCAACTGTTCGAGCTGTCGTCGATTCCGATTTGCATCTCCCCTCTTCCCTGACTGGCGAAATTATACTGGGTATCTACCGGGGTCTGAACCGTCAGGTTGCCATTCAGATACAGCTTCATCGAGCCCACGGGAAGGTTGGACTGGTCGTTTGCCAAGGCGTCATCGTAAATCCCCACTAAATTATACCACACGCCGGTCTGTATACAACCCACGCATTGCACGGCGTCGGCGTCTATAGTTGAACCGTCGGTGCGTTTCCAGAAAGTCAGGGTACCGTCAGACTCGACCCTAACTTGGAAGTCTTCTTGATGTACGTCGGAGCTGAACGTGTTTACCAGTATGCCGTTCAGAGAAGGGAGGGAATTGACCTTGAACCAGGTTGAGAATGAGTAGTCCTGGTTGTCTTTCACGGGATTGGTCGAGAAGTTAACGTAATCGTTCACGCCGTCGAAGCTCAGGCACCCGTTTATCTTACACGACGCGTTGTTCATCCAGGTCGTTCCGCTGGTGTTTCCGGTGTTCCCATTTCCACCGCCGTCCAAAGTCGGGCCCGATGTCGTGTTCTCGTTGAACTTCCACCATCCAATGAGGTCTCCGCCGTGCCTCTGGTAGCCACCGAGATATAATTTGTTAATCTCTTCCGTCGAAATCGACCGGTTCACTAGAATAACATCGTCCATGTATCCGCTGAACTTAAACGACGAGTAAGTGCCGGCCGACCCTAGAGCGTTCGTACCTACATTCGAATAGCTAGCTATTTTGTTGGAAGAAGATGTGGCTGTATTCGCGTCTTGAATTCCGTTTACGTAGAGCCTCACTTGGCCGTCAGCCGAGTCCCTAACTACGGCAACGTGATTCCATTGGTTCGAGGTCGCATATGCGGAAGTTCCTATTAGATTCAGATAATTAGCGCACGATCCAGAGTCTCCACAAGACTGGAAACGCATGAGGGACCTACCAGAGGATATGTCAGAAAAGAGAATGTTCCATTGTGCCTTAAATCCAGCCGAGTCGAAGTTGCCGGCTATGTGCTGGCCAGTACCAATCGGATAGACCCATGCCGCAAACGTCATGGCATCTGGTAAGCTGAGAGAAGCCGGCTTTCCCAGGTCTATGTAGTCGCTCCCGCCGCTGAAGTACATGCAACCGCCGAATTTACATGACCCATTGACCGCCCATACAGGTCCGCTCACCGTAGATCCGTTGTTTCCATATCCCGAGCTGTCCGTTAATTTGATGGTCGAGTTATCGTTGAACCTGTAGTGAAGCACCGTTCCCGCGGGCGTAATCGGCTGCAGCGTCGTGTTCGAGTCTTCCACGCCGAAATATTTGTAAGTTTTTCCTGAGATGGCGGTGCCGAAGTCGTCGTAGTACCTCGTGACCTCGTGATTGTAGTGGTCACGGATATCTGTGTCGGACATGGCGCGCTGATAAATCCTTATATCATCGAGGACACATTTGCAGAAACGGTCAAAACCGGGCTCCTTCCTTGCGCCGATTACGAATTCCTGGCTGCCTTGAGTGAATGTTGATGTATGCGATTTGGATCCTTGCTCAACGCCGTTCACAAACATTTTTATGGTAGTTCCAGATTTCCTGACAACGACATGGTACCACGTATCAACACTAAGTGCCGACGTGCTGTAGATATATGTTGACATGGCGTAGTCCCCGAATTCGACGAGACCACCGCTTGTCAGCTCCAGGCCCCAACCGTCGTTGGATCCGGATGTGTCGGCCCAGGATATTATAGAATATTGCGGGGACGGCGTGCCTTTCCTGTTCACCCACGCTGATATGGTCCAGTCTTTGTTCTCCCAGAAGGCGACGCTGTCGAAGCCGGTCCCGTCGCTGCGCACCGGTATGTGGTCGTCGGTCCCGTCGAAGCTCAGGCACGAGCCGTACCTGCATGAGGAGTTGCTCATCCACGTCGCGCCGTTTATCGGCACCGTGTTCCCGTTCCCGCTTATGTCCGTCGCGTTCAGCCCGGAGCCCTCGTCCAACCTCCATATTCCCACAGCACCGCCGTCGTAGTTGAACTTCTGGTTGAAGTTGTGCTGCGATGCATCTAATCCCTTGAAGGTCACGTTGGTCGACGGACCAGTGGCGTAGCTCACGCCGTTCCAGAACTGCACGTCGTCTATCGTCCCGCTGTGGCTCCCAGTTTGGGTGACATAAGTATTGAGCTTCAGGTACCTGAGGCCGGTTATGCTCGACATGCCGCTGTTGGTCAGGTTTATCCTCTTCAGGGCAACCGACGTGTACCCGTCGTCGTTGTACCAAACCGCGTCCACGAGAGTGGGACTAATCCTTCTGAGTTCCACGTAATAATCTTTGTTAGCGACGTACGTGTCCGAATGTCGGCTCTCGTACGTTGACTGGTCTTGCCTCACGTTCGCGCCGGCGAGGATGTTGTGAGGCAGGGAGTCGGAAGAATACGGTCCTATTTGTATGAAATTCTGATTCGTGTTCGCGGCGCCCGTCGTACTGGAAATCCCGAGGAAAAATATGTTCACTGCAGCCGCGTTGATGTTGCTGAAGCGCATTTTGAACCTCAGAACCCACGAGCTGTCCGAGATGTTGTTGCCGAAGTCGTAGTAGATCTTCCTGTCCGCCCCGTTTTGGGCGAAGAACTGCAAGTTGTCGTTGGTTACGCTCACGTTCATGTAGTCGGCGGTCGGGACCCACGCGGCGTCCGCACTGGCCTGGGTCGAGTATCTGGAGAAGTCGTCCTCGAAATCCGTTCCCTTCAAGATGTCATACCACGTCAGCGTGCTGTTCGCCACGGACTCCACCAGCTCGTTCGAGAACTGTGTCGCGTTGTTCTGCGGGTTGAAGGCCGTCGTGTTCATCCTGCCCATGGTACCGAGGGCGAACATGAAGTTCTGGTTCATGGTGGAGTTGAACGTGTAGTTGAAGCCGAAGAAGTTCGTCTGGTTGGAGAATATCTGGAAGCTCGTGTGGTTGATGTTCTTGAAGTTCGTCGTTGCGAACAGGACCTCCTCGTTGTCTGTCGCGTTGTTCTTGGTGAAGTAGATTCCCGGCTTCTGCTGGTTGATGCCGGTGAGGTAGAGCTGATTGACTTCGCTCAGTCCGAGTGGTCTGGAATAGACCCGAACATCGTCAACGAGACCATCGAAGCCGGCAGTGACATCGAACTGAAGCGCACCCACTGTTACCCTGTTCAAAGAAAGGTCTCCGAACCACTGTCCGGTATTGCTGCCTTGGGCTATTGTTAGCGACCTCTCCGTGCCGTCAAGATACGCCCTTATCGTTGACCCGTCAGAAGTTGTCACAAGATGGTGCCAGTTAGTGTCGGTTATGGCGCTCCCTATCTGGGAGTTCAGTATTACCGATCCGTCATTGTAAATCAGAGCTGGATGTAGTATGTTCCCCGTACTCTGATAGACTATCCAGCTATCAACGTTGCTAGCCGCTCCGTCTGTGACGTCGAACAAGGACTCTGTGTCGCCTGTCCCATAATATTTGAACCACATTGAGACGCTGCCTTGCTGATCTGAAAGGAATGACGGATTGTTCTTCATTACCTGATCACCGCCGTCAAAGCTTAGGCAGTTACCGAATCTACACGACGAGTTTGACACCCAGACAGGTCTCGAATCAGAGGTCCCGTTGCCTAAGAGGAAAGTATTCCCAGAACCGCTCGTGTCGCTTGTGTTTAGACCAAATCCCTCGTTGAGGTTCCAGTACCCGACCAGGCCGGGCTCGGCCGTGGTGACGGACGTGCGGTTCTCGGGGAGGGAGAACGATATTGAGACATTGTTGCCGTTGAAGCTGTCCCATAGAGTCACGTTGTCCACCCTGGTGGTCTGCGTACGCCCGGCCTCGTTTGTGTAAACGTCGTCATGAACCACTTGGACGTAAGACAGTCCATCTATTGTTGCCGGTATGGTGTCAGATCCCATGTAAATTAAATTGGTTCTTTCTGGGTTGGAATATACGCTGAGGGTGATGCGCGTCGGGCTGTTCCTCTCGACGGTCACGTAATGCCACTGTTGACAGCCTTGTCCGGTACCAGGGTTGTAAAAGGCACTTGATTGTACACCAGCACTCGCACCGTCCTTGTATCCCACAAATATCTGACATTTTGGATAGCTGTTGACCCCCTGACCGGATATCATGATGGAATCTTGATTGGACCCCCATGGAAGCTGATCTGAGTCGGACAGCACGAGGGCGTGGCCGAGCTGAGTCGACGAGCCGCTCGTGAGCCATATATCCAAATCCACTTTCCAGCTCCTGTCAGATAATTCGAATGGCAGCTTCCTATGTATCCTGTCCGGAGGGGCTGTTCCGGCGGTCGTCGTGTCTATTTGGACATACCCGTTCGTGAAGTACACCTTGGTGGCATTCTTCGTCCAGGTGGAGTTGTCTGAAAAATCGGTTGCCAGAATCGGTTTCTGGGCAGAGTCCACGAAAGTCCTGACAAACGGATCGTGCGCCGTCACCAGATAAGTCAAATTTATATTCGGATAAGCATCGCGGCTTAGCACGTACCTCCATTTGAACTCCTGCTTGTTCCTCGGGTCGAGCCAGTCGGGGACTCCGTGCGTGTTATTGTATCTTATGATTACGATACCAGAACCGCCCGAGCCACCGTTGTAGTAGCCGCCGCCATAAGAAGCTGAACCGCCACCGCCGCCCGTGTTCGCAGTTCCAGACACACCGTTCCCCCCGCCGCTCGCACCAGCAGAGCCGCCACCGCCCAAGCCACCAGCGCCGACGGTCCCGCCGCTCCAAGTCCCTCCGCCTCCGCCTCCGGCGTAGTACGTGGCCACACCAGAAATCGACGACTGCAACCCATCACCGCCCGCACCCGCGACGGAAGTGGAAACAGCGTCGTTGCCCTGCTCGCCCGCGCCGCCGCCTCCGCCATTTGCATAGTTGGGATCTCCGCCGACCTGCAGACCACCTCCATATCCCTGCCCCGAAGTTCCGTTTGTCCTCACGGTCGTAGCCTTATGCCCGCCCCCAGAGCCGCCGTTGTTGTCAGAGCTCAGAATCTGGTCCGAATCTCCTCCTCCCCCGCCGTTTGAGATAATCGTGCCGAAAGTCGAGTTGCTCCCCTTCGTCCCGTCCTGATCGTTGCCAATTCCTCCTGCGCCGCCGGCGCCGACGGTGATTGCATAAGACTGAGGCGTAACTGTGTAGTTCGTTCCTGCCAGATAGCCTCCGGCACCTCCTCCGCCTCCGTAGTTTCCGGGACCTCCTCCGCCTCCTGCAACAACCAGATATTCGACCGGGCCAGAACCTGACGTGACATTGAACGTCCCATTGGAGGTGAACGTGTGAATCGTGTAGCCGTCTGCGTAGGTTATGTTGCCGCCGGTTGCAACTATACTTTCCGATTCCTTCTGCCATATCTTCCACGTCTGGCTTGCCCAGTCGAAGAAATACACGGTCTTGTTCTGCGCGCCGCCCCCGTAGAGCGAGATCAGGTTCTGCCCGTCGACCTTCACCGCGTCGTCGAAGCTCGCATTGAAGATTATTTTATTTGACGAGTTGTAGACCGTCAAGTTCCTCTCGGTCATACCGACGCGGATGAAGTCGTTCGATATGTTGACCATACCGTAGAGCGAGCCGTTCTCGTCCAGCCAGTAGCTGCCCCCCGGTCGGGAGTCGCGCACGCCGTATTCGAAGCCGTCCCCTCCTGCCAGGGTGAAGTTCAGGTTGGAACTGCTGACGTTCCAGCTGCCCTGCCCTATCTTGCCGAGCTCAGACACGTTCCTGAGGGAGCCGTCCGAGGCGTTGTATAGGACATAGTTCAGAATGGTGTCTGAGAAATTCAGGTAGTTCGATATTTTTGTGGAGTTGTCGTTGTCCAGGAAAATCGTGAAGTTGCAGCTTGTCCCGGAACAGGTGTATCCGGTGAGCGTGGCGTTCGTCACGTTCTGATTGGTGAAGTTCGACGAGCTTATGCCGTAGTACCCCACTGAGCCGTTGCCCCCGTGCTGGAAGACGCCGAAGGAGAGCAACTGGTTCACCGTGAGGAACTCCCTGTAGCCGGGCAGGGAAATTGCGTTCTCCAGGAAGCTCTGGACGGACTGCTCCGGGAAAGCGCCCGAAAAATACAGCACCAGAAGTATCAGGACGAATGCGCCCGACGCGAAGAGCGCGACCCTCCCCACGTCAAGGGACTCCCTTTCAACAAGAACCTTAGCTACCATGCCTGAACAAAGCTTGTGGGCGGCTTAACTTATTGTTTTTCCCCGTCTTTCCGGGCGGATATTTAACCGTCCCGCCACATCAATAATTCACATGTCGGAAGAGAACCAGGCAATGCACCTCAGGATGCTCGAGGCCAGGATAGAGAACATGATGAAGCAGAGGGAGATGCTGGCGAACAGGATTGCGGAGATAGACGCCACGTCCGCGGGCATAGAGGAGGCGGCGAAGGCGAAGGGCGACGTGCTGTTCCACATAGGCGGGGAGGCGTTCATGCATGCGAGGCCCTCGAACGAGGGCAAGGTAATCGTCATGATAGGCGCCGAGGTCGCGCTGGAGAAGAGCGCGGATGAGGCGAGGAAGATACTCGAGGACAGGAAGTCCGAGGCGAACAACATACTGGGCCAGATTCAGAAGGAGATAGAGAGCTCCACAAAGGAGCTCGAGGGCCTGGCGGCCGGCATGGACCACGGGCACGAGCACTGATTCCATTTATCGGAGGACTGCGGCATGTTTGGATTCCTCAAGAAAAAACTGACCGAGGTCGTAGACTCGATCTCCGGCAAGGTAAAGGAAAAATCGGGTCAACAGGCGGACCAGAGCGCCGCGGCGCCGCAGCAAGAAATTCAGGGCGAGATAGAGATAGAAACCGTGCAGCGGCCGGCGGAAAGGGTTGAAACGACCCTCGAGGTCGTGCCGGAGGAGACGGAGGCCGACGACGAAGCGGAGGTCATCGAGATAGACTTCGACGAGCATCCGTCTGGAAAAACAGAGGGAGCCGCCGAGGAACCGGATTCTAAGGAGGAGGCGCCAGCCGAGGAGGAAGTTGTGGTGTCTGAAACGTCCGAACATAGGCCCGAGGGCGGCGGTTTCGTGGAGGTCGAGGATCTTCTTGAGAAGCCCACCGGCGGCCTGGACGGCGCCAAGGAATATGTGACGGTGGAGCCCGTTATAGAGCAGAGGCACGCCGAACCCGAAACTAAGTTCGAGGAGCACTTGATCGGGGCTGCGGATGAAATTCTGCCAGAGGCCGCGCACGAAAAGACGGCGGACGTTTCAAAGGAGGCACCGGGAGTTTCCAAGGAGATTGAGATCAAGGCTGGGGCGGCGGACGAGAAGAAGTCGTTCTTCAAGAAACTGACCGAAAAGGTCGTGAAGAAGGTCACGGAGAAGAAGATGTCGAGGGACGAGGTCGTCCCGATGCTCGTCGACCTGGAGGGGGCGCTGATCGAGGCGGACGTCGCCGTCGAGGTGGCGGACAAGATAGGGAACGATTTGATAGACGCGCTGGTCGACGCCGAAATAAAGAGGGGGAAGGAGAAGGACGTGATAATGGGGGCCTTCAGGAAGAGCCTGCTCGAGATACTCGACGTGCCGAAGATGGACTTCGACTTCGCGGCCAAGTCCAAGAAGCCCGTTCTAGTCGCTTTTTGGGGGTTCAATGGGGCGGGCAAGACCACGTCGCTGGCGAAGACCGCGTCCTGGCTGAAGGGCAGGGGATACACGTGCTGCTTCGCGGCCGCGGACACGTTCAGGGCCGGCGCCGAGGAGCAGCTCGAGATACACGCCAACAACATCGGGGTGAAGGTCGTCAAGCACAAATACGGCGCAGACCCGGCGGCAGTGATATTCGACGCGATGGAGCACGCGAAGGCGAAGGGGCTCGACTTCGTGCTCGCCGACACGGCCGGCAGGGCCCACACCAACGCGAGCCTGATGGAGCAGATGAAGAAAATAGTGCGCGTGAACAAACCAGACATCAAGATTTTGGTCATAGACTCGCTTACCGGGAACGACGCGATGGAGCAGGCCAGGTCCTACGGCGAGATTGGAGTGGACGCGGTAATCTTCACGAAGGTGGACGTGAACGAGAAGGGCGGGGCGGTGCTGTCCGTCACGCACGAGCTGAAGAAGCCGATAGTCTTCCTTGGGATGGGCCAGGAATACAAGGACTTCCAGGAGTTCGACTCCGAGAAGTTCGTCGACGCCATCCTGGGCGGAGATTAGAAGAGGATCATTCCATATAGGCCCTTGTTACCACGACGTCCTCGACCGGCCTGTCGTAGGGCGCGCCCGTCGTCTCGGTCCTGGATATGGAGTCGACGACGTCCATCCCCCCAACTACCCTGCCGAACACCGGGTGCCTGGAGCTGAGCGGCGGCTTGTCCCAGTCGAGGTTCGTGTTGTCGGCCACGTTTATGAAAAACTGGGACCCGCCGGAGTTCGGGCCCGAGTTGGCCATCGATATCGTGCCGCGGACGTTGGACAGGCCCTCGACGAACTCGTCCTTTATGGCGTATCCCGGGTTCCCGGTCCCCCACAGACCGATCTTACCGACGTCCCTGCTGTTCGGGTCGCCGCCCTGTATCATGAAGCCGTCGATGACGCGGTGGAACCTCGTGCCGTCGTAGAAGCCCTCCTCGACCAGCTTCTTGAAGTTCCCGGCGGTCACGGGGCTCTGCTCTAGGAACAGCTCTATCCTCACCTCTCCCATGCTCGTCTCCAGGACCGCGACGCCCGAGCCAACCGACTGTGAACCCTCGCTGCTCGCCATAAAATTACCTGACATAAAGATTGCAGCCGCCGCTATAATAATCAGCAGCGCCGCGACCGTTGCGGCGACTTTTCCAGAACCCAGGGTCACGGAAACTTTCACGAAATGAGATTGCGCGGGATTGTTTATAAAACCGGCGTCCCGGGGGGCCCTTCCCCGGCCGGATCTTGTTCAAGTTTAAAAACCTTGCAAAGACCAATCAGTATCATGTTCGACAGCCTGCACAAGGGCCTGAGCGGCGTCATAAGGAAGCTCGTCTCCGGCGGGTCCGTTGACAAGAAAGAGGTAGAGGCGATGCTGCAGGACATAAGGAAGCTGCTTCTACAGGCGGACGTCGACGCCAAGATGGCAGACCAGCTGGTGGCCAACATAAAGAAGAAGGCGGTCGACTCCCCGGTGCCCGCGGGCATGACGCTGAGGGAGCACGTGCTGAAGGTCATTTATGACGAACTGGTCGCTCTCCTCGGGGGGAAGCCTTCCGGCCTCGCGGGAAGGAAGAGGATAATGATGGTCGGCCTGTTCGGCTCGGGAAAGACGACGACGATAGGGAAGCTGGCGAAGCACTTCATCAAGCAGGGCGTGAGGCCGGGCCTGGTCGCGCTGGACTACCACAGGCCCGCGGCGCCGCAGCAGCTCGAGCAGCTCGGCAAGGCGATGAACGTGCCGGTCTACGTCGAGGAGAGCAAGGACGTGTACAGGGCCGCGAAGAACGGAATGGAAAAGTTCGCGAAGCTGGACCTGATAATTTTCGACACGGCGGGAAGGAACGCTCTCGACTCGGAGCTGGCGGACGAGGTGAAGAGGCTCGGCGAGATAATCAGGCCCGATGAGGTTTTGCTGGCGATACCGGCCGACCTGGGAAAGGTCGCTAAGGCGCAGGCCGAGGAGTTCCACAGGCTCGTCGGAGTCACAGGCGTAATCATAACGAAGATGGACGGCACGGCGAAGGCGGGAGGGGCGCTGTCCGCGACTTCAGTGACGGGAGCCAAGGTGAAGTTCATCGGAATGGGGGAGAAGCCCGACGACCTGGAGGTCTACGACCCGACGAGGTTCGTCTCCCGCCTGCTCGGCCTCGGCGACCTGCAGACCCTCCTCGAGAAGGCGAAGGAGATCGAGATTAAGAAAGAGTCCGTCGACAAGATAGTCGAGGGCAAGTTCACGCTCGCCGACTTCATGGAGCAGATAGAGGCGATGGAGAAGATGGGGCCCATGAGCCAGGTGATGAGCATGATACCGGGGATGAGCGGGCGCGTCTCCGAGGACGTGCTGAAGCAGCAGGAGGGGAAGATGAAGAAGTACAAGCACATAATGCAGAGCATGACGAAGGACGAGAGGAACTTCCCAGACCTCGTGACGGCCAACCGGATCAAGAGGATAGCGAAGGGGTCCGGCAGGACCGAAGCAGATGTGAGGGAGCTCCTGAACCAGTACAACAGCATGAGGAAGATGATGCGCCAGCTCGGCGGCAAGGCGGGGATGCAGAGGGGGCAGATGAAGCAGCTCGCGAAGCAGTTCGGCCTGAGCTTCTAGGTGAAAAAACATGAAACTCGAAGAAAGAATAATCGAAGTGTTGAAGGAGCCCGTCTGCGACAACTGCCTAGGCAGGACCATGGGCAACCTCGTCTCGGGGATGTCGAACGCCCAGAGGGGAAGGGCTGCGAGGGACTACGTGGCGTTTTTAATCGACTCGGGCGAGAAGCTGAACGTGCACGCCCCGAACTTCCGAAGCTACAGGCTCAGGAACGCCAAGCTGCAGACGGACGGGCCCACGAGGTGCGAGGTGTGCGGGGACTTCTTCTCGGAAGGTCTGGAAGCCATGGTGAAGAGGGCGGCGGCCAAGGTCTCGGGCTACGAGTTCTCAGACTTCGTCGTGGGCAGCTCCCCGACGGACGAGATGCAGAACAAGGAAGAGGCGCTGTGGAACAGGATAGGAATCGACTACATAGAGCCGATAAAGTCCGAGATCAACCGGGAGGCGGGCAAGAGGCTGGAGAAGCTGACTGGGAAGAAGTTCAACATGAAGGACCCCGACATCGTGTTCTTCTTCGACCTGAAGAGGGACGAGGTCCTGCTGCAGGTGAAGAGCCTCTACATATCGGGCGGCTACCAAAAGCTCGTGCGCGGCATCCCGCAGACGAGGTGGGTCTGCATGGACTGCAACGGGAAAGGGTGCGTGGAGTGCAAGGGCGAGGGCAAGAGGTACAAGACGTCGGTGCATGAGATAGTGGGGAAGCCGGCGGCGAAGGCGGCGGACGGCAAGGACCACGCGTTCCATGGGGCCGGCAGGGAGGACATAGACGCCAGGTGCCTCGACTACAGGCCGTTCGTCATCGAGGTCATCAAGCCAAAGAAGAGGAGGATAGACCTGAAGAAGCTGGAGAGGGCGATAAACAAGTCCGGAAAGGTCAGGGTGGGCAGGCTGGCGTTCTGCGACAAGGAGACCGTCGTGAAGACGAAGTCCGACAGGCACGACAAGACCTACACGGCCGAGGTCGAGTTCGAGGACAAGATAGACAAGAAGCTGCTGCCGAAGATAAAGTCCCTCAAAGGGGCGACGGTCATGCAAAGGACGCCGAACAGGGTGGCCCACAGGAGGGCGGACCTCATCAGGAAGCGCGGCGTCCTGTCGATAGTTTTCAAGCAGACCGGGCCGAAGAAGCTGAGGGTCACGGTGAAGGGCCAGGCCGGCCTGTATATCAAGGAGCTCATGAGCGGCGACGAGGGCAGGACCACGCCGTCCGTAGCTGTGCTTTTAAACAACAAAGTTAAAAAGATAGTTCTAGATGTAGTAAAGATACATCCGGTGATATAATGGGAACATCCAACGGGTCCAGAAAGAGAACAAGGAAGAAGTTCGCGCAGAAGGTAGGCTTCAGGCCGACCCTGACGAAGTTCCTAGCCGAGTACGACGTCGGCCAGCAGGTCGTCATAATGCAGGAGGCGTCGAGCCACAGGGGCGTGCCCTTCAGGCGCTTCAGGGGAACGAGCGGCTACATAGTGGGAAAGAGGGGGAACGCTTATATCATAGAAATCCAAGACGGTAACAGCGTGAAGAAGATAATCAGCAGGCCGGAGCATTTCAAGGCGATAACAGAGGAAGTGAAATAAAATGGACATTTTGAACGAAACGATAGTCACCGACGCGGAGGCGAAGGAGATACTCGACAGGAGGTCCAAGGAGAAGGACCTCAAGTTCGAGCAGAAGAACGCGTACGAGACCCTGAACAAGTTCATACCCACGGACGTGGGGAGCGCGAAGGGGCTCTCGGACGAGCTCTTCAAGATAGGGAAGCTCAGGGACAGGCACATAGCAACGATAGTTAATTTTCTACCTCAGGACAAGGACGACCTCAGGGCCATACTCCACAAGGACTTCATGACCCTGACCGAGGACGAGGCGAACCTGGTCCTGGACACGGTGAAGAAGTTCGCATAGGCGGCCGTTTCACATGATAGCGAAAGACGATTTCATCATAGTACTCGATTTCCTGCCGCACGGCAAGCCGAACGACAGGAAGGCCGAGCCGGTGGCGCAGGGGATAGGCGAGAAGTTCCTGAACCTCCTGGAGGTGTCCGTGAAGGACGGCGTCGCGCTGAAGGCGAACGACAAGCTCTACGTCGGCGACGACAAGAGGGACCAGGTGAAGTACATACGCGGGAGGATAGGCTACGACGACCTCACGAACTACGCCAAGAACATGGTCAACGAGATAGTCACGGACCTGGTGAACAAGGACGAGAAGAGGTTCATCAACTTCTTCAACAAGGCCGGACCCGTGACGACCAGGCTGCACTCGCTCGAGCTCCTGCCGGGAATCGGCAAGAAGCACATGTGGGACATAGTCGGCGAGAGGAGGAAGAAGCCGTTCGACGACTTCAAGGACCTCCAGACCAGGATCCCGATGCTCGCGGACCCTAAGAAGATGGTCATCAAGAGGGTCATAGAGGACCTGGAAGGAAAGGACAGGTACAGGCTATTCGTGGGTAGCCCGCTCCTAGAATAGGCGATTTTACATGGGACTTTTCGGAGAGAACCCGATGAAGGGATTCACGGAGGACTTCGTCGGCATGTGCGACGAGGGCAGGTCGATAGGGGAGTCATTCCAGGCGCCCGACATGGCCGGCGTGGCGAACATAGTGGTCTGCGGCCTCGGCGGGTCCGGCGTGTGCGGCGACCTCCTTGTTGACGTCGCGAAGCTGAGGGTGCCGATAATAACGGTGAAGGACTACCACCTGCCGAAGTTCGTCGACGAGAAGTCGCTCGTTTTCCTGATCAGCTACTCCGGGAACACGGAGGAGACCCTGAGCCAGTTCATGCAGGCCAGGAACCTCGGGTGCAGGGTCGTGACGGTCACGTCCGGCGGGAAGCTGAAGGAGTGGTCGGAGAAGGACGGTGTGCCGTGCGTCGTCATACCGAGCGGTAGGAACCCGAGGGACGCCCTGCCATTGATGTTCTTCCCGCTTCTGATGGCCCTGCAAAAGATGGGCTACGGCAGCTTCGGCGATGAAATGGAGGAGTGCAAGGAGGTCGTGAAGAAGATGGACCTCAGGAAGATGGACGAGCTCGCCAACAAGATAAAGAACTCCAGGATCGCCGTCTACGGCACGAGCGACCACGTCGGGTCCCTGAGGAGGATGAAGAACGAGTTCAACGAGAACGCGAAGATGGCTATAATATATGACTTCTTCCCGGAGCTCAACCACAACGAGATGAACGGCTACCAGAGGACCGGGCTGACGAAGAACGTCGACGTGATAATTCTGAGGGACAAGTTCGAGACGGAGGAGATGAGCGCGAGGATAGAGGTGACGAAGGGCATACTCGAGCACTACGTGAACTCGATAAACGAGATCTGGTGCTCCGGGGAGTCGAAGCTGTCCAGGACGATGTCGTTCGTGTTCATCGCATCCTACATGACGGGGAAGATAGCGAGCCTTGTCGGGATAAACAGGAGCAGCGTGCCTTTCGTGGACAGGCTCAAGGACTCCCTGAAGTCCAGGACGAACGTAGTCGAGAGGCTCGACGGCAAGATGAAATCCGAGACCAAGAAATAAAAATATTCTGACTCCGAATCAGTCGTGGTGGTGCTTCATGCCGGCCGCGACCACTATCCAGAGGACGCCGCCTATCAAGAACAGGGTCACGGACACGACGGCCGACATGAAGAAGTTCGTGCCCGACAGGGCAGAGTCGGCCCTCGCGTCGCCCGCCACTATCGAGCCTATGGTCATCGACAGCGCCCCGAGGAAGAGCAACAAAAGAAGTTTACCAGCGTTCTTCGCCAATTTTCCACCTAAAGATTAGTCTGTTTCGGGCTGGATAAAGGCATCACATGAGGCGGGACATTTCCAGGACCTCTATCTCGCCCACGCCCTCGACGGAGCGTATCTTCTCCTCGGCCCTGTCGGACTCGCCCTCCGCGTCCATGATGAAAACCGTGAGCTTGAGCGACTTCAGCCCGAAAGCCAGGGGCTCCGTCTCAGCGCGCTTCACGTCCACAAGCCCCCTGACCGCCGACTCGATCTTCGACAGGTCGGTCTCGCTGTCCGCAGGCAGTATCCTGAAGATTATCATGACTTCCGACAAGAAAATATCACGGCCCTGTGAACTCGCACTTGGCGCAGACGTACTTGTTGCTGACGTTCTTGCACGACTGGCAGCGCACTATCTTGCCCTCGCTGCAGCCGGGGCATCCGAACTGCACGAAGTTGTCCTTCGCCATCACGTGCGTGTTGCAAGTGCTACAAACTATGTTTTGCATCTAATCACTGGATTTAAACATATACACAATCCTTTTAATAGTTAACATAAGGGCCCCGTAGTTTAACTTGGATAGAACACCAGCTTGCGGAGCTGGTCATCCGTGTTCAAATCACGGCGGGGTCATTCGGAACCACGCCCCTGTGGTGTAACTTGGATAGCACGGAAGCTTCCGGCCGGCCGCCTAAGCCGGGGAAAAGCTTCAAATCCGGGTTCAAATCCTGGCGGGGGCACTACTTCAGCATGACTACCATGAAGTCATGGGCGACCGTCGTGTTCTCGAACGTCTTCCTCGCCTCCTCCTCGAGCGGCTTCGTGTCCGTGTACCTGCGGCTGACGTGGGTCAGTATCAGCTGCTTCACGCCGGCCGCCTTGGCGAGGGCGGCCGCCTGGCCCGCGTCCGCATGGTTCTTCCCGCCGACCTCCTCCGCCTCTAGGAACGTGCCGTCGTGTATCAGGAGGTCAGCTCCCCCGGATATACTCTCGACGTTCCTGCACGGCTTGGTGTCGCCGGTATAGACGACCTTCTTGCCTGGGACGGAAGATGCGACGTCCTTCAGCTCCACCCTCTTACCACCGACCTCTGCCTCGCCGTTCTCCTTCAGTGCCTTCATCCAGGACCCGGGCCTCATGCCCATCTTCCTCACCTTCTCCAGGTCTATGCTCCACTTCTCCTTCTCCTTCAGGGCGAACGCCACGGAAGGGACGGTGTGCGCCGTCGGGGTGGAGTACATCTCGAAGTCCTCGGTCTCGAGTATCTTGTACGGCTCGTCCCCCTCGAAGGGAAGGTTGACGGCCTCGACCTCGAACCTCAGGCCGAAGTACCCCATGTCCACTATGTCAGAGACGAACCTCTCCGCCTCCGGCGCAAAAATATACAGGGGCTTCTGCCTGCGCTCAAGGTTCATCGTCTGGATGAGCGGTATGAGGCCGGCGAAATGGTCGGCGTGCCAGTGCGTGATGAATATCTTGTCTATGTCCATGAAGTTGACGCCGGCTATGAGCATCTGCCTCTGCGTGCCCTCGCCGCAGTCGAGGAGCATCGTCTCCTTCCTCTCGCCGTAGTGGTTCAGTATAATGGCCGAGTGGTTTCTGTCCCTTGTGGGCACGCCCGACACGGTGCCGAGGAAAATCACCTCTATCATGAAAGGAAGTTGGTTTGCAATAATTAAAAGCAGGTATTTTCCGCTCCGGGGCGGTATGGTAAAACATATTATCGGACGAGAACGACTAAAAATATGGTAAAAAAATCTGCCGGGAAAATCTTCGGTTTGGGTCCGGAGACTGCTATGAAGGTGGTGATGTTCTCCGGGCTATTGATGGTGGTCGGTGGGTACTTCGACTCCTGGTGGCACGTGAACGTGGGAAGGGAGAGCTTCTGGATACCGCCGCATCTTGTGATTTACTCGGGCCTCGTGACCGTACTGGCGGGACTTGCATTTGTCCTCGTGATCGAAAAACCGGGAATATTCAAATGGATTGCGATTGCCGGCTTTTTCATGATGTTCTCGGCCGCCCCCATAGACGACTGGTGGCACCTTACTCATCCACCTGAAGTCGGACTGGCTCTCATGTCTCCCCCGCACATGTATTTTGCGGTCGGCGGCGCGTTGGTAGGATTCAGCGTCATGAACATGCTCGCGAATATGTCGATTAGGACGCCGGGTCTCAGAAAATATCTCTTTGTTTACATACTGGCCGGATACCTGATGTCGATGCAGGCGATAGGTTTGATGGACCCGGGCGACCCCACCGCCCTCGGCTATGTAGGGTCCGCCCTTTTCTTCTCGGTGCCCGCGGGCTTCTACATATTTGCCAAGAAGGCGTTCAGCGACCGCCATGTGATCGGAATGGGATCGGTCGAGGGCTGCGCGAAGACCCTTTTGGAAGGCAGCCTCCTTTATTTCCCGGCATTGTTTGCGTCGAGCGTTTTTGTGTCGAGGTTCGGCCCTCTCAGGGACACGTACGCCCACCATTTCCTGTTCGGCGCAATGGTCGGCGCCGTGACGAGCACCTACCTGATTTTCTTCGTAGACTCTCTTGGCGCGGCCGTCGTCCTGCAGAGGGCCATCATCGGAGTGGTCTGTGCGGGCCTTGCGGGCCTGCTGGCGAACTTCGCAGCCAGGGAACTGTTCAGGAACTATAGGTGGATCAAATCTGGCTGAGCCGGCATCATCTATGCGGCTTGAACTCGTCGACTATCCTGGAATAGCACGACCTGCACACGTGCAGCTTCCTCACCAAGCCGTTCTCGGGCGGCGAGAACAATATGCCGCCGAAGTCTTCCAGCTCCTTCTTGCAGAAATCGCACGCTGGGCTTATCATCCAATCATGCCAGCTTGTCCTTGACGAAGAATTTCCTCAGGAACACGCCGAATGCCGGGTTCCTCCTCGCCTCCTCGACGAGTATGTGGTTCTCGGATATCACGTCGGAGCCCTTCGCTATCCTCTCGGCGACGAGCTTCGGCACGCCCCTTTGGACGAGCTCCTCCAGGGGCCTCGCAAGGGCGTCGTGCAGCTTCTCCCTCGGATTCGAAAATTGCCTGTTAATCTCCACGACCCAGTTCACGCCCTCGACGTACGGACCCGCCAGCGCGGCGTCCTTGTATTTCTCGACGAACCTGGCGCTGTCGTCCCTGTCGAATATCGAAGGCCCGACCCTCTTCTGGACCGCCGGCAGCGTCGCCGACTCCACCTCGAAAAGGACACCGGCCAGGTAGGAGCCGTCCGTGAATATCCCCCTGTTCATTATCCTGAACTCCATGTTCGGGTCCTCGAGTATGCCCTGGACGCGCTCGGCGAACTTCCTCATCTGCGGCCACACGACCTCCTCGTGCCCCCTGGGCGGGAGGAACTTCAGCATGACCAGCTGGGTGCGCCTGAGCTTCAGAATCTCCGTGAGCTCCTGCTCGCTGATCGGACCCACGGTCGGCTCGAAGAACATTTCCACCGACGGGTCGCCCGCGAACTGGCCTGCGAGGGTCCTCAGCTTCAGGAACGCGCGCGCGGAGACCGCGGCGGCGACGTTCCTGTTCCTGTCGGTCGGGTCGATAACAATCAAGGGCTGCCCGAGGAACTGCTTCTTCAGGGCGTCGTAGTCCGCCTTCTTGACGAGCTCCTCCACGTCTATGACCTCGCCCGCCTCCCACTTCCTGGCCGCCTTCATCAGGTCGGAGAATCCGCCGTAGTTGATGACGAGGAGCTCGCAGAGGTATCCAGAGAACCCCTCGACCCTGCTGTCCGCGCCGTACGCGCCGTTGCTCTTCAGCATCTTCTTCAACAAACGGACATCATCGGCGAGCCTGGTCGGGAGGTTCTTCTCTATGTAGCTGACGTGGAACGGAGTCCTGTCGACGGCGGACTTCATCTTCTCAGGCGATGACACGGCGAACGCCGGCACTATGTCTATGTCGACGCCGTCAACCATCCCCGACACGTACGGATGCTGGGCGTAGGAGACCTCGTGCTTGCCCTTCAGGCCGTCGATGACCTTCTTCCCTACGTCCAGGCCGGCCTTCTCTAGCTGGGACTCGGACATCTTCTCCGGGAAAAGTATGAAAACGTCGAACTCCATCTTGTCGGGCAGCCATGTCCCCCTGGTGACGCTGCCGGCGAGCATGGCCTTGCCCTTGTATTTCGAGGCCGCTTTCTGCGAAAGGGAGAGGGCCTTCCTTGATATGGTCTCAATCTTCTTCTTTTGCTCTGCGTTTGGCTTAATCTGGCTTAAAACGTCTTTTTGGACGTGGGCTGCTGATGACATCGCTAATGAGTTTGTCTAACACTTGTTAAATATGTTTCGAAAAATACGCTTGCCAGGCTCCTAAGAATTCCTCCCGGCCGGCTGAAATTTCCCTCAGTCGCTCTTTTTGACGTAGTTGCTCCTGCCCACGGGGTCTATCGAGACCAGGCCGAGCTTCTTGCAACCATATGGGGTCAGAACGGAGGCCTTCCTCAGCTCGAGAACTCCCGCATATTGGTCCAGGTTCTTCCCAGAATCCTCCACGTTGACCAGGAGATCTATCCAAGTCACCTGGGAGGGCTCCGATACCCTGGCGTTGCCATATTGGTCCATCGTCTTGCCGGCTTCGCTCCTGCTCGTCAGGCGCTCGAGCCACGGCATCTGAGACATGTCCAATTCCTGGGCGGTGTGCCCGTACTTTTTATGTGATTTCTGTCCATCCATGTTATCACTTCCTAGTGATTCTTATCGCGGAAGTCCCATATAAGCATTTCGTTACTGTAGCGTAGTAAATCTTTATATATGGTCACTACTAGTTAGTGGTTAAGTGAATAACATGAGCCCACAAGAAACAATCAATTCGAGGGACTTCATCCAGGAGCAGATGGACCAGACCACACAGGACCTGTTCAACGCCAGGTCCGTCAGGGAGATCCAGTTCCTCCAGGAGAAGCTGAAGTACCTGAAGCAGAGGATGAAGGTGGTCAAGGGGACCTCTAAGATCGTCAAGGCCGCCAAGTCCAAGAAGAAGTAAAGGGACCTTAATTTTTGATTTCGGTTTTCCCTCCTTCATTTTAGTTATAATTGGTAGCAACTTTAGGTGATTGAAATGAGACAAAAAAACGGAAGGGTCGGGGGCGAAAATCCAATCGGCGAGATTTTAAAGCAGGACCGCCGGGACAGGATAGTCGCCTCGGACTACAACGAGTCGGACGGCCTCAGCGATTTTCTGAGGAAGTACAAGCCGTTTGAGAACGGGAACCCGAACATCGGACAAATAATGAAGTTCTACGACGTGAAGCTGAACTATGCAAGGAGCCTGATTGTCCAGAAGGCCTCCGGTAAAAAGAACGACGTCTACAGCGAGTCGCTGTACATGCTCAACAAGAGCAGCACCCCGCAGACCGTGAACTCGGTCTCCTACATAATGAAAATGGGGCTTGGGAAGAGCAAGGACCCGAAGGACTCCGAGATAGTGCTCGCCCTTGAGGCCTGCAGGGACACCTTCAACTACATCAACGATAGGTCGAAGAAGTAGACCCGACCGGATTCGAACCGGTGTCCTCAGCTCCAGAGGCTGATGTCCTTGGCCACTAGACGACGGGTCTGTGAGAATTAATTGTCTCTTCGTTTTTCTTAAGCTTGCCGAAACTACCTCAGCATGGCCTTCAGTATGACGTCCCTCACCTTCTCGACGCTTTCGGGCGGATAGTGCTTCTCTAGGAGCTTCCTGTTCTCCTCCGACTTGATACCGGCCAGGTAGACCTTCCTCAGGCTGGTCCTGCCCAAATCCCTCGACTTGCTCCTTATGTTCTCCATGGAGAAGCTTCCCATTGGGTTGTCCTCCAGCGGTACTATGTCCGTCACTAACTTGCCCATCTGGGCCGCCGCCAGCACCAGATAGAAGTCGCCGGTGAAGTGCGTCATGTCGGACTTCACCATGTCCTCCTCCATGTTCCTGAACAGGTCTCCAATTTTGGGGTGCGTCATGTTCACGCAGTAGAACCCAGGCACCGGGTCGCCGAACTCCGCGTAAGCCGGCGGAATCTTTAGAAGAACAGACTTCTTCACCGGGAGCCTCCCCCTCAGGCACAGGGCGAACGCCATCTCGTCGATCTCCCTGTAGAGCTCGCTCGCGCCCGGCAAAATTATCTTGGTGCGCTGGGCCAGCCCGAGGATCGCCCCCTCCCTCGCCATCTCGTCCGTTATCTTCCTCACCTGTCTCAAGAATCTCACGTCGTCTATAGGGTACGAGTCTCCGTCCACGCAGCAGACGAAGAAGTTCTCCCTGTCGACGCTCATGTTGCTGAGGTTCTCCTCAATCACGTTGAAGAGCGAGAACCCGGCGCCGTGGGCCACCTTCACGGAGAACTCCACGTTGTTCTCGATGAGCTTCACCGATATCTTGTTCACCTCGTCCTTCAGGTGCACGGACATCCCGGGGTCGTAGCTGACCACTATGCCGAACTTGAAGTCCGTGAGCTTCGTCGCCCGGTTGACGCGGTTGACTATCTTCTTGTATCTGGCGAGGGTGTCCTCGTCGTGCACGTAGTGCCTGAAATAAAGGTGAATTTTATGCCTTTCCACAAAGCAATTTAACCTTCGGTAAAGAAATCCTTTCCATGAGGATACTGCAGACCCACGTCGACTACATAGAGTACGAGCCGATCAAGAAGGAGCTCAAGTCGGCGGAGGACGTCGAGATGGTGAAGACGAGGGTCGAGAATGCGCTGGTTCTTTTCACGTCAGTCGAGAAGGGCGACGACCCGGCCGTCGGGAGGAAGGCGATAGACGAGGTCAACGAGTTCGCAGGCAAGATAAAATGCGGCCGCGTACTGGTCTACCCGTTCGCCCACCTGAGCAGGGACCTCTCGAAGCCGTCGGAGGCGATGGAAGTTTTGGAGGCGATGGTCAAGAGGTCCGGGGAGCTCGGCCTCGAGGTATCGCGCGCCCCCTTCGGATGGAACAAGGCGATGGAGATGAAGGTCAAGGGCCACCCGATGGCGGAACAGTCCAAGGTGTTTTCTTCCGGCGAGGTCGGCGGCGAGAAGGTCTCCGATGCGATAAAGGCGGAGGAGAAGATAGCCTCGAGCTGGCACATACTCGAGCCGTCGGGAAAGCTCAGCCCGGCCGGCGACTTCGACTTCTCGGGCAGCGGGAACCTGAAGAAGTTCGTGGGCTACGAGATAGAGAAGGTCAGGGCAGTGCACCAGATGCCGCCGCACATCACCCTTATGAAGAAGCTCGAGATGGTCGACAACGAGCCGGGGAGCGACCCGGGCAACTTCAAGTTCCTGCCGAAGGGCAGGATTGTGAAGGCGCTGCTCGAGCAGTGGGTCACTCAGAAGACGGTGGACTACGGCGCTATGGAGGTCGAGACGCCGATAATGTACGACTACGAGCACCCGGCCCTGAAGGAGTACCTCAACAGGTTCCCGGCCAGGCAGTACGTCGTGACCTCGGCGAAGAAGGACTTCTTCCTCCGGTTCTCCGCGTGCTTCGGCCAGTTCCTCCTGATGGCGGACTCCAACATATCCTACAAGGACCTTCCCATGAGGGTCTACGAGCTGACTAGGTACTCGTTCAGGCTCGAGAAGGCGGGCGAGCTCGCGGGCCTCAGGAGGCTGAGGGCGTTCACCATGCCGGACATGCACACTCTCTGCTCCGACATGGAGATGTCGAAGAGGGAGTTCGAGAAGCAGTTCGAGCTCTGCGTGGAGTGCATGGAGGACCTCGAGATAGACGAGTACGAGATGGCGATAAGGATGACCGATGATTTCTGGAAGGACAACAAGGGGTTCGTCCTGTCGCTCGTGAAGAAGATCGGGAGGCCGATACTCGTCGAGATGTGGAGCTCGAGGTTCGCGTACTTCGACCCGAAGTTCGAATTCAACTTCGTCGACAGCATGGGCAAGGCCGCGGCGCTGTCTACTGTGCAGCTGGACCACGAGAACGGCAAGAGGTTCAACGTGAAGTACATCGACGAGAACAGCTCCGCCAAGCACCCGTTCATTTTGCACGCTTCGCCCTCCGGCGCGATAGAGAGGGTGATGTACGCGCTCCTGGAGAAGGCCGACATGGACGAGAAGAACGGGAAGGTGCCGTCGCTCCCCGTGTGGCTCTCCCCGGTCCAGGTCAGAGTCGTCCCGCTGTCCGACAAGTTCCTGGAGCACGCGGAAAAAATAATGAGAGATATAGAGGGCAACGACATAAGAGTCGACCTGGACGACAGGAAGGAGGGAGTCGGGAAGAAGGTGCGCTCCGCCGAACTGGAGTGGGTCCCATACATAGTCGTCCTGGGCGAGAGGGAGGTCGAGTCCGGGAAAATATCCCTCAGGGAGAGGAAGACCGGCAAGGAAGAAGAGTCCACCGTCGAGCAGCTTGTCGAGAAGCTGAAGGGGGACTGTGTAGGGAAGCCTTTCAGGAGCCTGTCGCTGCCGAAGAAGCTATCGATGCGCCCGACGTTCGGAACGGTATAAGATTTTCCGTTAATTTAGAAAAATTTACGCCAATATCAAGCAGCTGGCTTCGAGCCGTTCCAGATCATCTCGAATATCGGCTCGAACATCTTAGCGGCGGCGTGCTCGGACTTGCTCCACATCGATATGTGCTGGGTGTCGTGCGCGACCTTAGGGTCGGTTAGCCCGATTATGGTCTCCTTTCCGTCCACGACGCAGAACCTGCCGCCTATCTGCGACTCCTTGTCTCCCATGTGCCTGACGTCCGCGACGCCGTTCAGGGCCTTTATCGCGTCCTGGTTCTTGTCGTTGACAATCGTAGCTATCTTTATCTTGACCCCGCCGTCGCTCGCCCTCTTTAGCGAGTCGTAGTGGTGCTCGTGCAGCTCCCTCGCCCCCTCGGCCGTCGTTACAATCTTGATGTGCTTGCTCGCCGCCCTGAACATCGTGTCCATGTGCTGCTTCATCATGTGCCTGCCCTTCAGGGCGCCCGTCATCTCCTCGCTCGACACCATCTTCATGCCCTTGTTGAAAATATCGTTCAGCTCCTTCATGACCGGCGAGGACTTCAGGTCGTCTATCCTCTCGACCATCGTCGCAATCTCCTCCTCCATCTTGCCCTTCGCCCTCTCGAGGGCCTCGGACGGGGAAATCGCGACGTATTTTATCGGCTTCGCGTTCTGAACAACAACAAATCCCTTTTCAGCCAGGCTCTGCAAAATGTCATATGCCCTGGACCTCGGAACGCCTGCTATCCCAGAGAGCTCGCCGGCATTAGAAGTCCCGCGCGCCAGAAGCGCGACCCAGAGCTTCCTCTCGTAAAGGTTGAGGCCGATTCCCTTGAGGACGTCCATGACCTTGTTGGAAGCAATCATTTTTTGCACCTGTTCTGACTATTTAGTGATGGTAGACCGAAGCTTAAAAGCTTTCAGCGCCCTCCACGCGATGTCTGTTTGACTCAGAATAATTTCGGGATCACGAACTGTCCCATCACTATGACGAGTATCATCAGGACGAAGCACGCCCCGACGAACGCCGCGCCGGCGGTGTCTTTTATTCCCATCTGTAATCAGTGACGAATTAGACTTAAGAGGGTTTCGGGCGTCAGCCGGCCCTTCCCTGGCTCGCGTAGAGCTTCCTGACGCGGTCTATCGGGTCGGCGTCGTCCTTGTCCGGCCTCAGATTCTTGAACGCGGGGAACCTCAGGGCGAACCCGGACGAGTAGGTCGGCGACTTCTGTATCTCCTGGTACGCCACCTCGACTATCACCTTGGGCCTCACCGTCACATCCTTCCCCTTCTCGGCGACTATGAGCGGCTTCAGGGTCTTCGTCATCTCCCTGTACTCGTCCTCCGTGAGGCCGGTCGACATCATGCCGCATTCGAGGAGTCCGCCGCTCTCCGGGTCGCGGCACGCCAGCGCAAAAGATGTGAGCCAGTTCGCCCTCGAGCCCTCGCCCCAAGTCGCGCGCACGATCAACAGGTCGAGCGTCTCCATGACGGGCTTGATCTTGATCCAGCCGTCGACGTGCCTTCCGAACACATATGAAGAGTCGAGCACCTTCAGCATTATGCCCTCCTGCTTGGCGTCGAGCGCGGACCTGTAGAACTTCTCCGCGTCCTTCAGGTCGTCGGTCGTGATCTGCCTCGCGAGCTGTATCTTCCCGTGTATCGGCCTAACGATCCTCTCGAGAATCTTCCTCCTCTCGCCGAACGGCGTGTTGATCAGCAGCTCGCCGTCGACGTATATCGCGTCGAAAAAGTTCATCTGTATCGGAATCTCCCCCGCCATCTTCTCTATGTGGTGCTTCCTCTTCACGCGCTGGGAGAGCGTCTGGAACGGCATGGGCTCGCCCGTCTTCTTGTTTATCGCGAGGAGCTCGCCCTCGATCACGCACTCCCTCGACTTCACCGACTCCTTCACGAGCTTCACCAGGTCCGGGAACTGCCTCGTGACGTCCTCGAGCCTGCGCGTGAATATCAGGACCTCGCCGTCCCTCTTATGCACCTGGGCGCGCATCCCGTCGAACTTCCACTCTATTGCGACCTTCTTGTATTTCTTCAGAATCTCGTCTATCGACTCCCCCTTCTCCGCGAGCATGACCTGTATCGGCTTCCCGACGTCTATCCTAGCCTTCCTGAGGCCGGACAGCCCTCTCTCCTTCGCTATGGCGGCGACCTCGCCGAAGTCGGCTATGATGTTCAGCGCGTACTCGACGGCGTCCGACGCCTCCTTCTTGTCATCGGACGCCAGGAAGGCCGCCACTATGGCGTTCTTGATCATCGCGTCCATGACCCCCACGCGGAGGTTCGAGAGCACCGTCCTAATAATATAGCGCGCCTCGACGGGCTTGGCGGAGACTATCATTTCCGCTATCAGGTCGAGCTTCCTGTCCTGGGACCCGCCGCCCGTCATGTCCGCGAGCTTCCTGAGGTCGGAAAAAATGAAATCAACGGTGAGCCTCCTCTTGGAGAAGCTCATCTGTTTCTTCGACTTCAGGCACGCCTCCGCGGCGAGGCCGAGGTCCCCCGTCCTCTTGAACATGTCGACGACACGGTCCTCCTTGAAACCGGTGGCGCGCGCCACCGCCTTTATCACCAGCTTGTCGGCTATTCCGAGCTCCATTTGGGAATACCCCGGGAAAACCGTGCCCCTCATCATCAGGACGACCTTCTCCAGGTCCTGCCCCGGCGCCTTCGAGAAGAGCTCGGCCAGGATGTCCGCCTTCTTCAGCTTCGAGGGCTCGGCCTCGAGCCTCTCGTAAGTCTCCGCCAGAACCGAATAATCCATGATTATGTTTAAGCCGACCGAAGCATAAAATCTTTGAATGCCTTTCGGAGACGAGCCCGCCAGCTGGACATTCAGGCAGTGCGAGGGTTGCGCGAAGAACGCCGGCGACGAGGTCAGGATGGTCAGGGAGAGGATAGACCCGTCCCACGACAGGGAGCACTTCGTGTGCCCGCAGTGCGGCGCCACGAAAAGGCTTTAACGATTGACTGCGAACCTTATCCTAGGTACTTTGCATGAATATATTCGAAGCAACGACTTCTCTGACGCTCACGACCGACTTCCACAAGAAGCCGGTGGACGAGAAGATAATAGGCCTTATTTTGCACACGGGCACGCACGCCCCCACGGCGGGCAACCTGCAGGAGTGGGAGTTCGTGGTGGTCGAGGACGACGCCAAGAAGGAGGCCCTGTCCGACGCGGCGCTCGGCCTGAGGCACGTCAAAATAGCACCCTCGGTCATCGTGGTGTGCGCCGACCTGAGGAAGGCGGCCCTGAAGTACGGGAAGAGGGGCGAGCTGGTCTACGCCCCGGAGGACATAGGCGGATGCGCCGCATACATGGCGCTCGCTGCGAACGCTCTGGAGATCGGGTTCGACATAATCAAGAGCTTCGACGAGGAGGAGGTGAAGAACGCCCTCAACCTGCCCGAGAACGTGAGGCCCCTGATAATTATGCCGATAGGCTACCCGAAGGGCAAGAAGGAGGACAGGAAGATCAACCCGTTCGAGAACGTGACGTACGTCAACAAATGGAACCAGAAAATCGACATAGACTTCGACCCAATATTCCACGCCATGGCGGACTCCAAGCCGAAGAACAAGTAGCCCCTTCTGGTTTCGGTCCCGGGCTCACATTTAAACCACCTGAAATCGAAATGATACAATAGCCAGGTGCCAGACTAAGTGAACAACAAGACAATTTTAGCATCCTTCGTGCTCTCTTCGCTGATCCTCGCGTCGGCGTCGGCCGCACAGTCGAGCAACAACCCGACGATATTCCTGTCCTCCAACGACGTCACGTTCTTCAACGGCGACCAGGACTACGTCGAGGCCACGATAAAGAACAACGACGTCAAGCAGCACGTCTTCACGATATCCGTTTTCCCCGGCACGCTGAACCTCGTGTACGCGGACTCCACGCTCGGGCACGTGACCCTCGCCCCGCTCGAGTCCAAGACGACGAGGCTGACGTTCAGCTCGCAGTTCGACGCGGACTTCGTCCCAAGGGTGTTCTCCATAACGGCGGCCTCCACGGACGACGCGTCACTGACGGCGACGAAAGAGGTGGTCGTCCACATAACGAGGAGGAGCCCCGTATTCGTGCTCTCTCTGGGCACGAACAAGTTCTCCTACCAGCCCGGCGAGACCGTCAACATAAGCTCTCTCGTGGCCAACCAGGGCGGGGACAGCTTCGACGAGTTCCTGATACAGACCGTCATAACAAAGGACGGCGAGTTCATCAAGAGGTTCGAGACCCCGATAACCTACCTCCCCGAGAAGTCCAGGAACACGTTCTCCAATCTTTATACATTCGGCCAGTTCGACCAGCCCGGGGTCTACAGCGCGGAGCTCGCGCTGAAGGACGCGTCCGGCCAGCTCCTGAGCCAGAAGTCCGTGAACTTCAAGGTTGGAGAGGTGACGAGGACCTCCCAGCAGGAGTCCAACTCCAACGGCATATTCGAAATCACAAACACGATCACGGCGACTAACGAGGGCAACGCCCCGACCGACATAAAGCTCGTCGCAATCGTGCCGTCCTTCGCGAAGGAGATATTCGCGTCGGACATCCAGGCCTCTTCGATGGAGGACCAGGGCTCTTCCACCAGGGTGACGTGGCTCTTCACGGAAATCGCGGCCGGCGAGACCGTCCAGGTGACTTACAAGCTCGTCCTGTGGAAGATCTGGCTCAGCATCATAATTATCGCGACCATAGTGGTGCTTGCGTTCAAGTTCGTCTTCACGGTCAAGATAATGAAGAGGTCCAGGTTCTTCGGCCCGATAACAAAGGAGAGCGAGGTGCCCGTCACTATAGAGGTCGTCAACAGGTCCGTCCACGAGGTGAGGGACGTCTATGTGCGCGACTTCATCCCGCCGATAGCAAAGATAGTCTCCAAGTTCGAGACGATGAAGCCGAACGTGCGCGAGACCGTGGGCGGAACGGAGCTGACGTGGAAGTTCGACTCCCTGAGGGCCGGCGAGGAGAGGGTGATAACGTACAGGCTGAGGCCGAAGATGGACATAGTCGGGACGCTGAAGCTGAACCCGGCGACAGTCACCTACTCCAACAAGAGGAGGCAGAAGAAGTCGACCGCGTCGGGCATAGTGATAGTCCAAACTTCTCAGTAGCTTTTTATCCCTTGCCGACCGTATTTCTATATCGTCCCCCGATAGCTCAACGGTAGAGCATTCGCCTGTAGATCTTTGCTATGGCATTGGTCAGCCAGGAATTGCTCGTGCAGTAAGCGAAGGGTTGCTGGTTCAAATCCGGCTCGGGGGACTTTTTATTTTTCTGGCGCCGGCCGGAATAACTTTATAAACTTTGAATGGAGAGTTATTTCGTTGGCGACCAAAGCAGAGGGGCTCACCCGTTCCCATTCCGAACACGGAAGTTAAGACCTCTTGCGATTTGCACTGTACTGCGCGAAAGCGCGGGAACTGTATGACGTTGCCAACACAATTATAATTTTCAGGGTTTCCTTCCTCCTCCAAAGCTTATTAAAATAGAATCATCAAGAAATAATCTAGAAGGTGCTCAGATCGTCTAGTGGTCTAGGATGCAACCCTGTCACGGTTGAGACTCGGGTTCAAATCCCGATCTGGGCGCTTCTCATTTATTCCCGATTCGCGCCGGACTGCAGTTTTTTAAGACAAAACGATGAAAATCGTTAGCTTTAAGAAGGCTAGATTCTAATACTAGTTGTCCCGTGGCCCTTGGTCACAGGCAGCCATCTCGAGAATGGTGCATCGATATAATTGGAAACCTCCCCACACAAACACTCACCCACACATTCAAGGTCAGCGTGTCGTACTTCTATCACATGTTCGTTTTTGCGGCCTGCGCGTTGCGCGGGCGCTTGGATTGGTGATTCCCCATGACAAAGGAGTTCGACATCACCAAGCACTCGCTCGTACCGAAGCACGAACTCCTGGACGCCAAGCAGAAGGAAGAGATTCTGAAGAAGTACGGCATAACTCTCCGCCAGTTCCCTAGGATGCTCGAGACCGACCCGATGGCGGTCATGATGGGCGCGAAGCCCGGCGACGTCCTGAGGATTGCCAGGAAGAGCGAGACGGCGGGCGAGACGACATATTACAGGGTTGTGATCAAGGCATGAACAACAACTTCATCAACCTCATGGAGGCCTACGCCCATCAGAAGGGGTTCGTCAGGTTCCAGATCGATTCTTATAACGACTTCATAACGAGGAGGATACCGAAGGTCCTCAGCGAAATCGGGACCATCAAGCCGGAGGTCCCGGACCTGGGCGAGTTCAAGATCAAGCTCGGAGAGTTCAAGATAGGCGGCCCCAGCGTGAAGGAGGCGGACGGCTCCGTGAGGGACGTCATGCCGTCCGAGGCGAGGATAAGGAACCTGACGTACTCGGCGCCGATGTACATCGAGATGACTCCGGTGCTGAACGGGATAGAGAGCGAGTCCGTCGTCGTGAACTTCGGCGACCTTCCCGTCATGGTGAAGTCCAGGATATGCCCCCTTGCGCAGATGGGGAGGGAGGAGTTGATCAAGGCCGGCGAGGACCCGGACGACCAGGGAGGCTACTTCGTCGTCAACGGCACCGAGAGGATACTCGTACTCGTGGAGGAGATAGCCCAGAACAGGATAATCACCGCCAAGGTGGAAGGCGGGGGCAGCGTGACGGAGATTGCCAGGGTGCACTCCGAGAAGGACGGCTACGTCCAGAGGCACCTGCTCGAGAGGAAGAAGGACGGCGTCATCACGATAAGCTTCGCCAACGTGAACAAGCTGCCGATTGCGATTTTGCTCAAGGCGCTCGGCCTGGAGAGCGACAAGAACGTGGTGGACGCGATATCCCCGGACCCGGCCATCGAAGAGGAGTTCTTCGTGAACCTGTACGAGATCGACATAGCCACGAAGGAAAAGGGCCTCGACGCCATAGGGCTCCACATAAAGATCCCGCAGGAGCAGTACAGGATGGACCGCGCCATCAAGCTCGTCGACAGGTATCTGCTGCCCCACCTGGGACAGGACCCGTCGTCCAGGGTGGCGAAGGCGCTGTTCCTCGGCAAGGCTGTCGAGAAGCTCCTGAAGCTGCACCTCGGAAAGACGGAGGAAGACGACCTGGACCACTACGCGAACAAGAGGCTCAGGCTCGCCGGCGACCTGCTGGAGATTCTTTTGAGGTCGATACTTTTGGGCAAGTGGGGACTGATAACCAGGATAACCTACAACTACCAGAAGCTGACGAAGAGGGGAAGGCTGCCGCCGATGCAGGCCATCGTAGAGTCCAACGTGCTGACGAACCAGCTCGTCTCGGCGCTCGCGATAGGATCCTGGGTTGGGGGAAGGACCGGAGTCAGCCAGAGGCTCGAGAGGGGTAGCTACATCAAGACGATATCCCACATGAGGAACGTCCTGTCCCCGCTCACGTCGACGCAGGAGCACTTCGAGGCGAGGGAGCTCCACCCGACGCACTGGGGCAAGCTGTGCACGAGCGAGACTCCGGAGGGTGCGACCATCGGCCTGAGGAAGTACATGGCCATCACGGCCGAGGTGACGAAGGGAATCACGGACAAGGAGCTGAAGGCTGTGCAGAGCATAGTTACGAAGGGCGGTAAATGATTATGGCGGAGAAACAGCAGACAAGGGCGGAAGTCTTCCTCGACGGAAAGTACCTAGGCCCGACGACGGACCCGGAGTCCATAGTGACCGAGGTAAAGGCGAAGAGAAGGTCGGGCCAGCTGCCGGACCAGGTCAACGTCGCGTACCACAAGCACACGGGCGAGGTCAAGATCGTCACGGACACGGGGAGGGTCAGGAGGCCGCTGATAGTCGTGGAGGGCGGCAAGTCGAAGCTCACTCAGGAGCACGTCGACAAGATCAAGAGGAAGGAGATAATGTGGGACGACCTGATAAAGAACGGCCTGATCGAGTACCTCGACTCCGAGGAGGAGGAGAACTCCTACATAGCGCTCAGGCCCGAGAACATAACGCAGGAGCACACGCACGTCGAGCTCGACCCCTCCATCATACTCGGCTTCTCGGCGTCCTTCATCCCGTACGCTGAGTTCGACAGGGGAGACAGGGTCAACTACGGCGCGAAGATGGTCGGGCAGAGCATCGGACTCTTCACGACTAACTTCCTCCAGAGGACGGACACGAAGTCGAACGTCATGGTCTACCCGCAGCAGCCGCTCGTGCAGACGCACGCCCACAAGATAATCAATTATAAGGAGCACCCCAACGGCATGAACGTCGTCATCGCGCTGGGATGCTACGAGGGCTACAACATAGAGGACGCGGTCGTCATAAACCAGTCGTCGCTGCAGAGGGGCCTCCTGTGGTCGTATCTGTACAGGAGCTACGAGGCGGAGCAGAAGAGGTACCTCGGAGGCCAGGAGGACATAATCGGCGTCCCGGAGGCGGGGGTCAGGGGGTACGCCGGCGAGGACGCCTACAAGCACCTGCCCCAGGACGGGATAATCGACCCGGAGGAGAAGGTCGTGTCCGAGGACGTTCTCATCGGAAGGATGTCCCCGCTGAGGTTCCTCGGGACGATGGACCAGTTCATCACCGGGGTGGAGAACATCCGCGAGACCTCAGTCAAGCTGAGGTACGGGGACAACGGAATAGTCGACCGCGTGTTCTTGTCCGAGACTACGGACGGCACGAAGTTGATCAAGGTGCTGGTGAGGGACCAGAAGGTGCCCGAGATCGGAGACAAGCTCGCGTCCAGGCACGGGCAGAAGGGAATAATAGGCCTCATAGTCCCGGAGGAGGACATGCCCTTCACAGAGGACGGGATAGTCCCGGACATAATGTTCAACCCGCACGGAATCCCGTCCAGAATGACCATGGGGAAGCTGCTGGAGATCATAGCGGGCAAGGTCGCGGCGCTGTCGGGCAACATAGTCTACTCGCCGATATTCAGCCCGACGCCCGAGAACGAGATAAGGTCTTTGTTGGCTAAGCACGGATTCCGCGACGACGGGAGGGAGCCGATGTACGACGCCAGGACGGGCAGGAAGCTGGAGTCCGAGGTGCTGATAGGCAGCTGCTTCTACCAGAAGCTCGACCACCTCGTGTCGAACAAGATACACGCGAGGTCGAGGGGCCCCGTGACCCTGCTCACGAAGCAGCCGACGGAGGGAAGGAGCAAGGAAGGCGGCCTGAGGCTGGGAGAGATGGAGAAGGACTGCCTGATTGCGCACGGCGCCGCGCTCGTGCTGAAGGAAAGGTTCGACTCCGACAGGTCCACGGTCCCGATCTGCAGCGAGTGCGGACTGGTCGCGCACAACGACAAGATGAAGAACAAGAACGTCTGCCCGATATGCGGAAACAGCAAGATCATAGAGGTGGAGATGAGCTACGCGTTCAAGCTGATGCTCGACGAGCTTAGGAGCATGCTGATATACCCGAAGCTCATGATGAAGGAGGAATAGGAACATGATAGTTGACAAGATTGAATTTGCAGTGGTCGACTCGGAGATGATCAAGAAGCAGAGCGCCGCGAGGATCACCAAGACCGAGCTGTACGACCAGGAAGGCTACCCGATAGAGGGCGGCCTGATGGACCCGAGGCTCGGGGTCGTCGACCCGGGGGTCAGGTGCAGGACCTGCGGCAGCTCGATAGGCGACTGCCAGGGACACTTCGGATACCTGGAGCTGACGAGGCCGATAATGCACGTCCACTACGCCAAGATACTTTTCACCGTGCTGAAGATGTTCTGCAGGGGCTGCAACCGCATCCTCGTCGCCGAGAAGGACATAGAGGCGTTCAGGGAGAAGAGGCTGCCGCTCAAGGAGCTCGCCAAGGGGATGAAGAAGAAGTGCCCGTGGTGCAGCGCCGAGCAGAAGAAGTGGAAGTTCATACCTCCTTATTCGTTCCTCGAGAACAACGAGACGCTGAACCAGGCCGCGATAAGGGACAGGCTGGTCAAGATATCGAACGACGACCTGGACCTGATCGGTATAAGGATCAGGCCGGAGCACATGGTCATCACGCTGCTGCCGATACCGCCGGTGACGGTGAGGCCGTCCATCACGCTCGAGACTGGGGAGAGGTCGGAGGACGACCTGACGCACAAGCTCGTCGACGTGGTCAGGATCAACGAGAGGCTGAAGGAGAACATAGACCTCGGCGCGCCGGACTTCATTATAGAGGACCTGTGGGAGCTGCTGCAGTACCACATATCGACGTACTTCGACAACGAGGTGTCCGGGGTGCCGCCGGCGAGGCACAGGTCCGGAAGGGTCCTGAAGACGATATCGCAGAGGCTCAAGACGAAGGAGGGCAGGTTCAGGGGCAACCTCGCCGGAAAGAGGGTGAACTTCTCCGCCAGGACCGTAACCTCGCCCGACTCCAAGATAGACATCGACGAGGTCGGCGTCCCGCTCGAGTTTGCGAGGGAGCTCACGATACCCATCCGCGTCAACGACGGCAACGTGGAGGAGATGAGGAAGATTGTTATGAACGGCCCGGGCACCTGGCCCGGCGCCAACTACGTCATCAGGCCCGACGGCAGGAGGAAGAAGGTCAGCGAGCTCACGAAGGAGGAGATTTCGAAGGAGCTCGCGACGGGCTACATCGTCGAGAGGCACATCAAGGACGGCGACATCTCCCTGTTCAACAGGCAGCCGTCGCTCCACAGAATGAGCATCATGGCCCACAAGATAAGGGTCATGCCCTTCAAGACGCTGAGGCTGAACCTCTGCGTCACGACGCCGTACAACGCGGACTTCGACGGAGACGAGATGAACCTCCACATACCGCAGACAGAGGAGGCGCAGGCCGAGGCTAGGATACTCATGGCTGTGCCGAAGAACTTCCGCAGCCCGAGGTTCTCGGGGCCGATAATCGGGGCGGTGAGGGACTTCCTGAGCGCTTTGTACATTATGACGCAGGACGACGTGAAGTTCACGAGGGAGGAGTTCGTGCAGCTCGTCCGCGCCGTCGACACCGACATGCCCCTGCCGGACAAGGCGAGCATGACCGGCAAGGAGGTGTTCAGCCTTTTCCTGCCGAAGGACTTCTCGATAGAGTGCAAGTCCAAGTCCGGGAAGAAGGTCGTCGTCGAGAAGGGCAAGCTCGTCGAGGGCGTGATAGACAAGGCGAGCATCGGCGCCGAGAACGGCAAGATGTTCGACAAGATAGAGAAGCAGTACGGCCCGTACCCGGCGAAGAGGTTCCTGTACAACATAACCAGGCTCGCCACGGAGTACATCATGGGCCTCGGCTTCTCGGTCAGCATATCCGACCAGGACCTGCCGAAGCAGGCGAAGGACGAGATCAAGGCGGCCATCGAGAAGGTCAGGAAGGAAGTCGACGAGATGATCGACCAGTTCCACAGGGGCGAGCTCAAGGCCCTCGTGGGAAGGACGCCGAAGGAGTCGCTCGAAGCGATGATAAAGAGGAGGCTCAACCAGACGCTGAACGAGGTTCAGACCGTACTGGAGAGCCACATCAAGGACAGCTACACGCTTACGATGGCCAAGAGCGGCGCGAGGGGGGACCTCATCAACATAGTTCAGACCGCCGCCATGGTGGGTCAGGAGATGGTCATGGGCGAGAGGATGGAAAGGGGGTACTACGAGAGGATATTCCCGCACTTCAAGAGGAAGGACATCTCCCTCGAGTCCAGGGGATTCGTAGCACACGGCTTCAAGGACGGACTGACTCCGTTCGAATTCTTTTTCGACGCGATCAACTCGAGAGAGAGCCTGATGGACAAGTCTCTTAAGACTAGGCATTCAGGTTACATGGAAAGGAGGCTCGTAGGAGCCCTGCAGGACCTGAAGGTCGAGTACGACGGAACGATCCGCGACGCGGCCAACAGGATAGTCCAGTTCCTGCCTGGAGAAGACGGGCTGGACCCGGCAAAGATAGAGAAAGGTGGAATAGATGTCAGAGGAATTGCAGACAAACTCTTTGATTGAGCAGCTCCCCCTGAAGATCAGGGAGGAAGTGGACAAGGTTGCGTCAGCCAAGAAGCTGAACAAGGCCCAGAAGGAGAAGCTGGAGGTTGAAATTGTGAAGGCGTACAACGAGAGCAGGTTCGAGCCCGGAGACGTCATCGGAATAATCGCGGCGCAGTCCATATCCGAGCCCGCCACGCAGATGACGATGAGGACGTATCACTTCGCCGGTACGGCGGGCATCCGCGTGACCTACGGCCTCCCGAGGCTGATTGAGATATTCGATGCGAAGAAGGAGCTCGAGACTCCGATGATGACGATTTTCCTGAAGAGCGCGCACAACTCGGCCGAGGGGGCGAGGAAGTTCGCAGAGGACATAGTGGAGAAGTACGTCGAGACGCTCGTGGACACCGTGTCCCTCAACCTCGGCGACTCGGCGGTCGAGATGGAGCTTACGAACAAGGGCAGGAACTCGACCGTGGTGAACGCGATAAACGAGGCCATGAAGGACGTCGCCGGCGCGAAGACGAGGGGCGACAAGATAGTCGTGGTCGCGAAGGGGGAGATAGACGTGAAGGAGCTGACGAAGATCAAGGAGAAGGTGATGAACATCCACATCACGGGGCTGAAGGGCGTGAACAACGCCGTGGTCAGGAGGGAGGGAGACGACTGGATAATCAACACGATAGGCTCCAACCTCGAGTCGATACTCGGCATGAAGGAGGTGGACAGCACGAGGACCGTGACGAACGACATACACGAGACGGCGACCGTGCTCGGCATAGAGGCCGCGAGGAACCTGATGAAGATGGAGGCGATGAAGACGATGCAGGAGCAGGGCCTGGACGTCAACGTCAGGCACATAATGCTTTTGGGGGACATAATGACCTTCGGCGGGGAGATAAAGTCCATCGGAAGGTACGGGGTCGCCGGCGCGAAGACGTCCATATTGGCGAGGGCCGCGTTCGAGGAGACGATAAAGCACCTCGTGAAGGCAAGCCTGAGGAAGGACTCGGACAGCTTCACCGGAATATTCGAGAACGTCATGATCGGGCAGGTCATACCCTCCGGAACGGGAATGTTCGACCTTATATCCAAGATAGGAGAAGAGGATTCAGAGGAGAAGGAAGAGTAGATGGCGATAGAAGGGACCATACAATCCGCCGTGAAGTCGGACAAGGCGATAATCGGCTACAGGGAGTCGATGAAGGCCATGAAGAGCGGCGGCGCCAAGATCGTCGTTGTGTCGAACAACATACCGGACGCCATGAGCGCGGAGATCAAGCACAACGCCCAGGCGGGAGGGGCGGAGCTGGAGGTCTTCCAGGGGAGCAGCAAGGACCTAGGCACGGCCTGCGGAAAGCCGTTCCCCGTGTCGGTTCTTGTCATAAAGAGTTAGTTTGTATGCAGGTAGCAACTTTTGACACGGACACGCTCAGGCTCATGACCCTCTTCGAAAACATGACGCACGCCTCGCCCAAGGACTGCATGGTCGACCAGGAGAACGGCTGCGTCTACTTCGTCGTGAAGGAGGGAGACGCGGGCGCGGCGATAGGGAAGAACGGGAGCAACGTGAAGCACGTCGAGGCGGCGATAAAGAAGAACGTCAAGATATTCGAGTACTCCGGCGACGTGGAGAAGTTCGTGAAGAACCTCATACCGCAGTCGAACGAGGTGACGGTGAAGGAGGAGAACGGCGGCAAGGTCGTCGAGATAAGGGTCGAGAGGGGGAGCAAGGCTATGATAATCGGCCGCGACGGGAGGAATATAAAGTTATTTAAGGAATTACTACAAAGGAATCACAACGTGAACGACCTGATCGTTCGATAAAGGGGAAAAACAAATGCCAGGCGAATATGGAGCAAGAAAATTAAAGAGGAACAGGGACCACTTCAGATGGAAGAAGTCGAAGTGGAAGAGCCGCGCCCTGAAGCTCTGGGGGAAGAACCCTCTGAGGGGGGCACCCATGGCGAAAGGAATAGTTTTGGAGAAGAGGGCCGTGGAGCAGAAGCAGCCGTCGTCCGGACTCATCAAGGCCGTCCGGGTCCAGCTGATGAAGAACAACATCCAGGTCACGGCGCACGTCCCGGGCACCGGGGCGATAGGGAAGGTCAACGAGCACGACGAGGTCACTGTCACCTCGCTGGGAGGCTCGCAGGGCGGAGGCAAGGGAAGCATGGTAGGGATAAAGTTCAAGGTTATTGCGATCAACGGCGTGTCTCTGAAGGAGATAGTGGCCGGAAGGAAGCAGAAGCCGACGAGATGATCATGAATGTCTGAAATGAAGCTATTTGGAAGGTGGGACACGGAGGGGATACAGATCCGCGACCGCGGACTGGAGAGGTACATCAACATAACGCCCATTATAGTGCCGAAGACCGGGGGCAGGAACGCGACCCAGCAGTTCCACAAGTCGCACATGCCGATTGTGGAGAGGCTCATCAACAAGATAATGGTGCCGGGCCACAGGAGCAAGAAGCACATAATCAGCTCGGGCAGGGTCGTCGGGAAGTACCTCACCGCGTACAACATAGTAAAGAACGCGTTCGAGAGGGTTGAGGAGGTGACGAAGAAGAACCCAGTCGAGGTCCTCGTGCACGCGATAGAGAACTCCGCGACGAGGGAGGAGATAGCAGGCTACCAGGTCGGAGGGATGATAGTGAGGCGCGCCGTGATAACGTCCCCGCAGAGGAGGGTGGACCTGGCGCTGAAGATATTCGCGCAGACTTCTTATAGGAGGAGCTTCGGCAAGAAGGAGACCATGACGGGCGCCCTCGCCGAGGAGATAATCGCCGCGTACAACAACGACGCGTCGAAGTCCGAGGCCATCAAGGAGAGGGAGAGGATAGAGAGGGAGTCGGAGGGAGCCAGGTAGGCTCTTTGTTTTCTGGTGGATTGACCTATGGCCAAAGCGACGATGACCGAGAGGATAGTTGAGGCGATGAAGTTCCCCGAGAGGATCAGGAACATCGCGACGTCCTCCCACGTGCACCACGGAAAGACGACATTGACGGACAACCTGATGGGCGGGGCGGGCATGATCGCCGAGGAGATGGCGGGCAAGGCCATGTACACGTGGTTCGACCCGCAGGAGAGGGAGAGGCAGCTCACGATCTACGGCGCCAACGTCAGCATGGTCCACGAGTCGGAGGGACAGGACTATCTGATCAACCTCGTCGACACACCGGGGCACGTGGACTTCGGAGGGGACGTGACGAGGGCGATGAGGGCGGTAGACGGAACCATAGTTCTTGTGGATCCGGTGGAGGGGATAATGCCCCAGACAGAAACAGTTTTCAGGCAGGCGCTGAGGGAGAGGGTGAAGCCGGTCCTCTTCATCAACAAGTCCGACAGGCTCATCAGGGAGCTGAAGATGACTCCGGAGCAGATGGTCAAAAGGTTCGAGGAGGTCATACGCGACGTAAACTTCCTCATCCAGAAATATGCGGAGGACCAGTTCAAGGAGAAGTGGCTCGTGAACGTGCAGGACGGCTCCGTCGCGTTCGGCTCCGCCTACAGGAGGTGGGCCATCTCGATACCGTACATGAAGAAGACGGGCATAACTTTCAAGGACATAATCGAGCTCACGCAGGCCGACAACGAGGACGAGCTCGCGAAGAGGGCGCCGATGCACCAGGTCGTGCTGGACATGATAATCAAGCACCTGCCGAACCCGATAGACGCGCAGAAGTACAGGCTGGAGAAGGTCTGGATGGGCGACAAGGAGAGCGACGTCGCGAAGGAGATGATGAAGTGCGACCCGAACGGGACCCTTTCCATGATTATAACGAAGATGGTGCCGGACCCGCACGTCGGGTACGTCGCGACGGGCAGGCTCTTCTCCGGAAAGATATCGAAGGGCAAGGACGTCCACCTGATAGCCGGCCACAAGACGCAGAAGATCCAGCAGGTCGCGGTCTACAAGGGGATACAGAGGATTCCTGTGGACGAGGTGGTGGCGGGCAACATCGCGGCGATAGTCGGGATAGGCGACGCGTTCACGGGCGAGACGATAACCGACGCGGGGAAGGTCATCCAGCCGTTCGAGGAGATCAAGCACATCTTCGAGCCGGTCGTCACGAAGAACATAGAGCCGAAGAACGCGATGGAGCTGCCGAAGCTCATCGAGACGCTGAAGCAGCTCGGGAGGGAAGATTCTACTCTCGTGATCAAGATCAACCAGGAGACCGGCGAGTACCTGATATCCGGGCTCGGGGAGCTGCACCTCGAGGCGAAGGTCGAGAGGAAGCTGAAGGAGCTCGGCATAGAGGTCACGATGTCGAAGCCCATTGTAGTGTACAGGGAGGCGGTGTTCGAGAAGTCGCCCGAAGTGGAGGCGAAGTCGCCGAACAAGCACAACAAGCTCTACTTCACTGTCGAGCCGCTCGAGGACGGCGTGTACCAGGCCATGGTCGACGGCTTCCTGCCCTCGGAGCTGGAGGTGAAGGCGAAGAACATAGAGCTCTTCAAGAAGCTCGCCGAGTACGGCATGGACTACGACGAGGCCAAGACTGTCACGACGATATTCAACAAGTGCGTCTTCGAGGACCAGACGAAGGGCGTGCAGTTTTTGAACGAGGTCATCGAGATGGTGATCGACGGCTTCAAGGAGGTCCTCGAGGACGGGCCGATGGGCAGGGAGCCGTGCATGAAGCTGAAGGTGCAGCTGCACGACGTCAGCCTGCACGAGGACCCGGTCCACAGGGGGCAGGGACAGATAATCCCGGCCGCCAGGTGGGGCATCAGGCAGGCCATGATACGCGCGAACAGCACGCTGCTCGAGCCGAGGCAGATCGTGAGGATAGACATCCCGCAGGAGCTCATCGGCAGCGTGACGAGGGAGGTCGAGAACAGGAGGGGCCAGATACAGGACATGAAGGAGGAGAGGGGAGTGACGATTTTGATGTGCAAGATGCCGGTGTCGGAGATGTTCGGCTTCGACGCCAGCCTCAAGTCCGCAACTGGGGGCAGGGGATTCTACAACGTCACCAACACCGTGTTCGAGAAGATCCCGCGCGACATCTTCGAGAAGACCGTCAAGGAGATCAGGAAGAGGAAGGGCCTGCCCGAGGAGCTCCCGAAGGCAGAGTCGGATTAAAAATATAACGATTCTAGAAAGGGATTTAAAGCTCAGTCTGCTCCGTATGACAATGACTCAGAGCTACGAACAGCTGACGCGGAAACTCGTCGACACCGGGCTTAGGCTGAGCTACGACATAGCGGACACCATCAACTCGACCCCGAGGACCGAGAGGGTCGGCAGCATGGAATCCAAGCTGAAGGTCGGAGTCGAGGCGCAGTGGGCAAAGAAGTCCGACGTCATGGCGGAGAACATAGCGATAAGGTACCTGAGGAACCTCTCCGAACAGATCGAGAGGAAGATAATTATGGTCGTCGACCCCAGGTCCGGCAGGACGTTCGAGGTGGGGAACTACACGAGGAACGACCCGATATACTGCGAGAACGACTCCATCGACGGCACAAAGATACTTGACGGGTTTGGGAACGATCAGGAGAGGGGCATATACAGGCTGGGCAGCAACGGCCACTATGGGACCGCCACCGCGTTCACCATGCCGACGAAGAAGGACGTCAAAGACGTCGCCGTCGGGGACTTTGAGGTCTCGGTCATGATCGAGGCGAACCCGACGGTCCACAGGACGCACCCGACAAGCGCGGCCGCCTGGAGGGACGAGGCCGGAGACATCGGGACATACGAGAACAACAGAAAATACGGCGACTTCTACAAGCTCAGGATGTCTTCACAGACCAACTTCTCGAAGTCCGTCGCGATATTGGACTTCTTCTCGGCGTTCGACGAGACGAGCGCCGTCGAGGGGATGAAGGAACTGGCCTGGAACGCGTACAAAAGACTCTCCGACAGGAACGGCGGGGGCGCGTTCGACGTCTGCAGGTCGTACGCGCTGACGTCCGACCTCCTGGCCGAGCTCTTCGAGAGGGCCGACGGGAACATAGAGCCCAGGGGGACCGCGCGCGTCTCGATCAACGAGCACCTCGGCAACCTGGTGCCAATGTACCCCATAATAAGGGGCGCCGGCGGGTCCATAGTCGACTTCGAGGGAAACGATGCCGGAGGGAAGAAGATATCCGAAAAGAGGCAGAACTTCGTGGCCTCTTCGAACGACGCGATAAAGAACCACATACTCGGACAACTAAGAGGCATTTAGAAATACGGCTCCACGCGAATAGCCTTTGGCATGAAATCCGCCCCGAGGAAAATTTATAACAGGAATGATAACTCTTATATACCACTATTTAGTAGTAATTAATTATGACTCGCATGCCGCTATTGGGGACGAGGAATTTCGTCCTGAACGTGGTGGGTGACTTCGCCCCCGAAAATGTCAGGGTAATAGTGAAGCCCGAGCACAAACTGCCAGAGGAGATTGCGGCCAACGTCTACAGTAACTGGATGAAGACGCTCGAAGACAAGGCGAAAACTTTCACAGGAGACGTCAAGATAGACACAGATTACAAGCCTATGCCAAGGCTTCTGGTAGACGGGCGGCCAAAAATGTTCGCTGGTCCACTGATGAGGATAGACAATTATCAGGTGAGGAACGGGAAATTCACCATAGAGGGGAGCCCGACGAACTACGCCGCCAGCATGGCGACCCAGAACACGGATCCCTACGGAATAATTGACAAACATGGAATGAGCGGCCTTGCGAACTCGTGTGCGCTCAGCGCCACCCCAATATTCAAAAACAAGGACGGCGAGGACGTCATACAGACTTTCGGCAGGATGAACCTCGGGGAATATCCGTTTTACACAGGCACCGCGGCCGGCAACGTGTCTGTCGTCAGAGAAGATGCGGTTTCAAGGACGGCGTACTCGGAGATATCCGAAGAGACCGGACTCGTGCCCAGAGTGGAGTTCCCGGACGACCTCAAGAAGCTGGGCCTCGTCAAGGAAAGCTCCGACATAGAGAAGATGAGATTCTCGAACGGCCTCTATGGAGTCGTCATAAAGGACAGGGACAAGAACGGCAACGTGGTCTCCGAAAGGAAAGCCATAACGTACAACGAGAAGCCCAGCATACAGGGCATGGTGCTGAACGTGGACATAGAGGATTATACTAAGGACAACGCAATCAAGCCGCACTTCAAGCACGAGTTCATGGTCTACCAGCCTACCGGCATAGATGTGGACACGTACGAGAGCATGGAGCTCTGGAAGAGGGCGGAGGAGAAGGAGCACGCCAGCGTGAACTACGTGAGGGCAACGATGGACGGCGTGAAGGAATTTTTGTTCGACACGCAGACAATGCCGAACAGGGCCATGCCTGTGACGCAGGCAGTGGTCCTATATTCCGTCAAGAAGAGGCACGGCATAGAGGGCATAAGGAATCTGATAGGGGAGCTCAACGAAAAGTTCCCGATAGGAGACGACCACCCGCTCTACTCCAGGACAGACGCCATAAGGAAAGGCGGGTACGACATAGGCACGTTCGTGCAATAAAATATTTCAAATGATCTTTATGTCAGAACTGACCCCGAGCATCGCGGAAAATATGGTGAAAGAATCTCTTTTCGGGGGATACACCGCCTTGAAAATGGCAGGTAGCGATACGAAGAGCATCCTAGATTCACGTAAGGACATAGTCACGAATGGGGACATCGTAGTCGGCGACGCGATAGTCGACCAGATTAAAAAATATGGAGTTGGCTTCTCAATCTACAGTGAAGAGAAGGGAAAGACTTCGATAGGCGACAACCCGAAATATTCCATAATATTCGATGACATAGATGGGACGGCGAACTTCAACAAAGGAGACGACATGCTCCCCTACGGGTCCATAATGGGCGTGTTCGACAGGGAAGACCCGAGTTTCAACGACTGCCTGTCTGCCGGCTTCCTAGAGTTCAACTCTGGAAACCTTTACATGGCTAACCGGGGCAGGGGAGCGTATAAAATACCAGGTTTCGCGGGCAAGCTGGACAATGGTCAGAATGTAGAATGGGGGAAGACGGAGATGAGAACGTCCGGGAAGACAGGCATCATGGACGGTCTGAAAGTTTTGAACGACCAATACATGCTCGGAGACATAAACGGCGCCATATCGGACAGCCTCCTCAAAAAAGGCCGCAACAATTGGCTGAACGACTATGGCTCCAAGGCGGTCCATATAGCCCAGATTTCATATGGGGCCCAGGACCTCTTCGTGAGCGCGAACAATTGCAACAGAACGGACAAGCTGTTCACCGGAGAGGAGATAGGACCGGGATATCTCATTGTAAAGGAGGCAGGGGGCGCCACGATGGACTTCAACTGCAACGACATCGGGAATGAGACTATCGGCCTCGGGGACAAGAAGACATACGACATAGTGATGGCTGCGACCGAGGAGCTTGGAAAGAACTTCCTATGGCGACTGGCAGAGAACGAACCGACGATAAAAAAATACATCCAGTCCCGGTCAAGAAAACCATCGTAAACATCAGGGAGCTCTTCGAAGGACTACCATGGGTAGTGGCAGCCTTTTATTACACCCGCGGCGAGTAATTCTATTG
The DNA here is from genome assembly GCA_016213525.1 of Candidatus Aenigmatarchaeota archaeon. GTDB lineage: Archaea > Aenigmatarchaeota > Aenigmatarchaeia > CG10238-14 > SCSR01 > JABABT01. The sequence goes on along the minus strand of JACRAE010000001.1, from coordinate 21,938 downwards.
ATGAAGCCAGAGGAGATAGTCAAGTTCCTCCAGGGCCTGGGCATGAGCGAGTACGAGGCCAAGACCTACGCCGCCCTCTCCATGAGCGACTCCATGAAGGCCGGCGAGCTGAGCAAGAGGGCGGACGTCCCCCAGTCTAAAATTTATTGGGTGCTCGAGGACCTTATCGAGAAGCAGCTCGTCGAGGTCTCGGAGGGCAAGCCGAAGGAGTACAGGGTCGTCCCGGCGGACATCGGCCTGAAGAGGATGATCGAGGAAAAGGAGAGGTCCATAGTCTCGGTCAAATCCGGGCTGAAGGAGGTGAGCCGCTACCTCAAGCCCGCGAAGGGCAGCGAGACGTCCACCGGCATCTGGACCGTCCGTGGCAGGAACTGGGTGGAGTTCTTCAACAAGGCGAGCGACATGATAGGGAAGAGCAGGAAGTACGTCTACGGGGTCACCAGGGACTTCTCCAGGTCGGCCAAGCTCACCCATGTCGTGCAGTCGGCCGTCAAGAGGGGAGTGAAGGTGCGGGTGCTGGGCATGCAGGAGATTGACGAGGAAAACTACCTCAAAGCCAAATGGTTCGTCGAGCACGGGGCGGAGTTGAAGATAATCGAGGCGAGCCTGCACCCCAGGATAGTGATTGTGGACGGCAAGGAGGTCCTGCTCAGGCTGGACCACGACCAGAAAAAGAAGGAAGACTTCCCGTTCAGCTCGGTCTGGAGCGAGGATCCCGGGCTGGTCAGGGTGTTCGACACCTATGTCAAGAACCTATGGGAGAACACCGGGGAAGTCGACCTGAAGAAGGTCGAAATGAGCATTACCGGCTAGCTTGTTTTTGCCAGCTTCACGATGCTGTCACTGCCGGCCACCACCGAGCACCCCGAGCCGGAGCCAAACACACACTGCTCCGGGTAGAGCGTCATGAGGTCTGCCGTGAACGACCCGGAGAATCTTGTGAAAAATCCCTGTAAGTCTATCGTGGACGAACTCGCTGTGCCTTCCAAATCAATGTCCAGGTATGGCGGCGAGACCGGCACACCGCAAGGAATAACCACCGCCGGGAGTCCATACTCGTCGATTGGCGCCTGCTTCTGCGTGTCCTTTACGGTAATTTTATCGATTCTCATGCTGCCTATGACGCCGTTGCCCTGCTGCCGAAGAGTCAGCCTGACCGTTCCAGTGTAGAGGCAGAGGACGTCCTCAGTCTCCTCGTTGATTGAAAAGGACCTGGATAACGTCCCTGCCCAGTCGCCCGTCAGGTCCCTTGCCGGCGATATGGCCGTTGTCAGACCCTGCTGCGAGTCTCCCTGCTGCCCCGAAGTCTCCTCAGCCGGTTGGCCGACCGTGTTTCCTGTCTCGCCTGTGAGGTCTTCGGCAGTCCAATAGAAAAGCTCCTCGGAATAGGCAAGGTAGTAATAAGTGGCCAGTCCGACAATGGCACTAAATGCAACAATTATCAGAACTTTTTGGAGAACTCCCGAAGCCTTTGTCGCCGCTGCGGTGCCCGCCATACAATGACAATATGAGAATGCGGTATTAAACATGACTGAGGCAGCATGGATAATGAAGGTCCTGGGAGGGAAGATGGTCGGCTAACGATTGAATCGATTCAATCGTTTCCATAAACCGGCTAAATTCGTGAGAGTATGCCAGCTGTCAGGTGAAACCCCGCCACGGACCTCCAGTATGCTGTTTTGTCGCGCCTAGAAGGGCCCATATGGGGTTAGTAGCTGGATTTGTCTTTAATTGGTCTAAAAACCAACTATAGACCAAGTACGCGTCGCTGCGCAGATGATTACAGGTGAGAAAGAAGTGAAGAAAACACTGCTAGAGAACGTGATTAAAATCGCAAACTGCCTGAAACAGGCTGAAAACGGCTGGCTTTGGCCAACAGAGATTTCCAACAGAACAGGCTTGCATAGAAGGACCGTCACCCGGCTCCTAGAGTCATATTTATCGAATTTCGTGGAGGAGCAGAAGCTAGAACCCTCTAACATACGGATGTTCAAGATCAAACCCGGTGTGGATATGACGTCCATACTGAAATTTATGTCTGTGAAGGAAAAAATCGATCGGGCCATGGGCAAACACTAGATACAGGACCGGATGGAGTTTACTATGACATTCTATGATATTTTAGAACTATATTTTTTATGGTTGGAAAATTCAAAAAGCCATAAGCTTTATATAGGATGAAGTGTATATATCATAAGTTGGGTGATTCATTTGGGTAAATTTAGTGCATACATAGCAAAGGTCAACGTACCTTGTAAAAAGTGCCATGTCTTCGTAAAGGCTGGTATAAACGAGAAGATCGCGACGTGTCCATCTTGCAGCGCAAAGTGGATGTAAGTTCGCCTCTTCTTTTTACTTTTTCCAAGCATCGGTTAGGCATTGAGATTCTATACCTTCTTACACACTTGTCTATCTGTAAAAAACTGTCTTTTTAGAAGGGAGAACTTGTTTGACCTGGCTCAACATACCTTATCCAACCGACCCGATGGATGCGGAATCTCTCGACCATGTTGGTCCTCTTTGTCATTATCGACAACATGCTCCTCAGATCTGAGATGTCCATGTTCATCTTAAGGGCCAGGTCGGCGAAGCTGATTTCCTTGGATTCCCGGACCACGGACAAAAGCTCCTCCATCCTCTGGGTGAGGGGCATCCTCTTGACTATTGCAGCCCTCTGTTGCTCCATCGTAGGTATAGCTCCTTTAATTATCCCCAATGCTCTTTCTATATCCTCGATTCTCCTGTCAACTTGCTGTAATTGAACCGTAAACCAGTCTTTAGTGACCATTTGGGCTTCTATTCTCGATAAGGAAGATTCTATTTCCTTTATAGATCGACCGGTATACCCGGCAGCTAGGCCCAATTGATAGGAATCTCGACTAACTTCTGGATAGGAAGGTGCGGATGGCTCTATTTCTCTATTAGTAGGTATAATAGAGATGGGGATAGCAATAGGTTTGGGTGATTCTCTGATTTGTTCAGATGCTTGGATTGGCTGTCCAATCGATTCAAATCGATGGTCCATCGATTCAATCGATTTAACATCGCTTTTAGTGCCAAAAAGGCCTTTTAGACGATCAAAGAGCCCCATAACTACATTGTATATGTCCTCACTTACATATAAACCTTGTTAAACTCACTATCTTGTTTTTAATCCAAAATGGCCTTAAACTCTCACTTTCACTTTGTGATGACTTATCATGATGATATAACACCGTTAGAAATATATGACTATATATGACTTTTTATGATATTAACACAAAACTCTCACTTCGACCATACTAGAAGGCCAAAATTATCCCTAAAACGACCTAAAATGGATCTAAAATTGATAGATTTTCCAGGTTTCTATATCTATATTTGTTATATAAATAACAATTACATATAAGTTTCTGTATTCTTGATTATATTTATAAGCGCAAAATAGATTATAAAAAGTCTAAAGATTGTTGAAAATGGCCTCCATAGATTACAAAACGGTCGAAAATAGACCAAAATGGGTTATAAAGACACACGAACATATGTTTTATAGTATATAATTAGCTTATTTTTCTCAAAAACCAACATAAATTGTGGCAAAGAGGCGCCTAAAAGTCAAAAAGGATCAAAATCTCTTCTTTAGGGCCGTACCGACCGGTATTTTTGTCCTGGTGGGACTGTTCTATCTGCTCGCTCCGCACGAAATGCACGTTGGGATGGGCTTGGATTTCAAAGCGAGCCATGCTGATCACCTCGTTTTCGGTGCAATATTCATCGTCATGGCCGGATTGATGTGGCACCTCAACGGCAAAAAATCAAAATAGGTTGAAGAAGTCTCACGAACATATATTTTTTAGTATATAGATTGGTTAGTTTAGGGTCAATTTTGCTTGGAGATAACATACATTATCTCAAACTAAGGCTCTAAAATCGCCCAATAACGGCGTTTTGTCTGTCTGTAGGCCCGAAAATCTAACTTTCTATCGTAGGAAAATTCAGGAGCCGCCAACATATACTCACGAGAATATATTTTCTAGAATATTAATTATTCTAAAATATATTGAGAAAGTAATTTTTTAAAAATTATATCAAAACAAACCGTTAATACACAGCCTTCCCAATTATCTCCTATAGGATTCGGGGTTTGGAACACGGCCGACGAATACAGCTACATATCGGAAACCGCGACGGACAAGTGCATGCGGTGCAACGATAATTTCTACAGGAAGAGTGGCAGGCACGTATCGAACGAGACTAACATGTGCGACGACATCTACATTGCCACGATAGTCTTCGGCGACTCCAAAAAATACAACGAGATCTCCAAGTCGAAGCTGACGAGGATCGAGCTGGGGCCCGTCACGATGAAGGCCAAGAGGAGCATCGTGATGACGAATTGGGTATAGAAGGCTCTGTAGGACGTGCGGACCGCGGACACGAGTCCCATGAGGTTAAATACCCCGGCAACCTACCTTTATGCAGGAGTGAATAATATGGGATTCAATGACCGCGGTTTTGGCGGAAACAGAAGCTCGGGTCCGAGAGAGATGCACAACGTAAAGTGCTCTGACTGTGGACAAGAGACTCAGGTTCCTTTCAAGCCGACGGAGGGCAGGCCTGTCTATTGCAGGGACTGCTTCCAAAAGCACAAGAAATTCTAAATTGAAAGATTTAGCATAAAAATTTCAAGAAAATTTTTTATTTTATATTAATTTTCTACGGATGTTCGGCGCGGCTCTTCCAGGCGCGCGTTCCGACCGATATTAATCCAACGACCGACAACTGTACATCATGGATTCATACGAGAGGAAAGCTCGGGAATACAACGTGATGTTCAGGAAGATGGTCGACGACCTCGTCATCTTCTCGGAGCACGACCCGGAACTCGCCGACGGCCTGAGGTGGATGGACTCCCAAGCCCAGATGAGGGGAATCAGCATCTACGAGATGGTGTTCAACGCCCTATGCAAACATGATATTGAAAAAGACGCCAGGAAATGGGCGGGTGGAAAATCAAACTGCGAACCATATAGAAAATAGTCACTTCTTCTCCATCTTCAGCGAGCAGGAGTTTATGCAGAACCTCTTGCCTTCCGGACCCGGGCCGTCGTCGAAGACATGTCCGAGGTGGGCGCCGCATTTGTCACAGACAACCTCTGTCCTTTCTACGAAGAGGGAGCGGTCCTTCCTCTCGCCCAGGCTCGACTTTTTCTTGGGCCTGGTGAAGCTTGGCCATCCCGTCCCCGAGTCGAACTTGTCCTCGGAGCTGAACAGCTCGTTCCCGCACACGACGCACCTGTAGACTCCCCTGTCCTTTGTGTGGACGTACTCGCCCGTGAACGGCGCCTCGGTAGCCTTCTCCTGCGTCACGCGGAACTGCTCCGGCGTGAGCCTCTTCCTCAGGTCTTCCTTGCCTTTCTCCATGGACTGCTCATGCCTGGAAAGCAATATAAGCTATTTCCCACATTGAAACCAAGGAATAGGAATGAAAAAGACGAAGATAATATGCACGCTCGGCCCCGCGGCGGGCACGGCGCAGAAGATAGTCGAGCTCTCGAAGGCCGGCATGAACGCCGCAAGGATCAACATGAGCCACGCCGACATGAAGACCATGATGGGCTACATCAAGGAGGTGGAGAAGGCGAACGAGAGCCTGCTGTTCCCGATACCTGTAATTTTGGACACGAAGGGCACGGAGCTCAGGATAGAGGAGCTGAAGAGCCCGATAGACGTGGTCGCCGGGGAGAACTTCGAGCTCAGGTTCGGCAAGGTGAGGAGGACCATAAACAAGGGAGCGGAGATGAACACCAACATATTCAAGGCGCTCAAGCAGGGCATGAAGATCTTCATCGACGACGGCAACATCGAGATGTTCGTCGAGAAGCACCACGAGGAGTGGGCCCTGTGCAAGGTCGTCACGTCCGGCACGATAAAGAGCAAGAAGTCGCTGAACATACCCGGCCTGCAGATGGACCTGAGCGGGATAACGAAGAAGGAGATGGAGGACGTGGAGTTCGCAATCAAGCACGGCGTGCGCATATTCACCCTCAGCTTCATCAGGCACGCCGCGGAGGTGGAGAAGGTCAGGAAGATCGCAGACAGGCTGAAGACCTACGTGTTCCTGATAGCGAAGATAGAGGACGCGGTCGGCGCGAAGAACCTGGACGAGATACTCGAGGCGTCGGACGGCATAATGGTCGCGAGGGGCGACCTCGGCGCCGAAGTCCCGCTGGAGGACGTGCCGCTGCTGCAGAGGGACATAATCAACAGGTGCAGGGAGAAGGGCAAGCCCGTCATAGTCGCGACCCAGATGATGGAGTCGATGATCGAGAGCCCGGTGCCCACGAGGGCGGAGGTCTCCGACGTGGCGACGGCCGTCTACCAGAAGACGGACATGATAATGCTCTCCGCCGAGACGAGCGTGGGGAAGTACCCGGTGCGCTGCGTGGAGGCCATGACCAAGATATGCAACAGGATGGAGAGGGAAGAGAAGTTCGTCATGCCTCTGAGGGGCGAGGAGAAGAGGAGCATAAGGGAGGAGATAACGCTCGCCGCGTCGATGCTGGCGAGGAACCTCGGCGCGAAGGCCATAATCGTTTTCACGAGCACCGGGAGGCTAGCCCGCCTGACCTCGAAGTACAGGCCGACGACCCCGGTGTTCGCGTTCACCAGGTACGACCAGGTGCACCACTTCAACCAGCTCTCGAGGGGAGTGTACTCCTACAGGGCGGACCTCTCGGACCACTCGAGGGAGAACATCAACAACGCAATCGAGACGCTGAAGTCGGACGGGTTCGTGAAGAACGAGGACCTCGTCGTCGTGATATCCGACGTCTTCAAGGGACACAAGGAGAGCCAGCTCATAGAAGTGAAGAAGGTACGCTGAGCTGAAAACTATCTAAGACTTCTCCAATAGGCACTGCTTCAAGACGTCCGTCTGGGTCCATCCGCACTTCCCGCCCTCCTGCCTCTCGCACACTCCCAGCTCCTGGTAGCACCCGTAGGCCTCGCTCCACTCGCAGGTCGTGAACATCGGACCCTCGGACGCGTCGGAGCAGAGCTGTCCCGAGCACCCGCCTATCTTGCAGCCGCCGCTCTCCCTCACGGTTTCAATCGGCTCCGTAGGAACCGGTGTCTCTTCGGGCGCCTCCGTCATCACGCACCTGTTGTTTTCACACACGCTCTGCGGGCACGGCGCCCTTATGCAGTATATCGCCGGGCAGTCCGAGTCCGACAGGCACGAATCCGCGCCCGGGGACTGTGCAGACGGGACGGCGACGAAATAATCGTAGACGAGGTAGGCGAAGGTCACGGCAACTATGGTTATGATGATGTTGAGCGGCCTGTTGTCGACTGCCATGGGAATAAATTGCCGTCGGGCGGCTTAAGACTTTCCCATTCGAAACGATATATCCTGCTCCCCTCAAATTATCTCAATGGAAGACCTTCGGTCGTTCAAGTCCGTGGACAGGATGATGGGCGAGCTCAAGCTCCTCACGAGGAGCGCCAACACGGAGAAGACGTACCTGAAGGGCCTGCGACAATTTTTCCGCCACCTCGGCGTAGAGAACCCGGACGAGCTCGTGGAGAACATGAAGTCCGGCCGCAGGGACGCGAACGAGACGTACAGGGACTTCGTCGTGAAGCTGGCATCCTCCAACCTCGCGCCGAAGTCCGTTGCGGCATGGTCCGCGTCGCTGAAGAAGTTCCTCTCCGCGAACGGGATAGAGGTCACGAAGAAGGTCCCGATAAAGGTCTACAACATACACGAGGACTCGCTCCCGACTAGGGAGGAGCTCAGGAGGGTGTACGAGGCCGGCAACATCAAGGCGAAGGTCTGCATAGCGATGATGTCCTCGGGCGGCCTTAGGATAGGCGAGCTCCACCAGCTGAAGATGGGCGACGTGAACCTGGACAAGGACCCGGCCACGATCCGGGTCAGGGCGGCGGGCGCAAAGGAGAGGAAGGGCAGGATAACATTTGTGACGGGCGAGGCGAAGAAAATCCTCGAGGAATACATAGCGACCAGGAAGTCGAAGGGGCCCGACGCGCCCCTCATATCGACGGACGACGAGAGGAGCATGACCTACCAGAACCTCCAGTTCATACTGAACAACGCGATGAGGAAGTTCAGCGCGAAGGAGGGCAAGAGGTTCAAGATGCACCCGCACTCGCTGAGGAAGTGGTTCAAGACCCAACTCATCGCCGCCGGCGTGCCGGGGCCGATAGTCGACCGCCTGACAGGGCACGCGAGGTACCTGGCGCAGGAGTACGAGCTTTACACCGAGGACCAGCTGCGCGAGTGGTACTCGAAGGGGGCCAACAGCCTCCAGATAATGTGAACGGGGAAAATCGACATGAGGCTCCTTGTCCCGATGATCTTTGTGGCGGCAATCGCGTCCTCGGTGGCGTATTTTTTCGCGTCGTATGGAATACAGGAAATCCCGCCGAGCGGCTGCAGGGAGCTGAGCGCGTCCGAGATCGACTCCGCCATAGGGTCGTTCATGGAGGGCGAGGGCCACTCGAACTACACCGTGGAGAACGTGAGCCCGGTGTACTGCGGCGCCGGGTTCTCGACGTACAACGTGAACTCGGAGATAGCCGTGAGGCCAGGCGAGCCGACGCAGGGCTCGAGGAACATGCGGCTCCAGATAAGGTCGGACTCGGGGGGGATTAGGGTGTACGAGGTCCTACTCTCGAACCCGTCAAAGGAACTACTTGGATGAGTCCATGCATTCCTGGGAGCAGTAGAACTTCCCCTTCAGCTTCAGCTGCGAGAACGGGACGTCCTTGCCGCACCAGTCGCACTTCTTCATGTGAAGGGATTGGTTTCTATAAATTAAAAGCAAACCATCCTAGATTCAGGTGCTAAGGTGGTTCTCGGGCTGGACAGGAAGTGGGGCTATGCGGCCGTTCTGGTGGGATACTACTTCTTCGTCTTCATATTCAGCTTCAGGGTGGCGGGTTTCGCGGACTACGCGGGCGCTGCGGCCGTGGGCGTCACCTCCTTCGTGTGGTTCATCTTCATGGCGACCAGGTCGTCCATACTCATAGCGGACCTGAAGGACCTCGCGATAGTGCTGTCGATATACTACTTCATCGCGTTCTTCGTGATTTTCGTCGACTGGCAGGCGTCCAACTGGTTCAAGACGAGCTACAGCTGGATAAAACTAATCATGTCGGGAGCCTCGATAGCGATGTGGACCGGGATATGGGTGGACTTCTACAGGCAGAGGGTCAAAGGAAACATATGAACGGCGTCATCCCGTAGTTTCTATAAATTAGCGGCGGACCATCCTAGATTTAGGTGTCAATCTGATGTTTGGTCTGGACAGGAGATGGGTGTACGCGGCCGCGCTGGTCGGATATTATTTTTTCGGCTTCATATTCAGCTTCAGGGTGGCGGGTTTCGCGGACTACGCGGGCGCCGCCATAGTCGGCGTCCTGTCGCTTGCATGGTTCCTCTTCATGCTGAGCAGGACCACCATACTGGTGACCGACGAGAAGTACTTCTCGGTCGTGCTGGCGAGGAACTTCTCGCTGGTGCTCGCCCTGTACTACTTCGCGTCGTTCTTCGTGATATTCGTGGACTGGCAGGCGTCCGTCCTCCTCTACAAGGAGTTCAGCTGGATCAAGATAGCCATGCCCGTCACGTCGATACTGATGTGGACGGGGATATGGGTGGACTTCTACAGGCAGAGGATAAAGGTCGGACGAAGGCGCTAGAATTTGTAGAGGGAGGCGCTGCCGGGGCCCTCGGGGAGGTTGGAGAGGACGAACACCTCGCTGTCCTTCTTTATGATGGAATAAATATCGTCGTCCCTCTTGGCCGGGGCCTCTACCAACGATTTGCCCTTCTCCGTCACGAAGCCGTTCGCGTCTATGAGGCCCTTCTTCTGCATCCAGGCCGAATACGGGCCGACGTAGGCGCTGGGAATACCGTACTTCGACTCCCTGCCGAGGACGTCCGAAATCAGGACCGCGGCGACGTTGGACCGGATCTCCTTCCGGGAGTAACCCCTGTCTTCAATCTTCATTAGACACGAAAGTTAGAAAAATAAACTTATAAATCTTACTCATGCTTGAAGCTCATCACGTCAATCTCGTACAGCCTCTCTACTGTTGGGTCGAGCTGCTTCAGCTTGTTCTCCAGGGCGGCCATGTAAAATATGGCCATCTCCTTGCCGCTTTTATTCGCCGTGTATTTCCTCGTAGAAGAAAGGTCCTCTTCGATGAGCCTGAAACTCTTCAGGAAGCCTATGTGGGACGGATTGACGTCGCCAATCCCCTCATAGTTAAAACTAATGTTCCATAGGATTCCCAGAGGACCGTGGTAGCTGTCATTGAAGTCTATCTTCTGACCCTCGGGTAGCTTGGAATTTATGCTATTCCCATATTCTACGACCTTGTTTGGGCTGTTCATAGACACGGAAGTTAGGAAAATGTACTTATAAGCGTTACGCGTTCTTCCACTTTATCGAGCACCCGGTCGCCGGCAGGAAGCTGTCCCTCACCGCCTCGCCCGCGAGCGTCTTGTTTATCGCGGCCTCCATCACGTCGCCGTTGGTCGTCGTCTCCATCCCGGCGGCGCTGTCTATCCTCCCGTGGTAGACGAGCTTCCCGGAGGCGTCGAAGAGGAACGGGTCCGGCGTGCAGACCGCGCCGAAGGCCCTCGCGACCTTCTGCGAGTCGTCGATGAGGTAGCGGAAGTTCATGTTGAACTCCTTCGCGAACTTCTTCATGTTCTCGAAACCCTCGCCCTGGTAGTTCGGGTCGTTGCTGTTCACCCCCACGAAAGTGACTTTGCCGAAGAACTTCGACTGGAGCTTGATTAGGGCAGGCATCTTCGCCCTCACGTAGGGGCAGTGGTTGCACATGAAAACTATCACGAACGGCTTCCCCAGGAAGTCCTTGACCGCGCACTCCTTGCCGTCGACGCCCATCAGTATGAAATACGGGGCCGGGTCGCCGGCGTTCAATTTCTTGTACGAGTTGGTCAGAGCCATGCAGATACTTGGCTTCGAATCTATAAAACGGTTCCGCTGCCCAGTATCCTGACCGTCGTCGAGTTCAGGTCGAGGAGCACGCACCTCTCGCCCGCCTCGAATGCGAACGGCCTCTCCGCGACTACGGACATGTCGCCGTCGATGCTGACCTTCACCGGCTTGATCTGGAGGCCGATGCACATGTGGTAGCTCGATGTGGGGAGGATTTCGCCCCTGTAGAACTTGCTCTTCTCGAACCTCACCTTCATCGCGGACTCTGACTTGAGGGATCCCGGAGCCGCTAGCACGTCGCCCCTCGTCACCTCGGACGCGTTCGTCCCCTTCAGCGCCACGCCCACCCTGCTCGGCGACTTCGCTGAGTCGACGTCGTCGTCGTGCATCTGTATAGACCTGACGGACGCCTTTATTTTCCCGGGGAATATCTCGACCTCGTCGTACTTCTTCAGCTCGCCCCTCCTCACCACGCCGAGCGCCACCGTGCCGATGCCCTTCACCTCGAAGCAGGCATCAAGCACGACCTTGAACTTCCCGTCCTGAGCCAGCGCCTCGACGGAGTCTATCCTCAGCCTCAGCTCGTCGAACGTGACGAACTCGTATCCCTCCAAAAGAGTCGACTTCACAATCTTCCTTATGTCGTCGTCGTAGCCGTTCGCGATTATGAAGCCCTTGGACATCCCCATCGCGTCCAGCGCGACAATCTGCTCTCCGAGGGCCTTGTCTATCGTCTTGACGTTCAGAATCGCGTACTCGCACAGCGCTATGGCCTGCACGAGCGGCTGTATCTTCTCCGGGAACGAGGTCGGGGTGATGAACGAGAACGCGCCCGCGGGGGACTTCCTCTCGTAGAAGGTCATGTCGGTGACGGTGCCCTTCTTCCCGAGCTCGGAGGCGATAGACCAGTCCCCGAGGACGACGAAGTTTATCGACTTCATAAGAACCTACTTCATCTCTTGTCGGAGCGCCTTCTTCCACGTCCAGGGTTGCCGGTGCCGTGCTGGAACGGGCCCCTGCCGTGGCCGAACCCCCTCTTGCCGCGGTCGCTGCTGCCGCCCCTCCCGAACCTGCTCCCGCCCCCGCCGAACTTGCTGCCGCCGAACCTCCTCATGTCGGAGCTCCTGACGACCGGCATCGACGGGACGTAGCCGGTCTTCATCTGGACGATCTTCACCTTCGTGTGGTTCCTGATGCTGTTGAAGTCGTCCCAGTACGCCCTTGTCACAAATATTATGGAGGATCCCTTCTCGCCCGCCCTGGCAGTCCTGCCTATCCTGTGGAAGTACGTCATCGTGTCGGTCGGCACGTCGAAGCTCACCACCCTCTCGACGGTCGGCACGTCTATGCCCCTCGCCACGACGTCGGTCGCGATTAGTATGTTGACCCTGTCGGCCTTGAAGTCCTGGATGACCCTGGACCTCTGGTTCTGCTCCATGTCGCCGTGTATCGCCTCGACGTTGAAGCCCTTCTGGTGTAGCTCGTCGGCGAGCCTCTTCACCCTTATCTTGGCGCCGCAGAAGACGACCGTCTTCTTCTTGTCCTTCAGTATGTGCGCGAGCTGGTCGAGCTTGTCGCCGTCGCGCATCTCCATGTAGAACTGGCTCACGTTGACGTTCGATATCTCGTCCTTGCTGACGACCACCTTCTCGGGCTTGCTCATGAAGTCGTGCGCCAGCCTCGTTATCTCCGTCGGCATGGTCGCGGAGAACATGCACATCTGCCTCTGCTGCGGGAGCTGCGACAGTATCTTCTTTATGTCGTCGATGAAACCCATGTCGAGCATCCTGTCCGCCTCGTCCAAAACTACGAACCTGACGTGGTTCAGCGGGAGTATGTCCTCGCGCATGTAGTCCATCAGCCTGCCCGGGGTGGCGACGATTATCTGCCTCTCGTGCTTGAGGAACCTTATCTGCCTGAGCATGCTCTCGCCGCCGTAGACGGCCGTCACCTTGGCGGTCCCGCCGGAGAACTTCTTCAGCTCGTCGGCGACCTGCTGGGCGAGCTCCCTCGTCGGGACGATGATGAGGCCCTGCGTGTCCTGCACGCGGTGGTCTATGATCTCCAGAAGCGGGAGGCCGAAGGCGGCCGTCTTGCCCGTCCCCGTCTGGGCCTGGCCTATCATGTCGCTGCCCTTCAAAATTATCGGTATCGCGGCGGCCTGTATCGGGAACGGCTCCGTGAAGCCAGCCTCGTTTAGATAGGTCAGGCTCTTCTTGATTCCGAGTTCTGAAAACGTCGCCATTTAACTGACTGAGAAGCGCGAGGATATAAAGCCCCATTATCTCCGGGGCTTCCGGGCCAGGTTGTAGGGATGGATGACCACGGCGGAGTACGACCCCATGGACTCCCTTATCTTCTCCGACAGCTCGAGGACGCACTTCGACGAGAACTGCTTCGCGTACTCGAATGGGTTGTAGCTGCCGGACTCCTCCCTCGGCAGGCCGACCTGGCACACGTGCTCGTCGTACACTATGACCTTCTTCATGTCCTTGATCTTGTGCATCCTGTCCGGTATCTTGTTCAGGAACCCCTCCCTCGGGCTCGAGAACACCTTCAGCCTCAGGTCGTAGCCGGCGAAGGCCCCGCCGGAGAAAATTATGCGCGACTCTGGGACTATCTTGAAGTAGACGGCCCTGTGCTGCCCCTCCGTGCGCCTGAACTGCTCCCTGGCCATCTCGAGCGCACGCTCGTAGAACTCCTCCCCGCTCCCGATGACGGTCGGAGACGGCGCGCCCATGGAATACGGAAACAGGATCCTGTTCAGGGCCCTAAGCAGCATGTTGGACTTCATGTCGACCACACGAGAATCTGGATTCGAATCTTATAAGACCTTCGCTACGGGGCGATGAACAGGGACGCGATGGACGCGAGCAAGGTGCCGATTGCCAGTCTCAGCTGCCCCGGGAAGTCGAGCGCCTCTATCCTTATCGCGTGCACCGACCTCTGCAGATTGAACTCCTTCACGGAGCCCGAGTCGAATATCTTCTGGAGCACCGCCGCGTCCCTCACGTATATCTTGTGCGTGGGGTTCCCCGTCAGGTTCTGGCCCGTGGACACGACCGTGCCGTTCGAGATGACTATGCTCCCGAGCTCGGCGAACCGGTAGTCGTAGATGTTCACCCTCGCGTCTCCGACCAGCATCTCCATGCCCTCCGGCGCCCTGTACCCGTCTATGCCCGTGAAGTTCAGCTGTGCGGACGCCGACGGGATGAAAAACAGGAACGACGCCAAAAACAAGGCCAGCAGAATCTCTCTCATAACAAATCAAGCGTCGGAAAACGATTTAAGCGCCTCAGCTGACGACGAGGTCGATGGTCCCCCGGGACAGCTCGGTGCCCTCGTCGACCGAGAACTGGGATGTGGCCGGGGTCAGCGAAGTTCCGAAGGCCGCCGGTGCCTCGGCGGATGGGGCGACTTCCGCTGACGCCGTCTCGACGACGCGCATCCCCTCGTCCGGCAGGCCCTGCGCGGCGCCGTCCGAGCCGCCCACTACCTGCGACTTTACTATGTTGGGCGCCGTTCTCTCAGACAGCTCCTCCTCGACGCCGCCCCAGCTCAGTATGCCCGCAAACGAGAAAATTGCAACGACCGTGAGTATCGCGACCGCGACCTCCGTCCTCTGCTCGTCCTTCTTCGCCAACCAAAACACCCTGTGAAATATATCGTTCCCGCCGAGTTAAAGCTTTCCCACCTGACGGTTTCGGACTAAAGTATCTCAAGGACGTATCCGTTGCCCTCGTGCACGACCATGCTGTTGCAAGCCGGGCACGACATGTGGTTCGTCCCCCTCACGTTCCTGAGAGACTCTCGGCCGCAGTTCGGACAGGCCTTCATGATTGTACCGTGCCTTATCCAAGATTTATCCTTTCGCCGTTTTACCCATCGATGGAAAGATTCAATACTCGAAACGCACTATATTATTCATAGGATGCTCACGGTAAACCACCTCCTGTTCGGGAACCACCCGAAGTCCGGGAATCTGAAGAAAAGGACCGCCGAAATTCTCAGGCTGATCAAGGAGAACGGCGGCAGGATGGAGGCGAAGGACCTCGAAGCCAGACTCGGGATATCCAGGACCGGGTCGCCGTCGATGTTCTACAAGCCGCTGGCGGCGATGAGGAAGTGGAACCTCCTGAAGGCGCACAAGTCAATCCTGTTCGACGACACGGGCAAGAAGACGTTCAAGACGGAGTACGAGCTCACCCCGGAGTCCTTCTACGGCCACATAGAGAAGAGCGTGACCGCGGCCGCGAGAAGGGACATCGAGGGTGTGTAGGCGGAGTCGGCGCGCGCGGGAAAAATAATCGTTATGGCTTACTACGGCAGGCAGCCCAGCGAGGTCGAGATAGACAGCCACTACGCCATGCTCAACATGCTCATCGAGGACGGGATGAAAATGAAGATGCCCATTATCGAAATCATGCTGTCGGTCGACGCCGGCCTCAGGGAGCTGCGCGCGAAAAACTACATGCTGGCGAGGGAGACCGGGATCAGGATGAACATGAGATACCCGAGGACGTTCTACCCGTTCAAGTTCAGGACCTAGATGGACTTTTCCTTTATCCTGGCGAGCTTCAGCAGGAGGTTCTCGACGGCGCCGCAGAGCTCGCTGCCCACGTCGGTGAGGCGGACCATCTTTATCCTGCCCTTCTTGTCGAACTCCACCAGGCCGTAGTCCTTGAACATGTCGAGGAGCTTCACGGTGTGGGAATAGGTGCAGTCGACCTCCTTCGAGAGAATCGTGGCGTATTTGGGGCCGCCCCTCAGGCTCGAAAGCATCTTGACCGGCTTGACGCGGAGGAAAAGTTTCGGAAGCATCTTTTCTTTTGTCGCCAAACCAATCGCACCTGTTAGAATATTCTCCGAGGATGCTATTTATAGTTTGAACATAACTGTTTGAACATATAGTTGGAGAAGGCTGCTTTTCGAAGGTTATTTGAAAGTATATTAGATTGCCGCCGGCCCGGTTGGAATTAAAAAGATAAGACGGACGGAACAGAACTAATGAATCATGTTCGCCATCAGGGAGCCGAAGGCCGCCGGAATCTTCTACAACTCCGACAAAAAATCGCTGGAGAGGGACCTGGACGCCGCGTTCGGCGGGAAGGACGGCCCCGGAGAGGCCGAGAGCGAAGACCCGGTGGCGATGATAACCCCGCACGACAAGCACCACCTCTGCGGCTCGGTGTCGGCGTGGACGTACGCCAAGACCGGCAGGACGAACTACGTGATTATAGGCGCGAACCACCTGGACGTGGGCGCGAGGTTCGCGATAATGAAGGAGGGCCTGTGGAAGACGCCCCTCGGGGAGGTCGCGGTGAGCAGCAGGATGGCCCAAAAGATGATAGACAAGAGCAAGATATTGGAGTACGACGTGATGTCGCACGAGGGCGAGCACTCGGTCGAGGTCCAGCTGCCCTTCATGCAGCGCATGCAGGGGAGCGAGTTCAAGATAGTGCCCATCGTGATAAAGAACAGGTTCGACGACAGGGACTTCATGCAGCAGTGCGTGGATCTGGGCAAGTCCATCGCCCAGTCGCTGATCACCGAGAAGGAGAGGTGGGTGATTATAGGAACGACGGACTTCACCAGCGGCCCGAGGCCGAAGGTCGAGAAGGCCGACAAGTCGCTGATAGAGTCCATGAGGACCCTCAACTGCAAGAAGTTCTTCGACGCGGTCCACAGCAGCGAGTCCTACATATGCGGCTACGGCGCCGTCCTGGCGACGATGTCGGCGGCGAAGGAGATGAAGGCCAAGAAGAGCAGGCTGCTGAAATACAAGGCATCGACCGAGTCCGTGAAGGGCGGGCGGGCCACGACCGGCTACGCGTCGATCATGATCAGGTGACTTCCAAATGGACGAGAAAACCATCCGCAAGATTGCGCTCGCGAACGCCGTGGATCACGGAGGCAAGGCCGAGACCAACTCCGTCCTGGGGAAGATGATCGCGGCCGACCCGTCGGTCAGGGCGAGGATAAGGGAGCTGATGCCGGAGATACAGAGGATAGTCGCGGAGGTGAACTCGATGGACGCGGAGGGACAGACATCTTCCCTCGGCCCGGGCGGACACAAGAAGGCGGAGCCTAAAGAGGAGGAAGGCGGCCTGCCGGAGCTCCCGGGCGCCAGGAAGGGGAAGGTCGTGACCGCGTTCCCGCCGGAGCCCAGCAAGTACCCGCACCTCGGGCACGCCAAGAGCGCGCTGGTGAACTACGAGTACGCGAAGCTGTACAAGGGCAAGTTCGTTTTGAGGTTCGAGGACAGCAACCCGGACATAGCCAAGAAGGAGTACTACGACGCCATACTGAAGGGGCTCGCCTGGCTCGGGATAAAGTGGGACGCGCTCGACTACCTCTCCGACCACATGGAGGAATACTACAGGGCGATCGAGAAGCTGATCAAGAACAGGGACGCGTACGTGTGCACGTGCGACCAGGAGACCGTGAAGAAGATGAGGTCCGAGGGATTCGGGTGCGAACACCGCGTGTCGTCCGTGCAGACAAGCATGGATCTCTGGAAGAGGATGCTGGGCGACATGAAGCAGGGCGGTGCCACGGTGAGGATGAAGATAGACATGTCCCACGCGAACACGACGCTGCGCGACCCGTCGATTGCCAGGATAATCGACAAGCCGCACCCGAGGACGAAGAAGAAGTACAGGGTCTGGCCGATGTACGACCTCGGGACGTCGATGCTCGACGCGTGGGAGAAGGTGACGCACAGGGTGAGGACGAAGGAGTTCGAGCTCAGAAAAGAACTGCAGGACCACATACTATCCGCCCTCGGGTTCAAGCCGCCGTACATAACGGAGATCGGCAGGTTCGAGGTGAAGGACGCCGTGACGCAGGGCAGGGAGATAAGGGAGGGGATTGAGAGGGGGATATTCTTGGGATGGGACGACCCTAGGCTGCTCACGCTCGCCGCGCTGAGGAGGAGGGGCTTCACGCCGGAGGCTATAAAAAACTTCCTCATGTCGACCGGCGTCACGAAGAACGAGTCCGTCTACGAGTGGCAGGTCATCGAGTCCTTCAACAGGAAGGCGATCGACCCCGTGTCGGAAAGGTACTTCGCGGTCATGGAGCCGGTGAAGTGCAAGATCGAGGGGCTGCCGACGGGCAAGATATCGCTGCCGGTCATGCCGGGCTCGAAGAAGACGAGGGAGATAGCGGTCAGGACGGACGAGGTCTTCCTGGAGAAGGGGGACGCGGAGGGGATGAAGGACATGAGGGCGGGCCTGATGTTCCTGTGCACCGCGAACTTCGGCGAGGTGAAGAGGTTCGTCTCAAAGGAGGTCGCCCAGGAGACCCTGAAGGTGCACTGGGTCCCGGCCCCGGGGGTGAGGATAAGGATCGTGATGCCGGACGGCACGACGAAGTCGGGGGTCGCCGAGCCCGCCGTGAGGAAGCTGAAGGTGGGGCAGTCGGTGCAGTTCTACAGGGTGGGGTTCTGCCGCGTGGACAAGCTTGGGAAGGAGCCGGTCCTCTACTTCTCGCACAAATGAAATTTCCGAAAGGGCGCGGCAAAACTATTTAAATGCTGTTTTGTTATAGACATAAGTGAAAATGTGGTACCATGCCGAAATCATATGTGAAGTTCACGGTTTCTAAGGACCTTTCAGACAAGGTTCTCCAGGTCTTGGAGATGGCCCGCAACTCCGGGAAGATCAGGAAGGGCACCAACGAGGCGACCAAGGCGATCGAGAAGAGCGTCGCGCAGATGATTGTTATAGCCGAGGACGTCGAGCCGGAGGAGATCGTCATGCACCTGCCGGCCCTGTGCGACGAGAAGAAGGTCCCGTACGTCTACGTGCCGAGCAAGCAGGAGCTCGGGCGCGCCGCGGGGATAGACAAGGGGATGGCCGCGGCCGCGGTGGTCGACGCCGGCGACGGGAAGAACCTGCTGAAGGAAGTAGTCACTGGCATCGGCGCCGCGAAGAAGTGATTTAATTGGCATCAGAATCTTTTCCTGCCGAAGTCCTACAGGTGATGGGCAGAAGCGGAGTGCGCGGCGTCATTCTCGTTAGGTGCAGGGTCCTCGAGGGCCCCGACAAGGGCAAGATCCTCACGAGGAACGTCATCGGCCCCGTGAAGCAGAGCGACATACTGATGCTCAGGGAGACGGAGATGGAGAACGCCGGGAAGTTCTCGGGCAGGTAACCAACATGAGATGCACATTCTGCAACACGAACATACCGAAGGGCACGGGCAAGATGTACGTCAAGGTGAAGGGCGCGATATCCTACTTCTGCTCCTCGAAGTGCGAGAAGAACCTCGCCATGGGAAGGGTCTCGAAGTACGTCAAGTGGGCGAAGTCGGCCAAGGCCTGAAAATTTCTGAAACGCGGCGCGGAAGTCGGCAAACTAATAAGCATCCAGCTTCAAAGTGATTTCAATGGGCCGGTGGTTTAATCCGGTATAACGTCCGCATGGCATGCGGAAGGCTACGGGTTCAAATCCCGTCCGGTCCACTTCACTTCTTCTCGGATGCCCTCTCTCTCGCGGCGTGCGCGGCGACCTTCCTCTGGTAGGCGCTCAGTATCGTGAGGACGTCGGAGTTCCTGCTCGGTATCAGGTACTCGGCGGCCTTGGAAAAGCACTCTATCGGCTTCTTGTACGTCAGTATGTCGCTCTCGTACCTGACGTCGACGAACCCCACGAACAGCTTCTTGGGGTCCTCCGAGTCGTGCGGCTGGAGCTTCACGGCGTACCCGAGGCCGAACGCGACGTTCGCGAGCTCCCTGAGGTCGATCGGGGCGGAGAACTTGACGAAGACGCCGGGCAGGTCCCTCTCTATGTAGTCCACGCCCGCCGGGAGCCTGTCCTTCTCGACCTCCGTGCACACGTCCGCCCTCATCAGGCTGTTCACGTGGTCGTAGAGCGACGGGCACATCACAGGATATTCCGCGCGAAAACTTAATTGCCTTTCGAAACGGGCCCCGGGAAACCTTTAAAAGTTCTCCGTGTCCATTATTGTTGTTGATTCAATGGGTGGCTCAGGCAAGAAGCTGAAGGATTTGGAGAAGCCGGACAAGGCGGAAGCTAAGCCGGCCGAGGAAAAGAAGGAAGAGAAAAAGAAGCGCGTCCACGAGGAGACGGCCCGCTTCTCGCTGGTCAGGATATCCGGGACCGACCTGGACGGGGACAAGGCGCTCAACATAGCGATGCTCGGAATCAAGGGGCTCAACTGGTCAATTATAAACGCGATATGCATCGTCGGGAACTTCGACCCGAGGATGAAGCTCAAGGACATGGACGACTCCATGATCGCGAGGATCGAGGAGATAATCAAGGACCCGCTCAAGTTCGGGATACCCGCCTACCTTTCGAACAGGAGGCGCGACATCGAGACCGGCGAGGACATGCACGTGACCGGCTCCGACCTCGAGGTCGTCAACAGGTTCGACGTGCAGAGGTACATCGACCTGAAGACGTACAGGGGATGGAGGCACATGCTAGGCCAGCCCGTCAGGGGACAGAGGACGAGGTCCAAGTTCCGCCAGAAGGGAAGGGTCGTCGGCGTGCTGAAGAAGTCCGTCAGGGTGCAGCTCGGCGACAAGGCGGGCACGACGCCCGCGGCCCCGGCCGCGCCGGCGAAGAAGTGATCTGAATGAAGTACATAAAAAAGAAATTCACAACGCCGCTCCGTCCGTGGGACAGGCAGAGGCTCGACGTCGAGAGGCTCGTCCTCGTGGAGTACGGCCTGAGGAACAAGAAGGAGCTCTGGAAGACCGACGAGACCCTGAAGAAGTACAGGAGGCTCGCCAGGGAGTTCATCGCCAAGCCGAACGCGCAGAAGAACAAGGTCGTCGTGGAGAGGCTGGTCAGGATGGGAGTCCTGGAGGAGGGAGCCTCGATCGACGACATCCTCGCGCTCAAGACGCAGAAGTTCCTCGAGAGGAGGCTGCAGACGATAGTGAAGGCGAAGGGCATCGCGAACTCCATAAAGGAGGCCAGGCAGCTCATCGTGCACGGCAAGATCAAGGTCGGCGACAGGAGGGTGGTGTATCCGAGCTACATGGTGCCCAGGGACGAAGAGGACCAGATATCGCTTTTCAACAGGGTAAAGATTAGGGTGGAAAAGAATGCCGAAGACAACCAAACAGAAGCCTGAAGTGGAAGCCGAAGAGAACAAGGCGGCGGCCCCGACAGAAGTCGTGGCAGAGGCCCAGGTAGCGGAAGCGCCGAAGGGGAAGGCCAGGGAGGAGAAGTGGGGAGTCGCCCACGTGTTCAGCACCTCGAACAACACGATAATCCACGTCACGGACCTCACGGGCGCGGAGACCATATCTCGTTTTACATCCGGCATGATAACCGATAAGGCGAGGGAGGGCGGGAACCCGTTCCCGGCCATGCAGGCGTCGAAGAAGGCCGCCGAGCAGGCGGTAGCGAAGGGCCTCACCGGCGTGCACATCCGCGTGCGCGCGTGGGGAGGG
Source organism: Candidatus Aenigmatarchaeota archaeon (assembly GCA_016213525.1). Classification (GTDB taxonomy): domain Archaea; phylum Aenigmatarchaeota; class Aenigmatarchaeia; order CG10238-14; family SCSR01; genus JABABT01. The sequence goes on along the minus strand of JACRAE010000001.1, from coordinate 530 downwards.
ACGAAGTCGAAGTCGCCGGGCGCCGGCGCGCAGCCCGCAATCAGGGCGCTCGCCAGGACCGGGCTGAGGATCGGGATGATCGAGGACGTCACGCCCATAATCCACGGCAACATGAGGGCGAAGGGCGGCCGCAGGGGAAGAAGGGTATAGTCCCCTGACGTTTTCTGCTCTAGACCCGACCTCACGAAAAGCTTTAAATTCGTTACAAAACCTAATCTAGTGTTATGAAAGTGGAAGTTCTTTCCCAGAAAGGGCCCGAAATGAAGTTCTCAATCGACGGCGTGAAGCCGTCGTTCGCGAGCGCGCTGAGGAGGATAATGATAAGCGAGATACCGACGATGGCGATTGAGTTCGTGGACTTCAAGAGGAACGACTCTGCCCTGCCGGACGAGGTGGTGGCGAACAGGATGGGCATGATCCCGCTGACGTTCGACGAGAAGACGTACATCATGAAGAAGGACTGCAAGTGCGAGGGCAAGGGATGCAGCAACTGCCAGGTTTCGCTAGTTTTGAAGAAGAAGGGCCCGGCG
>JACRAE010000006.1 GCA_016213525.1 Candidatus Aenigmatarchaeota archaeon | reverse complement strand
TCCTGCTTCGAGGGCTTGCTGTTGGACGCGAGGATCTTCTTGATCTCCTCCGTGCTCTTTCCGAAGTACTTCTCGAATCCCGGGGTGGTGGAGATGAGCTTCGTCCTCCCAGACTTCACGGCCACGATGAGGCCCTTGTTCTCCAGCTTCTCTATGTAGCCGTAAGCCTTGTTCCCCTGATACCTGATTATTATCGACTGCTTCACCGGCTGGCGGGCCGCGACTATCGACAGGGTGCGCAGCACGCCCTCGGACATGTCCGAGAACGGCGCGAGCTTCACTACCTTGTCCCTGTACTCGGGCTTCAGCCTGAATTCGTAGCCTTCCGGCGTCGAGACGAGGTCTATGCCGCGCTCCAGTTTCTTCGTGTCGTTCTGCATGTCCAAAACTATCAGGTTGATCTCCTTCTCCATCAGGCCGGTGAGCTCGGCCAGCTTCCTCGTGCTGAGCGGCTTGTCCGACACGAAGAGCGCGGCCTCGACGAGAGCTTTGTTTTCCATACAGACAATTGTTCTCCTGATAAAATAACGATTGCGAAGGCCTTCCCATACCATGGGCGCCTAAATCAAGTTCATCGATGACATGCCCGGCGGGAAGTACAGGTCTTCCAGCATGGTGCCTAGGGAATTGGCAAGGTTCTCCGGGGTGTTGAAATAAACGTTGGAGCCGGTCCACTTGGAGACGACCTTGTTGAAGTCGGATATCGAGTCGAAGCTCGGGCTCATGCAGTCCCGCGCTATCAGACCCCAGTTCTCGGAGTACGCCCCGACCTGCATCTCCTCGATTATCGGAGCCTCGGCGCTCACGAACGATATCTTCCTCGGCTTCCCGTGCAAGACCGACCTGACGTCCCTTATGTGGCCGCCTGTTATGAAGGAGTCGTCGACCAGAACCATGTCCTTGCCCTCCACCACGGCGTCTATCGAAAGGAACCTCGACTGCTCGTTACGGAGGGAGTAGTTCCGCTGGGGCGCTACCGGATATCGGTCCATTTTTATCAGGCTCTCGTCGTACGCCACGCCGCTGCAGTTGCTCATCCCATGGGCTATGATCTTCGGGTCGTACGGTATCTCGGTGACCAGGTCGGCCGAGCTGAGGACGTCCGGATACAGCCTCGCCAGCCCCTCCCCGACACTCTGCCTCAGCCTGTAGACCGACTTCCCGTTCCACTTCGAGTCGGGGTGCATCGTGTACAGGGGCTCATGCGGGTCGTACCTCGGCATCACGCTCTCCCTGGCGCCGTATTTTTCCACGCCGTCCCTTCCGACAAAAACCATCTGGCCCTCCCCGACCGGAACGGACTCCACCTTCATGTGGGCCTGCCTCAGCATGTTGGCCAGGAAGTCCTCGGATGAGAACATCGTCAGGTCGTTCTCCTCGTCCTCCGCGTGTATGAGGAACAGGGGCTTGTAACCGGACCCCGTCCTCATCCCCACTATGCCGTCGTCGAGCTCCCTGACGAGGGCGCCGTTCATGTGCGACTCCGCCACGGCCATGGCCCCGTAGACGTCGCGGGACTTCGCGTCGTCCAGCTTCTCCGAAAACTTGCCGTCGAACTCCCTGAAGGTCTTGTAGGAGGACCCGAAGCCCGCCCACGAGCCTACGCCCATCCTCCTGCTGATCAGCGGGCCGTCTATCGAGGTCTTGGAGTCGGTCCCGCTGAGCCTGTCCTTGTCAAGCTTGCTCATCTGACCGGTCGCCTGCACCCCCCTGGACTTCACCATCCCAGACACCTCGGACTCCGTCAGCTCGGTGTCGGAAAAATAAACCCTGTCCGAGAGCGTGATCTTCATCGAGTCGCTCCCCCTGTGCGCGAGCGCCCTCAGGCCGGTGACCACGTAATTCAAAATAGACTTCTCCAAATAGGACGACGTGCTCCCGTCCTTCATCGGCGGTATCCTGAACCTCGGATTGACCTTGCCGAGCTTGTGCGCGTAGATTCCGTATATTGCCGCCATCTCTACCTGAGAAACCTATTCGAACCGAACTATAAACGCTTTCCAGTCCCGGCCTTCCGGATGGTTTTTGAGAGGTTCTTGGACTTCGACTCCAATATCGGCAGGGCGCGCCCGATTTCCCTGAGCCTCTCCCTGTACTTGCGCACCCTTATCTCGTACGACGACTTGGACATCGAGCTCTTCTCGAACCTTCGGATCTGGATGTCCTTCATCAAGTTCTGAAGGACCTTCTTCTCAAACTTCATAGAGCGTACCTTCGCCTCCAGCTTCCTCTTCTTCAGGAACGACCAAGAAAATGCGCCCACAAGGCAGGACAGAATCACGAATGCGATGGTCTCGTATTTTCTACCCTCGAAGAAGCCGTAGCCCCTCGAAGCGATGAGGTTCATGTTGGACGCCCTGGCCAGGTCGTCGTCGAGGGCCGCGTTGCCGTTCTGGACGAACAGCTCTGCCTCGTCGTACTTCTCCTGGGCGAAGGCGGACCTCGCAGACTCCAGATGCCCCGAGGCGTTGGCGAACTCGGGATAGTCCGAAATCCTCTTCCCAAGCGCGTATATCGAGTCGGATATCTCGTACGTCCTGTCATACCTCGACCGTAGGCTGCTGTAGTGCTCCATCACGTCCCCGTATTGGAACTTCTCGTAGTCCAGGACCATGAGAGCCCGCAGCGTCGTGCTCGAGAGCGAGCCCGTCGAGTTCTTCCTTATCTTCTCGGCCAGGTCCGCCCTCTCGAACACCTTCGTCTCTAGGTCTATCAGGTCCTGGAAGTATCCCACGCCGTATCCGGCGTCTGCCAGCTCGCTCGTGTATCTCTGGGACTCCCCTATAATCTCCAGAGCGGCCTCCCTCGTCATGGGCTCCGCCCCGGCCGCCGCCGAGGACAGCAGCAGGACGGCGAAGAATGAAATTGCAATATAATTTCTCATTTTCCGGAGCCTCCAGAAAGCTTCAGCGTCTCTATCTCGCTCTCTATTTCGGCCAGCCTCTCCTCGTACGACGATATCTGATCCGAATAGATTCCCTTTCCGATTCCGGAGTCCACGAAGTACTTCTTCTGAAGCGAGGACATGGACTTGACCAGCTCGCTCCTCTCCGACTCCAGATCCTCAATCAACTTGTCCGGCCTCAGCAGCCTCGCCCTCCTGTGGCGCAGGTCGACCATGCCCCTCCTCACCTCAACCAGGCGCTTCCTGCTGCCATCCATGCCGCTCCTGAACGCGTCCGCCCCCATGGACCCCTTGAAATAGCTGGATTGAAGTTCCGCCATCGTCGACGTCAGCCCCCTCTCCTCCTTCTGAAGGTCGAGCATCTTGGACCGCATGACACGGCTGGAATATTCCCTGTGGGCGAACACGGAGGCGGCGGAGGCGGCCAGTAGCGTCGTCAATACGGCCCACCAGTAGTTTACCAAAAAGAAAACGGGGTCGAATGCCGTCGTCTCGAGGATCAGTGCCGCCCTTGCCTCCCTCGACCTCTTGGCGGCCAGCTCGTGGTCCTCCCTCTTCATGGCGGCCTCGGCCAGGTTCAGCAGGTTCTCCGTCTCGACCAGGCGCCTGTTGGGTCCCAGGAACGCGCCCGTTATGGCCGCGTAGGATCCCAGACTGGACCTCAGCTCGGCTATCGTACGGCCCGCCTCCTCCATGTCCCTCTCTATGGCGCCTATCCTCTCCGCCGCCTCCTTCACTCCGTCGTAGTCAGACCTGGCAAGGGACGCATTCGCCTCCCCGAGAATCCTCAATGCCTTCCTCACCGGTATCCCCATGTCGACCATCTTCTGCACGCTGGAGACGGAGGATGCCATGAGTCCCTCGGCCTCCTCACCGTTAATCTCGGTGACAGCAAACCTCATCTTCTTTGTCTGGACCATCTCCCTCTCCCTGCCGGCCTCCACCACGCTCGCGTACACGGTCACGCCGCCCTCGTAGGTTCCATGGGCGAAGAACTCGGGTATGCCGACCTCAGAGTCGAAATTCCTGACGGACCCGGAGGGAATCCCCAACGGGACCTTCTGGGCGACCGATATGTAGTCGCTCACCGGGCCGTCGAAGACTATCCTGACGTTCCTCATGCTGACGTTCCTGAAAACGTTGAGTATCCCGACTTTGAACTTCTCCGTCTCCCCGACCGCCACGCTCACCTGCTCCGGCGCGTTTATCATCCTGCCCAGGTCCACCTCCTCCCTGAACGCCGCGGCGCTGGACGCGCCCCCGCCCGACGAGCTGCTGCCCGCGCTGTTCGACGACGTCGAAGACGGGCACTCGAGGTCCGTATTGAAGGTGCACCCTAGGCCGCAGACGCCGTCGGAACTGGAACACGACACCTGGATTATCGTGCAGCCCGTGCTGCTCAGGTTCCCGGAGGCGGACGAGTTGGCGCAGACGTTCAGGACCCCGCTGTATGCGGACGTGTCCAACGAGACCGTTATCGTGCTCACGTTGTTCGTGGCCGCGCTCAGGTTCCCGACGTACTTGCTGACCAGGCCGGAGGTGTTGGTCCAGCCCGCCGGGAGGGTCCAGTTGATCCAGACGTTCTGGGCGGTGTCGTTCCCTATGTTCCTGACCCTCGCGCTGAGGGACACCCCCGTCTGGCTCTGAGTGACCGAGGACGGGACGGACACCATCTCGGACAGTATGGACGGGCCGCCGGTGAACGAGTTCATGTTCACAACCAGCGAGGACTGGGTTGGGGAGGTCGTCTTGCCGACGGCAGCGGTCTCCGTGGATATCGTCACCGTCATGTTGCTCGAGCCGCTGGTGGGGGCGAAGTTGGCAGTTATGTTCACGCTCCTGTTTGCGCCCGATGCCACCGTGAACTGCTCGGTCGTGTTATAGTAGACGTCAGATATTGGCCAGTTGTCGGACAGCGTCACTATCAGCGTGTCGTCCCCGGTGTTGTTAATCGTGAGTATTCCGACGTTGCTTAGGGAGTTTATGGGGGCGAAGGCTTCGAGGTACGACGGAGACCTCGTCCATGTGTAGTCATAGGTCGAGTTCACTGTGTAGTTCTGGGACACATTTGAGTTGTTCCGGCTGTCGTTGGACAGCACCCTGTAGTAGTAGGTCCTCTCCCCGGACACGGTGGTCACCGAGGCGTTCCAGAGAGTCCCGCCTATGTTGTTCATGGTGACGTTGTTCCAGTCGATGTCGTACCTGTACTGGAACGTGGCGGACGTGACGTTGCTGGGGTCGGTGACGTTGGCCGTGAAGTTGATCCTCGTGCCGGGGTCAATGATGTCTGAGTTGTTGGGGGCGAGCGTTATCGAGTTGACGGTGGGCGGCGTCGTCGTGTCTATGCTGAAGCTGAGGTTCTGGCCCGCCCACGTCGCCTGGGTCTCGTTGTCCGTGACGAGGCAGTTCCAGCTGTAGGTGCCGTCGGTTATGTTCCCAACGGTGACGTTCAGGGTCTCGTTGGTGTGGCCGACGGTCCCCTTGAGGAAGGACTGATTTATCTGCACCCTGTTCCTGACCTTGTTGGACACCCTGAACTCGTCGAAGACGGACTTTGACTGGTAGCTGTTCTCTTGGCCGTCCTGGTCGCTACCCAAATAAAAATAAGTGCCGATGTTGCCCACATCGTTGTACTGGTCGTTCACCGTCGTCGACTGGTCCGAGCCGTCTATGAAGAGGTTCACCTTGTTCCCGGTACCTATGTCGTCGTTGAACGCCCCTCCCACGACGCTCCAAACCGCGGCTACGTGATGCCATTCTCCTATGTTCCAGGACGAGACGTTTCTTGTAATCTCGGCGAAATCTCCCTGGTTGTCGTAAACAAGGAAGTAAATGGTCCCGCTCTGGACTTTTATTATGAGGTCGTTCACGTTCGATGCGCCGGTTGAGAACAGCCAAACAGTCTCCGATGGAGTGAATCCGACCTTGACCCAGAACTCAACCGTCCCCTTGGCCATCTCGAGGTTGCCGAAGACCGGATACCTCAGGGAGTCGGTGTCGTTCACCCTGACCCCCGTCATGAAGGTCGAATTCAGGAAGTCCGTGTTAGTGTTCGTCCCCACCTCTCCGTCCTCGCAGGCGTAGCTGCCGTCGAACCTGCAGAGCAGGGTGGTGTTCACGTCGTTCTCGAGCTCCATCACCCTCTGGGTCTGATTCAATTGGAAGCTGCCCCCGAGATTGTGGTAGAGCCCTATCTTGTAGACGTTCTGGTCGTCGGTGCCGTTGCACGTGAATATGGTGACGTTGGATGGCGACACGTTGCCGCTCGGCGGGGAGATCAGCAGGACGGACGGGGCGTTCGAGGCCAGCACGAAACCGGCCAGCAGGAAAATCGAGACGGCAGATGCGACCAGGCCCGACCGCAGGCTGAGGCTACTTCCCGCGTCTCTTATTTTATATCACCAAAGACTTCCTGCTCTGGGTAAACCTCTATGCCGACTCCAGAGACGACCCTCATCGCCACCACCTTCTTCATGTGGCTGGCGCCCCTCAGCTTCAGGACCTCTATCGCGTTCTGCCTGATGTCGCCCTTGCGCAGGCTGTAGAGGACTATGACGCCGTCGGCTAGGAACTCCTCCACGCCCGTCGGGCTGAACACGGTGGGCACCTCCTCCGTCTCGGTTATCATGAACGAGGTGACACCCTCCCTCTGGAGGTACCTGAACAGGTTCTCTATGTAGCTCCTGTACGTGTCCTTGCCCTGGAAGGCGGACGCTATCGCGGTCACCGAGTCTATGACGACAATGTCCGGCTTGAAGCCCTTCGGAATCATTATCGGGTTTATGTCTATCATCAGGTCCCCCTCGGCCTTCGCCATCATCGCCTCCAGCAGCCGGGTTATGTCGTAGATGCTGCACATCTTCACGACGAAGTCCTTCCTGTTCGGCAGCTTGGCCACGTCCCAGCCGAACGCCTTCATGTGGTCCAACAGCCTCTCCTCCGTCTCCTCGAAGGACATGTAAAGGACCTTCTTGCCGTCCTTGGCCGCGTTGTAGATTGTCTGGAGGCACATTATCGTCTTACCGGAGCCGGCGCCGCCCGCTATAATAACCGACGATCCCCTAGGTATCCCCTTGTCCAGCAGCTGGTCGAGACCCTCTATCCCCGTCTTGACGTACTCCTGAATTTTTTTCTTCTGAAAGTTTTTTGGGACCGACCTCGGGCGCCGCTTCGTGATTTTTCTGACCCGAGTCTTCATAGAAGTCCTGGAAGTCGCAGCCCTCTTTTTCATGCCTTTTTTAACCTTCGCGTGTCTGGGGGGCGCGACCATAATTAGTTACCTTGGTTTTCTGCACGGATATACATTGGCATGGTTTTCAACGGCGCTTCCGCGGAATCCGTCAGTAGGGGACTATCTTGTCGACGAACATGTTTATGTCCTTCATCATGTCCGTCCCCGAGTCCTCCTTCAGCGACATGAAGATGCACTTCTTGCTGGCGGCCCTTATCTTCGACACTATGGAATGGACGAACTTTATGGAGGTCATGGAGTCCGAGTATATCAGGAGCGTGGATAGCGAGTCGAAGATGAACGACTCCGTCTTCTTGCCGAGGAGGTTCGACATATCTATGCTTATGTCGGTCAGGGACTTCGGCGACTGGACGAATATGACCCCTGGGCTGTTCTTGCCGCCGCCGGATACGGCGTCTATGAAAGTGAACTTTCCCGAATCTATCTTCTTGGCCGCGAAGTCCTTCAGCATCGTCTGGTACGGCCTGTTAAGCGTGACGTAGCATATGTTGTCGTGCTTATTGGAAACCTCCGCGATGATCTCATATGTCTTTTCTATGTAGTTCTTCTTCGATATCTCGAAAACTATTATCTGATTTTCCCTTATTGCGCTGAGTATTTTACTGGGCATCAACTGTAGATTGGCGTCGTTACCTTAAGAACTTCCGCGATTCAAATATATCCGGTTCCCCGGATTGCCCTTATCAGCCCCTGATGACCAGAAGATTTAGATACCAAATCCATACCCATGTCCGAGGCCCTGTCGTAGGCGTCTTTTGTCTCGAGCACGGAAAACAAAACAACCTTAATTCCAGACAGGTGACCGTCAGACTTCATCTCTTCTAGGAAACTCCAGCCATCCATGTTCGGCATCAATATGTCGAGGGTTACGAGGTCGAAACCGTTGCTCTTGAGCTTCCTCAGGCCTTCGGCGCCGCTGAGGGCGATGTCCGTGTCGAACCCCTCATCTCCGAGGGCCGTGCCTATCAAGTTCGCTATGTCAACCTCGTCGTCGATTACAAGTATTTTGTGGTGACCTGAATTTTCTGCCATACAATCAACTTACCCACTCTCTCGTATAGGATAGTAATAAGGATGTTTTAAGCCGGCTTTGCGCCTTCCGGCTTCATGGGCAAAGAAATGGAAAACGTCGTGCCCGCCCCGGCTCCGTCGCTGTTGGCCCATATCTTGCCTCCGTGCGCCTCAATTATCTCCTTGCATATCGCCAGCCCGAGGCCGGTTCCCTTCGTCTTTCTGGTCGTGGCTTGCTGGGTTTGGAAGAACTTTGTGAAGAGCTTCGGCAGGTTCTCCCTCTCTATGCCCATCCCTGTGTCGGTCACGTCGAGCCTTATCTGCGCGCCCTCGGACCTGACGCTGACGGAGACGGAGCCTTGGTCGGTGAACTTCACCGCGTTCCCTATGAGGTTCTCGACGACCTGGGTCAGCCTCTGGGAGTCGGCATAGATGACCGGCAGGCTGGGAGGTATCGACGACCTCAGGTCTATCTTCTTGTCCCGGGCCAGCGTCGAGAAGTCCGTCACCGAGTTCCGGACGATGGAGACGAAGTCGACATCCTGCATCTCGAACTTCATCTCGCCCGCCTCGAGCTTGCTTATGTCGAGTATGTCGCCTATCAGACCGTTCAGACGGTTGACGTTCCTCAGGCAGATCTCCACGTACTCCTTGCCTTTGTCGTTCAGCCCGTATTTTTCGGGGGACTTGTTCATCATCTCAAGGAAGCCCTTGAGCGGCACTATGGGCGTCTTCAGCTCGTGCGCTGCTATGTTCGTGAACTCGGACTTCATGACGTCCGCCTTCTTCAGCTCCATGGCGACCTTCTCCAGCTCGTCCTTGCTCAAAATATCGAACCTCTCGACCTCGAGCATCCCCTTCGGCAGGACCTTCAAAAAATCGGAGAACGTTGGGAAGCCCTCGTACCTGTCCTTAAGCTGCTGGAACGCGGCGGAGAAGGTCCTCTGGGTCGCGCTTTCCCCCACGACGACCTTGGAGGACTCGTACAGGGACGTGAAGAGCTTGTTCATGGCGCCTAGAAGGTCGTTCAGTTTTTTCTCCGAGGACTCCAGAATCCCCTCCCTCTTCTCTATCTGCAGCAGGTCCAACCTGCCGTCCTTGAACTCGAGACCTGAGAGTATCCCGGACGCCGTGAGGTTGTCTAGAATCACCTGAAGCTTCCTATCGCCGAGAACCTTCTCCAATCCGACGAGGACGGCTTCCATCATGATCTCCGAGAAAACCAGGCGGTAGCCGCCTTCCCCAAGGCTGAATATGTGGCCGAGCCTGGGGTCGAACCAGTTGACGTTGAATTTCTCCCTTATGTCTCTCCTGAGATCCTCGGCTGGGTACAGACCGCTCTTCACGACGAAGTCCTCGAGTATCATATAGAGGTAGAGGTAGTCCCGCTGGTCCTGCGGCATCGCCCTGACCCTGGCGACTTCGCCCAGCACGTAGCCGCGCGTCCTGGGGGCGGCGATTATGGGATTTGTATTGTCGGTCATTATAACACTGCTTCTCTTTCTTATTTCCTGTCCCCCGTCTCCAGCACCGCGAGCTTCATGGTCTTCAATATCCTCTTCACCGAATCTACAAGAGTCCTAATCTCTTTTATGCCGCTGGACTCGGTTATCTGGACGTCGAAGTCGCCCCTGCTTATCCTGTCCAGATTCTCGGTGAGGTGGGTCAGAGGCTTCGACACGAGGCCCGCAAGATAGAGTCCCAGCAGCACTGAGACGGTGACCGCCAGGGCGACCAGACCCAGGATTATCTGGGTGCTCAGGGATATCAGGTTCCTCTCCTCAACCGATATTTTGTTCAGGGACTCCGTCGAGACGAAAATAGACTGGTCGTACAAGAAGCCCCTCCTCGAGACGTATTCCCTCAGGCCGCTCTCGTACACCGACTTGTTGCCCCAGTATATGTCGCTGTCTAGGATGGAAATCGCCTCTTCTGCCCTTCCGTCGGACACAAGGTCCATGGACGTCGTCTCCATTTCCACGAGGTACAGATTCGACTGGTCTATTTTCCGGAACAAATCCCTGTCTTTCTCGTCGCCGAGGTCTATGGCAGACTTTATCGCCCTGTCAAGATCGTGGGAGTACCTGTCGTACCTGTCCCTCCAACCGACGTCGCCGGTGAACGCGTAGTTCCTCGCGGACTGGGTCAGGACCTCGTCATAGTACCTTATGAACTGGGCAGTGCTGTCCAGATGGGACGTCTCGTTTATGGACCTGAGGCTCGCCGGTATCTCCTCGTTTATCGGCCTTTGTATGGCCTCTATTTGGTCTATTGCCACCGCCCCGAGCACGCCTATTATGGACGCCATCAAAAGGAAACCCAATGTGATGGCTACGCTTATCTTCATCCAGATTCCCTCGCGCCTTCCAACAGAAACAACACCTTAGACATGAACTCGCCGGCCTCCTTCTCGCTCAGTATGGACTTTTCTCTGAGCTGCTTCACCTGGCTGGATATGCTGTGCTCGTCGATTTTATCGAGCCTCTCGAACCACTTCGAACCAATCGGCCCAAGAGTCTCCGTGTACAGATTCCTCACTTTCTCCTCCGTCGCGTCGCCGACGGCATGCGGCTGGCTGGGTGCCGCATTCTTGCCCGCGGCGTTCCCCTGTATGATGTCGTTGACAATGTACGTAATCAGGCTGTCCATCAACATCGTCGGATAGGTCGTGACGCTGAGCTCGTCCTCCTCCTTAATTATTCCTCCGGGTAGGTATGCAGTCAGGTCGGGAATCTCTTTCTCATCGGCATGCAGGGCGCTGAATGACTTGAGAAAAACCTCCCTGGCCCTCTCCTCTCCCAGAACGCGTTCGGCCTCCCTGAAAATTTTCGACAGGAGCCTGGACAGCGAGCTCATGTAGATGGCGGAGATGTATATAGTCTTCGCCGAGGCCTTCCTTGACCTGTATCCCCTCAAGAACTCCGGGAGCGCCTCCAGACCCCTCTCGCCGTACTTCAGACCGGCCAGCTCGTTCGACTCTCTCAGGATGGAGCTGATTTTGGAATAGAATGACCTGTTAGATATCCTCAAATCTATGGTGAAGTTTTTTACGAGGTTCCATAGGAAAACTATCTTGCCCTCGTACATCTCGTCGTCGCGTACGGACCCGAGATTCTGGCCGCCCCTATCCTGCATCGTTGGCACCCGTCTTCTGCCTGCCCCTGTTCTTATCTTTCTCGTATTCCTCGATCATCATCCTGAGGCTGTACCTCATGTCGTCAAGGCTGCGGGCCAGATCCCCTATCTCGTCCTTCCGGAAGACGGACATCTTGGTGTTCATCTTCCCCCTCGCTATGTCGTTGGCGGTGTCCTTCAGCTTGACTATGGGCCTCGACACCGAGCTGGAGACCAAGAAAGAAATCACAATCACAATGAAACATGCGGTCAGACCTATCATCGCACTGTTAAAGGCCAGCTGATTTATGGAAGAGAAGGCCTCGCTCTTGTCTATCTTCGCGATTATGGCCCAATTGACGTCTGGTATGTCCAGCGGTGTGTAGGCGTTGAGCACATCGATGCCCCTGTAATCCCTGACTATCCTGTTTCCGCTGTTGCCCGACAGCGCGTCCTCAGTCGCGGGGTTCCTGACCTCCTGGAGCAGTATGGTGGTGTCCAACTTCTCTATCTTCCCTATCGTGTCGTCGGAGGTCCCAGAATTTGATGCCAGCTTCAGGTAGCCGTCCTTGTCCTGTATCAGGAACCTCGAAACGCTCCTCATCTTGTAGTCCTGCCCTATGATGTAGGTCTCCCCGGTCCTCCCGAAGCCGGTCTCGGACCACTTCTCCCCGCTGGTCATTACTCGATTGATCTCGTTCACCGGCGTCTGGAACAGCAGCACGCCTATCTTCTCGTCGCCGTCGAATATGGCGGTCCCTATGAACGAGGCGGCGTCCGCATAGGACGGGTCATAGGGCTCGAAGTCGCTCAGGTACACGAAGTTGTGGTCCTCCGTGGCGAGCGCGGCGCGGAACGCCTTGCCCAGGCTGGTGTCCTTGTACCTGCCGTCCAGGAGGTTGGTGCTGAAGTCTACCTCCTTGAAGTCCGTGAGCACTATGAAGCCCTGCATGTCGACGAGGAATATGTCGTAGAAGCCGAACTTGTGAACGTAGCTCTTGAATATAGGGCTGTACTTGGCGTGCGCCACGTCGTAGCTGGTGCCCTCCGGCCTCGTGACCATGTCCTCCTTTTTACCGGTGGGGTTCGGGTTGTCAGCTATGTACCTGTACTGCTGTATTATCGTCTTCCTGTAGGTCGGCCAGTAGTCGTCGGGCGTCTTCACCACGTCGAGGTTCGGGTTGAGCCTGGTGAGCAGCTCGTTCTGATAATAGTCCCTGAGGCTCGAGTTGTAACGCACGAAGTCCTCGTCGGTGAGGTCCAGCTCGTTCTCGATGTTGTGGAAACCATAGCTGAGCTCCCTCATGGCGCCTATGGTCATCGTGGACTCCGACAGCGTGTTAGTCTGGTGCCTGAGCTGGTCGATGTACCGCTCTATCTGGTCCTTCTTGGCCTCCCTGAGGGCCGTGAGATGGTCGAATGTTTGTTTTTCTATCGCCGATGTGGACGCCGCGAAGCTCAGATACGATATGATTAGTACGGGAGTGATTGACACCGCGACGAAGAGCAAGAGAAGCTTGGTCCTTATCCTCGTGGTACCACCTACTCCAGGGCCTTCGACACCCTTCTGACGAAGTCGTCGTTGTCTATGGGCTTCTGTATGTAGTCGATGCAGCCGAGCTTCTTCAGCTCCTCCAGACCGGAGGCGGAGAAGTTCGCGACCGTCATAAAGATGACTTTCGTTGCGCTGATTTTGGGGTCGGCCCTTATGTTCTCCAGGACCTCCCTCCCGCTCATCCCGGGCATGAAGAAGTCGAGGATCACGAGGTCGAACTTCTTGCCCCGTATCTTCTCTATACCCTCCTTCCCGCCAGGAGCGTCGTCCACGACGTGCCCCTCGTTCTCGAGGACGGACTTCACTAGGAGCCTTATGTCGCCCTCGTCGTCTATGATTAAGATGTTGGACATTCAGACACGACCGATATACACTATGCTTAATTAATGGGTGTCGCTTGGTTATAAAACAAGGCACGGAAGGGAGATGCCCCGCTAGGCCTTCAGCGCCAGTGGCTGCTTCTTCCTGACGAATATGTCGTGGAAGAAGTCCGCCTGCTCCGTCTCAATCTTCTGCTCCTGCTCCAGGTGTAGGACCGGCAGGAGGTGGTCGACGATCTTCTCCCGGTTCCAGTCCTTCACTATGTCCTTGAACTCGACCTTCCCGGTCTGCGCGACGGAGAGCATCTGCTCTATGCTGCCCATTATCCTCTCTATCCTGCGCTCTATGTCCTCGCCGGACTGTATGTTGACGGCCGCGCGCTCCTTCCACAGCCTCCTCCTGACGTCGCGCCTGTCCCTGACCTTCGTCGCCGCCTTGAGGGCGCCCATCAGCTCCTCGAGCGTGACCTGCCTCTTCGGTATCCTCTTCATCGGGTGGCCGAGGGACGTCATGTTGGGGTCTATGCCCAGCTCCTCCAGCGGCTTCCCCTCCCTCAGCAGCTTGTCCACAGCCGACTCCTCCTCCTCTCCGAATATGGAGAGGTTCTCGGACTTCAGCTTCAGCAGTATGGCGGAGACGAAGACTATCTTGGCCGGTATCCTGAAGTCCAAGTCCTTCGCCTTCCTCACGAAATTCAGGAAACTCGTGGTCAGCTTGACCAGGTCGACGTTCCAAGGGTCGATGTTCTCGACCGACACTATATAATAAATAACGTCCTCCCAGCTCTCCTTCTCGAGTATAGTCTTGAGGATGTTCTGGGTCTCGTCCTTCTCCGGGGCCGCCTCGAAGTCCTCCTTCTGCGACTCCGGGTCGTCCTTCTCGACTATGTCTTCGCCCATGTCATCATTCCTTCGGGAGCTCGAGACCGAGTATCTTGGTCTCGCCCCTGTCTATCGTGACGCCGTACACCCTGTCCCCAATCTTGATCGTCTCGTCGTTGTGCGTGATCATTATGAACTGCGAGTCCTTCGACTCTAGCTTGAGCATCTGCGCGAGCTGGCGCGAGTTCTCCTTGTCCAGCGCGGCGTCGACCTCGTCGAATATGTAGAACGGGGCGGAGTGGTACCTCTGCACCGCCATGATGAAGGCCATCGCCGTCAGCGTCTTCTCGCCGCCGGACATCGAGTCTATGTTGAGCAGCATCTTGCCCCTCGGGTTCGCCTTGATGAGGAGGCCGGACTCTATGTCTAGCACGTTCTCGAGCACCACCTCGGCGGTGCCCTTGGCCATCTTGGCGAATATGCTGGCGAACTCCCTCGCGACCACCTCGAGCGTCTTGTTGAAGGTCTCCTTCCTCTTGACCTCTATCTCCTCGATCATCTGCACGACCGCCTTCTTCTCCTCGAGTATCTTGTCGTAGCGCACCTTGTACCCGTCGAACTCCGCCCTGAACTTGTCGTACTCGTCTATCGACTTCATGTTGACCGGCCCCATCGCCTGCATCTCCGCCTCCAGCTTCCTTATCTGGGACTGCAGCTTGTGGACGGTCTCTTCCACCGTCGGCACGCCCTCGTACTGGCCCGCCTCGGCCTTCACCATGTCGACCTCCGCCTCGAGCCTGGCGCGGTCCACCTTCAGCCTGTTCGCCTCTATCTCGAGGTTCAGCCTCGCCTCGTGTAGGGACTTCCTCTTGGCCCGCATCTCGTCGACCTCCTTCTCCGACCCGACCCTCGACTTCTCCAGGTCTATGAACTCCTTGGTAGACTCGGACATCGCGTAGCCCTGCAGCCTCTTCTCCAAAACAACAAGCTCCTCCCTCATCGCCGCGGTCTCCCTCATCAGACCAGACCTCACCTCGCCGTACTTCTCGGACTCGTTGGTCGCGGCTACGTCTGAGACCTTGCGCCCGTCCCTCGAGTGGTGGCCTCCGATCATGACGCCGCTCCTCTCCGTCAGGTCGCCGTCGAGCGTGACCATCCTCGCCTTGCCTATCCCGATTCCCTTCGCCACGTCTAGCGTGTTCACGACCAAAGTGTTGCCGAATACGAACTCTATCGCGGGCGCATACCTCTTGTCGTACTTCACGAGCTCGCTCGCCACCCCTATCACGCCCCTCTTCGTCAGGAGCTCGGTCTCCCTGAACGCGTTCCGCCTGATCTTGCTGAGCGGTATGAACGTGGCGCGCCCTATCCTCTCGCGCCTCAAGTATTCTATACAAGTGCTGGCCACGTTCTCGTCGTCGACGACTATGTCGTTCATGTGCGGACCCGCCGCCACCTCGACCGCGAGTTTGTAGTCCTCGTTCGCCGTTATCAGGCTGGCCACAGTCCCGTGCACGCCGGCCATCTTCATCCCGACGATCGCCCTGACCGCCTTCGGCACGTCGGCGAAGAACTCCGCCTTCTTCTCCTCCATGTCGACCATCTTCTCTATCAGGCTGCCTATCTGGTCTATCCTGGACTCGTTCGAGACTATCTTGTCCTTCGTTATCATGATCTTGGCGCGCAGCTCGGAGACCTCCCTCTCGATGGTGACCTTCTTCGATATGTCGACGACCTTGTTCGCTATGGCCCTTATCTCGGCCTCGCTCCTGTCCAGCTTCTCCTCGGTCTGCTCTATCAGGGCGACGGACGCCTTCAGCTCGGCCTCCTTGGCGACGAGCTTCTCGTCGATCTTCCCCATGTCGGCCTCGAACGTCTCGAGCCTCTTCTTGACGTAGGACGCCTTCGCGACCCGGAGCTGCGTCTGCGCCTCCTGGAAGCGCATCGCGGCGTTCCTGTCCGCCTCGAGCTTCTTGAAGATGTCGTACCTCTGGGTTATGACGATCTCCGCCTCCTTCAGCTTCTGGTCGACCGACTCGAGGTCCTTCTGCGCCTTCTCCTTCTTGTCGTTGTACTCCGCTATCCCGGATATCTCGTCGAGTATGTACCTCCTCTCGACCGGGTTCATCTCGATGATCTGCGTGACGTCGCCCTGCAAAACTATGTTGTGGCCGTCCGGGTTGACGTGCACTCCACCGAGAATCTGGAGCACCTTCTCCCTCGTGGTCGTCTTCCCATTGAGCTTGTACACCGACACTCCCCTGCGGTTGACCTTCCTCGTCACGGATATCTCGTCCTCGTCGAACGGGAAGGTCCTCTTGGTGTTGTCCAAAAACAGCGTGACCGAGGCGTACTCTGCCGGCGTCCTCTCGCCGCCGCCGTGGAAGATCAGCTCGTGGAGCCTGTCCGCCCTCAGAGACCTGGCCGAGGTCTTGCCTATGACGAACACCACGGCGTCCACCACGTTGCTCTTCCCGGAGCCGTTCGGCCCGGCTATGACGTTGAAGCCGGGGAGCAGCGGTATGGATACCCTCTTGTTGAAACTCTTGAATCCCTGTAGGACCATGCGGGTGATGTGGGTCTTCATGCTGATCTTGGCTACACTATGATTCCCGTTCTCTGAAGAAATAGTTTAACGGGGGCGCCTAAACCGTGAAAATGTCCTGCATGTCCTCGGGCACGCTGAAGACCTTGAGGTGGAGGCCCGCGTCGACGTAGGCCCAACAGATGAAGGCCGCCTCTATGCACTGCAGGTACTTGCCCGCCTGGAAGAACCCCTTGCAGTCCTGGTAGTAGGACATCAGCACTCCCCGCAGGCTCGCCGCCCTGTCCTGGTCTATGACGCTCATCCTCTCGACTATCGAGTCGACCCTGGCGACCTCCCTCTCGGCTATGGTCTGTAGGTCTTCCGTCATAAAAAGTCCCGACTTCCGTGGCTAGTTCTCTTCCTTCCCGTCGAACTTCGGCCTCAGCATCGAGTCGCAGTCGCCGCACACTCCCGGCGCGTCGAACACGGCTGCGCACCCGGAGCACTCGTACTCTATTTTGTCGGCCAGGTTCTCCGCCTCGCCCCCGTCATCTTCGAGGGCCGCCTTCTGGCCGTACTCCTTGTCGGGCTCGAGGTACGCGGACACGGAGACGCTCTCGTCGCCGCCCCCGTAGGACTCCATTATCTCCTCTATCTTCTCGTCCATCTCGCTCTTGGACTCGACGTTGGACCCGGGCAGCCTGTCCTCGTCGTCTATCGCCAGCTCGATGTCGCTCAAAACAGACTGATACCCCACAGTGACCTTGTAGTCCTTCTCGTCGCCGTACCTTTCCTTGACGAATTCTTCCATATTATTTATTGCGATGATTCCATTTTAAAGATATCATTTTTGGCCCCGCGGGGAAAACCGACCCTTGGACGGTTTTTGAAAAGGAGGATGAGCCCAGTGGGATTTGAACCCACGACGCTCTGGTTTCTTCCATCATCTCGGAATCAGCGCTTTTTCGCTTGAAGCTAAAAGCCAGGTGCTCTACCATGCTGAGCTATGGGCCCCCTCAGAAACAAATTCGCGCAAAGCAGTCTAATACTTTTGCGCCTAGCGTTTTTTCTTCCTCGCGGCGCTCTTCCTTATCTGGCTCTTCGCCAGCTTCCTGACCGCCCTGGTCAGCGTGTGCGTCATCCAGGAGTACCCCCTCATCTTGGCCGTCTTGCCGTAGCCGCACGCGGCGCACTGGCTGGTGTTGACCTTGAACGCGACCCTCCCGCAGCGCCTGCAGCGCACGTGGGATATCCTGTTCTTCTTGCCCATCGACGGTGTACCCTTCATCAAACCACTTTACCAAACTTGGTTTTGGTAAGAATTTAAACGTTTACAAAATGGGCCGGGCCGGGGTTCCGGGAAAACTTATCACAACCGTCGCACAAGTTCCAGAATATGAAAGGTTCCGCGCCGGGGCGCGCCGGGAAGAAGGCGAAGGCACGCGGGAAGAAAAAGAGAGACGGCGAAGAAATCTGGATCGACTCGTCGGGGTTCGCGCAGGAATAGGGGCATGCCGTCTCCGGTCCGCGTAGCTGAAGCCGAACGAATCAAATTTCCCACTAGGAAACTGGAAATTCTGAAATCAAACAATCTACTTAGACCTGGACTGGGGACGCGTACACTATCGTGTCGCCACGGACTAGAATAGTTCCCATCTTCACCTTGCCCTCGGTCTTGTTCGAGATCTCGGCCTCGTCGACCCAGAGGTTCAGATGGAGGTCGAGCGCCTTCAGTATGCCCGTTACCTCCTCGCCGTTCTTCAGCTTGATGTAGATTTTCTTTCCCTTTGCCCTGTCCAGAGCGTCTATCGGTCTATCTGACATTTACTCTACATTGCATCGGCTTTTATTTAAACCTAACATGGGTCTCGGGGCGCGTTTGGAAAGCGGGGCCGGGAAAATAATCCCGAAAATCGGGTCTGCGTAACGTATTTAGGCATCGTGTTACAATTGAGTTGAGATACATATGCCCTTCTGGCACGGTGAAAAAGGAAAAAAGAGGACCGGCGGAGAGATTTCTCTGGCCCGCGGAAAGAGAAAGAACGAGCTCGGGTCCGTCGCGATACTGACCAAGCTCGGCCCGGACAAGAGGAGGACGGACGTCAGGAAGCGCGGCAACATCAAGGTCCGCGCCATGATGACGGAGTTCGCCAACGTCACCGACCCGAAGAACAACACGACGAAGAAGGTCAAAATTTTGGGAGTGGTCGAGAACAGGGCCAACCCGCACTACGTGAGGAGGCTCATCATAACGAAGGGCTCGATACTCAAGACCGAGGTCGGGAACGCCATCGTGGTCTCCAGGCCGAGCCAGGACGGCGTGGTCAACGCCACCAAAATAGAGTAGATTCTCCCTCACAGAGCATGTTTTATTTCCGATGCGCGCGAATCTCTATGCATGATAGACGTGCACTGCCACCTCACGTACCAGAGCATGAGGGAGAACCTGCCGGCGATCCTAGACTCCGCGAGAAAGGAGATGCAGTCCGTCATAACCTGCGGCCTCGTGAACGACGCGAAGGACGCGCTGGAACTGAGGAGGAACAATAAGGAATTTGTGCACCTCACGCTGGGAATACACCCGGAGGACGTCGTCGCAATGAGGGACGAGCAGATAGAGAGGCACATGGACCTCATACGCTCGGTCAGGAGGGACATAGTCGGAATAGGCGAGATAGGTCTGGACTACCACTGGATCAAGGAGCCGGACCAGATCAAGAGATGCAAGGAGTGGTTCAGGAAGTTCCTCGACCTGGCCGCGGAGATGAAGCTGCCGGTCGTGCTGCACACGAGGAAGGCGGAGGAGGACTCGTTCGAGATCGTCAGCCAGACCGACCTGAGGAACGTCGTGTTCCACCATTATTCGGGCAGCGTGACGCTCGCGCAGCAGATCGTCGACAGGGGGTACTACATATCGATGCCGACCATCACCCCGACTAGCAAGAACCTGCTCAAAATAGCCGAGCGCTTCCCGCTGTCGCAGCTCGTCACGGAGACGGACTCGCCTTTCAATTCGCCCTACCCCGGCAAGGGCAACGTGCCGCAGAACGTGCGCGTCACGATTGAGAAGATAGCGGAGAGGCGCGGGATGAGCTTCGACCAGGTCGACGCCATACTGTCCAGGAACGCGCGGGACATATTCGGGATATGAGGACTATTTTTTCAATGCCCTGTCGGAATCGTATATCTTCCTGACAGGGTGCGATATCTCTATACCCTCCTTGTCGAACCTCTTCTTCAGGGCCTTTATGAAATCATGCGTCATCTGATAATTGTCCTCGATCTTCTGCGCCCTCAGCGTGACCTTGAAGTCTATGTTGGAGTCGCCGAACTTCTCGAACCTCATGACGGGCTGGAAGTCCCTCACGGCACCATCGGAGTTCTTCTGAACCCACCTGGCCACGTCAAGAGTGGCGGACTCCACTTCGTCCAGGTCCGAACCGTACGAGACGCCGCAAGACACCTTGAAGTTGATCTCCTTACCGTCGGAATAATCGTTGACTATGACGCTGTCGGAGAGCTTGGCGTTCGGTATAACGACTATCGTGTCCGCTAGCGTCCTGATCCTCGTGGACCTCCAACTTATGTCGACGACGTGGCCCTCGACGCCCTCGCTCTTCAGCTCTATGTAGTCCCCGACGACTACGGGCCTGTCGGATATTATGTGGAGCCCGGCGAAGAAGTTGGTGAGCGTGCTCTGGAGAGCCAGGCCTATCGCCAGGCCGCCGACGCCGAGGGCGGCTATTGCAGGCGTTATCTCGACCCCGAAGTGCGCCGCTATCGCGAGCGCCGCGGCGACGTATATCAGGACCATGACTATCCTGTTGATAAGCTCGGGCGCCTTGCCCAGGCCGGCCTTCTCGCTCATCCACCTACCTATAATCAAAGACACGACCCTGGACGCGGCGAAGGCCACGATGAGGGTTATTGAAATGTATATCAGGCTGTTGACCGTCGACGTGTAGGCCTCCAGCACGGACAGGCTAATCACGGCGAAGTAAACGCCAATCAGGTTGACTATGACGAATATCGGCTTGGATATGATACCGAATATTATGTCGTCCAGATCCGTCTTAGTCTTGGACGTGATCTTCGTCATCCAGTTCTTCAGGACAAAGTTAACAATGGCCCCCAGCACCAGGAAAGCCGCCAGTATGACGACCGACTGGATGTACTCGTTGCCCATGACGAGCCTCACGAGGTCGTTCTGCATGACGCCTGAGAGCATCGAATCTAATTCTGCCACACACTCTATTCAAACGCGGCGTTTATAAAATTTTCTGGCTCAGACCTTGTACCTGAGGGTCGCGCCTATGCCGCCCATCTCCTTGAACTGCTTCCCCTCCCTCGAGTCGGTCGATATCAGCTCGAGCTTCGCCCCGAACTGCTCCGCCTTCTCCGTGAGGATCTCCATGACGTCCCTCTTCTCCTGCAGGCCCATCCTCGTCTTGCATATATCGCAGACCTGCTTGTCCAGGCCGAACTCGACCATGTCCTCGGTCTTCTCATGCCCGCTCTGGCACCTGAACCTGGCGCGCCACAGCTCGAAGCCCTCGGATATCATCAGCGACTCCGCGGCGCCGTTGTCGAGGGCCTTCTCCGTCTTCTCGAGGCCGTACACGACCTTGCCGTTCCTCTGCAGCTCGGTGAAGAACTTCTCCACTATCTCGCGCTCGTGCACCAGGCCCGCCTCGAGCAGGAGGTCCTGAGACCTGTTGACCAGCTCGCCGAGGCCGTACTCCCCCATGTAGCTGATGTCCCTCACACCTATCAGCTTCTTCCTAATTTGGGCTGTCAGGTACTCGTTCTTGATGAAACTGTCCTTGTTCGGACCAGGACCGCCGACTATCACGCCCTTCAAGTCCGGCTGCTCCAGCAGGATCTTCGCAGCGTTCTCCGCGACCTCCTTCATGAAGTCGTTGAGCAGGGCGACCCTCACGTGCTGGTACCTCATCTGGGAGTAGCCGCCCTTCGTCGTCTTGCCCGGGACGGCGGAGTCGAGGTGCCTCATGGAGACGACCCTCTTCCCTATCAGCAGGCCTATTTCGGCCTCCTTCGAGTCCAAAATCACGAGGCCGTATACGTCCTTCTCCTTCACCATGTCCCTCAGCGGGTCCAACACGAAGACCTGGTCGCACCAGTAGAGCTTCTGCCTCATCTCCACCGGCGGCTCGATGCTCCATATTTTCAGGTCTGCGGCGCCCTCGTTTTCCGATACGTTGCCGCAGAATACCGCGAGGCCGTTCGGGGGCGTCTTCCTGAAGGTCCTCAGGTGCTGCGTTATCTTCTCCAGGGCGTCGACGACGTTCTTCCTCGTCGCCTTGGACTTTATGTTGCTCGCAGTCGAACCCTCGCTCTTGACCTGGTCTATCGAGTCCTGCAGGTTGCCACCGGCGGGCACATACACGGTCACGAGCTCGGTATGCCTGCCCCTGACTGCGTCGAGCTCCTTGATGAGCTTCTTCAACTTAAAAGAGGATTCGTCGTCCATGAAAAATCACCGTGAGTTAGAAAGATGCGGCTGCGAAACCCGGGTCCTTCCCGGCGCAAGTACTTCCGTCAGCCGCAAACTCGACCAGCATATTTTTAATCTCGTCGGGGTCATTTAAATAGAGTTCGATATGCACAAGATCCTGAAGATACTCATCACGTCGAGCATGTTCTACAACTTCACAGCCGGCATGATTGGCCCGATCTATGCAATATTCGCCCAAAAAATAGGCGGCGACATATTCGTCGCCAGCTCGGCGATAGCGGTATACACCCTCGTCATAGGCGTGCTGATACTCCTTTTCGGCAGGATAGAGGACAGGCTCGACAAGAAGAAGGTCTTCATCGTCGGCAGGGCGATAAACGTCGTCGGCATAGCGGGCTACCTATTCGTGTCGACCCCGATGGACCTGTTCCTCGTCCAGGGCATACTGGGCGTGGCCATAGCCATGATGAACCCCACTTTCGAGGCCTTGTACTCAAGGGGCCTCAGGAAGGGCCACGAGGCGTTCGAATGGTCTGTGTGGGAGGGCTCGATAAACATCATGCTGTCCGTCGCCGCGATAACCGGGGGCTTCGTCGCGGCGGTCTTCGGCTTCCAGGCGCTGTTCCTGCTGATGACTGCGATGGCGGTCATGGGATTCGTCTCGGCGACTTTCATAATGGAGGAGAACATATGGTCGCAGATGAGGAGGATAGTCAGCAGGAAGAAAGCGGTCCACGTCTAGTCCTTCATCTTGTGCATCGCCCTCAGGTCCTTCCCGAACTTTTCCAAGTCGGGCGGGACCTCGGACTTCATGCCCTCGTTCAGCGACAGGCCGGCGGCCTTCTTCTCGTTCCAGACCTTTGAGTTGAACTCCAATATCTTCCTAGTGACCTCGGCCCGGCTCTCCTGCCCGTCGTACGTGGTGAGCTTGGCGGACGGGAACGTCATCGAATGTATGCTCTCGCCCTTCTTCGAGTATAGGCTGCCGTAGACGAAGTCCGTTATGAACGGCGTCACGGGCGCCAGTAGCTGGAGGGACATCTTCAGGCACATGTGCAGGGTGTACCACGCGGCCCGCTTCTCCTCCTCGGTGAAGTCCCCCTCCCCATAGGCCCTCGCCTTGACCATCTCCATGTAGTGGTTCGCGAAGACGTTCCACACGAAGTCCCTCAGAGTGTTCGCGGCCTGAAAGAAGTTGTGCTCCCTGTACGCCTTCTTGCAGTCTATGATCGTCCTAGCGAGCTCCTCCACAATCCACTTGTCGGTCTCGGTCAGCGCGGCCCTCTCCGGCTGCGGGAAGGAGGAGATGAACCTCGACACGTTCCAGAGCTTGGTGAGGAACTTGCTCGAGCCCTGCAGCTTCTGCTCCGAGAACCTGTAGTCGGAGCCGAGACCGGCCTCGGTCGCGCTCCAGAAGCGGAAGTTGTCCGACCCGTGCGCCTCGAGTATCGGCATCGGGTCCACGACGTTGCCCTTGCTCTTGCTCATCTTCTTGCCCTTCTCGTCCACGACGTACCCCATCACCCAGGCGCTCCCCCACGGCGGCGAGCCTGTGACCTGGTAGCAGCGCAGCATCGAATAATAGAGCCACGTCCTCACTATGTCCTTGCCCTGCACGCGTATCGAGTTCGGATAGACCCTCTTGAAGAACTTGTCGTCCTTGCCGTACCTGGATATCATCAGCGGCGTTATGCTGGAGTCCATCCAGGTGTCGAACGTCCTCTCCTCGGGCACGAACTCCGTGCCGCCGCACCCACATTTCTCGAACGGCGCCCTGTCCTTCCACGGCTGGTAATATTTCCCGGGCTCCGGCAGGTGGGCCTTGTTGCAGGACTTGCAGTACCATATCGGTATCTCTGTGGCGTAGAACCTCCTCCTGGATATCGGCCAGTCTATGGCGACTGAGTCGACCCAGTCCAGCAGCAGCTGCCTCGCCGACTCGGGATAGAACTTCATCGTCTCCCCGAACCTCCTCATCTTGTCGACGAAGTCCATCTGCTTGAGGTAGAACTCCTTCATCGGGACTATCTCTATCGGCGTCTTGCTCCTCTCGCACACGGGCGTCCTGTGCACAATCGTCTCCTTCTTCAAAACTATACCCTGCGCCTCCATGTCCGCTATTATCTTCTCCCTCGCCGAGAAGACCGAGAGTCCGGCGTAGTCGCCCGCGCTCTGCGTCAGCTTGCCCCTGACGTCGAGCATGACGACCTCCTTGAGCTTCATCTCCCTGAAGAGGCGCACGTCGGAGAAGTCGCCGTAGCTGCATATCATCGCCGCCCCGGAGCCGAAGTCGGACTTCGCCTGAGGATGCGCGACTATCTTCACCTCCTTGCCGTAGATTGGGACCACCGCGGTCTTCCCGACGAACTTCCTGTTTGCCTCGTCGTCGGGGTTCACAATCACGACCTGGCAGGCCGCGAGGAGCTCGGGCCTCGTGGACGCTATGACGATCTCCCCGCCCTCCTTGACGCCGAACCTCATGTAGACTAGCTGGGTAGGCAGGTCCTCGTACACGACCTCGGCGTCGGCTATGATGGTGCAGCACTTGGTGCAGTAGTTGTTCGGCCTCGTGTCCTCTATGATCATGCCGTTCTTCCAGAGCTCGATGAAGGTCTTCTGGGTGAGGGACCTGTGCTCGACGGAGTCGGTCCTGTAATAATTGTCGAAGTCGCAAGACATGCCGAGGCTCCTCATTATGCCCAGCATCTCCGCCTCCAGCTCGTCCAGGACGGTCCTGCAGTGCTCCGTGAACTGCTGGCGCGGCGTGTTGTGCATGCTTATCCCGAGCTTCTTCTCGGCGTAGGCCTCCACCGCTATCCCGTTCCTGTCTATGCCTATCGGGAACAGGACGCTGCTCCCGAGCATGCGGTGCGCGCGCGCTATCATGTCAATCTGCGAGTAGTGAGCGGCGGCGCCTATGTGCCACGGCCTGCCGGACGGATATGGAGGCGGCGTGTCCATGACGAAAATGTCCGGCCTGCCCTCATCGAACTTGTAGATGTCCGAGCCCCTCCACTTCTCGAGGACTTTTTCCTCCAACTTGTGGTCCCAGGTCTTCTCCGTTATCTTCGGCGTCAGTTCCATCATTAAATAATCAAAAGGCGCGGATAAAAAGTTGAGAAGACGCGCGGAAAATCCCATAAAATTATTTTTTTCGAGAAAATTTTCCAGAAAAAAAAATAAAATATCTTTATATGAAAGCGACGACAAATTAGATTTAGTAAAATGATGCAGCAAACTTCCTCGATTGGACCGGAAAATGTTTTGTTTTCACCGAAAATTTCAAATTCATCAGGGTCTGCTACCGGTTTCTCGCTTATGAAGACGCCTCAGATGCGTCTGAGAGCATGAGGTGAATGACAAATGGCAGCAAAGAAGAAGAAGGGAGCAAAGAAAAAGTCTAAGAGATAATCTCATTAATCCCGCCGACTAGACGTTCTGTTTGGTCTGGGAGTCTCAGATTTTCTTTCTTTGTTTCAAAAAAGACAGGCCTGGGGCCGACGGAACGTGGCGGGTATTCTAGTTATACCGTCCTCGAACAAATCTTAAATAAGGCGAGACCTCACTAACTATTGCCTTGCTTCAAAAGCCTCTGTCGAAAAGGCCACAGGCCGTCCATGAAACAGAAGAACGGAGCAAGGCTACACCATTTATCGGGGACATGATATGAAAAAGGTACTCGTCTTCGGCACCTTCGACGGCCTCCACGAGGGCCACATGAAGTTCCTGGAACAGGCCAGGAGGCACGGCGACTATATAATCGGCGTGGTGGCTCGCGACTCCAACGTGGCCAAGACGAAGGGCTCGAGGCCCATGAACGGCGAGAGGAGTAGGCTCGGCGCCCTGAGGAGGCACGTGGATTCGGCGATTCTGGGCGAGAGGAAGGTCACGTACGGGCTCATTAGGAAACTGAGGCCCGACGTGATATGCATCGGCTACGACCAGAAGCCGACGATGACGGAGGCGAGGAAGATACTAAAAAAAATCGGCATGGACAGGGTCGAGCTGAGGAAGATGGGGCCCTACAGGCCGCGAGTCTACAAGTCCAGCATCCTAAACAAACCTGGATAGACCGGGCTTCAGCTGGTCCGTGTCTATGATGACTATCTCCCTGTTCAGGGGGAAGGACACGTTGAAAACCGGCACGGTCTCAAGCCAGGCCTGCTTCGTCCCGCGGTGGCTGTGGCCGTGGATCACGAGGCTCGGCCTCCTCGACAATATGACGCTCTCGTATGCGCTCGACCCCATGTTCTGGAAGTACCTAGGGTTCTCCCCCTCCAGCGTCTTGTAGGTGGGGGCGTAGTGCATCAGGAGTATCTTGAAGTCGGCCTCCATCGTGGAGAGGGCGCTGTCGGTCTCCAGAACCCTGCCCCTGTACACGCCCTCTATGTTAGGTATGTTGGCGGACTGCCACGGGGTGGGGCTGTCGAGGCTCCCGGTGGTGCCGAATATGCCGACCGTCTTGGACCCGACCATCACCGCGGCGGAGCTGTCGTCGAGGAACTTTATGTCCCTGTAGTTCTTCCTGAGGTCTTCCTGCATCTGGTGGAACTCCCCGTTGCCGAAGCAGGAGAATATCGGGCACGAGAACTTCCCGAAAATTATGTTGTAGAACTTGTCGTACTCGTTGGCCTCTCCCCTGTCGACGACGTCCCCCGCCACCAGGAACAGGTCCGGCTTCTTCCTCATCCTGTCGACGGCCATCACGAACTCCTGGTAGTTGTTCGGCAGGTGGATGTCGCTGGTCGCGGCTATTATCATAAATGACCGTTGTCGCTTCAGACACTTAACGGTTATTTCGGGGAGAATTTCACGAAGTTCTCCAGCCCCATGCCGTGGGGCGGCGTCACGTGTATCGTCGGTATGATCCTCGAGGACTCCGCGTTGTACCTGTCGGCTATGCCTGAAAAGAGCGAATATTTGTCGGCCTGGCTCATGCGGCGCTTCTTTCTGGCGGAGGCTATCTCGTCTGATATGCCGGACATCATGAGATCGCTCCTCTCCCTCGCCACCACCCCGGACGCCTCCTTGATGTAGTATTGGACGTCGTAGCCCTCCCTCAGCCTGTGCGTCCTGTCGAGCTTGTCGTTCCTGATCTTCCCCAGTATGTCGGGCCCGAAGATGACGTGTCCCGGGTTCCTCCTTATGTATTTCTCGAGCTTCTCGCCCACGTTCCTGCAGGGGTATATCTTGTCTATCTCGAACCCGAGCGAGCCGAAGGTCTGGTATATCTTGGACATGTTCCTAGAGACCTTCCGCGACAGGTTCTCCCACGAGGCCTGGCCGTGCTCCAGCTCGAGGCTGTAGGAGAACGAGGACGCCAGCGCCAGGGGCAGCATGTACTTCATGGCGGCCAGCTTCGGGCTCTTGTCGGACATTATCGCGTCGGCGTTGTACTCTATGTCAGACTTCTTGTAGACGTTCGTTTGGCAAGAGAAAATTATGATGCCAGGGTTTCTCTCCATCTTCCTGGGCCTCACGTACTCGTCCATGTATATGTCGACTTTGATTGGTTCTATCATCCCGACTATTCCATATTCTACTCCCACGCTAAAATAAGGATGGAGCGCCGTTCCCCGGCGGCGCCCTCTAATATAGTGCGTGAGTGGACCGGACGGGATTTGAACCCGTAGCCTCTCGCATGCGAAGCGAGCGTTATACCGGGTTTAACTACCGGCCCAACTGACCTGAACAATATTCCTTGTGAAACCAATTAAGCTTGTCGTAGAAGTAGGATCTGTCTTTTCTGGCCTCCCCGAGCATCTTGGATATCTCGTCGCACCCTCCCATGGAGTGTATGTCCCTCAGGTATCCCATGAAATCGTTCCACGCCCCCAGGGCGCGCCTGCTCCCATAACCTATGTGGCCGTACGACGACATCATGCTCCTCGCGCCCTCCACCGCCTCTTCCAGGCTCCCGGACTTGCCGGGTGGTTGGTTTTTCTTGAAAATTCCCATGTGATAAAGTGTGGGTCAAGAAAGAATTTAACCGCGGAGAAGACCAATATTTTATTCACGGGCGGGTAGCTTAGCCTGGTTGGAGCAATCGACTGATAATCGATAGGTCCTGGGTTCAAATCCCAGCCTGCCCACTCCCTACTTGTAAATGTAGCTGGTCGCCTGCTCCCTCTTCAGCTCGGCCACGTCGATGTCGTCCGACATCTTTCCGACCTTCAATACGATTTCGCCGAACTTGTTCGACTTTACCGCATCCAGACCAGGGAACGCCTCGTCGGCAGGCAGGACGGCAGGCGAGTATATGCCGTCAATCTCCTCTATGTTGCCAACTTCCATTCCGAACAGCTTGAACTTCCTGTCCTCCTTGGAAAGGAGGGTCTTATACACAAGGCTTATGGTGGCCGGCTTTGACCTCAGGTATATGGGGTGCTTCCAGCCGTCGACGCTCTCGCAGGGTATGTCGGAGACGTCGCCATCGGACGAGTATCCGATTGCGGACTCCACGACCCTATAACCGAAACTTCCAACCATATTTCTAAGGGACTGCATGTCAACGACCCACACGCTCCCGCCGGCCAGCTTCGCGATGAAGTCTTTGGACTTGTCTATAAACCGGTTGACGTCCGTGCCTATGGGGTACAGGTCCTCTACCATGTCTTGCCCGCCGCGCCCCATCATGTCCCGTTGAAATTTGCCGGAACCGTTGGCATTCGTGTATGGGATCATATCAAAAAAATGGGGAGTGAAATTTAAACCATTGACGGCGGCCTGCTGCAGCCGGAAACCCGGGGCGCGCCTAGAAGACCCCTTAAAGAAATAAACCCAAATAACCCATATCACAAGAGAAGAGTCTGGGTTCCCTTCGTCTAGCCCGGTCAAGGACTCCACCCTTTCGATTGACTTCGAAAGATTTGACACATCGGATGAGAGAAGCAAGGTGGAAACGCGGGTTCAAATCCCGCAGGGAGCATGACTATTAGAGAAATATTTAAAAGAATGGAAAGTCACAGACAAATTATGAGTCTGACAATCAAACCTGAAAAGGGCAGCATTATGGACTGGATTGAGGAATATGAGAAGTCTCTTGACAAGAAACCTGAAATAGAACCAAAAATAAGGAAAAAAAGAACTAAAATCCCATTTGGGTTACAAAAAAGAATTATGGCACGGTCTAGGGGAAAGTGTGAGAACTGTGGTACCTTGTTGTTCAACATCAAGTTTGACTTCCACCATAAAAACTACGATCCGTCAGACCCAAGAGAAAGTAATTTGATGGTCATATGTAAAAAATGCCATGTTAAGCTAACGGGTCCTGTTCCGAAGAAGAAACTATAATAATACTCCTTTTAATTCCCTAATTGAAGTTCCCGCAGGTAGCATGGAAGTTTTCCTAATGTAGCGTTTTTTATATACCCACAAATCCATAGGGCGATTATAGTTTACATGATATCATTAAAACAATTCGATATGAAATGTTGGAATTGTAAACACTTGATTAATCATAAAAAAGTTAATTGGTATATTCGAAAAGTAGGCGTAAAAAACGATAAAATTGGCGTATTAACCGCTATGTTACGCGAGTTAGCAAAATCATTAGGAAACGAAAAATCAATATCAACACAAAACAATATTTTTGGAGCTTTAGAATATGAATATAACGGTAAATGCATGTTTTGTAACGAAAGAATAAATTTATTTTGGTTTGGTAAAGATTCTATTAAGAAAAATAAAAACACATTTATTGAGAAAAAAATATTCCGTTGTGTCGATTGTAATAACATAATTCATAGAGAATTACAGGTGTGGTATAGCTACAGTATACTACAAAAAAACAATGTAATCAAGGAATATCTGGTAACGTTGTGCCCAAATTGTAAAAACGAGGAGATTTACCCCTTCAAATATGATTTGGAGCACGGAATTATAAAATGATAATGCTCCCTAAAAGTTTCTCCCATAGACGTTCCCACAGGGAGCATGACCGACTTTTTTCCGGAGGCGGCGGGAAAGCATAAAAGCTTCGCTTCCATCCGAATCTGTATGAAAGGACGGTGGGACTACGTGCCCGACGAGGAGGCGGCTGCGGCGATAATCGGCGCGATAGCGGACAACTTCGAACTCTACAGCTATTTCTCCCGCAACAAGAACACCAAGATAGGGGCCGCCAGGGACCCATCCTTGAAAGTCCCGATGACGTCGCTCTACAGGAACATGGACGCGCTGCAGAGAATAGGGATGATTGTGGCCACCGGCGACAGGGAGGCGTCCGACGGCAGACCGGTAAAAGTCTATGCCTCGGCGTTCGACAGGATAGAGGCCGAGATCAACGATGCGGTCGGGATGAAGATTGCGCTGTCGGAATACGGGAGGAGGAACCCGAGTCTCATCGTCTCCGAGAGGTGGGCCAGGCCGATAATAGGCGACCTGAGGGACAGATACGACATGTCTGAGGGCACCGTGTCTTACAGGGGGAGCGAATTCTACGTCCTGAACACCGGGAAGTTCGACAGCACGGACAAGAAATGGAGCGTCTAGGACGGAAATCATTTAATTCCAGAGCCGTTTATATCAAATCATGGAAGACGAGACTTACGACGTGGTGAACGAGGACGACAGAGTCGTGGGCAAGGCCACCTGGACGGAGTGCCATAGGAAGGGTCTGCGGCACAGGACGTCGTGCGTGCTGATTTTCAAAGACAGGACTAGGAGGGAGATTCTGCTGCAGAAGAGGAGCACGGACATGGAGCAGGACCCGGGACTATGGCAGCACTCCGCGGGCGGGCACGTCATGGCGGGCGAGACCGCGAGGAAGGCGGCCGAGACGGAGATGAAGGAGGAGCTGTTCGCCGGCATGAGGATGCCGGACATAAAGTTGAGGAGGGTCCTGAAATTCGCCAACGACAACCTGGCGAAAAACAAGGAGATAACGACGGTCTTCGAGGCCGTGCATCCAGGACCTTTCAGGCACGACAGGAAGGAAGTGGGGGCGAAGCCCGTCTGGACGGACCTTGATTTTGTTTTAAAGGACGTTAGGAAAAACCCTGGGAATTACACCGTATCTTTCAGGAACATAATCAGGGAGTACGCGAAATCTAGGAAGGCGTGACTACTCGTACCTTATCGCTTCCACCGGGTCCATCTTCGCGGCGCGCCTAGCCGGCATCACTCCAGATATGGTGCCCACTATGGCGGAGAACGACACGCAGAATATTACGAGCTCGGGGGTTATGGGCGCGACGAATGCGGACGGACCCAGCAGCTCCTTGCTGCCTATGACTAGGTCCAGCGCAACGCCAATCGACACGCCGATTATGCCGCCGACGAGCCCGAGCATGCTGGACTCTATCAGGAATATCGCCGTTATCTGGCTGTTCCTGGCGCCGAGCGCCTTCAGTATGCCTATCTGCTTCGTCCTCTCCATCACGGACATGAACATGGTGTTCACTATGCCTATCGCCCCGACGAGGAGGGATATTGCGGCTATCCCTCCGAGGAAAATGGTGATGCCGCTGGTTATCGCGGCCACGCTGGACTGTATGGCCTTAGAGCTCGTGGCGGTGAAGTCCTGGTCCTCCTCCGTCACCTTGTGCGAGGCGCGGAGCCTCTTCTCGACGTCCCTCAGCACCCTGTCGGCATCGGCCTCCTCGGACATCTTGATGAATATCGCGGAGACCTCTCTGCTACCCGGCTCCATGAACATCCTCCTCGCGTCGTCCCTAGGCACGGCTATGGACTGGTCGAATATAGACGCGGTGGCGCCGCTGCCCTCCGCGAATATGCCGATGACCCTGTAGCTCTCGCCCTCGACCGTGATTATGTCGCCGAGCTTCACCTCGCGCTCGAAGAAGTCCTTGGCGACCTTGAAGCCGACTATAGCGACCTTGGACTCGCCGGAGGAGAATATCCTGCCCTCGCCGACGCTCACGAGGGGAAACTCCTTGAGAAGGTCCACGGTGTATCCCTGGACGTTCGTCGTGACGGACTCTCCCCTGAACTCCACGTCCGCCCTGTCGAATATTATCCCGTCCGCGAACACCACTCCCCTTGCGGAGCTGACGGCCGTCACGTCGTTGGTCGTGAGGATTCCCTGACTTGCGGACCTGGGCCCGACGCCGCTGCTGAACCCGAAGCTGGGGCCGCCGCTCTGGGAGGTCCCGGTCGAAGGCGTGATGAATATGAAGTTCCCGCCAAGCGAGCTTATCTGCTCCCTGATCAGATTGTCGAAGCCCTGGCCTATGGACACCAAGCTGAATACGGCGGCTATGCCGATGATGATTCCGAGGACAGTGAGCCAGCTCCTGAGCCTCCTGTGAACCAGGCTGCCCTTGGCAAACTCCAGGTAGTCGCGGAGCAGCATCCGATTACCTCTTCTTCGTCTTGTTGAAAACCCTGAACTTGAAGTGGGCCACGCCCAACGCAATGACGGCCACTATGACCAAAATTATGTAAATCTGGCTGGAGTCGTCCTTCTTCGACTTGCCCATGGATTTATCCAAATTTATCGGGACCTCCGCCTCCATCGTCTGGCGTATGCCTACCGTGTCCGTGTACTTCACCAGCACCCTGAGCGTCTGCTTCGGCGCCTGCGACAAAGACACCACGTCAACCGAAGCGACGGTGAAGTCGCCGGACTGGAGGTTCCCGAGGAACGCGTCCGACGCCCCGTTGATCTCCCATCCGCTCTGCTCCGGTACCGAAACGAGGACGCCCGTGGCGGTATTCACTCCTATGTTGGCTATCGACAATGAGACCGCGTCCTCGCTCACCTCGTCCTGCGTCACGTCGAACTCCGTGACCCCGCCGACTATGAAGGCGACGCTGGAAGTCCTGCTAGTCGACTCCCCGAACCTGAGGAACTCCATGTTGAGGTTTATGACGTGCACGCCCTGCGATATCTGCGGATCCGCTATCATGCTGAACTCGACCTCCCTCTCGTCTCCGACCCCCAGGAAGTCTATCCTCTGCCTGTTCTCGCCCGCGAGCGGGAGTATGCCGGCGTCGGGGTCGGTCCAGTTAATGGCCAGGTCCCTGACGGGCGCGTTGCCGTCGTTCTTGAAAAGGAACTTCACCTTCGTCGGCCTGCCCGGTATCAGGGTGTCGGGCTGGGCGGAGGAGAGCTGCACGTTGACCTTGCCCAAAATAGAGATCGTCACCTCGCGCGCCGGCTGGGACGACGATCCGTCGGGATAATATTTGACCCTGAGGACCGAGTCGCCGTCTAGGGCCGACCCGTCCACCCTTATCCTGTATTTTGCTACGACCCCGTTGGAGTCTATCACGGAGAACCTCCTCTTAGCGTCCTCGTCTGTGGCCAAAAGGAACGGGAAATCCGGCACGACTTCCACGACGTAGTTCCTGAGCTCCGTGTTGCCGACGACGCCGACTGCCAGCCACAGCTCCAGCAGCTCGCCGGCCTCGGCCGGAGACGGGTCGTACTTCAGGACCTCGAACTTCACCGAGGCGTCCGACGACTGCGCGAGGGACGCCGACGGCAGGACCGCCAAAAACAACAGGCCGATTGCAAAATATGCCAGCTTCATCGTTCAACAACTCTTCTATTCTTGTTCTTCCTATCGGATATAACCCTGCCATCCTTTATCTCGACTATCCTCTCGGCATGCTCGG
This sequence comes from Candidatus Aenigmatarchaeota archaeon, assembly GCA_016213525.1. Taxonomy (GTDB): domain Archaea; phylum Aenigmatarchaeota; class Aenigmatarchaeia; order CG10238-14; family SCSR01; genus JABABT01. Next base: position 74,779 of record JACRAE010000006.1, on the reverse strand, counting down.
CTATGTGGCGGTCGTGGGTTATTACCAATATGGTTCTATTGCCGCCCTTCCCCAGGCGCGCAATCATGTCTATGACTTCCTGACCCGTCTTTGAGTCGAGGTTGCCTGTCGGCTCGTCCGCCAATATAAGAGCGGGCTCCATCGCCAGGGCGCGCGCTATCGACACCCTCTGCTTCTGCCCGCCGGACAGCTGGGAGGGCATGTTCTCCTCCTTGTCGGAGAGACCGACGGACCTGAGTATCTCCCTCGCCCTCCGGGTCCTCTCCCCTGACGGCATACCCTGTATCATCATGGGAAGCTCGACGTTCCCCCTCGCGCTCAGCGTCGGATAAAGGTTGAAGAACTGGAACACGAAACCTATGTTCCTGCCGCGCATGTCCGCCAGCTCGTCGTCGCTCATCTTGGAAGAATCTATGCCGTTTATCAGGACCTTACCCTTGGTCGGCCTGTCCAAGAGCCCCATAATCTGCAGCAGCGTGGACTTCCCCGATCCGGAGGCGCCCACTATGGCCACGAACTCCCCCCTATCGACGGAAAAATCTATCCCGTGCAGGACCTCCGCCTTCACCTCGCCCATGTCGTATGTCTTCCCGACCCCGACCAACTGTATGACGGGCCTGTCAACAGAACTCATCAATGAAATATTGGTCGCAGCCGCTTAAAAGCCGTTCTGATAGAAACGAATCATTCGACGACAGGCAAAGATATTTTAGCGTGGAGCGGGAGATTCTATCCATGTACGACAAGTTCTTCACGGACCTCTTCACGGAGGAGGAGGCGGACGTGGTAGTGATAGGGGTGCCTAACGGGACCGGCGGGAAGGAGTACGTGGACAGCCTGAGGAAGCAGAGCTGGTTCGTCGAGATATTCGACATATACAGGAAGAGGAACCTCTTCGACAAGAAGGTGTGCGACGCCGGGGACGTGACCGACCACAAGGAGCTCGACAGGAAGCTGACGGAGATATTTTTGAAGAGGAAGGTTCCCGTGATCATCACGAAGGGCGACATCGCGTCTTACCGCGCGTGCAACATACTGAAGAACGTGAAGGTGATCAGCTTCGACGCCCACACGGACCTCTTGGACAAGTACACGGACCCGAAGATAGAGTCCATAGACGGCTTCAGGAACGAGAGGGAGAACAGCTCGACGTGGCTGAGGAGGACCGTCGAGGTGGTCGGCGCGGACAGCGTCTGTGTGATAGGGCTGCGCTCCGTCGACGAGGACACGATGGCCTACATGGAGAAGAGCAAGATCCTCCACATCACGCCGAGGGAGATAGAGGACAACATAGAGGAGGTCAAGGACCAGCTGGGGATCTTCACGCAGGGGGAGAAGATATGGGTGAACCTGGACGTGGACTGCTTCGACCCCAGCATAGCGCCGAACGTGGACTACAGCGAGCCGGAGGGCATGACGTTCCGCCAGTTCTGCGACGTGGTGTCGTCCTTCAAGGGCAGGATAGCAGGCATAACCCTCTGCGGGGGCAACCCGATGCAGGGCAACGTCACCGAGTTCCTGTCCGTCAGGAGCCTGTTCGAGCTCCTGTCGAAGATTTAAGCAGCACTCACAAATTCGTTTCATGGACCCCGAATACATAGACTCAGAGTTCAAGGTCGTGGAGGTCAGGCTCGAGGACGAGATGCCCGGATTCGGAGACTACCTGCTCCTGAGGCTGAACGACTCCGCGCCTTTCGAGGTCTACAACCAGACACACAAGATACCGAAGAAGGGGATGAAAATACTCGGCCTCCTGAGGGGGGACGGGGTGAGGATTCTAGAGAGCGGGAAGAGGGGGCTGATTGTGAAGAACAGGGAGGCGTCCGCCGTGGGGAAGATAGTGAAGTTCGAGTCCTGGACGGAGAACCTGCAGGAGGGAGTGATGCGCGGGAACAGAATGTTCAGCAAGACCACCAAGAAGAAGGCCTACACCCTTATCGTCAACTGCAACAGCTTCTACGTCATAGTCGAGAGGGAGTACATGAAGTTCGCCCCGAAGAAAGACATGCGCGTCCGGGTAGAGAAGATAAGGGACCTGACAAACAACCCGAAGAACGTGCTCAAATCCTGCGTCTACGGCTCGGACATCTGCTGACGAGGCGCGAAGGCGCACTTCTTATATACGCGGAAGATAAATTTTGTCTGTAACGCGGGGGTCGGATAGCCCGGTCAATTCCACTGGATTGAGGTTCCAGTTCCTTAGTGGATACGGGGGTTCAAATCCCCCCTCCCGCACTCTGCTATGTTCAAGGACTTCCCGTGGTTCTGCCCGAAGTGCAACAAGATGAAGAGCGAGTCCAGATGGAGCCCGAAGGGGGAATTCTGCAAAGACTGCGGGAATTCTCTCCTGAAGCTAAGGAACAAAAAGCTTGCCGGTCATGTGTAATTATGGGAAAGACGGTCGAATGGCGCTGCAAGGACTGCAAGACCAGGATAGAGAACCCGATAGCCTGCATAGGGAACCACGAGTGCATGAAGTGCAGCGTATGTAGGGGATGCGACATAGAGCTGGTCAGGTACACGTCATAGTAGGGCCAATATTTCCTTCCAGTGGCCGAGCGGCTGCACCCTCTTGAATATCTTGGATATCTTGCCCGCCTCGTCTATCACGAAAGTCGTCCTCTCTATCCCCATGTACTCCTTGCCCATGAATTTTTTCTTCTTCCAGACACCGTACTTCCTGCAGACCGAGGCCGACTTGTCGCTCAGCAATGCGAAGGGCAGTCCGTGCGCCTCCTTGAACTTCGCGTGGGACCTCTGACCGTCGGTGCTCACCCCCAAAATTACGGCGCCCCTCTCCTTGAACTTGGCATGGTAGTCTCGGAAGCTGCAGGCCTCTATCGTGCATCCCGGCGTCATGTCGCGCGGGTAGAAGTAGAGGACAATCCTCTTGCCCGCGAAGTCTGAGAGGGCGACATCGAATCCAGACTCGTCGGGCAGCGCGAAGGCGGGCGCCTTCTGGCCTTCCTTGACCAACTACTTCACCTTGACGCTGGTCCTGACGGACTTGTCCGGCGCGTTGATCTGCAGGCCGTAAGTCCCGGAGTCGAGGTTGGATATCACGACCCTCGCCACGGTCACCCCGACGCACTCTGCCGTGCACGCCTCAGCCCTCTTCTTCGTCTGCAGGTTGACGGTTATGTCGCTCCTGAAGAAGTCGACCGATCCTTGGACCTCGTAGCAGGGCGTCGGTGTCTGTATGGGCATCACAATCAATATGGAGTCCCCGACGGCTCGTATGTCCTGCTGCTGGTACTCGTCGAACGTGCACTTGTTGTCTATCGTCTCCACCTGGTAGACGTACTTGCCGGTCTCGCTGCCGGGCTGTATGAAGACGACAGCAAGCACGACGACGGCCATGACCCAGATGAGCATCTTGGCGGGCGAGAGCTTCATACAAACATATTCGGCGCACAAGCTAATGAATATTGCAAGACAAGGTTTGTACATGGCGAAGAGGCTCGTGGGCATAGTCAGGCACTTCTACCCGAAGATAGGGGTGGCCGTCGTGGACGTCGAATCGGACTTCTCCGTCGGGGACAGGGTGTCATTCGAGGGCCCCAACACGGACCTCGTGCAGACCGTGGAAAGCATTCAGGTCGACGGCAAGAGCGCCGACTCCGCCAAGAAGGGCATTCAGGTCGCCATCAAGACAAACGGTGTGGTACATCTGGAAGACCACCTTTACCTGGAGCCAGATTAAAAACAGCATTTAAAAACTGTGAAATTCAAAATTTGAATTAAGCCTCAATAGCTCAGCCCGGTAGAGCACATAGTTAGGAAAAACTAGCTAAATTCCATGGTAAGGAAGGGGTCCTGGGTTCAAATCCCAGTTGAGGCTCTCCTGAATTATAACAACGTCGGAAAATCTTATAAAGACTGATTTGGATTATCGGTTCATGGAGCTCAAGCACGGCTATCTTGGCCAGGGCAGGAACGTCCAGAAAAACTCCTCCTTCATACTGTGCTCAATGCCTAAGCTCGGCCACAACTTTACATACCCCCTGAACGCGTTCGAAGATAACATGGAAAGCAAGAACATAGGGGAATACCAAGAGTTCAACCTCATTGTGAAGTCGTACGACGGGTACCAGAATCTCGCCGGCCCGTACAAGGCGTCGACGATAAAAAAATACCTGCCGAGGCTCATGGCGGCCGAGGAGGAGGGCAGGAGGGGCGCGAACGACAAGGATTCCTATGTGAAAAATATCATGGGAACGAGCAACATGAAGAGCCTGATGAAGCTGATGGAGTCGGACAATCGGGACAGCATCATACAATTTCAGTGAACAGTTCCGAAGGTCTCTCCGAATAGCCCGATTCTCTCTCCGCCTGATAGACCGCCGCCCTTATCTTGTCTATCGCGTCGATGTTGCAGGACACGCTCTTAATCCCCGCCCTCACGAGTATCTTCGCCATCTCGGGGCTGCTCCCCGCCTCGCCGCATATCGAGCTCTCCACCCCATAGCGGGCGCAAACCTCAATCACTTCCTTCATCTGCCTGATGACGGACGGGTGGAACTCGGACCCTATGTTCATTATCTTCTCGTTGTTCCTGTCCATCCCCAGAGTCAGCTGGGTGAGGTCGTTCGTGCCGAAGCTCGCGAACTCTATGCCCTCCCTGCAGAACTCCTCGATGTCGAGGGCGCAGGCCGGCGTCTCCACCATGAGGCCGAACTTGAATCCCTCGCCCATCCCGACCTCCGCCGCAATCTGGTTCGCCCTCCTCAACTCCTCGACGCTGATCACGAAGGGTATCTCGGCCCTGACGTTCGTCAGGCCCTCGCCGTGCAGCCTCTTGATCGCCTCGAGCTCGGCCTTGAAGAGCTCGGGCTCGTCGAGGCTCCTCCTGAGGCCGTGCCAGCCGAGCATCGGGTTGTCCTCGTGCGGCTCGTCCTCCCCTCCCTGCAGGTGCCTGAACTCGTCGCTCCTCGCGTCCAAAGTGCGGACCCACACGGGCTTCGGACTGTAGGCCTCTGCTATGGGCCTTATCCCATCCACCAAAAGATTGACATACTCCTCCCTCCTACCCTCGCGCATGAGCTTGGCGGGATGCACGCCGAACTTCGTTATCATGTGCTCGATCCTCAGCAGCCCCACACCATCGGTCTTTGAGGCGACCTCCAGCTTGTCCGCAAAGACCATGTTGACCTTCACCTTAGTCCTCGTCTCGCCGGTCTCGCCGAGGTCCAGCATATCGGGCTTGTCGACCGCTACGGAGCCCTCGTACACTATCCCAGAGTAGGCGTCGACCGTGACGAGCTCGCCCTCCTTCAGGACCGAGGTCGCGGTCTCCGTGCCGACTATGGCCGGTATCCCCATCTCCCTCGACACTATCGCGGCGTGGCAGTTCGACCCGCCGTTGTCCGTGACTATGGCGCCGGACCTGCTCATCGCGGGCACGAGATCGGGGGATGTCATCACGGTTACCAGGATGTCGCCCTTCATTATCTTCTCTATGTCCTCCATGCCCCTCACAATCTTGACCTTGCCCGTGGCGATGCCGGGCGAGGCTCCCCTGCCGCGTACCAGCTCCCTGCCCTCTATCTTCACGTCGCTCTTCTTCCCCTTCGTCGTGACGGCCCTGGTCTGGACTATCCTAACCACACCCTTCTCAATCGCAAACTCCACATCCTGCGCGTGGTCGTAGTGCTCCTCCAGCATGTGGCCGTACCTGATGAGCTTAGCGAGCTCGTCGGCCGTCAGCACCTCGGCCTCGGACTTGTCGCGCGGGATTATCCACTCGACGGACTTGCCGGTCTTCGGGTCCCTCACGAGCGCCTTCTCCTTCCTCCCAATCTTCATGTCCCTCACGGAGTCGGTTTGCTTGTCTATTATATAGTGGTCCGGGGAGACCTCGCCTAAAACGATGTACTCGCCGAGTCCCCAGGTCGCCTCGATGATTATGCTGTCGTCGCCCGACACGGGATCCGTCGTGAACATTATGCCGGACTTGTCCGAGTTGACCATTCTCTGCACAACGACTGCTATGCTCGCGCTGCCGAACTTGTTCTTCGACCTGTAGAATATAGCCCTCGGCTCGAAGAGCGAGGCCCAGCACTCCCTGACCGACTGCAGGAGGTCCTTCGTGCCCCTCACGTTGAGGAACGTCGCCTGCTGGCCCGCGAAAGACGCGCCCGGCAGGTCCTCTGCCGTGGCGGAGCTCCTCACCGCCACGAAGGCCATGTCGGCGCCGGCGGACATGAGGGATGCCATCTTGGCGTCCTGCACCTTGTCGTCATAAGAGAGAGTCTTGTACGAGTCCGCAACCTCGGCCTTCACGTCGTCCGGCATCTCCTGGGACACTATCATCTCCTTTATCGCCTTGGACGCATTGAACAGCGCCCCAGTGTCCTCGACGTTGGTCCTCTTGATTATCTGGTCTATCTTCTCTCCCAGGCCGCCGATCTTCATGAGCTTGTCGAACGCCGTCGTCGTGACAACGAACCCTGGCGGCACGGGCATGCCAGCGCCGAACATCTCGCCAAGGTTGGCGCCCTTCCCACCGGCCTTCGGGACGTCGTCCCTGGATATCTGCTCGAACCACAGGACGTACTTCATGAATAGGATTCGCTTCCGACCCGCTTAAGGGTTACTGGCTAACATTTCGTCGTATTTTTAAGCAGAAACCACGAATTACATTTATGGCTCCTCCTGAAAAGAAGAAGAATCCTTACCAGGGCGCCGGACAGCCCAGAGGCATAGGGGAAATGTATGAGAAAGAGCTTCAAAATTCCGCGAGCTATCTGATGGACGAAGCGAGCAATCTGAAAAAGATGGGAGAAGAGATGTACAGGGTGAAGAGCGACGAGCTCAACAAGAGGAGGTTCCTGGGAGTCGGAATGGACAAGCTGAAGAAACTAATCAAATCTTATGTGCCGGAAAACGAGCAAAAAGTCTTCTACAAGCAGCTCGGATACCTGAACTCCGACGTGAACGCCGCGCTGAAGGACCTGAAGAAATACGGCGAGTACACTGAGAGGCTGAGCAAGCTTCTCTCGGATTACAACAGGGAGAAAGACCCCATATCCAGAAGCATGAACAAAAACTCCCACGTCATGGTGAAAATGGAGCACGAGATAGAGAACCTCAACATGGAGAGGACGAAGAGCATCCAAAACTTCGAAAAATACAACAACAAGGTGAAGGAAATGTCGAAGGAGCTGACCCAGACGATGTTGAACTATTCCCAGAAAAAAAAGAGGCCCGAGGAGGAGTCGCGCTTCGGGAATGCAGTCCTGATAATTTTCTCAGCGATGTTCGGCATGAGCGTGCTCTGGGCCCTGTCCCAGACACAGCCGGGCACCGTGACCGTCGGAGCGTTCGTCGCGGGCGGGGAGACGTCCCCGGTCCTGATCTCGATGCTCACCGGCACCGTGATATTCCTCGCGTTCTTCCTGTCGCACCACAAGCTGAAGTAGCGGGCGCGGGACCGGGTCGTTCTGAGGCAAGGAACCGAAGGAGGCGTTGAAAATCAGATGGACTCTACGACCAGGGTGCTCGGGGTCGATATCTTCTTGCCGAACTTCTTCAGCGCTATCTTGGCGTGGGTGAGGTTCGCCTTGTTAACCCTGACCTGGACGAGCCTCATGCCGGGCTTCGTCTGGACGGCCGAGCCTACCGGCTTCCCGAACGGGTGTGCCATGCCCTGGGAGTAACGGTCCGCCCCCGCGCCCGTCGCGATTGGCTTCTCGCGGAGGACGTGATGCGGATAAACGAGAATCTTCATGAAGTAGTTCACCTCTGTGATCTTCGTGGTCAAGTACTTCGTCGCCACTATCCTGGACGCCTCTATCGACTGGTCCCTTATCTGGACCGGGCGGTCGGCCGTGAGGTAGATGCTCGTGTCAAACACGCCCGTCTTGTTGCCCATCTCGAACTGGTGGGTCTTCGGGAACGGGACTCCCTTGACGTAGGACTTCCTCGGCTTGTGCTTACTGACCCTAGTCCAAGGCCTCTCTACCTTCCTCATCGATCTTCCAGGTCTCAATCCGGCCATAAAATCACTTTACAGGAGTGGAATTCGGATGGATTTAAATCTTCTCAGGCGCCCTCCGAGGCGCCGGCGCGCTGCCACGAGAAACATCGGACCCGACCGACCGCCGCAAACGCCCGAAAAAATTCAATGAACGGGATGCGACTATCTTCCGAACTTCCTGAACTTCTCTTTCTTCTTGCCGCTCCTGAAGTGCCAGTTGCCGCCTTTCTTTCCCTGGGCCGGCTGGTCCTTCAGCTTGACCTTCTTCTCTTTTTCCATTAACCTAGTATGCAGACGCATAAATTAAGCTTTCCTATCGGCGGGCGCGCGGGGAAATCGGGGATGGAAACCGCGGAAAAATAATCCTCCGACAAACGGCTCAGAACACCAAAAGAACGCGTTTTGCGTTCAACTTTATATACAAGCGCGGACAATCAGAATGCAGGAGGAATTATCAATGGCTTTGTTCGTAAAAACTGCTGTTCGTTCCAACTTGAAAGGAATGAGAGCAAGCGAAGACTTCTTCAAGGCACTGGACAAGCAGATAGCTACAACCGTGGCTTCTGCCGTTGCTAGGGCTAAGGGGAATGGAAGAAAGACCTGCAGAGGCTGCGACTTATAGTCATGGCCTTTAAGGGTTTTTTTAATTGTAAGATAATGGTGAACCAACATGATGCCAGTAAAGGTAATCGGATTGACGGGCACGATAGCCGCCGGGAAAGACCTAGTGAAACAGATCCTCATGCAGAACCTGAACTGCTACCAAGTCACGCTCTCGGGCGCGATCTTCGGACAGCTCGAGAAGAAGAAGGGGTCGTTCACCAGGAAGACGATGCAGGAGATGGGCAACGAGCTGAGGCAGAAGTATGGGGGGCACGTTCTGGCGAAGGTCTCGACGGAGTTCATGTCGAGGGACAGGCCGTATCTAATTGTCGACGGTATAAGGAACCCGGCCGAGGCTGAGTGGCTGAAGCAGAACTACAGGGGGAGCTTCGTCTTGATAGGTGTCGACGCGCCTCAGAGCGCCAGGTTCGAGAGGATGACCAAGCGCGGCAAGCCGACCGACCCGAAGACTTTCGAGGAGTTCACTGCGCAGGACAACTCAGACCAAGGAGCGAACGAGCCCCCATACGGCCAGCAGGTCAGAAGGTGCATACAGATGGCGGACTTTGTGATAGAGACCGACGGGGACGTGGCGAAGGTCGCAGAGAAGGTCGCCGAGATTCTGCCGAAGATTCAGTAAAATTCTGGAATTTGTGAGTCACACGAGACAACTACATACCTAGGAACCTGTTGGAGAACTTCTTCCTGTCCTTCTCCTCCACGGCCTCCTGCTTCTTGACCTGGGCCGCCACCTTCTTGATTAGGAGCTCGGCCTTGAGCGCGCCCTTCTTGTCGTTGTCGACCCCGGTGCAGTTCCCGACGCCGATTATTATGATGTCACCCTTCTCGGCCGTCTCCTGCACGTTCCTCTCGACCATCTTCAGCACGGAGGGAACGGCGTTCAAAATCTCCATCCTCATCGGCATTATGGCCTCCTCCTGGCTCATCTTCACGACTATCGTGTCGAGCGGTATGTCCTTCTCGGTCGCGATCTTCTCGATGTAGCCCCTGTCGACTCCTATGCCGCCTATCGCCACGCCTATGCCCTCCGCGATGGCGCCGGTCTTCTCGCCCTCGAGCTTCGCCGCGGCGTCCACCGTGATGACCTTCGCAATCTTGCCCCTCCTCGAGAGAATCTCGACTGCCCTGCCGAGCTTGCCGAGCCTGCCTCCGGGGCCCTTTGCGCGCATTACAATGACGTTCCTCCCCTTAATCCTCCTCTTGACCACAACCGTCTCGTCGTCCGCGATGTCCTTAGACTTGCCGTCGCCTATGAGGTGCGAGGCCACAAGCGGGCCGACGGTGTCGCCGACGGGCCAGCCGTTCGCGAACGCCTCCGTCCCCTTCAACATCGCCCTCGAGACCCTCTCTATGAAGGGCAGCTGCATCTGGAGTATCATAGCTATCTGGAGGTTTCTGGTCTTCCTGACTATCTCGACGTAGTGCCTGACGATCTTCATCACCTGGTGCAGGGAGACCGTGCCGGCGAGCGTCATGGCCATGTTCGCCTGCTCCTCCTTGCCCAGCTGAGGGGCCACGTTCTTGACGAAGTATCGGAACCTCTTGTCGCCGAGGTTGGACAGGTGCTCTATCCTCTTCATTGCGCCGGCGGGGTCTATCCCGACCGGCTCTATGACGAAAAAGTCCATGAACTGGGTTATCGAATCCCTGACGGCGCGGCTCGGGGACTTCGAGGCTTTCTTGATGGCTATGCTCCTGCCCTTGAGGGAGTTCTCCTCCAGTCCCCTGACCGTGCGGTCGAGCTGGAAGAGCATCTGCGTCAGCATGAGCCTGGGGTACACGAACATGAACCCGAAGAAGAGGACGAAAAAGAATATCTGGTTGAAGAATTCCTGGTTTAGCTCGAACACCATGCTTACCACTTGACCTTAGCGGAATTAATATATCTACAGACTCCTATAAAGGTTCTATGGCGCACCCACCGTCCGGAGGCGGAGGAAAGTCGAACCTGTCGAGCTCGACCAAGGTGGCCCTGGGAATCATAGTCATTGTGGGCATAGCGGCTTTCGCGTTCTACGACCCAGCCGGGCTCTCTTTGGGCGTCTTCGAAGGATTCGACGGGAAGAACATATTCGGCGATAGGGTGGGCGACGGCGAGTCCGGCCCGGTCAACTTCACGATGACGTCAAGCGTGGGCCTTCTCGACGACTCCACGGTGCTCCTGGACTCGGACATAGTCCTGCAGGGCAAGCACGTCAAGGACACCGTCATAGGCGACTCCCTGATAGACGTCAGCGGGGAGAGCATGAGGATAGTCTTCAACGAGTTCAACGGGAAGCTGGAGATTGACAGCGTCAACCTGTCGGTTGAGGGCACGGCCGCCTCGGCGGAGGTGCAGGGCACGAAGCTTAGGCCCAAGTCCAAGAAGTTCTCAATATCGGCCGAGCTTGAGCCGTCCGCCTACAGCATAGACCCGGTGACGATATCCAGGGTCAGGCTCTCGGGGGTCACGGGCAGCATAGATAGCGAAGGGGGCGAGAGCAGCTCGACCAAGCTCGCCAACTCGACGGTGGAGCTGACGGACTTCCACGGCAGCATATCGTTCGATGGCAAGAACTATGTCCTTAAGGGATCTGCCAAGGAGATACAGGGCAAGAGCTTCACGTTGAAGAGCAGCTGATAGCCGGAAATTTAAGCCGCGACCCCGATTCTATTTTGTGAGGAAGCTGAAGATAGGCGACGTGAAACTGAAGAACAGGCTCCTGCTATCCCCGTTGGTGGACGTCTCGGACCTACCGTTCAGGCTAGTGTGCAGGAAGGCCGGCGCAGCCATGGCGTACATAGAGATGCTCAACATATCCGCGATTTTGCACGAAAACAGGCACACGGAGGGCCTGATGAGGACGGACAAGAGGGACAAGCCGTCCGGCATCCAGATAACGGGCAGGACTGTAGAAGAATTCGAGAAGGTCGTGCCCTACGTCGAGAATTTCGACGTCGTCGACATCAACTGCGGTTGCCCGTCCATCAGGATAACGGACAACGGCTCGGGCAGCTTCCTCCTCAAGCATCCCGAGAAAATAGCGGACATGGTCCGCACGCTGAAGGACGCCGGCCTCACCACTACCGCGAAGATCAGGCTAGGCTTCAAGGAGAACAACGTACTGAAGGTGGCGAAGGCGGTGGAGAAGGCGGGGGCGGACGCGATAACGGTGCACGCCAGGCTCGCCGACCACGGCAGCGACGTGCCGGCCGACTGGAAATGGATAGCGAAGGTCAAACATACCGTTGGCATACCGGTCATAGGCAATGGCGACGTGTGGGACGGACCAGGGGCGGAGAAGATGCTCGACCTGGCCGACGGCGCCATGATTGCGCGCGCCTCTATAGGGGATCCGGCGGTGTTCGAGAGAATCCTGCACTACCTGAAGACCGGGAAGGAGAAGGAGTTCGACGCGAGGAAGAACATGAAGATATTCCTAGAATACCTGAGTCTGGAAAAAACCAACGGTGCCGACATGGGGAGGATAAAGCGCGTGTGCAGCAAGTTCGTGCGCGGCTTCGGGGGCGCAGCCAAGGCGAGGGACGAGATGATGAAGAAGAAGACATACGATGGGGTCCTGTCGTTCGCGAAAGAACTGCGAAAGTCCGTCTAGTCATTTTTTTCTGGGAATGAAGGGGCCGAAAATCTGTAGCAGCGCAAGTGGGTTCTCCCTTATCCTCCTGGTCACGTAGCCGCGCCAGTTGGTCCCGAACGGTACATAGTCCGACACGTTATAACCTTCGTCGGCGAGGCCGTACTTGATGTCGTCCTTTATTCCCATGAGGAACTGGAACTCCAGGTGACCCCTGTAGCCCCTGCTCAACCTGAGCGCCTCGCCTACCAGCGTCCTGTCGTGCGTCGCTATGGCGAACCTCCTGGACTTTTCAAACATCATCCTCATCATGGTCTTGTATATTTTCCTGACGTCCGACTTCCCATACACGGTTTTCTTCCCGTCCCTGTACGCGCCTTTGACGAGCCTCACGACGGCACCCTTCTCCAACAGATACTTCAAATCGGACTGGCTCCTCACCATGTTGGCCTGAACCACCATGCCGACGTTCTTGTAGGACCTGTGGAGGGATAGGTACGACTCGATGGTGCGGCTGGTATGCTCCGATCCTTCCATATCTATCCAGACGAATGTCCCGTACTTCTTGGCCCTATCGAGTATCTTTCTGAAATGCACGATGCAGTGCTCCAGCTTCCTCTCTATGTGCATCTGGCTAGGCTTGACAGATATCGACGCCCTTATCTTTTTCCTGTGTATCCTGTCGAGGAGCCTCAGGTAGACCGAGACGTTTTTCCTTATCACTCTCTCATCACAGTCGTGTTCCCCGAGATAATTTATTATCGCTGACATTCCCCTGGAATTATATCTGACGGCGGCTCCTATCGCGTCATCGACGGACTCGCCGGCTATCCACCTCCTGACGAAGAACGACGCGAGCCCCATCCAATCACCGCCTAACAGGACTCCGATATGGCGTCCTCCAGGATGTCTATCCCGGTCTTCGCCTGCGACTTGTTGATGACGAGTGGCGGGCATATCCTTATCGCGCTCCTGCCTGCCGGCAGCAACAATAGCCCCTTCTCGCTCGCCTTGCACAAAATATTCGACCTCTCGGACTCGCCGTGCCTCTTCGATGCCTTGTCAGACACGATCTCAAGGCCTATCATCAGCCCCATACCCCTCACATCCCCGACTATATCATAGTCTCTCTTCGTCCTCTCCAGCCTCTTCATTATGTACCCGCCAATCTTCTGCGCGTTCTCGCCGAGCCTCTTCTCCTTCATGAATTTCAGCGTGGCCATCCCCGCGGCGCACGCGAGCAAGTTTCCGCCGAAAGTGTTGGCGTGCGAGCCCGGAACCCAATCCATCGTCTTCCTGTTCGCGACTGTGAGGCCGAGTGGCACGCCGCCCCCTATGGCCTTGCTCAGCGAAACCACGTCGGGCTTCACGCCGAAGTTCTCAATCGCCAGGAACTTTCCGGTCCTGTAGCAGCCAGACTGCACCTCGTCGTCGCACAGCAGCACGCCGTGCTCGTCGCACAGCTCGCGCATCCCCCTGACGAAGTCCTTCGGCGGCACTATGTAGCCGCCTTCGCCGGATATCGGCTCGAAGAAGATTGCCGCCAGGTCGCCCCTGCACTCCAGCATCGTCTTCCTGAGCTCGCTCAGATAATTGTTGGTGCATTTGTGGTGCTCGTGGTCGCCCTTTTCGAACGGGCACCTGTAGCAGTACGGGTATGGCGAGTGCTTGACGGGCAGGAACGGCCCGAACCTGTCCCTCTGAACGGGCCTGGAGTTGGTCATGGACAGAGACCCCATCGTCCTGCCGTGGAAGGACGGCTTGAAGGCAACGGCCCACTTCTTCTTCGTGTGCCACCTCGCCATCTTGTACGCGGCCTCGACTGACTCAGTACCGGAATTCGACAAGAACGCCGTGTCGAGATGTTTGGGCAAAAACTTCATAGCATATTCCACAAACTCGACGGGGAGCTCTGCATAGAAGTCCGAGAATCCAACGTGCGTCCCCATTTTCAGCTGGTCCTTCACGGCCCTACCGACCGCGGGATTGCTGTGCCCTATCCCCATCACGGCTATCCCAGCCGCGAAGTCGAGGTGCCTGCGACCGTCGACGTCCCAGATGTAGCACCCCCTCGCCCTCTTGAAAACAAACGAGTACTCCCTTGTGAACGATGGCGACATCACCCTGTCGTCGCGTCTGATTATCTTGACGGACTTCTTTCCCGGCTTGCTGCACACGAACTTTATTGCCATCTACAGTTAACAGTTGGGGAGCCGGGAAGATATATCTGACCGCGGTCCGAAATCATTTCATGAAGCTCGCCTGGTCCAACGCCAAGAGCTACGACTGCTCTGACGTCGTTGTGATAGGCGTGCCGGACGACTCCGGCTCGCACTCCAAGCGAAGGGGCTCCTCTAAGGCGCCGGACACGATAAGGCACGTGTCGCACGAGAGGGAGGTATTTTTCAGGGGCGGCGCCTGGAACGTCGCAGCCGCGCAGACGGGAGAAATCAAAAGTAAGATATTTGACCGCGGGAACGTGAGAAAAAAGGACGTCGAACACATCGCATACAGGTCCTTCGCGGACGGAAAGATGCTCGTCTCCATTGGAGGTGACCATTCTATAACGTCCGAGGTCCTGAGGGGCATGAACAAGGTCGACAAGAAGATCAGCGTGGTGTACTTCGACTCGCACCCCGACTTCGTGTGCTCGACCAGAGGATACTACGGCTCGGTCGTGTGCGACATAAGGGAGTTCAGGAACGTGGACTTCTCCTCGAGCATAGAGGTCGGGATGAGGCAGCCCGAAACCGAGGAGCTGAGGAACATAGATAGGGGGAAGCTGAAGACTATAACCCCGATAGAGATTGAGGAGATGGGTGTTGAGCACGCGTTAAAAATTATAAAGAAGAAGGTCGGTAGGAACGTGTATGTCTCTCTGGACATGGACGTGGTGGACCCCGCATTCGCCCCGGCCGTGAGCACACCGGTACCCGGCGGCATATCCTCCCTGCAGATGGTATACCTGATGAAAGGACTGGCTGAGAAGGGCCTAATTGGGTTCGACTTGGTGGAGATATGCCCCAAGTACGACGTCCAACACATGACGTCCCACCTGGCGGCGAGGATAATTGCGGAGACCGTCGCCTCGTCGAAGTGAAAAAATTGCGTCGGTTTTAATAGAATCTAGGAGAAAGTAGTGAGTATGGGTCTGACTACCTACAAGATGCTGATAAACGGAAAGTGGGTGAGCGGCTCGACTGGGGAGACGTTCTCGCGCGTCAACCCGGCGAATCCTAGGGAGGTTCTCGGGAAGTTCCAGAAAGGGAACAAGGAGGACGTGGACAGGGCAGTGGACGCCGCCCAGGACGCGTTCGAGAATTGGAGGCTGACGCCGCCGCCCGCGAGGGGAAAGATACTCCTGAAGTTCTCCTATCTTCTGGAGCAGGAGAAGGAGAAGCTCGCGAGGACCATGACGGCCGAGATGGGGAAGGTCCTGAAGGAGACGAGGGGTGACGTGCAGGAGGCGATAGACGCCGCGGAATACATGGCGGGCGAAGGTAGGAGATTATTCGGAAGGACGACTACGAGCGAGCTCAGGAACAAGTTCGCAATGACGGTGAGGGAGCCCCTCGGGGTCGTGGCCGCGATAACTCCGTGGAACTTCCCGATCGCGATTCCGGCCTGGAAGATAACCGCGGCTCTGGTGTGCGGGAACACTGTGGTGATGAAGCCGTCCAGCGACACCCCGATATGCGCTACCAGGTTCATGGAGCTCCTGGAGATGGCGGGCGCGCCGAAGGGGGTGGTGAACATGGTGACGGGGCCGGGCGGCACCGTCGGGAGCAGGCTGGCCAGTCACAAGAAGGTGAGGGCCGTCTCGTTCACGGGTCACAGGGACACCGGCGCCGAGATAATGAAGAGCGCGGGCGTCGGGAAGAGAGTCGGAATGGAGATGGGCAGCAAGAACGTGACGATAGTCATGGACGACGCGGACCTAAAGCTCGCGCTGGACGGCGTCATATGGGGCGCGTTCGGGACTACGGGTCAGAGGTGCACCGCCTCGAGCAGGGTCGTGGTGCACAAAAAGGTGAGACAGAAGTTCGAGAGGATGCTCGTCGAGCGGTCGAAGAAGATAGCTGTGGGCGACGGCCTGGAAAAGAAAACCGAGATGGGACCTCTCGTGAACGAGGCGGCTAGGGAGAAGGTAAAATCTTATGTGGAGATAGGGAAGAAGGAGGGCGCGAGGCTCGTCAGCGGAGGCTCTGCCCCCAAGAGGGACGGATGGTTCTACAGACCGACGATTTTCACGGACGCCGAATCGGACATGAGGATATGCCAGGAGGAAATATTCGGCCCCGTTCTTTCGGTCATAGAGGCGAAGGACTTCGAGGACGCGGTGGATATCTCAAACGGAGTGGATTACGGCCTCAGCTCCTCAATCTACACGAACAGGGTGCAGGACACGATGAGGGCGATAAGGGACCTGCAGTTCGGGATAACCTACATCAACTCCCCGACGATCGGCGCGGAGGTGCACCTGCCGTTCGGCGGTTCCAAGTCTTCCGGCAACGGATGGAAGGAAGTCGGATGGACCGGTGTGCAGTTCTTCAGCGAGGAGAAGAGCGTGTTCGTCGACTATTCGGGAAAGCTGCAGAAGGCGCAGATCGACACCGACGAAAAAGGTTAAGTGAGCCCGGAGGGATTTGAACCCTCGACCTTCAGATCTCTCCACCCTCTCGGGTCTAGAAGTCTGCCGCTCTATCCAAGCTGAGCTACGGGCCCGGCGTATCCGGCTTAGCTACGATTAAATTAGTATCCGCACCTAATTTATGACTATCGGTAAAGATGTCTGAGACCAGCAAAATAGAGCAGAAGTGGCAGAAGAGGTGGGAGGAGGCAGGGATATTCGAGTCCGACCCCGACGCCAAGAGGCAGAAGTTCTTCGTGAACGTAGCATACCCGTACATGAACGGGGCGCCGCACCTGGGCCACGCATACACCTTCATCCGCGCCGACGTCTACGCCCGCTTCAAGAGGATGCAGGGCTTCAATGTTTTGTTCCCGCAGGGCTTCCACGCCACCGGAGAGCCGATTCTCGGCGTGGTCGAGAGGGTGAGGAACAGGGACCAGGACCAGATAGAGGCCCTGCGAGCTCTCGGTGCGACGGACGAGGACATCAAAAATTTTGCGGAACAGGGTCCGGAGTTCGTCGTGGCGTACTGGATGGACAGGTGGGTCAGGACGCTGAAGTCGGCCGGCTTCTCAGTCGACTGGAGGCGGAGCTTCGTCACGGCCCTCACCCCGACTTACAACCGCTTCATAGAGTGGCAGTACAACACGCTGAAGAATAAGGGCTACGTCGTGCAGGGTACCCACCCCGTGGTCTGGTGCCCGCACGACCAGTCCCCGACCGGCGACCACGACAGGCTCGTCGGCGAAGGCGAGAGCCCAGTGGAATATGTGATGCTGAAGTTTGAGCTCGACGATGGAACCATTTTACCGTGCGCTACCATGAGGCCCGAGACGGCGTACGGCGCGACGAACGTTTGGATAAACCCAGACGGCGACTACGTCAAAGCCGAAGTGGACGGGAAGGCGTGGATACTCGGCAAGGTCGCCGCTGAAAAGGCGAGGGACCAGCTGCACAAGGTCGACGTGAAGGAAGAGATCAAAGGCTCGATGATTGTGGGGAGGGTCGCGAAGAACCCAGTCACCGGGCTGAAGGTCCCGGTGTTCCCTGCGGGCTTCGTGGACCCAGACACGGCCACCGGCGTCGTCATGTCCGTGCCGTCGCACGCGCCGTACGACTGGATGGGACTTCACGACCTGAAGCAGGACATGGGACTGTCCCAGAAGTACGGGATATTCCAAGAGGCGCTGGACGCCGTGGTGCCGATATCGATAATCAAGGTCGAGGGCATGACGGAGAACCCGGCGGTCGAGGTCTGCAGCAGGATGATGATATCCAGCCAGAAGGACGCGGAGAAACTGGACGAGGCTACCGACGAGGTCTACAAGAAGGAGTTCCACCAGGGCGTCCTGAGGGAGAACACCGGCTACCCGGGCGTGAGAATCTCCGAGGCCAAGGATAAAATATCGGCGGACTTCGTGAGGAAGGGATGGGGCGAGGTGTTCTGGGAAACGACGTCGGAGGTCGTGTGCAGGTGCAAGACCAGGTGCCACGTCAAGATACTGGAGAACCAGTGGTTCCTGAAATTCTCCGACGAGGAGTGGAAGAGGAGGGCGAAGGAGGCGATAAGCAGGATGAACCTGTACCCCGAGACGTCGAGGACGCAGTTTTTGAACACCGTCGACTGGCTGAAGGACAAGGCGTGCGCCAGGAAGTCCGGCCTCGGCACGAAGATGCCCTGGGACAGGGACTGGATAATAGAGACGCTGAGCGACTCGGTGATTTACATGGCGTACTACACGATATCGAAGACCCTGAAGGAAAGGAAGGTTGACGCCGACGGCCTGACGGACGAGGTCCTCGACTACGTCTTCTTGGGGAAGGGCGACGCCAAATCTGCGAGCAAGAAGTCGGGTCTGGATGAGAAGGCAATCGAGGAGATGAAAGGGGAGTTCGACTATTATTATCCCACAGACGTCCGTTTCTCGGCGAAGGAGCTGATACCGAACCACCTCACCTACCACGTGTTCCACCACGTCGCCATGTGGGACGACCCCAGAATGTGGCCGAGGGGGGTCTCGGTGAACGGCTTCGTGACCCTGAACAGCCAGAAGATGTCGAAGAGGTTCGGGAACGTGAAGATGCTTTCTGACATGATCGAGACATACGGGTCGGACGTCACCAGGATGAACATCGTCGGCTCGAACGAGAACATGGACGACGCGGACTGGAGGGATGACAGCATAGACGCGTTCGCGTCTAGGATGAGGATGCTTCACTCGTTGTCGAGAGACATTGAAAAGTCAAAGAGGAAAGACATGCAGAACCCCGATAAATCTTTCATCAGCATGCTCCAGTCAAGAATCAAGTCGACGACCGAGGCGTGCGAGCTCACCAGGTTCAGGTCCGCAATTCAGTCCGGGTTCTTCGAGTCGACGAACGACCTAAAGTGGTACATCGACAGGTGCGGCGGAATCGAGAACTGCAACAGAGATGTGCTGGAAGAAGGGATATCCACGATAGTCGTCATGATGTGCCCGTTCGCCCCCCACACGGCGGAGGAGATATGGGAGGGAATGGGTAACAAGAAGCTCGCTGCTTC
Source organism: Candidatus Aenigmatarchaeota archaeon (assembly GCA_016213525.1). GTDB lineage: Archaea > Aenigmatarchaeota > Aenigmatarchaeia > CG10238-14 > SCSR01 > JABABT01. The sequence continues at coordinate 55,427 of JACRAE010000006.1, read as the reverse complement.
CTCGATGTGGCCCGAGGCGAACGAGGGCAAGGCCGACTCGGAGAGCGAGTCCGGAGAGGACATGATCAGGCAGGTGGCGGACGACGTGAGGCAGATAGAAAAGATATCCGGCATCAAGCCGAAGAAGGCGGTCATCATAGTCGCCCCGCAATGGAAGTTCGACGTCTACGGCCTGGTGTCGAAGAACAAGTCTGCCGACTTCAAGACAATTTTATCGATGGTCAAGGAGAAGAACGAAGCCGCGGTGAAGTACATACAGGCGCTCCAGAAGAGGGGCGAGCTAAGCGGGAACCTTGTGTCCAGGCAGTCGCAGCTCGATCTCTTGGAGGAGGCGAAGGCCTTCATTGGGAAGCAGATAGGGGCCGAGGTGGAGATACAGGACGCGGAAACTTCGAAGCTGGAGAAGGCGAGGAACGCGGACGTCAGGAAGCCGGCGATATTCGTCCTATAGAGATATTCCCTCGGTCTCGATTACGGCCCCGACGAAGACCAGAACCGAAGCCAGCGCCAATATAACCATCATGTCCCTTATCACCGGTCCGAACTGGGGCGTCTGTCTCTTGGTGACAGCGACGGATATCACGCCGCCGGCTATGGCGGCCAGGAAGAAGGCGGCTATCTCGAACACCCCATGGGGCATGAACCTCAGAAGCGCAGCCGACAGTCCGTCCGCCTTCGTGACGATTGATATAGCCACCGCCAGCACGGACGCGTTCCACGCCAGGATGAAGATTGCGCCGACGCCTATCAGGAGGGCCAGAATGAACGACATGCCCATGACGACCAGGTTGTTGCTGAGTATGTGATAGAAGGTGCTGTCCAATGAGAAACCGCCCACCAGGTCGCTCACCTTGCCGATTTGGGCCATCTGGTCATTGAAGGTCTGCTGGGCGGTCGACGCCGGCAGGAATATGTAGGCCGCGGTGAGGGCGGCCGTCATGCCTCCGAAGAACGCCGCATATATCACGAATATCATCATCGACCTAATGAACGCCTTGATTGGATTTACCTTGTCTGAGAAGTTCATCTTGCAGACGAAGTCCTTCTCCTCGCACCACTCCTCGTACTTCAGGAGGTTCCACATGAACGGCGCGGCTATCAGGGTTATCAGGAATACCGTCATGAGCCCGGCGTTCTCAGGGAATATGAAGTACGCTATCCCGACCGAGATCAACGATATGACGGCCCCGAAAACTATCATGTGCCACGGGCTCCTTATCGCGTCCTTGACCGACACCAAAGATTCCAAAACCATGATATCTCTAAATTTATTAGCAAGCGGACGATATTAATCTGAGTATGAAAAAGTGGATTGGCCTCTTCCTTATAGGTACTATGTTCTTCTCCTCCCTGGCGTTCGCTTTCATATCGGGCTTCGACACGCAGACCCAAAACATCGCCGGCGCGCCCCAAAACGAGGCGCTTCCGACGAACCCAATAGTCGACTACAGGCTCTCTCCCGTCCAGTTCGAACAGGCCATGTCCATAGGTCTGACCGTGGTCACGTACAGGTATGAAAAAACGTGCCTGGAGTGCGCCGACCAGAGGGCCTTTCTGGAGCAGATCGTGACGTCACAGGACTTCGGAGGCCAGGTGATACTAGAGGAGGTCGAGTCTGCGGGCCCCGCGTCGCTGGAGGTCAACAGCAACTTCGGCGGCAGGTCCATAGACAGCATCGACCAGGAGTCTGCGGTGAAGGCTCTATGTGAGTTCGTGGCCAGCCCGCCCCTGGGATGCGTGGCCATGCAGAACCTCACGGCCGACGGCTCGCTCGGACAGTAGCCTAGGCGGACAACAGGCACTTTTAATATGGACCCGAACGAAGTCTAATGTATGCCGTCCTCAACCGGCCAGACTGATAGGGTGCCCACCGGCATACCGGGATTCGACAACCTCGTCGAGGGCGGCTTCGTCAGGGGCTCAACATACCTCATAGCGGGTCAGGCCGGTAGCGGAAAATCCATATTTTGCATGCAGTACATATTGGAGGGGCTGAACAGGGGCGAGACCTGCGTCTACCTGTCGCTCGAGCAGAAGATCGAGGAATTCCTGCGGGACATGTCGGGTTTCGAGTGGGGGGCCGCCATGAGGAAGTACTACGAGGACGGCAAGCTCATCGTGGTCTCGGCCGAGCCCACTAGCATAAAGGACCTGCAGGACATATCGCTCGCCTACATAGGAAGGGTCCAGGCTACCAGATTCGTGCTGGACAGCCTCACAGTTGCAGCACTGGGATGGAAGACTTCCTCCATGGACCCCGGGAAGGTCAGGAGCGAGGTCTTCAGCTACATGCGCACGATAGAGAGCACCGGCGCGACCGCGCTCTTCATCTGCGAGATACCCGAGGGGGACGCGAAGAAGATTAGCATGTTCGGCTTCGAGGAGTTCATCGTCGACGGAGTTGTCGTGCTCAGGTACATGACCCTGGGCCAGGCCGGCAACAGGACGATAGAGGTCAGGAAGATGAGGAGGACCAAGATAGACGAGAGCATACACACGCTAGAATTCTCCCCGAAAGGCATACGGGTCAGCGACTGAAAGCTGTAATAAACGTTTTTCCATCAAAATATGGACTAAAACGCTTTTTGTCGCCCGAACCGAATTTATGATAAAGTGGTTTGAATGGGCGTCAAAGACAACCTGGTGTCATGGTTCATCAAGAACATAGAGATGTCCAGAATGGAACTGATTGAGAACCCCGGGTTCGTCGTAACACAATTCAGCGAGAAGGGCGCGAATGTGTTCATGCGCGAGATATTCTTCCCCGAGGAGATATTTGCCAACATAGAGAGGAACGTGGAGTCCAAGATGGGAGAGAGGGGCGCGAAGCTGCTCTACTCGGCAGGCAAGACTTTCGGCAGGACCTATTCTAAGATGTCGGCCTTTCCCAAGTTCGAGCCAGGCAAGGAAGAGGAGATGCAGGAGTTCGTCTACATGTTCATCAGATACATGGAGGCTATGTGGAGCGGTGGCATACAGCACACACTGGACCTCGAAAAGAAGACCCTGGAAATGAAGGCTACGGACTTCGTTGTATGCAGGAAGAGCGGCATCGGGAGGATAATATCCGAGGGCACGGGAGCCGGTTTCTGGGAATATATAATGGACGATCCGACGATAGAGGGTTCCCACCCGAAGTGTATCGGTCGGGGGGCGGACACCTGCGACATGGTGTATGCGCCGAACTACAGGCTGCGCGACGTCGGCCTGAACTACCCGGAGTCCGAGTCTACGGACAACGTGAAGATAGTCACACCTGAATATGTCGAACTGAACCAGATTAGGGAACCGCAGTTTTCAAGGAGCTCCTTCAAGAACATGGTCGACTCCGGCCACATAGAATACAAGAACGGGGTCGTGAAGTTCGCGGACGAGCGCCACATGCTGTGCGAAGCCAGCATATTCTACCTCGTGGAGACCGCCCTGTCTAAAGAGAACGGCGACAGAATAGTTTTCCAGTCGGCGTTCGACTACGGTATGAGGCTCGCGCAGAAGCTCGATAATGGTAAGGTGGAACCCCTCATATCGGACTACCTGTCCGCCCTGGGGTGGGGCGATTCCATAGTCCTAAACAAGGACGGAAAGTACAGGATAATCTCAAACTACTTCCCATGGACTCCCCTAGCCGGTTCTGTGACATTCTCGATGTTCAGAGGCATGGTGTCCGGCATACTTTCAGGCAAGGCCGGTAGACAGGTCCTCCTCGACAAGATATCTATGGGCACCAGCCAAGGATTCTTCGTACTGGAGGCATACGAATGAGGACGCTGCTCTCGAAAATCCTAAAAACCCTTTTCCACGGCGATATAATGGTCGGAATCGTGGCTATGGCAATGGTGTACTCGTCCAGCACCATGCTCGGAGTTGACATAGGCTACGTCGTGTACCTGGCCAGCTTCCTGATATTCTTCTCGTCCTACTCGCTCAACAGGGTGATAGAGATGGAAGACGACGCTAAGCAGCACAAGTCGAGGGCGAAGTATATGGAAATATACTACAAACAGCTGTCCGCCCTCTCGATTGTGGCGTACGTTATCGGGGTCGTGCTGATAGCCACGGAGAGGATGGACCTGGTACCTCTGTCCTTCGTGCCATTGATATTCGTAATCCTCTACACTGTGAAGCTCCCCACCAACCACAGATTCAGGAGGATAAAGGACATAACGGTGGGCAAGAACATAGGCGTCGCCGTGGCGTGGACTATATTCGTGGTGGTCTTGGTCAACTCATATTCGAGCACGTTCAGCTTCGTGCCCCTGATGGTGACATCGTTCTTCTTCATAGGCAGGATATTCATCAACACAGTCGTGTTCGACATGAGGGATCATGAGGGCGATAGGAAGAACAACATACAGACGATTCCCGTCCGCATGGGTTTGGATAAGACCAGGTCCGTAGTCATGATAATGAACGCGTTCCTGGGCGTATTCATGGTCTTAGTGGGTGTGATAGGCATCATGGGTCCACTGGTTTACTTCGCCGCAATCAGCTCAATCTATGCGGCCGTGTACATGTACCTCCTGGAAAGGAACGAGAACAGAAAGAACGTCATATGTGACTTCATAGTCGACGGCGAGTACTTTGCCAAGTCGGCCTTCCTTTTCGTGGGCACCCTGATGGTTTAAGCCAACAAAAGGCAAATCTCAATTATGATTGAAGTGTCGCCGGAGTTCAACACGGTGATAAATCTGGCTGCTTCGATGGCGTTCTTTGTCATAGGGGCGCTCCAGATATACGTGGGCAGGTCGAGCGGGACCGATAAGAAGCTAACGTTCCCCTGGGTCAACATGGCATTCGGGACGTTCCTAATAGGAATCAATTATCTCATACAGGCCGCGTTCACGAGCGGCTCTACGGAGAACCCGACGATAACAATATCGTCTTACCTGCTCATACTTGGCGGAGCCGCGCTGTCTTTCACGAGCTTTTTCATCCTCTACACCGAGAGGGCGAACGAGGCCAAGAACCTGAAGGACAGGGAGGACGACCTGAAGGAGATAACGAGCAGGCTCAAGAAGAAGTTCCTCAGCCGCGAGCTCCCGGAGGACGAGATGAGGAAGCTGGACACGGACATAGTGAGGGAGCTGGCCGAGATAGAGGTCAAGCTCGACAAGATTAACAAGAAGAAAGCGAAGCCCGCCTAAGCGGACTTCTTCATTTCCTCGATTTCTTTCAAGAACCTGTCCACAACTTTTGACAGATCTTTATCACCGACGCTCAGTATGGCGGCCGCCTCGCGGACCAGCCTCTCCTTCCTGTTGAGCTCCTCCCACTCAGTTTTTTGTGACATTCTCGACCCACTCCATGTAAGCCTTCTCCCTGATCTTCACCGGTATCTCGATGATCTCCGGCACGTCGTAGGGATGGGACTTTTTGATAAGCGACACGACCGAGCTCGACTTTTTCACGTCGGTGATGACCGTCATCATCACCTCCTCCCCCCTAACGACCTTGCCCTTCCACAGGTAGGAGCTCTTGACCGAACTGAGCTTGACGCACGCGGCCATCCTCTTCTCCAGGAGGTCCTTCTCCATCCCGGATGCCTGCTTCTCGTTCTCGAACGTGGTCACAATCATCGTAAGGCTCATTTTTTTCCTCTCCTCAATTTCTTCCAGGCGTCGAACAGCTCGCCTACGGCCTTCGGCACGTCGTCCTCAGGCACGCCGAGCTTCTCAGCCACCTCTGCCAATATCTTTCCCTTCTCCCTCAAATACTCGAGTGCGACCTCGCCCGCGACCAGCTCTATCCTCACCAGGCCGTCCGCTATCTTCTTGGTGCGCGTTATCTTAATCGGGCCCGCGCCGGCCGTGCTGTCGCCGTGGGTCCCTCCGCAGGCCTCTATGTCGAAGCCCCTCACCTCGACCACCCTTATCTCCTTCGAAGGCACGTAGCCTCCCTGGTATATTCGGAAGCCGTACTTCTGCTCCGCGTCGCCCCTCGGCATCTCCTCCTTATCTATCGGCAGGTCCTTCGCCGCCACCTCGTTCGCCAACCTCTCTATCTCCGCGACCTCCGCGTCGGTGAGCGCGTCGTAGTGGGTTATGTCGAGCCTGGCCTTGTCAACGTCCTTCTCCGACCCGGCCTGGTTCACGTGGGACCCTAGCACGGCCTTCGTCGCGCCGTTGACTATGTGGACCGCGTCGTGGTGCCTCATCAGTTTCTCTCTCCTCGACCTGTCGACCTTGCACTTTGCTTCCTTAGAGCGCGCCATTGGACCCGCGAGTTTATGCACAATTACCTTGCCCAGCTTGAAGACGTTGATCACCTTGATTCCGTTTATCTCCCCGTTGTCGTGCATCTGCCCTCCGCCCGTCGGATAGAACGCGGTCCTGTCCAGCACGACGAGGTCGTCGTTGTCGCCGAATAATTTCAGTATCTTGGCGTCGAACTCGAAGACGTAGGGCTCCTCGTAATATAGAACCCCCGTCGGGGCGATGCCGGAGACGTCCAGCTTCGACTTGACCTCCTCCTTCTCCTGGACCATGTGCCTCTTCGTGACGGCGTCATAGAAGTCCGACGGGGTCTCGACGCCGAGCTGCTCTGGAGTCACGCCATCGGAGTCGTACAGCCTCGCCAGCTCGTCCGTGGTGGGCGCCTTGCCGCGCATCGAGTCGGCTATCTTCTTCGACCTCTCCCTGTTCTGCCTGAACCTCCTCTCCTCCGTCTGCAGCACCTTCACTATCTCGTCCTCGTTCTTCGAGAGCTCCGGGAACATGGGCTTCAGGTACTCGGCGTGCCACAGGGCGACGTCCTCCAGCTTCAGGTTCCAGTTGTGCTTCTCGATGAAGCTCATGGCGCGCCTCGCTATCACGCGTAGGTTGTAGCCGCCGCCGACGTTCGAGGGCATTCCGCCGTCGGATATCGCGAAGGCGAGGGCGCGCGAGTGGTCCAGGACCGCATAAGCGGCCTCCATCGGTCCAATCTTCCTCTCCAAGTCTTCGACGGAGACGCCGAGCCTCTTAGCCGTCTCGAGCCTGGCCTTCTTCAAATCCGGAGTGTCGTCCACGTCGAGGTTCTTGGAGACGGAGGCGTACCTCTTGAACAGGTCTTCATCATAATCGATCGAAAGCTCCTTCTTCATCCTCCCTACCACCGGACCGAACGAGGAGTCGTATATCGTCGGTGTGCCCTGCGAGAACCACGAAAGCCTGTCGAAGCCCCAACCCACGTCTATCACCTTCAGGGGCAGCTCCCTATAGGAGTCGCCCATGCCCTGGAACTGCATGAAGACGCTGTTCACGATCTCCAAACCGCGCGAGTAGGACTCCATCGAGGGTCCGAACGCGGACATGTCGTTCATCGCCCACATATCTTCAACGTACGTAATCTCGTCCTCGGGTATGCCCATCACTTCAGACAAAAACGAGAAGTTGAGCTCTATGCACCTGTCCTTCCAGTAGCCGTTCCCCGTCGAGTCGTTGAACGCGTGCTGGCCCGCCATCACGAAGGCCGTCATGTGCCTGCCGGTGATGCCGACGTTCTCTATGTCGTTGAACCTAAGACAGGCCTGCGGCACGATGAGGGGGTTGTGCGGGTAGTCGAACTCGAGCACGTCGCCGTCGAACCTCTGGAAGTCCTGTATCGAGGCCTGCGTGAAGAACAGCGTCGGATGCCACCTGGAGATGACCGGATACCTAGGTATCGGCGTGTGGCCCTCCTTCTTGAAAAACTTCTCAAACTCCCTCCAGGACTCTATGTAGTCCCATTTTACCTTCGACACCTTTGTCCCGATGAATCCGTAGTCCTCGTGCTCAGGGCACTCTTTCCTATCCGATAAGGACCAGAACGACTTGCCACAGTGGCAGACGCTTCTCTTGAAGCCCTTCTCGTGGAATAGGTTCACTTTCCAGTGCTTCTCTGGCTCCTTCTGGAAGTCCTTCAAAAGTCCTTTCTTGGTCAACATGTCCTAAAGGAATCTGTCCTCGCTGATTTTTATAAACAATCCGAGTCCCTAAAGTACGGGTCCCAGACCGAGAAAGAAAAACAGGGACGGCACAAGCAGCACGCCCATGCAGTCGCTCTTCCTCGCGCCGAGGCGGTCGCACAGGATCCCTATCGAGGCCCCGGACAGCGCCACCAGAATCCCGTAGGCCCCGCTCGTGAATAACACCATCCCCAGCATCAGCGCGCATACTGACAGGGACAGAGTCCTGTAGTTCAGCTTGCACAAAATCTTCGGTACCCGCCTCGCCAGGAAAACGGTGGCCAGTGCACCGATGCCGCACGAGAATATTATCACGCCCGAGAACAGGGCGACGTCTGCCGCCTTCAGGCCGCCCATTATCTCCTCCATCGCCACGCTCGAGCCGGACCTTGGGTTGCCGATGAGGTAGACGGAGTTCAGAGAGAAGACCTCGTTCGCCACGTTTATCCCGGAGAGGGAAACCAGGAAGCTCCTGGCGTCCGACAGGCTTCCTATCCCTTGGAATATGACGGCCGCCTGCGACACCCCTATCGCCGGGAGGAAGCCCACGCATATGCCGGCAACCGAGCCGAGAGCTATCGATTTTATTAGATTCTGCCTGGAGCACAGGAACGAGTCCCCAGTCTGGTCGGGAATTTTGGAGCCTTTCATGGAGCTGACTAACAGGATGCTGATTCCGAACAGCCCGGAAAGCACCGGGAACAGTATGGTCTGCTGGTTCGAGTAAGGCGAATTGAGGGCGGCGAGGCCGAAGATTCCGGACAGCAGAATCATCACAAGGCTCGCCAGTTTTTTTTTGAAGCCGGACTGGCCGACGACGAGGAACCCGACGATACCCAAAAGAATGTAGGCTATGTACGGCCTCGACATCTCGTAGAGGTCCCGGAAGTATGGGGACAGGAGGTAGACGATTGTCAGGGACACGAGGAGGGCGCCGAGCCCGCCGACCACCGTGAGCTTGATTGCCTCCAGTCCCCTGCCCTCCTGGAGTAGCTGGTGTCCCGGCAACGTCGACAATGACGAATCTGCCTCGGGGGCGCCCAGGAATATGCTGGGTATGAAGCCGACGAATATCTGGACTACGGACATAGACACTATCATGACAACGACCTGGTAAGGTCCGAACATTAGGGACAGCGGAATCAGAATCGGGAGTAGGTTGTTCACGTGCATCCCTGGAACCAGGCCAGTGACGACTCCGATTGCCGCGCCAAGAATTGCGAAGAGGAGGAGCTCCAGCATTATAACCAGAAGCGCGGCCATGGATGATTACAGTTTAGAACCGCGCTTGGTGGTCGCAACGTAAAATATAGGACATCAAAGAAAAACTTCTCATGCAGAATCGGAAGAAGAGCGTGGGCGAAAGGGTGAGGAGGTACGGACTGAGGAGCCAAAACGGCATACCGTACTTCAGATCCAGGGAGCTCTTGAAGGAAAACGGATTCGTCATCTCACAGAAGGGCGAGAACTGCCTGTTCCCTAACGCGGGCAGCGAGACGATGAAGCACTGGCTCGTGAAGGCGTCCATATTCAAGATACTGAGGGGCATGAAGAGGAGGGTCGGAACGGAGGTGGAGGTCAACGGCGGCATAGTCGATGTTCTGGACATGGACAACATGATAGCGTACGAGGTGGAGACGAACCTCACGAGGGAGAGGCTCAAATCCAAGCTCTCCAGCCTGGCGGGTCTGAACGACGTGTTCTTCATAGACGCCGCGGACGTTCCGGACGACCTTTACGAGTCGGAGCTCTATTTGAGGGAGAAAATAGTCTGACGGGAAAAGATATTCCCCGGGAAGGACAAATAATCCTCGTACATGAGCAGCCGAACAGCACCGTCCCTAGTCTCCCTCACCGCGTTCTCGTCGGTCTTTGCCCTGTCTTTTTTGGTGGCCTTTTCCCTCGTAGTTCCGGAAGCGGACGCGGTCAGGGCCACGGGCGGAACGATTACGTATTATGGCGATAGGACAATCCACACGTTCACTTCTAACGGGACGTTCACAGTTACGAGCGGCGGCAACGTGGATTATCTTGTAGTTGCGGGTGGTGGTGGAGGCGGTGGTGCGACAACAAGCCGTTCCGGTGGCGGGGGCGGGGCGGGCGGTTATAGAAATGGGACAAATTTTGCTGTGACCTCTCAGAGTTATACAATTACCGTGGGTTCCGGCGGGTCGGGCGGGGTATTTGGTGATTATGGTGCTTATGGAACCGATTCAACATTTTCAACTATAACCTCGGCTGGTGGTGGGCGCGGCGGTTACGGTGAGGGTGGCGGACCGCCTGCTCTTGGCGGCGGTAGCGGTGGTTCTGGTGGCGGTTCGGGAGGAGGAAATACCTGTAGTGGTGGTGCGGGCTCCGCATCGCCAGCCGGTCAAGGTAACAATGGCGGTAACTGTAATGGTAATGCCGGTGGTTCAGGCGGTGGTGCGGGCTCTATAGGTCTCGATGGAACTGGAAGCTTGATTGCAGGTGGTGTAGGCCTATCGTCTTCAATATCAGGCTCCTCGGTAAATCGGTCAACGGGAGGCGAGGCAAAATCTAGCTCCTGTGGGAATTGTGCTGGCGTTACAGCAAGCGCAAATACGGGAGATGGCGGCGGTAGCGCAAGCGGAACTTCTACCGGAGGTAACGGTGGCTCGGGTATTGTGATTATCAGCTATGTCACGGAGGCTACCGTATGCGTGAACGAGACGAGCATCTGCCATCCTACGATACAGGCCGCGATAAACAACGCCACTTCCGGCCAGACGGTCGTGATGGTGGAGAAAAAGGCGAGTGGGATATCCATGTCCAATATCAAGGCGTATTACATGTTCGACAATTCGGATGGAAATCTTACCAACATGGCGGGCTCACTGAACGCGGGTTCGAGTATAGGATCCGACGGCAACATGAGCGTGCGGCCAAACGTCACCAGGGCGGCGGGCAAGCTGGGCGGTGCGTTTTGGTATGTCGCGAGCGGCGCGCCTTACGGTTACTCTGAGGCACATTCGGGGTCCAACACCACCAAGTGGGAGTTCCTGCACTACCAGGGCGGCAGCTCAATGACGACGTCGATGAACCTTTGGATAAAGCTCACCGAGTATCCGACGAGCTCGCGCGCGGCGATATTTTCCGACGCCAGGACAGTCTTCTCGGAGTCTGGGTTTGAACTGCTGCTGAGGTCCACAAGAACACTCGGCGTCAATATAAGAGGGACCCAGGATATTTTGGGTCTTCAGACTCCGGTGGACGCCCTGCCAGCGGACGGGAACTTCCACATGGTAACGCTCGTCATCGACAGCACTGACTCGAACTCCTCCAATCGGGCCAGGATATACGTCGACAATCAGCTGAAGGCGGCGAGCAGTGTGAATCCCGTCTATGGGATATCTGGGGCTCCCACCAGATACCCCACGATAGCGTCCTCGGCCGAGTCTACATACACAAACTCGACGATAGATGAGTTCTCCATATGGGACAGGGCTCTCACCGACAACGAACGTTCCATCCTCTGGAATGGCGGGATAGGACAGAGTCTGATAGAATACGCCCAGTACAACGAGAACGTCACCGTGAACGTCACGGGCCTTACTCTGACGAGCAACGCATCCACAAGACCTATGATATGGTCTAACTCCAGTCATCCGCTTTACATAACTGCGAACAATGTGACTGTAAAAGACATGGTGATACTATACAACGGCTCTACTTCCAGCCTCTTCTCCGTCTATGTGACATCAGTAAATGCCACTGTATACAACAATGTCATAAACAACACGGGCTCGGGCAATTATGGACACGGTGTCCACTACTACACTGGGTCCGTTTCTGGTAGGATAGAGAACAACACCATAAACATTGCGGGCGGTGACAACAACATCGCCATAAGGCTACATGGCGGTGACGATAACAACACGATACAACAGAATATCATATCAGTGGGCGTCAATTCGGGTGGCGGTAATTTAGGGATTTACGTCCAGAGCAGCTCCGGTAACAATTTCACCCAAAACACAATATCGACGAATGGTGCCTCATCTGGGAACAACGGAATCTATCTCTTCTCATCTTCCAATTCAAACGTATTTTCCTTAAACAACATATCCACGAACGGCACCAACACAAACGAGGCTATACTGATATCATCCTCCGGCTCCAACAACTTCACCTACAACAACATAACAGCCTCTGGGAACTACAACGACAAGGGCGTATACGTGACTGGATCGTCAGGTTCCACCAAAAACATGATAGGTTATAATGAAATCAGGACGTCTGGCTATCAGAACTCCGCCAATGCCTGCATACATCTAGAGTCCAGCGCCAACTCAACCATCGTCATAGGGAATCTTCTCGTGTCCTGCCAGGGAAGCCCCGGAAACTCCGGCATATACATCGAGACTTCTTGGAACAGCGTGTTAAACAACACCGTGGGAATTACCGGGTGGCAATATGGGATATACGTGAGCGGCAGCAACAACGCCCTGGTGGGCAACAATATGACCGTCACTGAAAATGTCGGCGGCACGGACTTGGTAGTGGGAGAATATTTCAGCGGCAGCAACAACGTCGTCTACAGGGACATAATCAACATGGTCAAAGCGACTAACACCGGCGTCACAAACTCTGGCATGATAATTTACGATTCGAACAACAACACATTCTACGACATAAACATCACGAACCTCCCGGGAAAAAGCAGCTTGGCTCTGGGCGGGGTTTCATCGAGTAAATACGGATACCTCGTCAACGCGACCTTCAACCGATCGGCAATAACTTTCCCCTACAACGGGGCCTCAACATCCACCAAACTATTCGTCCAACACAGAATGAACGCCGTTGTCAGAGACCAATCTAACAATGCAGTGAACGGAGCCCTCATCTATGGGAACGACACCGCATCAGTAGCAAACACGGACAACCCGTCCTCGAACTTCTCCGCTACCACGAACTCGACGGGCCAGATACCGACGCAGCTCCTCTCCGAGTTCATGGCTAATGGAACATACAACCAGACTTCCGGCTACCTGTACTTCTCGAACTACGTCATATCGGCCAGCAAGAGCGGCTACTTCCCGTACTCGACGTCCCTGAACGTCACGTCCTACCAGAACCTGAGCGCCCAACTAGAGCAAGTACTCTCGACGATAGAAATCACGGCTAGGTCCCTGTACTCACTGACCGGATTGCAGATGACGAGCGGCATTGCGACTGCCACGATACTCGAGACCGGAGATTCCGGATCGGCGACGATAAGCGGGGCTCAGTGGAGCATTCCTATTTACTCGAGGACCGACCTCAACAACACCGGATTCACGCTCGGTATATTCGTCAACGACACGAACGGCAAGTCTGGATACTTCGTATCTAGAATCTTTGGCTCATCATCTCTGCCTCCTCAGACGACGTGCGCGGCGCAGAAATGGAGGCTGACCGGCACGGTGACCGACCCGGCGTCGGGCTCGTTCTCATCGTCCGGCACTGTGAGGGTGGAAGTTGAGGGGACACAGAATACGAACTCGACCGCGTTCTCGAACGGTTTCTGGGACATATCCCTTGAGCCGTGCCTGGTTTCCGGTAAGGTCTACACCTTCAACGTGCTCCTCTCGGACGCCGCGGGAAGGAACGGGCTAATCGTATTAAGGCAGGTCGCGAAATAGACAGTTATGTCGACGGCTATCACACTGGTCGCAATATTGATTTTGATAGCGGGAGCGGGGTACTTCTTGATGCAGGGCGGCTACATAGACGCGTCGAATCTGGGACTCCGGGGAGACACGGCAAGCGGGCCGCAGGAGTCTGAAACGGGACAGATAATCGAGGAGGACGAGGCAGAGGTGGCAGAGAACAACCTGCGCTTCGTCAGCGGCGGGAAGGACATTGTTTACCCGACGCTGTTCCCCAATCCGAGGTGGAACCACATGCCTCTGAGGTACTACATGGACGTCTCTAGCGGCTCCGGTCTGGTAGGCTTCGGCAGCGACGACCCGGAATACGTGAGGCAGGCCATGGGGACGTGGGAGGAGAAGACGGGCGGCGTCATATCGTTCCAGGAGGTCGGCTCAAAGGAAGAGTCTGAAATCATCATATCATGGTTCCCCAGCCTCTCCGACACGCCGACGAGCAGGGTCGTGGGAGAGGGCGGACCCACGAAGGCAATTGAGACGGACGGCAAGTACACCCTCATTGCGGGTGGCGAGATATTCCTCCTGCCGACCGACAACAAGTGCGTCGGAGTCAACAGGCCCGTGCACGAGATGGGCCACGTGCTCGGCCTCGGCCACGCGCCTCCGGGATATGGCGACATAATGTACCCCAACGAGCTCGACTGCAGGCAGAACATAACCAAGATTACGGTGGATGCGATAGGCTCGATTTACAAGGGGGACGCCCTGTCCGACCTGACCCTGTCCAACGTCTCAGTGGTGAAGAAGGGCGGCTTCATGGACGTCAGCGTGACTATAAGGAACGTTGGAATAAAAGACTCTGTACATTCCTCGATAGGGTTCTTCGCTGACGGCGAGATTATAGAATCGTTGACGGCGCCGAAGTTCTCCATAATACCTTCCATCTCGCCTGGCTCTGGTATATCCAGCAGGGTGACGAACGCCAAGATACCGTCCGATGTGAAGGAAATAAGGATACAGGCGGACTGGAAGGGAGAGGTTAAGGAGATGGACGAGGACAACAACGACGCCCTGGTCAGGTTCCCAGAATAGGATAAATACCCCGAATCCGAATTGAGGAATGTTATGGTCTTGGAGATTTGGGCGGAGAAGTACAGGCCTAGGATGCTGGCCGACGTGATAAACCAGAAGCACGTCACCGACAGGATGAAGGCCTTCGTGAAGGACAAGCACATACCGCACCTCATGTTCGCGGGTCCTGCGGGCACGGGCAAGACCACTATGGGCCTGGCGCTGGCGAGGGAGCTATACGGGACGGAATGGAAGAAGAACGTCCTAGAGCTGAACGCGTCCGACGAGAGGGGGATAGACGTCATCAGGCACAAGGTCAAGGAGTTCGCGAGGACGAAGCCTATAGGCGGCGTGCAGTTCAGGATAGTCATTTTGGACGAGGCGGACGCTCTTACTCAGGACGCGCAGCAGGCCCTGAGGAGGACCATGGAGAGCCACACGGGGATATCCAGGTTCATACTGATCTGCAACTGGTCCACGAAGATAATCGAGCCGATACAGAGCAGGTGCGCCGTCTTCAGGTTCAGGTCGCTGAGCGAGGACGACATAAAGACATACATAGACAGGGTGGCGAAGTCGGAGAAGCTGGATCTGGACGGCGGCGCGGTCAACGCGATAATCGAGATAACGGAGGGCGACCTCAGGAGGGTGTCGAACCTGATGCAGTCCGCCGCCTCGCTCGGCAGCAAGATAAGCCAGGACTCGATTTACGACGCGGCGAGCAGGGCGAAGCCGAACGACGTGAGGGACATGCTGAACCAGGCGATATCCGGGAACTTCTCTGAGTCGAGGAAGATGCTTCAGGACCTTCTTTTGAAGCAGGGCCTGGCCGGGTCCGACGTGCTGTCGGAGATCCACAGGCAGATCTATTCGTTCGACATGCCCGAGGAGAAGAAAATGGTCCTGATAGACAAGTGCGGCGAGTACGACTTCCGCATATCCGAAGGCGGGAACGAGCTCATCCAGATAGAGGCGTTCCTCGCGCAGGTCTCCTTGTTGTCAAAGAAGTGATTCCATGCTGACGGAAAAATACAGGCCGGACAAGCTCTCCGCCTACGTGGGACAGAAATCTGCCGTCGAAGACTTCGTCAAGTGGATGCGCGACTGGAAGCCCGGAAAGGGGGTCGTCCTGCACGGGCCGCCGGGGGTTGGAAAGACGACTCTCGTGTACGCGTTCGCGCGCGAGAACAACATAGACCTCATCGAGACGAACGCGTCGGACCTCAGGAGCTCGAAGGAACTCAGCGAGACGATGAGCAGCGCCGTGTCGCAGAAGTCGCTCTTCAACCGCGGCAAGATATTTTTGTTCGACGAGGTGGACGGCATATCCGGATACGAGGACAAGGGAGGCGTCGGCGAGATGATCAGGATAGTCGAGAGCAGCAAGTATCCGGTAGTCATGATAGCGAACGACCCGTACAGCAAGAAGCTCTACGAGCTGAGGAAGAGGGCGGACATGGTCGCCTTCAGGAAGCTTACCGTGTGGGACGTGATGAAGAGGCTGCAGCTCATCGCGGACGCCGAGAGGGTCTTCGTCAGCAGGGACTACATACACGACATAGCGAAGAAGTCCGGCGGCGACATGAGATCGGCGATAAACGACCTCGAACTCGTGTGCAGGAGCGTCAAACCCACAGTAGAAGATATGCGCCACTCAGGCCTGAGGGAGAGGGAGGTCAGCATATTCGACGCGATGGGGGCGCTCTTCAAGGCAACGTCGGCGAGAATGGCACGCGACTCCATCGGGAACGTGGACAAGGAGCCGGACGAGATATTCTGGTGGATAGAGAACAACATCACAGGCGAGTACGAGGACCCGGAGGAGGTGGCGAAGGCGTACGACATGCTCAGCAGGGCCGACGTCTTCAGGAACAGGATACGCTCCAGGCAGAACTGGAAGTTCCTCGCCTACATGATAGACATGATGACGGGCGGCGTGGCCGTGTCGAAGAAGGCGCCCTACAGGAAGTACGTCAGGTATCAGTATCCGCAGAACATAGCAATTATGGGAAGGACGAAGGGCAGCAGGGCAGCGACCAAGGAGGTGTTTTCAATCATGACCAAGGAGCTCCACTGCTCGTCCAGGAAGATCAAGTGGGAGATGCTACCTTACCTGAGGATAATGGCGAAGGAAGACGGCTTCAGGGGAGGACTCGAGAAGGAGATGAAGCTGGAAGAGGGCGCCCTCGACTTCCTGGCGTAGGAAATTTTATTTTGTGGCCCTGAACCTAGCATCTATAGAGGCGCGCGGTGAGGTAAGTTTGATGTAGAAGTCCGTCGCCATCACCAGGTTCGAGCACGGCTGCGATATCGTGTAGTTGAACACGAGCCTCGCATTCCTCTGTCCGACGAACGTCTGGACGAACTGCTTGTACTCGTCTATGTTGCCGTCCAAGTCGGCGCAGCTGTCGCTCAGCTTCACGACAGACACGGCCTTCTCTTTTATGTTGTTGAACGTGTAGACCTCGTCCATCAGGACGGCGGACGAGGTGTCGAAGACGCCGGATGGCTGTATGAATGAGCTCACGATGAACATTATCGCGACCATAACGAAGGCGGACAACAGGAAGAACTGGCCCTTCCTATCTCTGATTGAGCTTGGCAAACTGCGCGTGCGGGACGCCATCGATGAAGATTAGGTTCTCTCTCGTAATAAAACCTCCCCTAAGGGCAACTTCGACTATGTGCTCGCCCATCAGGTTCCCTATCGTGACCTTCTGCATTATCTTCAGCGCCACCCTCTCCCCTATGAGAAGGCCGCCGTAGAAGCTCCTGTTGACCGTCAGCTTGAACTTCTCGTCCTCGAGTGTCCTTCCTAGGACGTCCTCGTCGCAAATTGCAGCGACGACCTCGTGCTTGGTCTGGTAGACCTTGCACCAGAACTTCTTCGGGTCAGACGGGTTTGGCTGCTGAGCGCGCACCACATGCCTCACATCTTATGAAAACTATCCTGTCGTCCTTCTCCAGCTTGGTGTCGGGCTCCCCGCACACGCGGCAGTAGACGAAGTTTTTTATGTAGTCCTCGAGCTTCCTCTGGAGCATCTCCTTGCTCGCCTTCGCCTGCAGCACGAACGTGCCGTTCTGTATGCTGCCCGGCGCCGCCATCTCCTTCGCTATGAACCTGCCGACCTGCTCGGGCTCCCTCCTCAGGCCGGACGCGACCTCTGCCATGTTCTTGATGACTGTCTTCGCGCCTTGCGCCTCTACAACGACCTGTGGCACCTTGAACCTCTTGCCGGAGCCCTCCCTCTTCGGCACCTTCTCCATCGCGCTCTTCAAAAGTGACTCGTAGCTGAAATCCATCTCAAACCCTCCTCAATTTCCCGACTACCGGCTCGTACAGGTCCCCAGATTCGAGGAGCTCGCTTATAGCAGACTCGGCCACACTCTCATCTAGCTTGGCGGCCTCTAATATCTTTGCAATCTCCGCGCCCTCGCCCTTGTCGAGACCGGATATCACGTCGAGTATCAGCGGCCTGTAGTCCACCCTGTCCGACTTGGCCTGCAGTATCACGTTCAGGGACTGCGCATCTATCCCGTACTTCTGCATCGCGTACTCCGTGAGCTCCTCCTCGCTCATCTGGTCGTGCATCGACCTCACCTCGTCGGCCGCCTTCTTCCTGTCGTACATGTCCCTCAGCATCTCCAGCCTGAAGAGCGTCTCGCTGTTCGGGTCTTCGAGCCTCCTCACAAAATCCGGGGCGAGGTAGGTCTCGTCCCTGAAGCTCTTCACCTTCCCGACCACTGACACGAGGTCACCGAGCTCGAAGCCGGATATCATCTTCAGGTCGCTCTCGAAAACACGCGCGCGCATCGCGCCCGTTCCGTCGTCCACCGTGACGCTCGCGAATCGCCCATCGTCGCTCTGGAACTTCTCGACGACTGCCCCAACAATCCTAGCCCTCCCTACCTGCTCCCCGAGGGGCGTGACGATGGTGTTCGGCCTCATCGTCTCCCTGTCGCCCTGCAGGAAGACCCCGGACAAAAGGTCCGATATCCTGACGTTCTTTGAATTCTGTCTCTCCGCCATTCAAAACAGCTCACAGCTTGTTGATGTACCCCTGCTTGGGCTGGAATATGAGGCCCTCGTTCAGCATCTTCCTCAGTATCTCCTCGGGCGAGTCGAGCCCCTCCTCCCGGGCCTGCTTGATTATGTCCTCCACCGGGACGTCCTTGCCGACCCTCTTCCCTATGTCGTCTATCACGTCCATGAGTATCCTTATCCTGCTCCTCTGCGACGCGGTGGACTTCGCGCCGTCCGCCCTGTCGATGTCTATCTTCCCGGTCGTCGGGTCGAATCCGAACTGCCTCAACGATGCCTTCATCAGGTTTATCGCCCTCTGCGAGTCCTCCCTCGACACGGTGCTCCTCAGCTGGACCTTGGCTGAGGCCTCGGCCAGCCTGATTAGAGCCTCGTACTGCCTGGGGGTTATCGCTATCGGGGAATCCTCGCCGGACCTTCCCCTGAGGGTCAGGTAGAAGTCCCTCAGCTCCTGCGCAGCCTCCGCGGACATCTCCGGATGGCAGTTCTTCCTGGCGTACGCGACGTACTTCCTCATCAGCTCGACCTTGATTATCGGCTCCGCCTCTTCCTGGTGGAAGAACCTCGTGTTCATTATATGATCTGCGATTTTCGCATCGAGGTCGGGGGTCGGGAGGTCGCGAAGGGCGAACTTCATGTCGAATCTGGACAGGAGCGTCTCTGGTATGTCTATCTGCTCCTTGATCGGGAGGTACGGGTCGAACCTTCCGAGCTTCGGGTTCGCGCCCGCGAGTATGGACGTCCTGGCCGGCAGCGTCGCGACTATGTTGGCCTTCGCTATGCTGATGGACTGCTGTTCCATTGCCTCGTGAAGCGCTACCTGGTCGTTCTTCTCTATCTTCTCGAACTCGTCGATTGATATCAGGCTGCGGTTGCACATCACCAAGGCCCCGGCCTCGAGTATCCAACCACCTAGGAAGTCCTCGTCCTTCGTGACCGTCGCCGTAAGACCGGCGGCCGTGACCCCCTTTCCGGAGACGTACTTGCCCCTCGGGATGAGGCTGGTGATGACCTTCATTATCGAGGACTTGGCGGTCGACGGGTCTCCGACCAGGAGAAGGTGTATGTCGCCCCTCACCCTCGTCCTGTCCCTGAGGTTCTTCAGCACGCCGCCGAACAATTGCATGGATATCGCCTCCTTCACCTCGTCCATCCCGTAGAGCGCCGGCGCTATCGTCTGTATCAGCTTCTGGTATATCAGAGGGTCGTTCGCCAGCTCTATGATGCTCTGCTCGTCCTCGAGCGATATCTCAAGCTCCTCCCACTCACTCTCTATCGACTCGACGCTGTTCGCGTCCACGTAGATGTCCATCTGCCTAGAGCGCGTGCCCTTGAACCTCTTCGGCAGCTCCTTCAATACCCCGACGACCTTGATCCTGTTTCCGGGGTCGGTCTTGTTGTGCATCTTCGGGCTGGTCAGGTCCTCCTTCAGGTAGACCATTATGTTGGACGGCCTCTCACCGCTCGTGACCTCCGACGCCTCCTCGACCGTCACCCATCTGGCGTCGTAGAGCTTCTGGTCGACCAGCTTGAAGTTCCTCTTGTTGTTGCACGAGTCGCAGTCCGGCGGGCTGCGTATAATCCTCTCGGTCTGTATCACAGTGATCTTGTTGCCGCAGTCCGCGCACTGGAATATCGCCTCCGACACCTCTGGCCTTATCTCGCTCGCCCTCCTGACGAAGCCCTCAATCACCACAATCTTGGATATGTGCTCCGACCTGACGTTCCTTATCCTAATCTCCCTGCTCTCCGGAATGTTCACGAACCTCAGGCGCAGGTCTATGTCGCCCATCCCGGTCTCTATCTGCTTCGCCGCCTCGGCAGCCGCGGCTATCGTGTCCTCCGGATACTCCAACAGATGGTCCGCTAGCTCGATGTCGAACTTGTCTACCAGGGAAAAGTCTATGAGGAGGAACTTCTTGCCCTCAGACACGGCGGTTATGAGATCGTTCTTATAGAACTCACTGAGGAACTCGGTCAATCTTTCGATTAGGTCGTCGTGCTCCATCAACAATTATCTTGACGTCAGGCTCTTTTAACTTTTCAATTTATGAAATGATTCCAAAAAAATTCCGAACCGGAAGTCTACTCTCTTAAAATTTAAAAATACGCTGCGCGCGGACACAGGACCGCCGGGAACGAATCGAAAGACACGAGAAAAAATATTACTTCTTGCCTGCAGCGGCCGCGGCCGCTTCCTTCGCCGCCTTCTTGCTCGCGATCTTGGCCTCCTTCTTCCTGTCCTCCTCTATGGACTCAGGAGTCTCCTTCTTGAAGGCGCCTATGGCCTTGAGCTTCCTCGAGACCTTCTCGACGGCCGTGTTGACGTCCTTGACGCTCCTCGCGCCCGTGATGACAATCTTACCGGAGCCGAACAACAGGAACGCGACCTTCGGCTCGGTCATCCTGTAGACGAGGCCCGGGAACTGCTCGGGCTCGTACTCGGAGTTCTCCAAGTTGAACGCTATGTCGTCCAGGTTCAGCTTAGACTCGAGCTTCGCGGACGAGACGATGTTTTCTACCTGGAACTTGTACTCCTTCGGGACCTTCGCGCCGGACTTCTTCACGATAAGAACAACCTTCCTGAAAACCTCCTTTACGTCGTCCAGGCTCCTGGCCCCGGTACAGACTATCTTGCCGGACCCGAATATCAAAGCCGCGGCCTTAGGATCGGTCATCCTGTATACCAGGCCCGGGAACTGCTCGGGCTCGTACTCCATGCCTTCCATCTTAGAAACTATCTTCTCGAGCGGAACCTCGACTCCGAGGCTGGCAGAAGCAACTATGTTTTCAACGCGTATACCGAACTTGTTAGCCACTAATTATACCTTCCTTATAATTGTTTGGAAGGGTTTATATAGGTGTATTTTCAACTCACAAAAGCTCGTCGCTCTGCACTATGAACGAGTTGAGCTTCTTCACCGGAACTACGAACGTCTGACCCTCCCTAACAACCTCCTCCTCATGGAGCGTGGCCATCATCGGCACGAACCTGCCGTTCGGAATTCCCATGAGCGACCTCGCTATGACGTTCGACCTGAAAAATTTTCCCATCGCCTTGGTTCGCTTCTCCTGCTCCCTAGCGGCCTTCGCTATACCCCACTTCTTCGGCCTCCCGGCTGACCAGCGCTTGCAGTCGACGCAGAACACGGTGCCCCCACGCACCGCAACCAAGTCGACCTCCCACCTTCTGCCTGTTTTGAAGCGGAAGTTGTTGCTCACGCGGAAGTCGTTCTGCCTGAATATGTCGCCGACTATCCTCTCGAACTCCTGCCAGTCGAACTTGCCGACCGCGTCCTCGATGGATTTGCCTCTCAAAACCTGGCGGCTGATTCTCTCGAGGTCTGGCACAAGAGACATAAGGTCACGAAAAAACTTAAAGCACCGACTGGGCAATCTGTAACAGGGCTTTTCTGAATGCAAAACATAACTGGCATCGATGAGGCTGGAAGGGGAGCTGTCTTAGGACCGCTCGTGATAGCCGGTGTCACAGTCAGGAAAGAGGACGAGGCGAAGCTGAAGGAGATGGGCTGCAAGGACTCGAAGGTCCTGAAGCCGAAGAGGAGGGAGGAGCTCGCAGGCAAAATCGAGAAGGTCGCGTCCAACATAATAGTCCTGCGCGTTCAGCCGTGCACGATAGACGACTACCGCGCGTCCGGCCAGAACCTCGACATGATAGAGGCTATGAAGATGGCCCAGATAATAACGATGAACGACTCGCCGGGCACGGTGTACGTAGACGCGCTCTCGTCGAACCCTAAGGGATTCGAGAAGAAGATAGTCGGCTACATGAAGGGAAAGAAGGCGGACATGGTGGTGAAGAACTACATGGACGAGTCCGTCGTCGTGGTGTCGGCCGCCAGCATAGTGGCGAAGGTGGAGAGAGACAGGGCGATAGAGGACCTGAAGAAGAGGGTCGGCGTGGACTTCGGCGTCGGGTACCCGCACGACAAGAGGACGACGGACTTCATAGAGTCCTTCGTGAGGGAGAAGAAGGAGCTCCCGTCGTTCGTGAGGAAGTCTTGGATGACGACCCAGAACATAATAGAGAAGAACTGGCAGAAAAAAGTCGGGGAGTTCTTCTCGTCGAAGAGGAAACAGGGATGCGAGTAGAGAGTTTTATTAACACCAACGATAGTATTCTTTTCAGATTGAAATGAAGCCCGAACAGAAAATAGGAATAGCATCGACCGCCATCGGACTGGCTGCAGGAGCGGTTTCCGCCATATTAGGATCTGAGATGCTGGCCGTCGGGGCGGGCGCGGCCGGATATGCGGCAACGTTCTTCCTGTCCAAGACATTCGACGACAGCAAGAAAATAAAATGGGTCCTGACCAACAGCATGCCCAGTTTCTTCCTCGTCTGGCTTACCTCCTGGATAATCGTTTTCAACGTCGTAGGGTGAAGTTTCTGCAACGTACCAAATATACAAACGAGCTCGAAGAGATGGTAGACAAGGAAGTAGTCGTCTCCGGGTGGGTTCACGACGTCCGCGTGCTCGGCGGGATAAACTTCGTCCTTCTGAGGGATGCGGGCGGCATAGTCCAGGTCACCGGTATTAAGACGAAGTCGACGAAGGAGATAATGGATATTTTTCCGAAGCTGAGGCAGGAGGACGTGCTCTCCGTCAGGGGCAAGGTCGTGAAGAGCAAGGTCGCCAAGATAGGGTTCGAGATACTGCCGGACGAGATCGAAATAGTCTCCAAGTCCGTCACCCCTCTACCGCTAGACCCAAGGGAGGTCACGCCGGCCCTATTTGACACCAGGATGGACAACCGCGTCATGGACCTGAGGAAGCCCGACAGCCTCGCAATTTTCAAGATAGAGTCCAAGGTCATGTCCGCGATGCGCGAGTTCCTCGAGTCAAGGGGATTCGTGAACACGAACACGCCTTGCCTGATGGGCGGGGCGTCGGAGGGCGGATCCGAGGTATTCAAGGTGAAATACTTCGAGACGGAGGCCTTCCTGAGGCAGGACCCGCAGCTCCACAGGCAGCTTCTCATGCTCGCCGGCTTCGACAGGGTCTACGACATGGGCCCCAGCTGGAGGGCCGAGATGAGCCTGACGACGAGGCACATGACGGAGTTCAGGAGCTGCGCCGTGGAGATGTCTTTCATCAAAGACGAGAAGGACGTCATGAAGATGCAGGAGGACATGGTGATTCACACGATAAGAAAGGTCGCTGAGGACTGCCAGAGGGAGCTCGGCCTGCTGAAGAAGGAGATACAGATTCCGAAGAGGAACTTCCCGGAGCTCGCGTTCCCCGACGTCTATAAAATTCTGGAGGACGTGGGAATCAAGGTCCCGTTCGGCCAGGATTATGACAGGGAGGCGGAGCTTGCCCTGTCGAAGTACGTGAAGGAGAAGCACAACCACGACTTCTTCTTCGTCAATAGGTTCCCGTTCGCGGTCAAGCCCTTCTACGTGATGAAGGTTGACGACGACCAGACATGGGCGAGGAGCGTCGACATGGTATTCAAGGGCCTGGAGCAGTCGTCCGGCGGCCAGAGGGAGCACAGGTACGACAAAGTAATCTCACAGCTGCACGAGAAGAAGATCGACCCGAAGACGATGAGCTGGTTCACGGACCCCTTCAAGTACGGCGCATGTCCTCACGGGGGCTTCGCCATAGGCATAGAGAGGTTTGTCGAGAAGCTTCTCGACCTGGAGAACGTGCGCGAGTCGACGCTGTTCGCGAGGGACCCCAAGCGCCTCGTCCCCTAGAGGCGGATAAATCCTTTAGACCCACAATATCAAATCATGAAAGACGACAGGCTGTTTGAAATTAAAATTAATTTTAAGGGGCACTCCGTTTACTCGTTGGATGAAAGGAACGGCCTGCCACGCACCTCCAGGTGCAGCGTCAAGGACCACTCGGGCTGTAGGGTCGGAGACTATGTGAAGGGGGAGATAGAGCAGTTCTACAAAAATGAAGTCAAAGTGAAGGACTATGAGGTGGGAAAATCCGGCGACGGGGGCTCGATAAGGGTCCTGATATCGGTCCCGGTTTCCTACAACAAAAATATTATGAAGGAGATGAAAGAGACTTTCCGAGAATGCGACGACGTGTTCAATCGGAAACTAGGCGACCTAACAGAGATTCTGGTAAAACACCACACTTCGAATTACTCGTTGAAGCACAGAATGAAAAAATCTCAGACCGCATAGACCATCCTCTTGCCCGCGACCTTCTTCTCGCTGAGCCTTATCATCTTCGCCTGCTCGAGGTGCCTCACGTATTCCTGCACCATCCTCTCGCTCGACGGCTTCTCCACGGACTTCCTGTACGCCGCGAACAGCTCCCCGAAGGACATCGGAGACTTCTTCGCGACTATCTCTACTATGGACTTCTCGTGCGCGTTGAGCTTCTTCATGACTATCTGGGGCTTCGCCTCCTTGACGACGGATACGACGTCCCTCACATGCTTCGCCAAGAGCCTCGAATCCCCGACCTTCTCGGCGACTCTGCCGGCTCTCTGGAGGCACTGAAGCCCGACCCTGACGTCCCCGCCCTTCCGTATGGCGTGGTTCGCCGCGAGCATTATCGCAGCGCTTTCGAAAGACGAGAACGCGGTCCTGGCCCTCTCTGAGAGTATGCCCTTCATCTCGTCGATATTGTAGGACCTGAACTCGACCTCCTCGGCGCTGAGGCTGCTCGTTACCCTGTTCTCAAGCTTCGACATTATGTGAGGGTCGTTCGATATCATTACCAGCGTGAGCTGCCTCGGGCCTCCCAGTCGTATGAGGCTGTAGAGGGCGCCCGGTTCCTTGTTGACAAGCTGGTCGACCTCGTCCAGGCAGACCACGACGCCGCCCTTGGACTTCCCTACGGCCTCCTGAAACTTCCCTGAAACCTCGTCCTTCCCCAGACCCCTCCGCGGCACGAAGACTCCCAGGTCGTTCGTTATCTTGGACATCACGGCTATCGAGGTGTTGCAGTCCCAGCAGTTGACATAGACGGCCCTGATGCCCGGATACTCGTCCTCGAACTGCCTGAAAACGAACCTGACCGTGGCCGTCTTCCCTATTCCCGGCGGCCCGAATATGAAAGTGTTCTGGCCCGATCCGCCGTCGGCTGCGGACTCCATGTTCTCGGCTATCCGCGCGACCTGCGTCTCCCTGAAAGGCAGTATGGATGGCAGGAAGTCCGGCGACATCACGGACTCGTTCTTGAAGACCGAACTCATATTGCATTCTTTAGTTTCCCTATTACTTTTGCTTTTCCCGTCTCCGCTATGTACGGGCCGAGTCTGGGTCCTTTATCGGATCCGAGGAGGACTCCGTAGACGAGCCTGAAGAAGTCCGCCGGTCTCATGCCGTTCCTCTTCGCGACTTCGAAAATTCCCGTCTGCAGCTCGTCCCCTCCTTTCTCGGACTCTATGACCTCTATCAGGTCCCGCAGAACCCTCCTCTCCGCGTCGCCGATTTCGACCTCCAACTTCGCCTCCTCCTTCTTCGGCTCGAAGTCCCTGACCCAATTGCGCACTATCTCGACCTTCTTCTCCGCGATCCCCCCGCCCGTCTTTATCTTCTCGCCGCTCTCCACGAGCGACTTCATCTCGGCGAACGGTATGTGGACCATCTCTGTCGGTATCTTGCCCGACATCGACAGCTCGTAGGCGCTCGCCAGGTTGTTCCTCTCCCTCTCGTCCTCGACGGACTCTGGGTCGAAGTACGCGAGCTCCGCCCTGTCGAACTCGTCGAACACCCTGGGCGAGATGTCCTTCAAGACAATGTTCTTCGCTATCGTCAGCCTTCCCTGGAACATCCAGTACCTGAGGTGCTGCGGCAGCATGTACCTCAGCATGTCGTCCACCGTAATCACGTTGCCCTTGCTCTTGCTCATCTTCTCGCCGTTGACGAGGAAGTGCTCGTAGACCACTGGATGCGGCGCCTTGTAACCGAACACCTTCTCTGCTATCTCCTTCCCGGTGTCCCAGCTGCCGCCGGCGCTCGAGTGCTCCTTCCCGAAGGGCTCGCACGTCGTCCCAAGGAAAGACCATCTGGCAGGCCACTCGACCCTCCACGTTATCTTGGCGTGCCCGTCCAGCACGGAGACTTTGCCTGAGTGCCCACATCCCCTGACCGGGTTCTTCCTCTGGAGGAG
Organism: Candidatus Aenigmatarchaeota archaeon; assembly: GCA_016213525.1. GTDB lineage: Archaea > Aenigmatarchaeota > Aenigmatarchaeia > CG10238-14 > SCSR01 > JABABT01. The sequence continues at coordinate 28,674 of JACRAE010000006.1, read as the reverse complement.
CACTGTCTCGTCGTTGCAAAAATACTCGGCCTCGCAGGACTCCTCGTCGTAGCCCTTGATGACGGTCGTGGAAATCTTGCTGCACTTCTCGCATATCACGTTTATCGGATACCAGCCCTCGCCGAGCTTGACCTGCTTGAACTTGTTCAGTATCTCAGCTACCTCTCCCCTCTTCCCCATCGCGACCTTTATCGACTCGTTGTACTCGCCCGCCCTGTACATGTCTATCCCGCGCTTCACGGTGGGCTTCACCCCGACCTCGGCTAGCTGCCTGAGGAACTTTTCCTCGAAGTGCTCGATGAAGTCCTTGTGCCCGTCGTCCCAGAAGTCCGGTATGAGGGCGGCCGGAACCCCTAGATAATCCTCCATTTCCTGCGGCATCCCGGCCGGCACGCTCCTGAACGGGTCCATGTCGTCCGATATCCACACTAGCTCCGCCTTCGCCCCGAGCTTCTCCAGGGCGAGCCTTATCGCGTCGCCCCTTATCACGTCGTTCGCGTTCCCTATGTGCGGGTCGCCGGACATCGACACGCCGGTGGTTATGACATGCCTCTCCGCCTCCCAGCCAGAAATCAGCTCCTTCGCTATGCCGAACGGCCAGAAGTCGCGGTGCTCCTCATTTGACATAGTTAATTATTCGCAAACCGTTTTTATTAGTATGCAGATTTTCAAGGTCGACCCTAAGAGGCCGCAGCCCGACGTCGTGGACAAGGCCGCCCGCATACTCCAGCTGGGAGGGATAGTGGTGTACCCGACCGAGACACTCTACGGTCTGGGGGCGAACATAATGGACACGGAGTCGACGCAGAAAGTCTTCGACATAAAAGGCAGAAAAGAAGACAAGCCGATATCGATTGTTTTCCGGGACCTGGGGCAGGCGGAGAAGTACGCGGTCTTCAACGAAAATTCTAGGAGGCTTGCTGAGCTTTTCATGCCGGGGCCCATCACTCTGATATTGCCAGCTAAGATAAACCTCGGTGAGATTTTCGGCGGGGACAGGATTGCCGTCAGGATATCGAGCAACAGAGTTGTGCAGGCCATTCTAGAGAAGACGCGCTTCCCGATAACGGCGACCTCCGCAAACCTCTCCGGCAAGACGGACCCGGTGAGCGCGAAGGACTCCATAGAGCAGATAGGCGAGAAGGTGGACGTCGTGCTCGACTCGGGGGAGTGCGAGTACGGCAGACCCTCGACGGTCGTCGACGTCACCGGGGGCCGCGTGGAGGTGGTGAGGGAGGGCGTGATACCGAGGAAGAGGATAGTCAGCTTCCTGAAGGCCGGCGCGAACCGGCAAAAATAGTCGATGGGAAGGGCGGGATTTGAACCCGCGACCTATCGATTTCCTAGTCGATGCCCAAGAGCATGCGACAGGCGCTTAGTCGACATATAAGTCGATCGCTCCAACCAGGCTAAGCTACCCTCCCTCTCTCAATAGGCTTGATTTCTCGCGCATTTAATATTTTCGCGGGACAAGTAACCAGTAGATTCCATTGTTTGACAAGAACTTCCTGACGGGCAAGGTGGTGACCTCACTCGAGAAGGGGGGCTACAAGGTCCTCAAGACGGAGGGCAACTTCGACATAATGACGAAGCGCGACGGCAAGATAATACTCATCAAGGTCCTCATGAACATAGACGCCCTGAAGGAAGACCAGGCGATGAGCCTGCGGTCGGTGGCATACTTCATGAACTGCCAGGCCGTCGTGGTCTGCACCAAGAACAACCGCGAGACCCTGGACGACGACGTGGTCTATTCCAGATTCGACATACCGGTCATGACGCCGAAGCTTTTCGAGGCCATCACGATGCAGGAGGACGTGACCGCAATCGAGGCGGCCAAGGGCAGGCACACAATGGAGATAGACACAGACCTCCTGAGGAACAAGAGGAAAGAGATGGGCTTCACCCTGGAGTCCCTCGCCGCGAAGATAGGCGTCTCGAAGAAGGCCGTGTACGAGATAGAGAACAGCCGCGTCAGGCCGACGAAGGACACGGTGGACAAGCTTGAGGACATACTCTCGACGGACATCAAGAGGCCGTACTCCATAAAGGACGCGCCCCCGACGTACCTCAAGCCGAGGAACGAGCTGCAGGAGAGCGTGGGGAGGGAGTTCACTAGGATGGGCATAGACAACTCCCCGATATACTCCTCCCCGTTCGAGAACGTCGGCAAGGAGAAGTTCTCAATCATAACCTCGATATCGCAGAACGTCGACAAGCTGAAGAAGCGCGCGATAAACATCAGGAACATATCCGACTTCTTCTCGTCGAAGGCCGTCGTTGTCGCCAAGAAGTCTAGGCAGGAGTCCGTTCACGGCGTCCCGGTCGTGCTGGAGTCCGACCTTCCCGACATACACACATCCAAGGAGCTGAAGAAGGTAATAGAGGAGAAAGAGTAGCGGATTAATCCTTTCTCTGACAATCATTATTCTAGGATGCAAGTTCTCGAACTCAACAATCTTCTGAACGACTTGAGCAGGAAGAGCATAGAGAGTTTTGTCAGAGAGAGGGATCTGGAGAAGAAAAACTTCATACCTGCCATGGAGAAGTCCTTGAAGATACTCCAGACCGTGGGTCAGGAATATGTGAGCGAAAAGTCGTACCTGGGCAACGGGTCCCTAAGGGTAAGTCAGAGGATACTTTTGGGCATGTTCTGGTACAGGGTGACGGAGTCCATCGGTTACGACCTGAAGGACGTGGAGAAGGAGGAGCTCACCTGGAGCGTGAAGCCCACTCTGAACTATCTGACCGAGTTCTCGGTCGCTCTGGTATATCCGAAAAACCTCGAGGAGATCAGGATGTACGGCGAGCTCACGAGCACCCTAGGATCGTTCGGGGTCCTTTAGTGGGCTTTATATCCGCCGAAATCCAAGCTTCTTGCTCATGTCTCACGACAATTCCAGCAAAAATGCGCAGGGAACGGCGATTGGTGCGGCGTTCAGCATCTTCAATTACGGCATGTTCTGCGCCAACAGGTGCATGGAGGAATACACAAACGTGCTGAGGCTCTCAACCTACTTTTCAAAGTCCTACGCCGACATCTTCTACGGCAACGGGATAAATGCCGAAAAAATCTTCGTGCGGCAAAAGCTTCTGATGAGCGACATTCCGAACGAAGTGGCGGATAAAATAGTCATCCCGATACATGAAATCAAGGAAGTGACTTACGGGAACCTGCCTGTTTTGGCCCCCGACAATCAAATGAACCCAATGCTGAAGAAATAATTCCATATCGGCGGCGTGCTTCTGGGAAAGGTTTAAATATACCCACTTACACATATTGGACATGGGTCAGGCAATGATGGGTAATTTTGGCGGGCAGCCGGTACTGATTCTTCCCGAGGGCACGTTGCGCTCCACCGGAAAGGACGCCCAGAGGCAGAACATAGCAGCCGCCCGCGCGGTAGGCGAGTCCGTCCGCTCGACCCTTGGGCCGAAGGGCATGGACAAGATGCTCGTCAGCTCCATAGGCGACATAGTCATAACGAACGACGGCGTCACGATTTTGCAGGAGATGGACATAGAGCACCCGGCCGCGAAGATGATGGTCGAGGTCGCGAAGACCCAGAACGAGGAGGTCGGGGACGGCACCACCACATCCGTTATTTTCGCCGGCGAGCTGCTGAAGAAGGCAGAGGAGCTTCTCGACCAGGACATACATCCGACTGTGATAGCAAGGGGATTCAAGATTGCGAAGGAGGAGTCGTTGAAGATACTCCAGAACATCGCCCAGCCTGTCACCCTCCAGGACACGGAGATGCTGCTGAAGATTGCGATAACGTCGATGTCCGGCAAGTCGATAGAGCGCGCCTCGCCGCTGCTGGCGCAGATAGTCGTGGACGCCGTGAGGACCGTGGCCGAGACTAAGGGCGGCAAGATAGTCATCGACTCGGACAACGTGAAGCGCGAGAAGAAGCACGGCGGTTCTACCGAAGACACCCAGCTGGTGAAGGGGATAGTCATAGACAAGGAGATCGTGCACCCGGCCATGCCGAAGAGCCTGGCGGACGCGAAGATAGCACTTTTGGACGTCGCCCTCGAGGTCAAGGAGACCGAGACGGACGCCGAGATAAGGATTACGTCGCCAGACCAGATGCAGGCCTTCATCGAGCAGGAGCAGAAGATGCTGAAGGACATGGTCGAGAAGGTCTCGAAGAGCGGCGCGAACGTCCTGCTCTGCCAGAAGGGGATAGACGACCTCGCCCAGCACTACCTCGCCAAGAAGGGCATAGCGGTGTGCAGGCGCGTCAAGAAGTCCGATATGGAGGCGCTGTCGAAGGCCACCGGCGGCAGGGTGGTCACGAACTTGGACGACCTGGGACCGAACGACCTGGGCTTCGCGAAGAAGGTGGAGGAGAAGAAGATAGGCGGGGAGTCGATGACGTTTATAGAGGACTGCAAGGACCCGAAGGCCGTCACCATACTGGTGAGGGGCAGCACGGAGCACTTCGTGGACGAGGTCGACAGGAGCGTCGAGGACGCGGTCGGCGCGGTCTCCTCCGCGTTGGAGGACGGCAAGATAGTATACGGAGCGGGCGCGCCCGAGTGCGAGCTCTCGAGCAAGCTCAAGAAGGAGGCGCAGAAGTTCTCCGGAAGGGAGCAGCTCGCGATAAGGGCCTTCGCGGATGCCTTGGAAGTGGTCCCGAGGAGCTTGGCGGAGAACGCAGGCATAGACCCGATAGACATACTTGTAAACCTGCGCGTGGAGCATGAGAAGGGGAACTTGAACGCCGGTGTCGGTGTGTTCACCGGGAACGTGATAGACGCGAAGAAGGAGGGCATAGTCGAGCCGCTGAAGGTGAAGACACAGGTGATAAAGTCCGCGTCTGAGGCCGCCGAGATGATTCTCAGGATAGACGACGTGATATCAGCCAGCAAGATGGGCGGCGGCATGCCGAGGGGTGGGATGCCGGACATGGGCGGAATGGGCGGCGAGTAGGAACCCGGCTCTCATAATAGGATTCTTCTTCGGCTCAAAGTCCAAGGTTCTCGGACAGGAACCCGTGCGCCTTCTCTAGAACGGCCAGCTTCTTGTCCTTCAGCCTCTCCCTCGCGTCGTCGAAGGTCAGCCATGCGAAGCTGCTGTGCTCCCAAGACAATACGACCCTCTCGTCTGGGACCTCTCCCGCGAACATTATGAGGTCTTTCTGTATGACCTCGTCCCTGAACGTGTAGGAATAGCTGACCTGCTCGCGGAACCCCGAGACGGGGGTTATCTGGGTTATTCCGGCCTCCTCCATCAGCTCGCGCCTCGCGGCCGCCTCCTCGCCCTCCCCGGGGGATATGTGGCCCTTCGGGAAGTCCCAGAAGAACTTAGAGCTGTTCTGCAACAAAAGGTAGACCAGACCCCTGGTGTCTTTCCTGAAAACGACGAAACCCGCCGATCTTTCGCTCCTCATGATAGACATTTAAACGTTAGGTTTTAATAGACTTTCCATGAACGCAACTTTAGACAAGCATGCGGACGCCGGCTACATGCCCCAGCAGAAGGACGGCCGCACGGACCACATACGGGAGTACAAGAAGAACGAGAGTAAGAACCGCTATGCCCGCCTGATAACCGAACTGGTTATGGGGGACGAGAAGGCCAGGAAGGTCTTGGAGTACCTCCATGGCGAGAGGTGCGGTATGGAGTCCATTTCTTATGAGAACAGGAACTGCTTCACAATAGTCCCGGACGACGTGGCCGTGGAGACGGGGCTCTCGAAGAACAGCGTCAAGAAAGTGCTCTCCGCGCTCTCCACTTACGACTTCCCCGTGCTGAGCCGCGAGGGCCGCGACACTTATCATCTGACCGAGATGGGCGACGCGTGCCTCAGCGACTTGTCATACAGGCGCAACCTGGAGAAGCTCAGGGGCATGCCCAACATGAAAATCGACGTCGAAACGGACCTTTAAACACGGAGAAACGCGCGGATTCCGCCCCACGCAAACTTTTATCTGCCCCTTTAGCCAAATAATCTAAGGTGCTCAAATGCCGATGCAGGACCAAAGCAACAAGATAAAGGACCGCGTCCAGGACGAGCACGAGTACGAGCTCATTCCCGTCTCCCCGCTGAGGAAGCTGGAGAAGAGGATGGAAGAGATAGAGACCAAGTCTTCTGGTTTGGACTCGAAAGAATTCTACCGCGAGCTGGTCGAGATAATCAGGATGAACCAGCAGATTGTAGACGAACTGGCGAAGGCGAACGACTCCCTGAGGATTGAGCTTTCGAGGCTGCCTTCCAGGCTGGAGGACATGATCGGCAAGCTCGACGAGCTGATATCGTTTATCAAGGCGTCCGGGGGCGAGGACTACGGCGCGCCTTCCGTCGACAACATGAAGCCGCTGATTGACAAGATGGCCGAAATCGTGGACAGCAACAAAAAGATAGTGGACAGCAACCAGGCCGTCATGAGCTCCATAGAAGAGATGGAGAAGAAGATGAGGAGGCCGATGCAGCTTCCGCCCCCAGGCACGATAAGGCGCCCGCCGATGTTCCAGCCGAAGCCGGTATAGGCGACTTGGAAAATAGATTCTTATGCAGCTCCTGAAAGGACAGTCCGACATAATAGCGGTCGTCATGATACTCGGCCTGGCGATAGGCCTCCTCGGGGTGGCGTACACGTTCGGCCTGCCCCTGATAAACAAGAACCAGGACGAGGCGTTGGACAAGAGGGCCCAGGCGTTCTTCTCGGAGACGAACATAAACTCGATTCAGAACAAGATCCAGGCCGTGGCCAACAGCGGCGGCAAGGACCAGGTGACCATAGACCTGAACGGGGTCGTCCGCCTGTACCCATACGACTCGGTAGCAGTGGAGAACAACAGCCTCGAGTTCACGTTCACGGGTACCGTCAGCAGCAAGAACACGGACGGCAAGTGGGTCTCCCTGACGGGGGGCGCGTGCCCGCCTGCCAATGGGGTTTTGGGACAGGACGAGCCGGCCGTGATCTGCGCCAAGGCCTCCAGGACCGGCTCGGGGCACTACAACATCACCTACAAAATGTTCATGAGGGAGCTCGAGGACGCCGAGAAGAGGAACGGCTTCAAAATCAACCTGGTCAAGCACCCGTCGAGCCAGCTCATTTCCTCGGGCGAGAAGAGGGCGATAAGGATGGAGTTCGACAGGAGGAGCCAGCAAACCGTGGGCCCGAAAACCTTGATTACTACAGACGTGAAAATCCTATTGATATAGATGCCGTCCAAAGGACAGTCCCAGGTCATCCAGTTCGTCCTCTTTTTCATGATAGGGCTCGCCCTGTTCCTCTCCATAAGCGGCCTTTTCAGGGGCAGAATAGACGTCTTCACGGACGACATAGCGGAGCAGAACAGGAAGACCGTGAACAGCTACTTCTCGGCCCTAGCCGTGAAGGAGCTCGTGTCCTGCAAGGAGTGCGACAACGTCAACATAACGACCCGCATATCCAACACCACCGCCGGCGCCTTCACCCAGGTGTGGCTGAACACGACCCACCTGGTGACGATAACCCAACCCGGGGCTGTCAGGTATGCGACCACGGTCCACAACCTCACGAGGGGCCTGGTGGACGCCGGCGGGCTGCAGATTTCATCGAAACCAATAATATTATCCTATAACAAGACCCAAAATATACTAAGGATCCTGCTATGAACCTAGGTAAACACACGTTCCGCGTCATGGCGAACGGATACAGAAAGAAGAGGCTGAAGGAGTACTACGAGGAGTCCTCAAAGGCACAGGGCCCTATAGAGGTGGGTCCCGGCGGACAGGGCAGGAACATACCGATTTTCATACAGCCTATAGTGTCCCCGGTGCAGATACCGGTGAACATGAGGTTCTCCGGCAACTATCCGAGCGCCCCGTATCCGCAGCAGCCGGCCCAGGTCCAACAGCAGCCCGTTCAGATGCAGCAGCCAGTCCAGGTACAGCAGGTTCTGGAGAAACCCGAGAAGAGGGAGCTGATAAAAAACGCCGTCAGCATAGAGGGGTACGAGATACCATCGATGGAGAGCAAGGCGAAGATGTCGGAGGTCAGGCAGGAGATGCAGCCCATGAAGACGCTCACCTACCCCCTGATACCCAGGAACCCCACTAAAGGGGAGCCGATAATGGCCTACGCCAAGATATCCTGGGACGCGAAGACGAACAGCTACAAGTACGAGGTCGTGGAGCCCCAGATAACGGACAACATCAAGGGCGTCATAGCTAAGGTCAAGGAGCTGCTCGAGGAGAAGCTCGACGTCGATTTCTCCAGGCTGAAGATATCCGAAGCCACAGACTACCTGAGGAGCGAGATTGACAAGCTCCTCGACTACTATAATTTCGAGATAACGGACATGGAGAAGAGGATACTCCAGTACTTCATAGAGAGGGACTTCATGGGTCTCGGAAAGATAGAGCCGATAATGCATGACATCCAGATAGAGGACATCAGCTGCGACGGCATAGGAATACCCATTTTCGTCTTCCATAGGAACCCGGAGCTCGGATCCATCGCGACTAACATAATATTCTACGACGGCGACGAGCTCGACTCCTTCATCACCAAGCTCGGGCAGCTCACTGGCAAGTCCCTCTCCGTGTCGGAGCCCCTGCTGGACGGCGCCCTGCCCGACGGGAGCAGGCTGCAGGCCACCCTCGCCACGGACATAGCGAGGAAGGGGAGCAACTTCACAATCAGGAAGTTCAGCGACGAGCCCATAACGCCGATACATCTTTTGAAGTACGGGAGCGTGAACGTGAGGAACCTCGCGTACCTGTGGATGGCCGTCGACTATGGGCGCAGCATCCTGGTGTCCGGAGGCACGGCCTCGGGAAAGACTAGCTTCCTGAACGCCATATCGCTCTTCATCAGGCCGGACAAGAAGATAATATCGATCGAGGACACGGCCGAGCTCAGGCTGCCGCACCCTCACTGGGTGCCGACTGTGGCTAGGACCACGGTGGCGACGTCGCAGAACTCAAACGAGATAGACATGTTCGCGCTGCTGAAGGAGAGCCTGAGGCAGAGGCCGGACTACATAATCGTGGGAGAGGTCAGGGGCCAAGAGGCTTTCGTCCTGTTCCAACAGATGGCGACGGGTCACCCGTCATACTCCACGATACACGCGGAAAACATGGACAAGCTGGTGGATCGCCTCACCACCGCGCCTATATCCCTGCCGAAGACTCTCGTCGGCAGCCTGGACCTGGTGATATTCCTGCTGAGGGTGAGATACAGGGACAAGTTCGTGAGGAGGATGAACGAGGTCGTGGAGATGGTCGACTTCCCCCAGGACGCAGACTTCCCGGTCACGAACACCGTCTTCAAGTGGAACTCGATAAACGACGACGTCGAGACCGCGTCGAAATCTGTCCTCTTGAAGAAGATAACCGAGGCCACGGGCATGTCGGAGCAGGATGTGTTCGATGAGATGAGAAGGAGGATGATCGTACTGAATTGGATGCTCGAGAAGAACATAACCGAATACAAGAACGTCTACGAAGTCGTGAACATGTACTATCATTATCCGAACAGGGTGCTGGCAACCATAACCGGAGGCGAGTGATTTGGGAGACCTGCAGAAGCTCTCCTTCCAGCTCTTCAAGGAATACAGCGACGCCATAGTCCCATACTTCCCGGACCTCAAGGCGGACCTGAAGAGGGCGGAAATGCCGCTCACCGTCCAGGAGTTCATCAGCATGTCCATGACGGTGAGCCTGATATCCCTCATAGTGATGCTGCCGGTTTTGTCGTTCGTCTTCGGCCTGCTCCTGTCGGACTTCCTCTTCGGTTTCCTCCTTTCGACTCTCGTCTCCCTTATAGTTACTATGGGGGTTTTCTTCGCCCTGCCCCAGTACCCGAAGCTCGTGATACAGGGCAAGTCGAAGGAGATAGACGACGCGCTGCCGTTCGCCACGATGTACCTCTCCACCATATCGAGCTCGAACCTCCCCCTCCACAAGAGCTTCGACGTGTTCACCAAGTTCCTGAAGTACGGGGAGGTTGTGAAGCAGATCAACTCGATAAACGAGGACATCAAGCTCTTCGGGCTCGACGTCGCGACCGCGCTCGAAAGGGCCATAGAAAGGTCCCCGAGCAAGAAGTTCCGGGAGATGCTGTATGGGATGCTGTCCACCCTCAAGTCAGGGGCCAACATGAACATCTACCTGAAGGAAAAGTCAGAGGCATACATGGCCGACTACAGGAGGTCCCTCTACGAGTTCTCGCACGCCCTCACGGTCTACGTTGAGATCTACCTGACGTCGATAGTCCTCGGGGCGATATTTTTCACCGTACTGACGGCCATAGTGTCCGGAATATCCGGGGGTGGGGAGAACATCATAATGCTGCAGTTCACGTTGATATTCCTGTTCATGCCGATCATATCCGCGGCCTTCATCATGATGATAAAGTCGGCGACGCCGGGAGGGGAATAGAATGCAGACCACACACAGGCCCCACCGCAAGGAAGAGAAGAAGAGCCTGAACCTGGACTTCACGGACCCGAGGCACATACTCATAATAACGATGTCTCTGACGGCGGTCACGATACTCGTAGGCTTCCTGAGCGGGAACGTGGGCGTGCTCGGCATATTCTTCGTAATCGGCGTCTTCGTCAACGTCACGCCTCAAATTCTGATATACTACCAGAAGTTCCGGGGGATCAAGGAAATGGAAGAGACTTTCCCCGCGTTCCTGAGGGACCTGACAGAGAACATCAGGTCTGGCATGCCGTTCCACAAGGCGATAATAACTGCCAGCAAGAACGACTACGGCGCGCTGAGCCCGGAGGTGAAGAAGATGGCGCACCAGATAAGCTGGGGCGTGACCCTCGACAAGGTCCTCGACAGGTTCTCCGAGAGGATGAAGGTGAGCAAGAGGATATACGCGTCATCGAGAATCATACGCGAGTCTTTCCTGTCGGGCGGGCAGGTGGTGACGACCCTCGAATCTGTGGCCGACAGCGCCAACAGCCTGGAGGACGCCGAGAAGGAGAAGAAGAGCCTCCTCAGCCAGTACGTGCTGCTGATGTACGCCATATCGATAATCTTCGTCGTCATAATAGCCGCGATAAGCAAGTTCCTGATACCGATATTCAGCTCCGGCCAGGACACGGCCTCCGGAGGGGCTGTCTCGGCCGTCATAGCCTTGGAGAACCCGTGCAGCACCTGCACCGGCCTGGAATGTGCGATATGCGAGAACGTGTACAACAACCTGTACCAGTGCATGCTGGCCCCCGCGAAGCAGGTCGAGAGCATATGCAAGCTGAAGGACGTCGGCGTCCTGAACCAGATATCTACCTACTACACCTCCCTGTTCTTCATGATGGCCCTGATACAGTCCATACTGTCCGGGATAATAGCGGGTCAGATAAGCGAGGGCTCCGTTAAGGCCGGAATAAAGCACAGCGTAATACTCGCCGGCATCACCGTGGGGGCGTTCATGATAATGATACAGCTCGGTTTCCTGGGAATCTAAAATGTCACCCGCAACAAAAGGTCAGCTCTCGATAGAGTACTTCGTCGCCATGATAATCTTCATCTTCTTCGTGGTCTACTTCCTATTCGAAATGTCGAACCTGGTGCCGGAGTTCACGGGCGAGATGGAGAGCCAGAGGATAAGGTCCGAGGCCTACCAGATGTCCGAGATACTGATAAACAGCCCGGGCATACCGGCAAACTGGAATGCCCTACCATACTCGCAGACCGTCCTTTTCGGACTGTCCAACCAGACTCTCAACAAGACGAACCTCCTCTCTACCTCCAAGATAACGTCCATGGGCTCGACGTGCGCCTCCCTCGGACAGCAGGCAATCAGGTCGAAGATGTACACGGACCTTGAGATGTCCATGCTGATCGTCGACAGGACAGACGGCAGCCCAAGGCTCGACTGCAACGCCCCCAGGAACAACACGCGCGGGTTCTCCGTCACCGTCAGGAGGATAGTGGCGTTCGACGACGGCAGGTTCGGCGACATGACGCTTCAGGTGTGGAGGCCGTGAAAATGGGAATGAAAGGCCAGATACCGGTCCTTGAGATGATCACGGTGACAGTGATACTTTTCGTGTCCTTCGGCATATTCTTCCCCGAGAGGAACTTCGACAACAGGTGGCAGGAGGCGGACGTGGCTACGAAGGGAAGGGACGCCATGATAACCATGGACAGGGTGAACTCAACGTCGAAGTACTCGTCGGACCTAGATGCCCTCAACTCCTTCCTCAACAAGACGATACCCAACAACATAATATATTGGACGACAATCGAGGGGACCGCCCAGTCTAACATAATCGTGGCGTGCAATTGTACGACAAAGCAGATAGGAGACCTGACGAACTACATCGGGAGGCTCAAGCTGAACGACAGGGAGATACTCCTCGACATAAGGCCGTCCGCCCTGTCCCCGATACAGAAGTCCAACGTCCTCATAATATGGGGCAGGACCGACCTCGGGGCGTACAAGACGGACATACTGAACTACATGAAAGACGGCAACGGCGTTATAGGGATGGCAGACGCCGCCGCGCCCGACGCGAGCTACACGGAGATATTCGGGCTCAAGACCTGCACGGAGGTCTTCGGGGCCGCCCAGTGCGCGAACTCCGCCTCGACTCAGATAGACTTTCGCTACACCACGAACGCATCCAAGCCGTCCTTCCTGACCCAAAAATACTTCTTCCACCTTCCGATAAGGGACCTGGCGAACCTGACGGTTTTCCCGTCCACGGTCGAGACTAAGAGCCCGGCGGGGGCCGTCATCACCTGCCCCAACACCCAGGTCTTCGGTGGCAACCTGACGTTCAAGTCCGCATCTGCCAGGTATTGGATATGCAACTCGACCCATGTTTTCATGGACACGAACAACACGATATGGCCCGACACCATACTCAGAGAGAAGACCGTCTTCAGCGTCAGGGACCCGGCAACCGGCGGGAGCTACAACTTCAGCATGAGCTACATAGACGCGGGCGGCAACAGGACCTACATGTCATTCAAGCCAAACCCTATGTTCAGGTTCGACGACGTTAACTTCAAGTCGCCGGCGGTCCTCCTATATCCGAGCGACAGGGACGACGACAAAGTGATATCTTACGACGGCAGCTATCCGAACGGCAGGCCAATACCGACCGTCACTGTCAACAACTCCCTCACCGGGAGGGCTATATGGTCGTCCGACTTTCTCTCTGTCAACCCCGGACACGATCGCAAGCTCATGATGGCGTCCATGGTTCTGGCCGCATCCAAGAAGAGAACCATCGAGACGACGCTGGGCGACCTGAGGATATCCGGCGCCGTCACGCCCTATGTCAGCGTCGTCAACCGCGACATGATGGAGATATATCAGTTCAACCTCGGCCTCGGGTATCCGTTCTAAACTGAATCGTCTGAAAACAACCCCTCGTTTTATTTGCCCCGGAATCCAATCTAGATAATGAACGGAACGGCGGCCGCCTCCTTTGCTATTTCGATGCTGTTGATTATGGGCGCCGCGGACGCCCACCAGCCCAGGCTGGTCATGGACGAGAACCCGACAAGGGAAAGCCCTGTTGTCGTGACCGACCCGACTATTTCAAAGGCATACTACGGTGAGATGGGAGGATCGAGCGAATACTACAAAATAGTGTCGGACTCGGATTTCGTCCTGTACCTCAACCTCCTGGTCCCAGACTACCATCCCTTCAACAAGAGGGTGTTCTCCGCCGACGTCCGGGACTCCAACGGGTCCCTCGTCACAATGCTAGACGGCTCCAACTCGACTTGGAGGAAGTTCCACGAGGACTTCGGCAACGACGACTATCTGATGGGCCCGGAGAAGAGGATGGACATGCCGGCCGGCGAGTACGAGGTCCGCGTGTTCAACCACGACAACGAAGGCAGGTACTCGCTGGTGGTTGGCGAGGCGGAATACTTCCCTCCGGGGGAAATATCGAACGCTGCGCTCCTCGTCCCCCAGATAAAACAGAGGTTCTTCGGCTCATCCCCCCTGGAGTCTGTATTCAACTTTTCAGGCGCCTTGCTTGTGGCTGGAATTTTGGCGGGCGCCGGGGTTGTCCTAATCTTCAGGAAATCCCTCCACCGCAAAAAGACCAGAACGTCGAAAAGGAAGAAAAAGCGAAGAATTTTAAGCTGAACTGCGATTTTAGTCTAGGATAGAAATGATTGAGATAGACGGATCTATAGGCGGCGGTCAGGTGCTGAGGACTGCGATAGGCCTGTCGACGCTCACGCTGGAACCGGTTAGAGTCTTCAACATAAGGGCGGACAGGCCCAACCCGGGCATGAGGGCGCAGCACCTCGCGGGCGTCAAGGCAGCCAAACAGTTCTGCAAGGCAGAGGTCGAGGGCGCCAAGCTCAAATCGGGCGAGATAACGTTCTCCCCTACGAAGCACGACTTCTCTGACAAGGAGATAAAAATCGGGACGGCCGGCAGCATACCTCTGGTGATGCAGACGATAGCACCCATATTAGTTTTCGCCGACAGGCAGGTCAGGGTGGATATAGAAGGGGGAACCGCTGGAATCGGGGCGCCGACAATAGAATATACGAAGTTTGTGACGTTCCCGAACCTGCGCGCTCTCGGCGTCCTGCCGCCTAGGATGCTTGTGCAGAAGCAGGGCTTCTTCCCTAAAGGAGGGGGTTTCGTGAGGTTCGAGCTAATGCCTAGCGCCATACTCAGAGGCAGGGAGGTGCTCGGCAAGAAGCCAGACAAAGTCCAGGGCATGTCCGTGTCTGGGGGTCTTCCGGCCCACGTGGCGAAGAGGCAGGCCGACGCGGCCAAGAAGGCGCTCAATGACGCCGGCGTCCAGTGCGACATACTTGCGTCTGAATCAAATACGGAATGCCCCGGTTCCTCGATAACTCTTTGGACTCAGATAGGATACTCCGTCCTGGGGGCATGTGCCATAGGCGAGCTCGGGAAGCCGAGCGAGAAGGTCGGCGAGGAGGCCGCCTCCAGCATGATAGCTTCGATGTCCTCGGGCGCCGCCCTCGACAGGCACATGTCAGATCAGATAATCCCGTTCATGGCGCTCGCGAGGGACAAGAGCGTCGTCACGGTGGAAGAAGTGACCGAACACGCGAAGATAAACATGGGCGTGGTCGAGGCGATGCTCGGCGTGGAGTTCGTCATCAACGAGAACAACAAGACGATAAGCGTCGATGGAATCGGTTACCAGAGAAAATTGTCGCAATAGCGGACAAACGTCTCCAAAAACATCTCAGACCTACCTAACTCTTATGGCGTCCAGGTTCCTCGGCGCGAACGCGTCGACCCCGAACGTCCTCGTGATGTCCCGCGCGAACTCCTGCGCCCTCGACGCCTCGCCGTGCACACATATGACGCGCTCCGGCGTGCAGTTCAACCTGTTCAGGAACGCCATGAGCTGCTGACGGTCGCTGTGGCCGGAGAGACCCTCTACGGTGGCGACTTCCATGTTCAGTTTCTGAACCGCCGTCCTCCCGCCGCCTATGCTTATCGGTATCTCCCTCCACCCGTTCTGTATCTTCCTTCCCATGGAGCCCTCGGACTGGTAGCCGATGAACATCAGAGTGCTCTTCGCGTCCTCGCCCAGGTTCTTGATGTGCTCCAGAACCGGACCGCCGGTGAGCATCCCGCTCGTGGATATTATGACGCACGGCCTGTCGGTCCATACCTTCTCCCTCTCGGCGTGCCCGCTTATCCTCTTCATCAGCGGGCTGGTGAACGGGTCGTCGCCGCTGTATATCTTCTTCTGCATGGTCTTCGACATGTACTCCGGATACGCGCTGAAGATCCCGTTCGCGTCCCATATCATGCCGTCAAGGTATATCGGATACTTGAATCCGTTGTCCACCAAAATGGCCATCGCCTCCTGCGCCCTCTCGACCGCGAACGAAGGTATGAGAACGATGCCGCCCCTCTCCATCGTCCTGTTCACTATCCCCATGAACTGCCTCTCGGTCTCGTGCCTCGGCGGGAATATGTTGTTCCTGCTCCCGTACGTGGACTCTATCATCAGAGTCTCGGCCCTCGGGAAGTCCGTGTACGACGGGTCCAGCATCATGGTCCTCGAGAACTTCTGGTCCAGGGCGTACACTATGTTGTGCAGGCCCTCGCCTATGTGCAGGTGCGGGAAGGCAGAGCCCAGTATGTGTCCGGACGGCTGGAACGTCAGGCGCACGTCAGGCGCCACGTCGCACACCTCGGCGTAGTCGAGCGTTATCGTGTGCCTGACCGCTTCCTTGATGCCCCTCGCAGTGAAGAGCGGCCTGGTAATCCCCTTCTGCATCACGTCGACATAGTCGAACCACAATAATGTGGCAAGGTCTAGGCTCGGCGTCGTCATGTACATCGGACCGTCGTAGCCGTACTCGTAGAGGGCCGGTATGAATCCAACGTGGTCCATGTGCGAGTGCGAGACTATGATGGCGTCGACGTCGCTGTAGCTGAACTCTGGCGTGTTCAGCATCGGGTAGACATCGGAGCCTGTCGCGCCCGCCTTCACGCCGCAGTCTATCATCACCTTCGACTTCGGGGTCTCGACGAAGGTGCAGCTCCTGCCCACCTCCCTCCACCCACCGAGCCCGATGACCCTGATCCAATCGCGGCTCGTCGGCCTCGGACTGAATATGTTCTCCCCCGTCCGGTTGAGGAACTTCTTCCTGTAGTCGACCTCGCCGTGGATGTACTTCCTTATGCCCATCACGATGTCGGACTTTATCGGTGGCACCCTCTCGATCCTCGGGACCCAGAATGTGTCCGCGCGTATCTTCCTGAAAGTCTCGCCTCCCCTTCCGATCACTATTCCCGGTTTCTCGGCGACGATAATTACGAGGCTCCTCTCGGGCTCGAAGTATATCTCATGTATCTTGGCCTCCTCGGGCACCATCTCCATTATCAGCTTCTCCGTCTCCTTCTGGCTCATGTTGAGGTTCTTCTCCGGCCTCATCTCAATCCTCTTCTTCACCTGGGAGACGACCTGCCTCACGGTGTCCTCGTGCGTCCTGAAGAACTCGCGGTCCTTTGTGTAGGCTATGACCTCCGACCCTTCTAACTCTACGCGAGTCACGGAATCAGAAGGCAAAAGCGCCTTGACTTTTTCAAGAATCTCCATGCTAAAAACTTTCCTACTCAGAAAAGTGAAAACATATCCAAAACTACTTGCCGATATCGTGGCGGGTTATCTTGATCCCGTCCTTCGTTATTATCCCTACATCTATCGCGTTCCCTCCGGAGGCGATGTCCCTCCCTATCGCAGCCTTGATTGCCCTGTAGGCGAGCTTAGAGCCCTCCTCCGCGGTCATACCTTCCTTGTAGCTGTCCTCAAGCACTCCCAAGGCCATCGGTGATCCGGAGCCCGTCGAGAAGAACCTCTTCTCCTGCTCGGAGCTGCCTATGGCATCCAGGGTGTAGATCGAGGGCCCGTCGTCGTCGAACCCGGCGACTATGAGCTGGACGTAATAAGGATAGTACTTGTTGTTCTGCAGTATGTTGGAGACGAGGGACGACGCGCTCTTCACGCTTATCTTCCTCCCGTTGCTGAGCCTGAAAAGGTTGAACTCCGCCTTCAGGTACCTCGTGAGTGCCTGCGCGTCGCCCCAGACACCGGCCACGGTCATGGCTATGTGGTCATCCAGGGACTGTATCTTGTCGGACTCCTTGTTCGCTATCAGGTAGCCCATGGTGGCCTTCTTGTCGGCAGCGACCACAACGCCGTCCTTGCAGACCATCGCAAGCGTGGTAGTGCCGGTCTTCCTGACTTCCATCTTGTCGCCGTATTCTTTAGCTTCCATAACCAACATCCCCAGAACTAAAGACTAATTGACGGGGACGGCTTAAATACTTTCCAACAGCGCCCGGACCTGAACCATGCGGAATCGAATTCTTTATATCAAATATCCAAGGTTTTTCATCAGAAGTCTTATCTCCTCCACAGTAAGCCCACCATGACTGTCTATGGCGTCTTCATCCCGAGTCTTCACGAACTCCAAAAGATCAGGACCGAATCCCCTCACGACGGCCACCGTGTCCGCCTCAATCTCGCTTTTTATCCTGTAGCTCTTAGACCTGTTGTATCTCGCGACTTCGGCCGATAGCCCGCCCGGTCTCCTCATGTTCTTCAGATCAAGGTAAATATGCGCCAACTCGTGCGCTATGATACCCCTCTTAGATTTTCGGCTCCTGTTCTTAATGTCATAGGATATCTTGACCTGCAGGGGGTCTATCACGTACTTCGTGTAATGGTAGATGGCAGCCGCGTTCCGGAGGAACCTGTAATTGAAATCTATCCTGTATCCGTCCAGCTCCGGATAGTGTTTTCTCACCTCCATTCCGAGTTTTTCCAGGGAGTCCATCTGAAAAAGTAAACGACATAAGGATTTAGGCTTTTCCGGTCCCAAACAAGGCGGCACCTAATACTGCTTGGCCATGTAGACCACTTCCTTCGCCACGCGGTTGCAGTATATGCAGTTGCCTATCGCCTTCTCCTTCTTCTCGGTGGACGTGCCCCTGACCTTAGTTCCCTTCGTGTCGTTCTGTATGGTCCTGGCGCACTCCTCCGTGCCGCAGAACGGGACGCGCACTATCCCGGCCTTCGATACGTCGCGCAGGAAGTCGTGCCTGTTCTTGGGCGAGTAAATGTTCTCGTCCATGTAGGCCATCGCCTTCCTCTTCAGCGTCTCTAGAATTTCGCCCGGAAGCTTCTCCAGGTGCTTCCCGAGCGCCTTGTCCGAGACCTTCTCCTTCAGCATGAGGTCCCTCCTGTATACCGTGACAAAGTCTCCGGCGGCCTCCTTGCCGCCCACCTCTATCCTGACGGGGATGCCGAACATCTCCCAGTGATGGTACTTCTCGCCCGGCGTCTTCCCGCTGTCGTCTATCTGCACCCTGTACTCCGACAAAGACTTCCTGACCTTCTCGCACTTCTTCATCACCGCCTTCCTGTCATCGTCGTTGTAGAATATCGGAACGATCATTATCTGGACCGGCGCTATCTCGAACGGCAGAACGAGGCCTTTGTCGTCGCCGTGCACGGAGACCAGAGCTGCGAATATCCTCCATATCCCGGGACCGTAGCAGGTCTGCCAGACGTTGTTCTCCTTCTCCTCCTTGTCGGCGAACTTTATCCCGAAGGTCCTGGAGAACTTCTGCCCGAGGTCGTGCGTGCTCCCCACCTGCAGGACCTTGCCGTCGGGCAGCAGCGTGTCCGTGGCGTAGGTCTCGTCCGCCCCGAGGAACTTGTCCCACTGCGGCCTGCGGAAGAACATAACCGGTATGCCCAGCCTCTCCCATATGACGTTCTTCATGTTCTCCTTGTCCTGCTCGATCTGCTTCTCCGCCTCGGCGTGCGTCTCGAAGGCGTCGTGGGCCTCCATGAAGATGAACTCCCTGCCCCTAAGGAACGGCCTCGTCACAGGCTCGTTCCTGAACACGGTGACCGTCTGGTACTTCTTCATCGGCAGGTCCCTCCAGCTGCGGATCCATAAAGAATACATCTGGTAGAACGCGGTCTCGCTGGTCGGCCTCAGCGCCAGCTTCTTCTCAAGCTTCTCCCCGGCGCCCTTCTCGGTCACCCAAAACACCTCCGGCACGAAGCCGAAGTGGTCGCCCTCCCTCTTCAGGTTCTCCTCCGGTATCACGCTCGGGAACAGCACCGGCTCGTGGCCGGTCTTCTCCATCTCGGCCTCAAAAAGGCGTATCATCTCCCTCAGAATCTTGGTCGACCACGTCTTGTGGACGATGAACCCCTGCACGTTGTACCTGAGGTCTGCAAGGTCGGCTTTGTCCACGACCTGAGTGTACCATTCGGAAAAGTTCTCCGACTTCCTGGCGCGTATTCCCTGGTCCTGGGCCATACAAAGAAATTGTCTTGTTTTGCTTAAGAGTTTTCTATTCAGCCCGTCCGGGGGCTTTCGGGCGGCTTAAATAAATTCGAAGCCATTAAGCTATTGTGAAGATTTCCGTCCTGTCGGACTGCCACCTAGGCTCAGGCCACAACACCGAAAGGGAGGAGGACGCCTTCGACAACTTCCAGGAGGCTCTGGAGAAGTCTGCGGACTGCGACCTGATAGTCATAGCCGGCGACCTTTTCGACACGCGCTCCCCCCGCACCACCGTGTGGGCTAGGGCGATATCTCTTTTGAACATACCCCTTCTCAGGAAGTCAGGCATCGTCCCAATAGCGTCGACCAGGGAGATAGCGAACGTGCACACGAAGACCCTCGAGTCGACGCCGGTGATCTGCCTGCACGGCAACCACGACAGGAGGATGAGGGACGAGGTGAACGCGGTCCAGGCCCTCGACGCGGCCGGGATGCTCGTCCACCTGCACAGGCAGCACATGGTCTTCGAGAAGGATGGCGTCAAGCTGGCGGTCCACGGCATGTCTTCCGTGCCCGAGAAGTACGCGGGCAGTGTTTTGCAAGAGTGGGGCCCGAGGCCGATACAAGACTGCTTCAACATCCTTGTCATGCACCAGAACGTGGACCCGTACGTCTACTCGCCCCTCGAGCCGCCGAGCATAAAACTCGAGGACCTGCCGCCGGGCTTCGACATGATTCTCAACGGCCACATACACACGAAGGTCATAGACAAGGTCGGGGACACTTTGTTCATGATTCTGGGCAGCACGGTGACGACGCAGTTCGACAAGAAGGAGGCGGGGTCCGTGAAGGGCTTCCATAAGATGACCTTTGAGAACGGGAGGAAGCCCGAGGTGGAGTTCGTGCCGATAGAATCCAACCGCCGCTTCTTCTACTACGAGATGCAGGCGGACAACGTCGAAATCATGAGGACGGAGATGGACGCGATACTCGGCGACATATCGTCGTCCAAGCTGGAGAAGAAGCCGATTGTTAAGTTCAAGATATTCGGAAAGGACACCAAGCCGGTGGACCAGGACATAGCGATGCTCCAGAAGAAGTACGGCGACAGGGTAATCCTTTCTTTCGCGAAGAACCTCACTTCAGAGGGTTTGGAAAGCAGGCTCTCGGAGTCCCTCCTCAACATTGAGGGCAAGCTCTCGGTCGAGGAGATGGGCATCAGGCTCATGAAGCAGAACATGGACGGCCTCGATTCCAAGGCGTCGTTCGACGTCGAGTCGTTGTTCGAGATGCTGAGCGGCGGCGAGGTGGACAAGGCCATGGCGGTCATAACGAACGACCAGAGGTTCCTGTACGACAGCCTGAGGTCGAGGCAATGATAACCAAGGTCTCGATAAAGAACTGGCGCTCCCACGAGGACTCCGAGTTCGTGTTCGGACCCGGGACGAACGCCCTGCTCGGCATAATAGGCAGCGGCAAGTCCAGCGTGCTCGACGCAATGTGCTTCTGCCTGTTCGGGACCTTCCCGAACCTGCAGGCCAGGAAGCTGAAGATAGAAGACGTCATCTCGAGGAAGCCGGAGCCCAAGAACAAGGCGGAGGCGGAGGTCCACTTCGAGAGCGGCGGGAAGGCGTACTCGGTGAGGAGGACTATAGAGCGCGGCAGGGGCACGACGTACTCCGAGGTCAGGGAGAACGGGAGGATAATAGAGTCGCCGAACACGTCCAGGGTCAACGAGCTCGTCGAGAAGCTCCTGAAGGTCAGATATGAGCTCTTCAGCAAGGCGATCTACTCCGAACAGAACGGCATGGACTATTTTTTGACTATACCCAGGGGCCAGAGGATGAAGAAGATAGACGAGCTCCTGGGAATGGACAGGTTCGAGAAGGCGAGGCAGGGATGCGTCTCCCTGGTCAACCGCCTGCTTGAGAAGAGGGAGGCCAAGCAGGGCGTCGTGGAGAGCTCAGGCGTCCTGGAGGCCGAGAAGAACGTCGAGAGCATCAGGGGATCGCTGGAAGATATGAGGGCCGAGAGGCTGCAGTCCGAAGCGAGGATGAGAGAGGTGATGGGCAAGAGGATGTCGATGGAGAAGGAGATGGGGGACGTGAGGAGGGTCAGGGCCGACATCGAGGGACTGATGAGGGACGAGAGGGGGGTGGCGGCCCTCGTGGACGACACGATGAAGTCCATACAGAAGATAGAGGAGGGGCTGAGCGGCCATGACAAGGACGCCGTCGAGAAGAACCTCAGGGAGGTCACCAGGTACCTCCAGGAGATGGAGGTCATGATAAAGGACAGCCAGAGGAAGTACCACAAGACTCAGGAACAGGCGACGAAGGCGGCGACCGAGATAGAGATTATGCAGCGCGACAAGCTCGCGACCCTCGAGAGGGACTTCGAGGAGAAGATGGCAATCAAGGATAGGCTGAAGTCGAATAAGAAAAGGCCAGAGGACCTCGAGGAGGAGGTGGATGAGAAGAAGAGGCTCGTTGAGAAGTTCGAGGGTGAGATGGTGGCCGCGAAGATGAGGGTTGAGGACCTTCAGAAGATAATCGAGGAGATAAACGAGGTCGAGAACAAATGCCCGCTCTGCGACTCGAAGATAACGGAGGAGAAGAAGACGATGCTCGTGAAGAAGAAGAGCTTCGAGATAGAGTCCATGAAGGAAAAGTACGTGAAGGCAGCCAAGACGAAGGACATAACGCATGCCCAATTGAAGGAGCTCGAGGCGATGGCGGACGACCTGAGGGGCATGATAGACGCCGTGAAGGGCATCGACAAGATACAGACGGACCTCAGCAGCACCAGGAACATATACGCGATTTTGAAGGAGCAGTCCGACTCCCTGCAGAGAGATCTGGCCGAGGCCAGGGCGGAGGTCGATGGAATGGAATCGAAGACCAGGGACGCCAG
This sequence comes from Candidatus Aenigmatarchaeota archaeon, assembly GCA_016213525.1. Classification (GTDB taxonomy): domain Archaea; phylum Aenigmatarchaeota; class Aenigmatarchaeia; order CG10238-14; family SCSR01; genus JABABT01. The sequence continues at coordinate 6,019 of JACRAE010000006.1, read as the reverse complement.
GCAGACTAAGGAGGCCCTCGAGGCGGTGGTAATGCGCGCCAGGGAGTACTACGACAAGAAGGGCAAGATAGAGGCCCTCATCATGACGAGGAGAGAGCTCGCGTCCAGGATAAAGTCGATGGAGGACTCCATATTTGGCAAGGAGAACGCGGATCTCGATGCTGCGTGGAGGCAGCTCGTCACGGAGGAGAAGACATTGGCCGGCAGGGTCAGCGGCATAGCCGACGTAGTGAGGGAGAGGGAGTCGACGCTGACCGAGATTGAGAAGAGGCTGTCGTCCGCCAAGAAGGCTCTCGACGAGATGAGGGATCTCGACAAAACTATCGAGGACCTGAAGGTGTTCTCGAAGGCCCTGGAGGCGACCCAGGTTCAGCTGAGGAAGGAGTTCGTCGCATCCGTCAACTACACGATGAACGAGCTGTGGCCAAACCTGTACCCGTACCAGGACTTCTCGCAGATGCAGATAGCCGTCGAGGACGGGGACTACGTGCTGCAGCTGCAGGACAGGTCCGGGAAATGGAACAACGTGGACGGGTTCGCATCGGGCGGCGAGAGGAGCATAGCGTCCCTGAGCCTGAGGATATCCTTCGCGCTGGTCCTGGCGCCGCAGCTCAAGTGGCTGGTCCTGGACGAGCCGACCGCGAACATGGACGCAAAGTCCGTCGAGGACCTGGCGGTCACTCTGGGCGAGAGGATCGGCGACTTCATAGAGCAGACGTTCCTAATCACACACGACGAGAAGCTCGAGGGCGCAGTCACCGGCTACGCCTACAGGCTGCAGAGGGACAAGTCGAGGGACGAGCCGACGAAGGTAGTGGCGCTCTAATCGGGGCTCCCCATAGACTCCATGAGGACCTTCCGGACGCGGTCCACTATGGGGGACATGCTCACGCCGGGCTCCACGCTCAAAATCACGAACACGTTCCTGTGGCGCATGTAGCACATCGACACCTTCTCGAACTTTGCCCCCATGTAGTCGACCCTGCCTAGATAGTCCCTGTATAGGTCGAAGTAGCTCGAAAGCGTGGGCACCAGGACTTCGGACTCCTTCCTCTCTATCTCGCCCGGCGGATTCAGAGATTCTGTCCCGGGCCTCATCTCAGAGTGCACTAGGACGCCGTCCAGCCTGCTGAAGGTCACGCTCCTCACGCGCCCGTCGCAGTCGAATATCTTCCTAGAAATCAAGCCGAATTCCGTGCCTTGCACAAGCTATTTTATACCAACCATGTTATTTAGCTTTGACCCGAATGGCGATAAAATTTGTGACGAACCAGCCGGCCGTGTACATAACGGACGAGAAGATACTGGCGATAGCCGACATACAGATCGGACTGGAGCACGAGCTCTACAAGAAGGGCGTTGTGATACACGCCCAGGTGGACAAGTTCCTCAGGACCCTGGACAGGCTGATTAGGACGACGAAGGCCGAGAGGCTCTTGATAGTCGGCGACCTCAAGCACATCGTGCCGGGGATATCGCGCCGCGAGGAGAGGGAGCTGGTAAGGTTCTTCGACCACCTGACGAAGAAGGTCGAGATAACGGTCGTGAAGGGGAACCACGACACCGGACTCGCCGGCCTACTGCCAAAGTCCGTGAAAATCTATGACGGCGGGGGCGTGAAGATAGGGAAATATGGCTTCTTCCACGGCCACGCCTGGCCGGACAAGAGCCTGATGGGCTGCGACCACCTCTTCATGGGCCACCTGCAGCCCGGCGTGGAGTTCTCGAACGACATCGGATACAGGGCGACGGAGCAGGTGTGGCTGAAGTGCAGGCTCGACAAGCAGGCGATAAGGAAGCACTATAAGATCAAAGATACTGGAGAAATAGAGCTCACAATCCTGCCCGCCTTCAACAAGCTCCTAGGGTCGGCGCCGGTCAACAAGATGAAGAAGGGAAATTACAGGGGACCGTTCACAGACGGGTCGCTGGACGTGGGGAAGTCCAAAGTCTACCTTCTGGACGGGACCTTCGTCGGCGTGCTGGACAAAATGGATAAATAGGATGGAAGAGAAGTCTCCTTATGAGACAGATGAAGTCGACGGCCCTCATGATGGGCCTATTGGCAACACTGGTACTCACTAGCTCGGCCGTTCTTGCCGTGAACGTGGACGTGGAAGTCGACAAGCGCATAGTGGCGCCGGGCGACTCCATAACCATATCAGGCATCGTGACGGACGAAGACGGCAACCCCGGAGTCTATGACTACAGGGCGGCCGCCATCGTCGCGAAGCACAGGAACGGAGGCGAGAGGATTGTGATATGCGACTCGGAGAAGCAGACGACGGCCGAAGACGGCGTGGTCAGCTTCGAGTGCAAGATCCCGACCATTGAGGAGCTCGAGGCTCTGGGCGTCGACAACGCCGCCGAAAGGCAGGTCATCCCGATAAAGGGTGGCATAGCCGTCCGCGACTTGGAAGACAACAAGAGCAAGAGGTTCCATGGCAAGGCTCTGATCGTGAACACAGACAAACTCAAGGAAAGGCTCAACGCTTCGTTGGAGAAGCTCGACAACTTCATCTCCAGGGCTGAGGAGGCTATGGAGAGGTGCGACAACATAACCGCGCGCGCCGAAGAGGCGGGGGCGGAGCACATAATAGAGAGGTGCGGGCACTTCCAGGAGAGGCTTCAGGAAGGCATAGATAAGGCGATGTCCGCCAAGGAGCGCATCAACGGCGCCCTCGACAACATAGGCAACCTATCGTCCTTCGACTTCGACAACTTAGGCGGCGTGCTCCACGAGTTCCGTGAGGGCTCCGGCAAGTTCAAGTCCGAAGTCAGCGACATCCGCGGCTTCCTGGAGAAGACGAGGGGAGACCTCGAGAAGAGGGTAACGTCTGAGGTCCGCGAGAAGGCAATCCAAAAGGCCAACGAGATCCGCGAGAAGGCGCTCGAAAAGAGGGCTGAGATGGAGAGGAAGATGATGGAGTTCGACAAGAAGAGGATAGGAATTAACAGAAGTTCCGATGACCTCGGCGACGTCAGGCATCCTATAAGGGGCGTGACGAACACCATGCCCGTCCTCGGGAATGAGGGAGAAAACGTGGATGAAATGGTGGTCTCTGAAAACAACTCCGACTCAGACGATGACAACTCGACTGAGGGAACGAGCGGGAGCTCAGGGTGAATGATATGAACACAATAATAATCGGCTTGATAGTAGTCGTGATAATAGCGGCTGCTGCCTACATGTTCATGTCTGGAAATCTACCGAGCGCCGCGCCGTCAGCTCAGACAACGGCGGACACTTCCACGGCTGCGACAAGCAACGTGGACGACGCCGCTGCAACTTCAGCCGCCACGGACGCCGAGTCCGCTGTTGGCGGGACTGCAGACGAGATATCGTCGGCCGACGCGCTAGAGATACCAGACGTTTAAAAAAGATTTTTTAATTTCAATTTATTTTCTTATCGACCGGGGTACCGGGAATTTCCAGGACCGTATTTTTCACTCAAGGGAAAATAATTTGGACTCCCTAAGAAGCTCCTTCTCGTCCTCTGTGAGCCTGTTGAATATGTCCTTCAATATGACGAAGTCCCTCTTCGGTATCACGGCTCTAAGGACGTCGCCCTCGTTGATGTGCCTCCCGACGGTCGCGTTCTCCATGCTCACGGCCACCTTGTCGCCGCGCCTGGCCTCGTCTGCGGCCTTTCCCTCCTTCTCAAGGCCCTTCACCCGATCTATCGTCTTTCCGTCCCTCGCCAGCGTGACGCCGGGCCTCAATATGCCGCGTTGGACCTCGACGCCGAACACGGCCGGATTGGACTGGCGGAAAATGCAGCCACGGAGTATCTTGACCTCGCACGGGTGCGTGACCTCGCCCTCCATCCTCTTCATGTCCGCGGCCTTCTCTGCGGCTACCCACTCCTTGTACTCCTCTATCAGGCGGTAGATTATCTCGCTGTAGAAGATTTTTATCCCCGAGTCCTTGCCCATCTGCTCTATCTCCAGGGACACGGGGGCGTTGAACGAGAGTATCGCCTTCCTCGACTTCTCCTTCACGTTCTGGCACTCTACAACGTCCTGCTTGCTCACCGCCCCTGCCTCGGCCTTCTTAATCGGTATGCCCTCGTCGTTCAAAATTTTTATCATCGCCTCCAGGCTCCCGAGCGTGTCGGCGCACAGCGTGACTCCCTCTATGTTCCTGTCGAACTGCACCTCCTCCACGAACTGTTGGACCTCGGCCTTCGCCGCCTCTACCTCAGACTCGCTGCCCACGAAAATTATCGGGGATCCCGCTATCACCTTCTCCAGTCCTATCGCGGATATCTTCACCCCGGCGGCCGCGGATATCTCGTCCACGGGCTCGAACTGCTTCTCCGTCCTGATGTCCTGCATCTTCCTCGGCTCGAGCAGCGCCTTCACCTTTGTGACGACCGGCTCGCCGCCGCCCGCAACTATGTAGTCACCCTTCCTCACGACGCCGTCGTAGATTATGACGTCTATCGTCAGCCCGAGGCCCTTGACCTCCTTCACCTCCAGCACGGTGCCCTTCGCGCGGTCCGAGACGAACAGCTTGTCCTTCAAAAACTGCTGCGCCAGTCCCGAGAGGACCATGAGCAGGTCCGGTATCCCCTCGCCGGTTGAGCTGGACAGGGGCACGACGGCGACCTGTTTTCCAAAATTGCTTATCCTGTCGAACCTCTCCGAGTCGAAGCCCCGCTCCGAAAGCTGGGACACTATCTTGTAGACGGCGGCCTCGGCATCTGATTTAATCTCGTCTCTCTGCCTGGCGAAACTGTCCAGGAAAGACGAGTCCTGGTTCGGATACCATCCGCGCAGCCTGTCGAGCTTCGTGGCCGCGACTATGAACGGGGTCTTCGTCTCCTTCAGTATCTTCAGGCTCTCGTCCGTCTGCTCCTGGAAGCCCTCCGTTATGTCGACGACGAGTATCGAGAGGTCCGAGACTGAGCCGCCCCTCTTCCTCATGCCGAGGAACGCCTTGTGGCCGGGCGTGTCGATGAACAAGAGGCCGGGTATCTGGAGGTCTATCTTGAACTTGTCCAGGAGGTTGCCGGATATCTTCTTTATCACGTCCAGCGGCACGTAGCTCGCCCCCGTGTGCTGGGTGAGCATCCCGGGCTCCTGCTTCGTCACGGTGGTGCCCCTAATCCTGTCAAGAAGAGTGGTCTTTCCGTGGTCGCTGTGCCCTACAACGACTATGATTGGGCTCCTCATGTTCGCCATTTTCATCAACCCTCAAGCAGCTACCTCGATAAACTAAATGGATAAGGAATTTAAATAAGCTCATCGAAAGGATGAAGATGAAGCTTTCGTTGGCCATGTTGGTATTCCTTATACCAGCCCTGATTTTCGCCTCCCCATCGTACGCCCAGTCGACGGAAGAGACATCCCTAGTGGCGTCGGACCCGAGCGAGGTCAGCGTCGGCATATACGTCCTCAACGTCGGGAAGTTCGAAGTGGCCACTGGCTCTTACACTATAGACTTCTATCTGGACATGAAGTGCCCGACGGAGTGCGACCCCAGCAGGTTCGAGTTCTCGAACGGGCGCGCCAACACTGTCGACAAGATTATAGATACGCCCACCGAGAAGTTCTACCGCATACAGGCGTCCCTGTCTCAGAACATAGACCTCAGGAAATACCCGTTCGACTCCCACAAGCTGTCGATAGTCATCGAGGACAAGGTTGAGACTAAGGAGGCCCTGGTCTACAAGATAGACCCCGAAGGCAGCGGCATAGACCCAGAGGTCAGCATAGTCGGTTGGGACCTGAACGGCTGGGGGACCGAGGTCGGGGAGCACTTCTACGTCCCATACGACGAGACCTACTCAAGGTACACGTTCAACATAGACATAAGCAGGCCCGTCCTGCCCTCCTTCATCAAGTCGATGCTCCCAGTGTTCTTCATGATATTCGTCAGTATGCTGTCACTTCTCCTGGCGGCTGACAAGGTGACGATGAGGCTCTCCCTCAACATATCCACGCTCTTGGCGGCCGTCATGTTCCACCTAAACATCACGTCCCAGATACCGCCGGTCGGCTACATGACGTTTGC
>JACRAE010000005.1 GCA_016213525.1 Candidatus Aenigmatarchaeota archaeon | reverse complement strand
TATCCCCAGTCTTGTTTTATCGCAACCTTGCCTTCCTTGACGCGCATGTAATTGTATGCCGACAGCCCCGCCTTCGCGCCCTCGCCAGCGGATATGACGGTCTGCTTGTACGGGGTGTTCGTGACGTCGCCCGCCGCGAAGATTCCCGGCTGGGACGTCTCGCACCTGTCGTTTATCACGACCTCGCCTATCTCGTTCGTCTTCACCAGGCCTCCGAGCCACGCGCTATCCAATATGTACCCTATCTCGATGAAGACGGAGTTCAGCTCTATCTCCCTCTTCACGCCGGTCTTGGCGTCCTCGACGAGTATGCCCCTGACCTTCTGCTCCCCGAGGACCTCGCGTATCTCGGTGCTGAGTACGAGCTCGACGTTCGGAATAGCCTTGATCTTGTCCACCGTTATGGGGTCCGCGCGGAACTCGTCTCTCCTGTGGATTAGGTATACCTTCGTGGCGAACTTTGACAGGAGCTCCGCGGCCTCGAGCGCGGAGTTGCCGCCACCAGCGACTGCAACCGTCTTCCCCTTCGTGAACGGGGCGTCGCAGGTGGCGCACGTGTGCACTCCCCTTCCCAAAAACTTCTTCTCGCCGGGCACGCCCAGCTCCCTCGCCACCTTGCCGTACCCCAAAATAACAATCTTCGACACGTACGTCTCGCCGTTGCCCATCGTGACCTTGAACAGGTCGCCCTCCTTCTCCAGCTTCACGGCCTTGCCGAAGACGAAGTCCGAGCCGAACTTGACGGCCTGTTCCTGGAACATGTTCATCAGCTTGGGCCCGCTCATCTCTAGGTACCCCGGATAATTCTCCTCCGACTCGGTCAGAAGGTTCTGGCCGCCGACGTCCACCGTGACGACGACCGTGCTCATCTTCTTCCTGCACGTGTAAATCGCTGCGGACATTCCGGCCGCCCCGCCGCCGACTATGACTACGTCCCACACTTTCTGCTCTTCCATCTCACTCGCCCCTTGGCTTCAAAAGAACGTGGCACGCCTGGCACATCCCGGGGTGCTCGAACGTGTTCTCGCATATGGCGCACTCGAACACCAGCTGGGTCTGGGCGCCCCGTTTTTCCTCTTCCTTCTCTTCCGACATAAGTATTATTTGCTCACTAAGGCTATAGCCTTGTTCTTGTCAGGCACGCCCGTGAATGCGACCTTGCCGTTTATCAGGGTGGTGGGCACGGACATTATTCCGAGTCTCTCCACGAACTCTTGACCCTTCGGCGACAGCGCGTCGAGCTCCTCGTAGTCGAACTTGTGGTCCTTCTTCACGTCGGCCCACAGCCTCTTCGCCGACGGACAGACCGGGCAGCTCTTCGTCGTCAATAGGATAACTTTTGTCATTCAGGATGCCTCGAATATAGTAATCTGCCCGCTGGTTAATATATCTTTTTCCAGATTCGGCTTAGTATATGTCCGACCGGCGCGATATTTTTTTCAGATGCCAGACAAGTTCTTCTTCGAGCAGGTCGCCGACAACAAGAGGGAATCCTACAAGATATTCGTCTTCCTTTTGATAGCGGTCACTGCCGCCGGGGGCGTGGCGTTCTACTTCGTCTACACGGCTCAGATCGAGAACAACCCGATGTTCATCGAGGCCAGGTGCGGATTCGAGGAGGCCGGATCCAGGGACATAGGCGGCGGCGCCAAGGACGTGGCCGGGGTGCAGGAGCTGATAGGTCAGGCGGTGGACGAGCCGAAGATACTGTACCTGTCGCTTAAGCCGACGGAGCAGTGCGGCAACGAGGTGGGGATGTGGTTCAACAACCAGGACGGGAGCAGGATGTACGCCTACTGCCTCGGCCTGTCGAAGGGGAAGCTGATAAGGTTCGAGAGGTCGAAGTGCTCCAGCCTCGACCACGGCAAGGCCGTATCGGACAGCTTCGACTCCGTGGTCAACGCCACCCGCGGGAAGTAGTTTTAATTACCGCCCGAAACCAATTCTTTATTGATGCCAGCCGAGCCGGTAAAGTTCGCAGTGCCTAAGATGTACCAGATCCTGGACGAGAACGGGAAGTGCAACGAGGCCGAGATGCCGAAGCTGACGAACGACGAGCTCAGGAAGATATACGAGAACCTCGTCTACGCCCGCATGCTAGACGGCCGGATATTGAACCTCCAGAGGGAGGGCAGGTGCGGCACATACGCCTCTTCTCTGGGCCAGGAGGCGACGCAGGTCGGAAGCGCGTTCGCCTTGGGCAAGGACGACTGGCTGTTCCCATACTTCCGCGAGATAGGGGCCCACATAACGCGCGGCCTGCCTATGCACCTGTATCTTTTGTACTGGATGGGCGACGAGAGGGGGTCGAAGGTGCCGGAGGGGCTGAACGACTTCGTCATATCGATACCGGTCGGGACGCAGAACCTCCACGCCACCGGGGTCGCGATGGCAATGAGGCTAAAGGGAGACAAGAAGGCGGCGATGGTCTACCTCGGAGACGGAGCCACGTCGGAGGGCGACTTCCACGAGGCGATGAACTTCGCAGGCGTGTTCAAGGCGCCGGTGATCTTCGTGTGCCAGAACAACCAGTGGGCCATATCCTTGCCGTTGTCGAAGCAGACCGCCTCCAAGACGCTAGCCCAGAAGGCGGTCGCGTACGGCTTCGACGGCTACCTTGTCGATGGGAACGACGTGTTCGCAGTTTTGAAGGTCGCGAGGGAGGCCGCAGAGAGGGCGAAGGCGGGCGGAGGCCCGACGTTCATAGAGTGCGTCACCTACAGGATGAGCGACCACACCACGGCGGACGACGCCGGGAGGTACAGGACGCCTCAGGAGGTCGAGAACTGGAAGAAGAGGGACCCGATAGAGAGGGTCAGGAAGTACATGGAGGTGAAGGGCCTGTGGGACGAGGTCTACGAGAAGTCCGTCGTCGAAAAGGCGAACAAGATGATCGAGGACGACGTGCGCGAGGCCGAGGCTACGCCGCCCGCGGAGCCGGATGACATGTTCGACTACCTGTACGACAAGATTCCGAAGAATTTGGCGGACCAGAAGGCCGAGGTGCTGGCCTTCCTGAAGAGGGGCGCTTGAAATGATAATGAACATGGTACAGGCGATAAACTCCGCTCTTTCGCAGGAGATGGAGAGGGACCCGTCGGTAGTTTTGCTAGGGGAGGACATAGGGAAGGACGGCGGAGTCTTCCGGGTGACCGAGGGTCTCTACCAGAAGTTCGGCGACCAGAGAGTCATAGACACGCCGCTTGCAGAATCTGGGATAGTCGGAACTTCTATAGGGATGGCCCTCTACGGCATGAGGCCGGTGGGGGAGATACAGTTCGACGGCTTCGTGTTCCCTGCGATCGACCAGCTGATCAACCACGCGGCAAGGATAAGGAACAGGACGAGGGGGAGGTTCAGCGTGCCCCTAACGCTCAGGGTGCCGTTCAGCGGAGGCATCAGGGCGCTCGAGCACCACTCGGACTCTCCCGAGACGTACTTCGTCCATGCTCCCGGCCTGAAGGTCGTGGTGCCGTCCGGCCCGTACGAGGCGAAGGGACTTCTTATCTCGTCGATACGCGACCCCGACCCGGTGGTCTTCATGGAGCCTAAGAGGATCTACAGGGCGATCAAGGAGGAGGTACCGGAGGAAGAGTACACGATACCGATAGGCGAGGCGAAGATTGTGCAGGCGGGCGGCGATGTGACCGTGATAACCTACGGCGCTATGCTGAAGACCGTGAGGGAGGCCATATCGACGCTGAACGACAAGTACTCGATCGAGCTCATCGACCTGCGCACCCTGTCCCCGCTCGACACGGACTCGATAATCAGCTCAGTCCAGAAGACCGGAAGGTGCGTGATTGTGAACGAGGCGGCGAAGACGCTGGGCATGGCAGCCGAGATAATCGCGAGGATAAACGAGAAGGCGCTCCTGAACCTGGAGGCCCCGGTCGAGAGGGTCACAGGCTACGACACTATAATGCCGCTGCCCAAGACCGAACATTACTACCTACCCAACCCCGACAGGATAAGGCAGGGGATAGAGAAAGTTATGGGCTTCTAGCAGCATCCGCAGCTGGACTTCGAACACGAGCAGCCAGAGCCACACCCGCAGCCGTCCATCTTCTTCGCCACTTTCTTAGCCGGCTTCTTCGCCGATTTGACAGGTTTCATAGGAAGATATTTGTCGGGGCGCGTAATAAATATTCTATATGAGGCGCGTGAGGGTGGTTGTGAGAGGGGACGTGCAGAACGTCGGCTTCAGGTCCTGGACCAAGCACAAGGCGGACCACTTCGGCGCGAAGGGATGGGTGAAGAACAACGTCGACGGCTCGGTCGAAGCGGTGTTCGAGGGCATGGACTCCGTCATAGAGGAGGTCCTGGAGTCGTGCAGGCGCGGGCCGCCGGGGTCCTACGTCAGGGACGTCGAGGTGAAGGACGAAGCGGTGACCGACAAGTTCCTGGACTTTCGGATAGTCGGCTGACAGCTACGAATTAATCCATGGAAACGTAATATCTCATAGTGATTCTTTGATAGGCAGGGCGGCGGAGAAAATCCACGGGGGCAAGCTCGTGAAGGCGGAGGTCGACTTCGCGCACAGCGTCAACTACGTGAAGATAACCGGGGACTTCTTCCTGCACCCGGAGGAGTCGATAGAGAAGATAGAGAAGTGCATGCGCGGCATGGACTCGGACCTCACGCACGAGAAGGTCGCGGACATGGTCAAACGGACCGTGGAGTCTCACGGCATAATTCTTTTCGGAGTCACGGAGGACGCGATAGCGAGGGTCGTGAAGAAGGCCATGGAGAGGAAGGAAGCATGAAGTGGCGCGTCCTCCCCATGCACACCACGAACGCCTATATGGCGATGGCGATAGACGAGGCTGTGGCGGAAGCGGTGGCGGCGGGCAGGTCTCCGCCTACGATGAGGTTCTGGAGATGGAGTCCGTCTGCGGTCTCAATCGGGTACTTCCAAGGGATGGAGGAAGAGGTGAACCTACAGGCCTGCCTCGCTTCGGGGACGGACGTTGTCAGGAGGAGGACGGGAGGCGGCGCCGTGTTCCACGACAGGGACGGCGAGATAACGTACAGCGTCATAGCCCCGGAGGACATGTTCCCCCGCGGCATCAGGGAGTCTTACCAGATGATATGTGGATGGGCCATCGAGGGGCTCGCCAGGATGGGGATAAGAGCGGAGTTCGCGCCGATAAACGACATAACGGTCGGCGGGAAGAAGATATCCGGCAACGCGCAGACGAGGAGGGGCGGCGTGCTCCTGCAGCACGGCACTATATTATACAAGCTGGACCCGCAGAAGATGTTCTCCCACCTGAAGATATCCAAGGAGAAGATATCGGACAAGATGATACAGTCCGTGCACGAGAGGGTGACGAAGATACTCGACTACAACATAGTCAGCATGGACGAGGCTTACAAATCTCTCCTAAAGGGCTTCGTCTCCGGTAAGGCGTACGACTTCGGCACCCTCACGACGGAGGAGATAGCGAGGGCGCACGAGCTGGCGGAGAAGAGGTACATGTCGAGGGAATGGAACTTCTCGAGATGACGCGGCGGGGCAAATTTTTTATCTCATCGGGGCTTTCCAAGGATTCTTGTTCTTTTTCCTGAGGATCGACCCAGGTAGGAACACCAATATCAGGACGATGACGACTGCCGCCGCGCCTATGAGGACCCAATTGATTTCGTTCTGTATCTTCTCGCTCGCCGTGTTCTCACCGGAAGCCACCTCGACTACGCCCTGGTCGGAGCCGACGTTCTCGCCCGCGACCTCGGCGACCTCTTCTGCCGGCGCCTGCACGGCAGCCGCGGACTCGCCTGCTACCGCGAATATTGCGAACCCGTTAGGAGACGCCTGGTAGGTTGCCTGACCGGTGGCGTTGGGCAGGACGGCCGTCTCTACCTCGTCCCACTGGCCGGATGACAGCTTTAGGAGCTTCACCCCGTCCTCAGGAACCTTGTTCGACTCGAGCCACTCCTTGTCGACCTTGAACTTCAGGCTGAGGGTCTTGATGTCGGAATCGACCATGTTCTTGCTGCTCACGTTGAAATAATCGTAAACGAGCCCGCCAGGAAGCGATGGGATGTCAACGGAGTCTGGTCCCGTGCTGTCAAGAGAAACCCTGGCCTGGAACACGACCCTGCTGACCTCGACCTTGATCTCGTAGACCGGCGTCCCCGCAGGGGCGAGCACGTTCTCCGTTATGACCCTCGGCAGGTACGGCTTGATGGTGTCGAAGGTCCTCGTGACCTCACCCGTCACCATGTTCTGGGCCTGGACCGAATAGGAGACGAACGCCAACGACAGCAGGAACACGGACAGGATTCCGACAATTTTCATAAAAGAACATGGTATTCGGTGAACAAAAAGGGGACCTATGGCGCCCAGAAGAAAGGATTTGGTGACCTGGCTACTCGTCCATCATTATCCTGTCGGGGTCCTCGAGGTACGCCTTGATCTCGTTCATGAACACGGCGGCGTCCGCCCCGTCCACGACGCGGTGGTCGAACGACAGCGAGAGCGGCATTATCTTCCTCACGCGTATCTTCCCCTCCTTGTCGACCGAAAGCCTGTCAATCATCTTGCCAACGGCGAGTATCGCCACCTCCGGATAGTTGATTATGGGGGTTGCAAATATGCCACCCAGGCTGCCGACGTTCGTTATGGTGAAGGTCCCGCCCTTAAGGTCCCCCAGGTCGACCTCCCTGGACCTCGCCTTCTCCGCCATCTGCACTATCTCGCGCGCTATGGCCATCAGGCTCTTCTGGTCCGCGATCTTGATTACGGGCACCATGAGGCCGTTCTCGCTCGCCACGGCTATCCCGATGTTGTAATATTTCTTCATGATGATTTCGTTGTGCTCCTCGTCCAACGTAGAATTGAACATGGGGTACTTCTTCAGGGAGCCCACGCACGCCTTGACGATGAACGGCAGGTAGGTCAGCTTAACGCCCTTCGACTCGGCGAGCCTCTTCTCCCTCTCCCTGTGCCTGTACAGCAGCGTGACGTCCGCCTCGTCCATCTGCGTGACGTGCGGTATCCTGCTGACCGACTCGACCATGTGCTCAGCTATCGCCTTCCTCACTCCCTTGAGCGGCACGCGCTCCAGGTAGCCGTACATGTCATACTTCTTCTGCACCTTCGCCTGCACCTGCGGCAGGTTCTCCTTTATCTCGCTCATGCCGGCCTTCTTCGCGAATCCGCGCACGTCCTCCTCCGTAATCCTGCCGCCCATTCCGGAGCCCTTGATCTTGGACAAGTCCAAGCCGATGTCCCTCGCGAGCCTCCTCACGGCGGGCGTCACGAGGACCGACGGGGCGACGGGCGCCATCTGGGTCTGGACGGATGCCGGCTTCGAGACTCCGGCGGCCTCCTCAAGGTCCGGCGCCTCCTCCAGGTATCCGACCGCGCCGGCGGGCTTTATCACCGGGCCTTTCTTAATCGGGACTGGGGCCGCAACCGGGGCCGGCGACGGTACGGGAGCCGGAATCGAGGGGGTGGACTCGCCCTTTGCCCCTATAGACACCAGAGCCTCGCCCACCTTCACCGTGTCGCCCTGCTTGTGGAAAATTTTCAAAACCGACCCGGCGGCCGGCGACGGAATTTCGACTATGGCCTTGTCCGTCTCTATCTCGACCAGCACGTCGTGCTCCTTGACCTCGTCGCCCTCCTTGACCCTCCACTTTACAATCTCGCCCTCCGCTATGCCTTCTCCGACGTCAGGAAACTTGAACTCTAGGGCCATCTTATCTCAAAAGAATATCGCTCGGGTGGTAAATCAAGCTTTCCCCGCCCACGAATCAGCTTAAATCCGTTCCAGACTCATCAGGAAACATGGGAGAGTCCAAGGATGCGAAGTATGTCGAGGCGGACCACGACAAGACCGTGAGGAACGTCGACCTGGCGAGGGACCTTACGAGTCTGCACCTCAGGATGTTTCTGGCGGACATGCCGGGGAAGTACTTCTCGGAATCTGTGGCCGGCGTCCTGGAAGGAAAGCACGAGGAGAAAAAATTGAGAGAGAAGATGGAGTCGATGGAGATCGATTACCGGAGGCGCATGGGCTCTATATATTTTTTGTTCGGGTCGATGGACGGCTACATGGACTACAAGCTCAGGAAGTACGCCAATCCGGACTTTTCGGTGCTGAAGGGTTACATGAGCGAGAACGGCATGGGCTCCGGAAGGGGAATCGGGGCGAAGGGCTCGATGTTCGGGCCGCCGCTCAGGATATTCAAGCCGATCTCTTATGTATGAGGCTCTTCACGAACAGCTCCCCCGCCCTGTACGAGCTCCTCACGAAAGGCCCCGAAGCAACGTACTTGAACCCCAGGTCCTCTCCCATCATCTGATAAAATTTGAACTTTTCCGGGTCCACGTACTCCGCCACGGGAAGGTGCCAGTCGCTGGGCCTGAGGTACTGTCCTATCGTGAGGAAGTCGACCTCGTTCTTCAGCAGGTCCTTCATGGTGTGTATGATCTCCCTGTCCGTCTCGCCGAAGCCGACGATTATGGACGACTTGGTGAAGATCTCCGGGTTCATCCTCTTGACGTTCCTCAGGACCAGAAGGGACTGCTCGTAGCTGGCCCTCCTGTCCCTCACCTCGGACTGCAGCCTGGGGACGGTCTCCACGTTGTGGGCAATGACGTCCGGCCTGGCGTCGACGACGTTCTTCAGCAGGTCGGACCTTCCCTGGAAGTCCGGGATCAGCACCTCTACGAGCATGTCCGGCTTGAGCCGTTTTATGGCGCGTATGCACTCCGCGAAGTGGTTGGAGCCCTGGTCCTCCAGGTCGTCCCTGTCGACGGACGTCAGGACGACGTAGTCCAGTCCCATCTTCGACACGGCAAGCGCGAGGCTCTCCGGCTCGAACGGGTCCAGAGGCAGGGGCTTCGCTCCGGCCTTCACCTCGCAGAACCTGCAGCCCCTGGTGCACGTGTCGCCCATCAGCATGAACGTAGCCGTCCCCCCGGACCAGCACTCCGACATGTTGGGGCAGTGCGACTCCTCGCAGACGGTGTGGAGGCCGTGGTTCTTTATAATTTCCTTTATGTCCGAGAACTTCTCGGTCGGCGGCCTTATCTTGAGCCAGTCTGGCTTCCCCCTGTTAGAAATCATCGATTATAGTTGTGCGAGCGTACGGAATTACTTTCCTGTCGCCCATGCTTTGAGCTTGTCGTAGCTCATCGCCCCGCAGACCTTCTGCCCGGTCTTCTTGTTGTAGAAGAACGGCACCCCACCGCACTCCCCGTTGTCTATCTTCTCGAGCATCGCGGCGTTCTCCTCGTTGTGCCACACCTCTATCCTCTCCACCTTCAGCCCGGTCTCGTCCTCGAGCCTGTCTATCATGGGCTTCATGGCGTTGCAGTGGCTGCACTCGGTCCCGTAGAACTCAATCAAATCTGCCATTCAATAAAATTAGCGATCGAACTACTTATAGGTTTTCTTCAGAATTTCGTCAACAACGCCTCCCATTTCTCTGTCCGAGACATGGGTGCGCGGGGCTTCCGCTCGCTCTTCCATTCCAGATAAGAGCGCATCAGGGCCTCCTGCTGCGGGCTCAGTCCCATTCCGTCGATTTTCAACGGGTCTATGAAATACAGGTCTTTGCCGTACGCCTCCTCTGATATTTTGGCAGACATCAGGAGGCTGGAGTCGCATCCAGGCTTGAGCGCGGCGTGTCCCGGACCGTAGAGTGCCACGGTTCCGTCGAGCTCGACGTCCCGGCCGATGTAGTTCCTGGCTGCCCTCAGCGCCGCCTTTTGGACGGTCTCGTCTGACCTGATCTTGCTGACCCCCGGGAGGACGAACCCGTCAAAATACCTGAAAAGCGCGACCTTGCCCCTGTAGTCTATCATCAGGTCTATGCCAGTCCGTATTGCCATGCCAGATAGATGAAATGTTAGGAATTTAAGACCGTGTCACGGGCTCTCATTCTCTGGTGTCCTTTACGGAGACCCATATCCTCTCCCTAAGGGCCGCCTCGAAGGGCTGCAGCTTCGCCTGGCCTGAGAAGACCTTCTTCCAGTACTTCTTGTCCTTCCACTTGCCGACGTTCAGGTAGGTGACGTATTTCGAGTTCGACAGGTCCCACGTGCTGGTCTCGTCCGGCTCGACCTTCGACAAATGCTCCTCTATCAGTCCCTCGGGCTTAGACCCGAGACCGGACCTCCACCACTCCAAGAAATCCTGCTCCATGTCGGGCTTGATCTTCCAGTAAACGACTATAATGTCCATAGAACAATTTAGTCCACATAAGATTAATGTTATTTCATGGGTGGGTTTCGGGCGATGCGCTATTTATTAGCGAAAAAAACCAACGTAACGTTACATGAGAAACGCGGAAGTTAAAAGTTTTGAAAATCCGGACGAGGTCCGAGATTTTCCCAAAGGCGCGGTCAAGTTGGTCAACATAGGAGGGGCCGTCATAGGCCGGGCCGTGTTTGAGCCGGGATGGAGATGGTCGGAGTCGGTTAAGCCCCTAGCGAAAACCGAGAGCTGCGAGGCCCCTCATTTCCAGTACCACGTGTCGGGCGTTCTGAGGGTTGTCATGGACGATGGAAAGGAGTATGACTGCCGTCCGGGCGACATATCCCTGTTCCCTTCGGGGCATGACGCTTGGGTCGTGGGAGACGAGCCCGTCGTTGTTGTGGACTTTCAAGGAATGATTGATTACGCCAAGTCCTCCGTCGAGAAGGAGGGGAGATAAGTGTCCCCGAAAAAGAATGGGACCAAATCGGCCGGCGAGTTCTTCCGCAAGCTGAGGCCTTTACTCGAGTCGTCGGACCAGCCTATGTACGTCTATCTGGACGACGACCGCAGGGTGTGCAACAAAAAATTCGCGTCGCTTTTGGGATACAAGTCGGCCAGAGAGTGGTCTTCCGTTAAAGGCAGTTTTCCGATGGTTTTCGTGGACGGCGCGAGCAGGCATACGCTGGTTTCCGCCTACCGAAGTTCGGTCGGGGAAAAGACCGGGTCCTCCATAAGGGTGACCTGGAATACAAAGAACAATAAGAAGGTCAAGACGAACGTCATCATGGTCCCCGTGACGTACAAAAAAATGACGTTCGCCCTGCACTTCGTGTCCAAGATGTAGCGATTGCCGCACACGCCCGGAATTTTGCCCTCAGGATTTCTCCGAGCCTTCGTCCTTGTTTATCTCGCCGTTTATCTTTTCCGCAAGGAAATGGTCCTTCAGGAAGACCTTCACTTTTTTCACGCCTTCGAGCGACGAGACGTTGCTCCTTATGTCGAGCGCTATCTTGTACGCGAAAACGGGCGGGCAGTAGGGCGTCGTGAAATGGAAAGTGACCGACACGGTGCCGTCGTCCTCGATTTTAATCTCATCGACGAGCTCCATGTCGGTTATCGGCATGTTGATCTCCGGATCCACGACCTTGTTGAGCTCCTTGATTATCTGCGCCCTCGTCACCATAATGAATCATCTACTCGAAATGAAATTTTATCTGGGTATCCTGGACAGGTCCATCTGGCCGTCGTCGTTGTCCCTCGAGAACTCGGTGACGCTGTCCTTCTGCGCCTGCAGCTCCTCGGCCGTCTCGTCGCCGTAGGTTATCAGTATCCTGTCGTGGTTCTGGAATATGTAGGTGTGGAACTGCCTGTTCTCCTCCCAGTCCCCGAACTCCTTCTTCACGAACATCTTCAGCGTCTTCGTCCCGGAATTGCAGTAGTCCTTGCCGTTGTCGAGCCTGAAGCACTCGCTGTTGAGGCTCATGCCGAGAGAGCGGAAGAATATGCTCAGCGGCGAGTTGGTCGCGTGCATGTGTATCACCACACCCTCCCCAGGGCCGGTCTCCACGTGCATGTACGGCCCCCTCACGTAGTACCTGCGCTCAAGGGGCGTGATCTGGTCGCCGTCCAGATAGATCTGGAAGTCGGCGTGTATGTGCGTCGAGCCGAGCTGACCTAGCGGGGCGCCGGTCGCTGGGACGGCGGAATCCTGGCTCGGGGGCGCCGGCTGGCTGGACATGTACGCGTACGCGCCGTATCCGCCCGCCCCCACGACTAAAACAGCTATCACCGCGTACAGGACGGTGTTGTTAATCTTGATCTTCACCTTGCCGCCGGGATGATGGGCGCGGTTCTCCGGCTTCTTCTCCTGATGGGGAGGCTGGGCGGCTGGAACGGCGGTCGCGGCCTCCGGCTGCGGCTGGAGATGCTTGTCCCTGACGTGCTGCTGCAGCGCAACCGTGTGCTCGAAAACCTTCTCGCAGTGGTCGCACTTGAATTCCGGCATAAATACCTACGGATATCTTCGGATGAATTCCTTATAACTCTAATCTACGAGCCGAACATCTCCCTCTCGTACCTTATCACTATCTCGTCCTTGTCCTGCGGGATGTAGCCGTCGAACTCCCGGTTCTGCTCGCCGTTCACCGTCATCTTCACTACCTTGTCGTCGGAGTTGCAGAACGAGAATATACAGGTCGAGTTGAACCCCTCCCCCCACACCAGGAAGAAGTACCCGAGCCTCAAAGTCCTGTTGGTCGGGCTGGTCTGCTCCATGTGTATGACGCCGTCGTCGGAATGGGTGTGCATGGGGGACATCTTCATGCCGCTCACGTCGGTGTCGATTACATTGCCGATTATGATCCCTATTCCGGCCGGCACCTCCTGCTCTTCGTCCTCGATAAATATCCTCAGGTTGGGATGCCAGTGTATCGGGCCCCCGGTCTCGAGGCTGCCCGGCTCGTCCGTTACGAACATCTCGTCGCCCTTGTCCGGGCTGTACGTCTCGACCGAGTAGAGATAGGCGGCGGCCAGAGCCGAAAACACGACGATTGCAAAGGCGGCTATCTGGACATGCTTGTCCATGATCTTCTTCTTATGTCTCATTTCTTGAAGCCCCCCAGGTAGTTTATAGTGAATAGGAGCATCGCTATCCCGATGATGTTTATCAGCCAGCCGAAGTTCGAAATGAAGAGGATGGCCGAGAACGGCAGGAAGAGGGTCCCTATGGAGACGCACGCCGGGCACTGCGCAACCATGAAGACGGCAAACGTGCCGGCGGAGTTAGCGCCTATTCCACCGCGCCTCGCGGATATGCTGCACGCCCTAGGCTGCTTCCACACATAGACCTGGTACGCAGTGGCGACCCCGAAAATTATGGCGAACGCGGAGAACAGCACGGCGTTGTACCAAGGCATGACCCCGAGCCATATGTCGAGGTTCTGAACTATCCCTAAGACCTGGCTGTAGGCGTAGAGCGCGGTCATCACGACGATTGAGGCAACGGCTATCAGGAAATACTTCGGCACCATCAGGACCTTCAATATCTTCAATTCGACACCTGTAGTCTAAGTTGGGAAGCCGGGATTTAAAAGTTTCAGCCTACTCGGCCAGCTTCTGGTCTATGGCCTGCCTCAGGACGTCGTACGGCTGGGCTCCCACGACGTTCACGAACCCCTTCTCAGGCGAGCCTATGAAGAACGAGGGAGTGCCCGTCACCCCCACCGCTATCCCGGTGTTCAGGTCGTTCTCGACCTCCTTCTGCGCGCTCGGGTCGGAGGCGCAGCTCGCGAGGGCGGTCATGTCCAGGCCGGCCTGAGTTGCCAGCGAGTCGAGACCAGCCTGCCCCTGCTGCAGGGCGCCCTGGTTCTTGAAGACCGCGTCATGGAAGGCGACCCACTTGCCCTGGTCGTTGGCGCACTTGGCGTATATCGCCGCCGGCATCGCGCCCGGGTGTATCTGCGTAAGCGGGAAGTCCTTGTAGACAAACAAAATCTTTCCTGTGTCGATGTAATTCTGCTTGATCTGCGGCAGGCTGGCCGAGAAGAACCTCTCGCAGAACGGGCACTGGTAGTCGCTGAACTCGTAGACTATAATCGGGGCGTCCTTGCTTCCCATGGTCGGGTCGTCGTCGACAGACAGGGAGACCTGCTGGGACGGCTGCTGCTGCGGCTCCGTTCCGCCGGCGGCGGTCGGGTCGGTCCCTGCCTGCTGTATCTGGGCGGTTGGAATCGAAGACTTGCCGTATATCGGGGCGACGTTGCCCACGAGGTAGCCTATAACTAGGAATACGACACTGGCCACAATCACCGTGTTCGTTATCTCAAGAGTCATTTTGCGCTGAATTTTTTCCACCTGAAAGATAACTATCATAGTGGCGGGTTGCTTAAATATCTTGCCCCTGATTATGTTTGAATGGCAGACAGGAGCTTGTCGTACAAAAGGCTGGACGACGTCAAGATAAAATTCTTGGAAGGCGGCCCGAAGAGGTTCGCATACGTCCTGCACCAGGACTCCAACAGGGGCTTCAGCGACATCACAGAATTGCTGGAGCCGAAGGGGATATCGTACACGGGGTCCGTGCCGGACTTCGCCCAGAACTACTCTTTGTTCGCCTCGAAGGACAAGTCGAAGATAGAGGCCATGTCGAATGCCGAGGCCGATTCCTTTACCAACAGGTCCAAGCTGAAGGAGACGATGCTTGGCATGTACCGCGGATTCGGCCTTCCGGAGTGCTGCATAGGCCGAGTGGAAAGGGACGCCGAGACGGGCATAATGTCGATGCAGAGGATCGGGATGCAGCTGGTCGATTTCGTGGACCATTACCATCTATCCGGCAGTAATCTGAACGAAAAGATAAGGGTCGCCGAGAAGGCGAGCGACATCGTCAAGAGCGTCTCGGAGTCGAAGAAGGACTGGTCGCGCGTGGAGACGGCGCCGACAGAGCCGGAGAAGAGGGAGAGGAGGACGAACGACGACAGTTGGATGGTGCTGGCTGAGGTGAATGAGAAAATTTTTAAGGAGTTCAGACCGAAGATAGAGCGCGCCGTGCTGAACGTCAGGCTGGCAAGGGAGCTCCCGCTCTGCAGGCCCGACTGCGAGAAGGCATACGACGGTTACACGAGCGGCCTGGTGGACGCGGCGAAGTCCCTTGGCTACGAGATGAGGTCCGTGTCGGACGGCGCGGTCGACTTCCTCCAGGGCTCGATCATAGACTCCTACTTCAAGGACGGCAAGACGAAGAACATAGGGCACCTAGAGGCGGTCGTCGCGTCGGGAATCCTGAACACCATGAAGAAAGTCTCGGACGTGCAGCTCACGAGGATTAACGACGCAAAATCGGGACTGAGGTCCTACGAGCAGAAAATACTGTCCGAGATGTAGTTTTTCAGAACCAGGAAAGTGGGAATCAAGCGGTGTCTTTTTTGCCGGACTGCATCGCTTTCTGGGCGCTCTTCATCTCGGACTTCTGCCTCTCCAGTACTAGCCCCTCACAGTCCTTCCTGTTCTTCTCCATTATCGGAGACTCGAAAATCAGCGGGTACTTCTCAGCGGCCTTGTCCCACATGTCGTTGACCACGCGCCTGTAGCTCGGGTGCCCCTGCGGGGTCGTCCTCAGCTCGCCCACCCAGAACATCTCCCTCGGGTTCATCGACATGTACCATCTTATGTTGGAGGCCATCGGGACGACGTACTGGGACTCGTACGGGAAATCGGTCTCAATCTCGCGGAAAACCTCGTCAGACATCGACATAACGTCCTTCCATTCCTTGTCGAGGCCGTTCTCGGCTATCTCCTTCGGCATGTCGTACCCGAACTTCGTGGTCAGCCTCTGCTTGAACTGGCTCTCCATCCTCTGCCTCTGGAGGTCCCTGTATATGGCGTAGCTGCTGAGTATGTCGAACGTCAGCGGATACGACTCGAAGGCGCGGCCGGGCTTGTGGCGCCTGTCCGCCCTCTCGCCGAGGTAGGCGCGTACCACGATTCTCTTCTCCTGGTCTCCCATGGAAGACACGATGCCGTTTATCTGGGACAGAGGCAGGTCGGAGTTCTCGTAGAGGGCCCTCGACACCAGCTGGTCCTCCATGGAGGCGAACTCCACCAGAGTCACCTCGGGCACCTCGGCCGGCCTCTTGCCGCCCAGCATCTCCCTAGTCAAGCCAGACATTCTCTTGTCCCTCTCTATCAAATAATCAATCTGGGCCTGGCCGTACTTCGGCATCTTGACGCGGCTGACGAAGTCGGGTATGACCTTCATCAGCTCCACGTGGGACTCCTCTCCGACCTGCCTGGACTCCGCGTAGGGCGCGGAGAATAGTTTGACGAGGAGGTTCTCCATCGTCCTGCCGTTCGCGAAGACCCCTATGTTGGTCTTGGTTGCGGCGGGCAGGAGGCCCCTCGTTATGTCGAGCGCCTTTGCCCTCCTGCTCTGGGCGAATGCCAGCTCCGTCTCGCCCTCGATGATTGGGTTCTTCTCCTTCACCCAGTCATGGACCGCGTCGAAAGACCGCACGTGCGAGTCGAACTGATAGTCGCAGAGCTTCTCGTAGATGCCGGCGAACGGGGTCCTCATTATCGTGGGCTCCCTGACGTACTGGTACTTTCCCTGGTCGTCCTTCTTGGCGAACGTCACGTACCTCGTCGACTTCTCTATCGCCGAGAACGCTATCCTTGGGTCCTCGATGACCTTGGAGAGGACCTGCGAGACGCCGCTGAAAGACAGGTAGGCTCCCGTGAGCTCGGCCACGGAGTCGTCGCCGTAGCTCTTGAACACCCTGTCGAAAAAATCGGAGCCCTTGATTTTACCGGGCTGTATGTCTTCGACGAATATGTCCTCTATGATTTTCTGGTTCCTGCTGTACATGGAGAGGGCGGCTGCTGCATCTACTGGCTTGGCCTTGGACGTCAGAGAAGTCACCCTCCCGCCAGGATTGGTGAAATACTCCGCCAGATAGGCCATTTGCTCCGGAGTCTTACCCTTCACTCTGATGCCCCCATGTAGTACTTGACGTTCTCGTATACCATGTTGTACACGACTTCCATCGGGCCGTCCGCGTCTATGAAGACCATCTTCTCGTTCCTGATCTTGTCCTTCAGGGCGAAGAAGTTCTGCCTCAGCCTATTCTGGAACTCCAGGTTCTCGAACTTCTCGAGGGCCTTGCCCGTTCCCTTCATCCTCGCAGCCGCCACGTCCGGCGAGACGTCGAATATGATGTTGACGGCCGGTCTCTCCATCATACCGTAGCTGGACAAGAGCTCATATTGCGGGAGGAGCTCGTTCTCGAGGCTGAGCCCCTGTGTCTGCTGGAAGGCAAGGGTCGACGGGTTGTACCTGTCGCATATGACGTTCACGCCGCTCATGAGCTTCGGTTTTATATACGTCGTGTTGTGCATCACCCTGTTGTAGAAGAACATATAGGCGTCGGACCTCGCCTCGACTATCTCCTCAGAAAAAATGTCCTTCAGCACTCCTGGAACGTTGTCCTTCACGAACCCCATGATTTTGCTCTCGTAGAGTCCGGAGTCGCCAGCCATGTCGTTGAGCTTCTGAAGGTAGTTCTTCGCGGGCTTCTTCATCTTCAGCCTCTCCCTCAATATGTTGCCGCTCTGATCCATTCCCGTCGGATCGACGTACGGCTCATTCGTCCATTCCACTTTTTGGCCCTCTTCTGCCAGGTTCTTGACCAGCAGCTTGGACAGCGTGGTCTTCCCGGATCCGTCCATGCCGTCTATGACAATTAATTTTCCGGCTGAAGCCATTGAAAAGTCATTCTCTGTAAAAGATTTATACGGCTCGACGGCATGGTTATATTGGCGAGCTGGCTAGATGGCTTCGCCTTCGCCTCAAAACGAAGGTGAGGAAGCTCCGTCCACTTTAAGGTTGCCTCTGTCGAGGGGGCCGGGCGAGAGTCCGGCGCCGATATCAGAGACGATGCCCGCGGCTCCCGCCAACGATGCGGCTCCGGCCGAGTTGGGAACGCGCGGGGTGAAACGGATCGGCGCACCTGATGGGGTGCAAGCGTTACGCGCTCAGACAAATGCCATCTCGAAAACCTAAGACGGGCTATTGCCAGCACGCCGCCATTTTTCCTTGCCCAGGCCGCGGGCGCGTTTTCAATTTATACTTCGAGGTGTATTCTCTGTAATGGAAAAAATCGGCGTCCTAATCAACATGTCCGGGCCCCTTCTGAACAACAGGGACTACTTCGTGGGCACGGTCAAGGAGACCCTGAAGAATTTCGGCTACAGGTCCAGGAGCGACTCGGATATACTTTCTACTTATGAGTCCTACCCGGAAATCTTCGGCGACAAGATGGAGATCAACAGCAAGTACACGATAAAGCACTTCAAAGAGGCGCTGGAGCTGAACGTGATGAACAACAAGTACTCGATAGACCACACTAAGGAGGGCTACAGGCTGATGAAGGCTCTGGAGCGCCCCGAGTACTCCGACCTGAGCATAGTCCTTTTCGGGAGGGAGCCGGACGAGATAGTCGACCAGTACAAGAGGCAGAGGCTCATACCGACAAGGTACCCCATACTTACGGGCAGCATTATGGAGGACAGCGGCCCGAGGGAGTACCTGGAGAAGGCGAGGGAGATGGCGGGCTCGGACTGCGCCAACACGGTAGTCGTGACCGACTCAGTGCAGAAGCTGAGGCTGGCGAAGGAACTGGGGATGGTGCCGATAGGGATTGACTGGGGCTGGCACAACATACGCCACAGGGACCTGTTCTCGGAGAACATAGACGTGGCGGCAGACCACGCCCAGATAATCAAGGAGATAGAGTTCGTCAGGAACAGAGCCAAGAAAAGCATTTAAGCCCCGGCCGACAATTTTGACTCATGCCAAAAGAGGACAAGACTTACATGCCGGCCGGAATGGGCGGCCTCATGCGCTTCGGCGAGGAGGAGGAGCCGCTGGTCAAGATACAGCCTAAGCACGTGGTGGTCGTCGTCTCCGTGATCATAGTAATAGAGATCATCGGAAGGTTCCTCATCAGGTAGCCGCGATCTGTATTTAACCGTGTCCTTCGGAAGACTCGATATGAGGAACTACACCGTGCCGAGCCCGTACTACAACGACGTCGGCTCCGGGAACTTCTGCAGCCTCGTCGGCAGCTCTTACTCCAGCATAATCAGCGACAAGGAGACGCCGCTCAGGCTCAGCCTAATTTTTGAGAGGACGGACTACTCGCCGTCGTGCTTCGGCATGGTGTCCACGCTGGAGACGGAAAGGGAGATTGTCATAACGAGGAGGTCCAACGAGATGGGCTGCTTCAGGAACCAGCTGGGCTGCTTCTCCGGGGCTCTGCCGTTCGGGACGAGCAACGTGGAGAAGTGGGCGGAGAACAGGGTGAGGAGGGAGTCGAACCATGGGCCGTACATGGAGCTGGCTGGCATATGCGACGACAACGTGACCGGCTGCAGCGTCCTGTCATATAGGGGATCCGTCGACGTCCTGGAGAACCTCCCTAGGAACCTCTACGACGAGCGGGGAGTCCTGAAGTACTCGGAGATATTCAAGGTCGAGAAGAGGGACCTGCCGAAGTTCATCGAGGACAACAAAAGGGACCTTGTATCCACCCTGGACCCGCTGCTGTCCTACGTCGCCATGATGGAGAAGGGGAAGGGCAGCCTGAAGTCATTCGTAAGGAAAATGAACGCCGAGAAGTTGAGAACTAGGAAATAATACCGACCTAGAACAGATAGATTGTCATGAGGAACTCTGAAATCGCCAGGGTGCTCCGCATAATATCCGTGTACGAGGACATGATGGACGGTTTTTTCAAGGCGAGGGCCTATGACAGGGCGGCCAGGGCGATAGAGTCCCTGACGGAGGAGGCCGAGGACATCTACAGGCGCGGCGGAAAGGAGGAGCTGATGAAAATACCCGGCATAGGACTGGCCATATCGGAGAAGATAGGAGACCTAATCGAGACCGGCAGGACGGAGCACCTCGAGGAATTGAAGAAGAGGCTGCCGGTTGACGTCGAAGACCTGATGGGGCTCGAGGGTGTCGGGCCGAAGACCATCAAGACGCTCTGGCAGAAGCTGAAGATAAGAGACATAGCCGGCCTGGAGAAGGCCGCGAGGGGCGGGAAGATTAGGGAGCTGCCGAGGTTCGGCGAGAAGAGCGAGGCCGACATACTGAGGAGCATAGAGTTCAAGAGGAAGCATTCCGGAAGGTTCCTCCTGGGACAGGCGCTGCCCGTTCTGGAGGAGATCCGCGGCAGGCTTGCAAAGGTTCCGGGGGTGAAGAGGGTCATCATAGCGGGGTCGGCGAGGAGGATGAGGGAGACGATAGGGGACGCGGACTTCCTGGTAGCGACCTCGGACCCGAAGAGGGCGATGGATTTTTTCCAGGGAATGCCGGACGTGGAGCATGTTTTTTCGAGGGGCAAGGCCAAGGTTCTCGTCGGGTTGAAGAGCGGAATGGACGCGGACCTGCAGGTCGTCGAGGAGAAGAGCTTCGGCGCCGCGTCTCAGTACTTCACGGGGAACAAGGACCACAACGTCGCGCTGAGGAGGATTGCCATATCGAAGGGGATGAAGCTGAACGAATATGGGCTCTACAGGGGCGACAGGCAGATTGCAGGGTCGTCGGAGGAGGAGGTGTATGAAAAACTCGGGCTGGAGTGGGTCCCGCCAGAGATGAGGGAGAACTTGGGGGAGGTGGAGACGGCCGCCAAGGGGAAGATGCCGGACATCATACCATACGGCTCCCTCAGGGGAGACCTGCAGACGCAGACGTCCTGGACCGACGGCTCGAACTCCATAATGGAGATGGCATCGAGGGCGAAAGAGCTGGGAATGGAATACATGGCCGTGACGGACCATTCGAAGAGGATGGCCTTCACGGGCGGCCTCGACGAGAGGAAGCTCGAGAGGCAGGCGAGGGAGATAGACACCGCGAACAAAAAGATGAGGGGGTTCACGATTTTGAAGGGGATAGAGGTAGACATACTGAGGGACGGGAAGCTGGACCTGAAAGACTCGGCGTTGAAGAAGCTCGACATTGTGGGAGCGTCCATACACTCGAGCTTCAACCTATCCAGGAAGGACCAGACCGAGAGGCTGGTAAATGCCATGGAGAACCAGAACGTCGACATCATATTCCACCCCACGGCGCGAGAGATACAGAAGAGGGAGCCGTGCGACCTGGACATGGACGCGATATTCGACAAGGCGAGAGAGACGGGCACCATCCTCGAGGTGAACGCCATGCCGAACAGGCTGGACCTGAGAGACGACCACATACGGGCCGCGAAGGAGATGGGATGCAAGTTCTCAATAGACTCGGACGCCCACGCGCTGAAGCACTTCGACTACCTGCTCCTGGGCGTTGGGCAGGCGAGGAGGGGATGGCTCGAGAAGAAAGACGTGATAAACACCCTTTCATTGGACAGGATGCTGAAAGAGCTTAAATGACGGGGAGGAAATAATTTTATGGCAAGGGACCGCATCGTATCGGGCAAGACAGTGAGGCCCAAAATAACCGCCACGAGGACGGTGTTCCAGGAGAAGTGGTTCAAGATAGTGGAGCACGACCTGCTGTTCCCCGGAAACAAGAAGGCAAGGTTCCAGATACCTACTTTTGACGACATAGTCGCCATGGTCCCTATATCGAGGAAGGGTCACGCATATATGGTGAACGAGTGGAGGCCGTCGTACAAGAAGGTCATCATGCAGATACCGGCCGGAAAGTGCCCGTACAAGACGGAGGCGGGCAGGCTGAGGCAGGCGAGGAACGAATTGAGGGAGGAGATAGGTATGGACTCGAGGAACATCAGGAAGCTCGGGTCGATGATGATGGCAGCCAGCCTCAAGACGAAGATACACGTCTATCTGGCTACCGGACTGTTCAAGAGCGAGAAGGCGCCGGACGAGCACGAGCACCTCCAGGTGGTAGAAGTCTCCATAGACGACGCGCTGAAGAGGTTCCTGAACGGGGAGGACACGCCGCAGTACTCGATAGCCGCCCTGATTCTGGCGAAGAAAGCGATGGGATGGAAATGAAGATATTTTTGGGCCCCGCCGGCATACCGTTCTCTTGCGAGAAGAGGGACACGATAGAGGGGATAAAAAAGGTCGCGGAGCTCGGACTGAACGCCATGGAAGTGGAGTTCGTCCACAGCGTCTACATGAAGAAGGAGGTCGCCGAGCAGGCCGGACAGGTGGCGGAGGAGATGGGCGTCAGGCTCTCGATACACGCGCCTTACTACATCAACCTCTGCTCCGAGAAGAAGGAGACGATAGCGGCGTCGAGGAAGAGGATATTCGACTGCGCCGACCGCGGGGAGAGGATGGGGGCGGACGCCATAGCGATACACTCCGCCTACTACGGGAAGTTCGAGAGGGAGAAGGTCTTCGAAGTCGTGAAGGAGGAGTTCTTGAAGATTTTGGACGAGATGAAGTCCGCCGGTATAAAGAACGTCAGGCTGGGCGTCGAGACGATGGCGAAGCGGAGCCAGTTCGGGACCCTCGAGGAGGTCGTGGAGCTCCACAGGCAGGTAAAGCAGGTCGTGCCCTACATAGACTGGGCGCACCTGTTCGTGAGGGGCGGGGGCAAGGTGGATTATGGGAACGTTTTGGAAGTTTTGAAGAAGGCGAAGATGGATCACATCAACTCGCACTTCGAGGGCGTCTCTAAGAACAAGAGCGGAGAGTGGGTGGACGTCCACGCCCCGATAAAGGACCCGGCGTTCGAGCCGCTTGCAAGGGAGCTGATCAAAAAGAAAATCGACATCACAATAATATCGGAGTCTCCCCTCCTCGAGGAGGACAGCCTCAAGATGAAGAAGATATTAGAGAAGGCTGGACACATTTTTTGAACGCCCCTCGACGCCGTTAAATATCTTCATTCAGAATGCTTTACAAGAAATTCGGCGAAGAAAATGACCAAAGACACCTTGAAGCTGCAGAAATTCCTGGTTCCGGTCTACGGCCACATGTACGTGAAGTCGTACGTGGAGTCCGAGAAAGAAAAGAGGATGTTCTCGATATACTCGACGCTCGGTCCCTTCACCGATTCGGCAAATCCGATAATAGAAGTGAAGTACAAGAGCGTCCCCGGAAGGGAGTTCCCAAAATACAACATGGCGGATCAGGTCTTTGATAAGATACACGCCCACAACTCGGACAACGTCTACGAGTTCGACGTCAACAACTACAACATAGAATTCCCACTGCCGACTAACGGAGGGACCTCGAACATACAGACCGCCTACAACAACATGGTAGTCAACATACTCTACAAGAAGAGGAGCCTGGTGAACGATTATACCCCGAAGGACATGAGAAAGATGGTGAAATCCAAGATAGAAATCTCCATAGAGAAGAAAAAGTGACCTACTCCTCAATCTCGACTATCACTATGCAGCCGGCCACCGGGCAGACTTCGGACGCGTTCAGGAAGTCCCTGTACTGGGACTCGTCGAACACCATCTCGAACTTCTCCACGCCCGTCTTGATTCCGCCCACTAGGTTCGCCTTCCCGTCCTCCTTGTCGATCTCCCAGCCGCTCGGGTGGGCCGTGGCGCAGGCAGCGGCGCCTATGCACAGGTCCCTGTCGAAGACGACCTTGTACCTCTTAGCCATCAGCAGCAGCCCTCGTAGAAGCCGCAGCTGCAGTGGGACAGCCTCTTGCTGCCGGCTATGTTCTCCATCATCCTGCCGCACTGGGGGCACGGAACCGATTTAAAATTTTGATTTTGGATTGCCATCCCTCTTAATGAAATGTTTCTCCCCGTCAGAATTTAACCCTTACCGCGCCGCCGCCGACGGTCGGAATATAACAGGGTGATAACGTATTTATCGGCTGCGGCTGAAAAATACTCGTGCTAGAAATTATAGATCTGCATGTTTCCGTCGAAGGGAAGGAGATTCTGAGGGGCGTCAGCCTGGAGGTGAAGAAAGGCGAGGTCCACGCGCTGATGGGTCCGAACGGCAGCGGGAAGAGTACCCTGTCCTTCGTCCTGATGGGCCACCCGAAGTACAAGATAACGCAGGGCAGGATAACTTTCGACGGCAAGGACGTCACCCACGCCTCGGCGGACGAGAGGGCCAGGATGGGCCTGTTCCTAGGCTTCCAGTACCCGACCGAGATATCGGGCGTGAGCCTGTTCAACTTCCTCAAGACGGCGTATAACTCGTCGAGGGAGGAGAAGGTGTCCTCGATGGAGTTCAGGGAGATAATGAAGGACAAGATGGAGCTCCTCGGGGTGCACGAGGACTTCGTGAAGAGGTACCTGAACGAGGGCTTCTCGGGCGGCGAGAAGAAGAGGGGCGAGATACTTCAGATGGCCGTGCTGGGCCCGAAGGTGATGATACTCGACGAGACCGACTCGGGCCTGGACGTGGACTCGCTCAAGGTGGTCTCGAACGGGATCAACAAGGTGGCGAGCAAGGAGAACGGAATCCTGCTGATAACGCACTACCAGAGGATACTGAAGTACATCAGGCCTAACTTCGTCCACGTGATGATAGACGGCAGGATAGCCAAGTCCGGCGGGCACAAGCTCGCGGAGGAGCTGGAGGAGAAGGGCTACGATTTCGTGAGGAAGGAGATAGAGGATGGGTAAGATATCCCTAAATGACAGCTACGAGAAGAAGTTCGGCTGGAACATGAAGGTCCAGTCCGTGAACGAGACCGAGCCCGGGCTGTCTAGCAGGACGATAAGGGACATATCAGGCTTCAAGAAGGAGACCGGAAGGAACAGGTGGATACACGACTTCAGGATGAAGGCGCTCAAGCATTTTTTGGAGAGGCCGATGCCAAAATGGGGAGGCAAGCTCGACGGAATCGACTTCGACGACCTCGTCTACTACATGAGCGGCGTAGACAAGGGCGGCGACAACTGGGACGACCTGCCGGAGAACATAAGGAAGACGTTCGAGAAGCTGGGCATACCAGAGGCCGAGAGGAAGACGCTGAGCGGCGTCGGGGCGCAGTTCGACTCCGAGGTGGTGTACCACAAGGTGAGGGAGGACATGGAGAAGCAGGGCGTGATATTCGTGGACCCGGACACGGGCCTTCACAAGCACTCCAAGATATTCAAGCACTGGTTCGGCAAGGTCGTGCCCGCGTTCGACAACAAGTTCGCGGCCCTCAACTCCGCGGTCTTCAGCGGGGGCAGCTTCGTCTACATACCGAAGGGCGTCCAGGTCGCGATGCCTCTGCAGGCGTATTTCAGAATTAACGCGCCGAAGTTCGGCCAGTTCGAGAGGACCTTGATTATAGCGGACGAAGGCAGCCGGGTACATTACATAGAGGGGTGCACGGCCCCCGTCTACTCGAAGGACTCTCTGCACTCGGCGGTCGTGGAGATAGTCGCCCTTCCGGGATCCCACGTGAGGTACACCACGCTTCAAAACTGGTCGAAGAACGTCTACAACCTCGTCACCAAGAGGGCGTACGCCTTCGAGAACTCCACCGTTGAGTGGGTCGACGCCAACATGGGAAGCAGGCTGACAATGAAATACCCGAGCGTCTACCTGAAAGGGGCGGGCGCGAGGGCGGACATACTCTCAGTCGCATTCGCGGGAAAGGACCAGCACCAGGACACCGGGGCGAAGGCCGTGCACCTGGCTCCGAACACGACATCTAGGATAACCGCGAAGTCCGTGAGCAAGGACGGCGGCAGGACGAGCTACAGGGGCCTCCTCCACATAGCGAAGAGGGCGGACAACGTGAAGTCGAGCGTGAGGTGCGACGCCCTGCTTCTGGACCCGGAGTCGAAGACCGACACGTACCCGTACAACGAGATACTGAACGAGACCGCGGTCACCACGCACGAGGCGAGCGTGGGGAAGATAGGCGAGGAGCAGATGTTCTACCTCATGTCGCGCGGCCTGACTGAGACGGAGGCGCTCAACATGGTCGTCACCGGGTTCTTCGACGCGTTCGCTAAGGAGATCCCGCTGGAATATGCGATAGAGTTCAACAGGCTCATACA
The DNA here is from genome assembly GCA_016213525.1 of Candidatus Aenigmatarchaeota archaeon. Taxonomy (GTDB): domain Archaea; phylum Aenigmatarchaeota; class Aenigmatarchaeia; order CG10238-14; family SCSR01; genus JABABT01. Next base: position 227,876 of record JACRAE010000005.1, on the reverse strand, counting down.
GCTCGAAATGGAAGGCTCGGTGGGGTGAAGCCATGATAGAAGAGTTCAGAAAGGCGTCGGCGAAGAAGTTCAGGTCCATGCCTGCCGAGAGCTCCGAAATTTTCAAGTACCAGACGTCGTTCAAGGACTTCGAGGATGGGGTAGTCGGGAAAAAACTCTCGGACAGTCTGGGATTCGAGATCGTCGGCAACGCGTCCGAGGACTCCGTTTCCATAAAACCCATATCCAAGACGAGGTCGAAGGGCATCATGGAAAGGTTCGACATCGACGACAAGTTCGTGCAGATGAACAACGCGTTCTTCGACTCCGGGGCGCTCGTCCAGGTGAAGGAAGGTCTGGGAAAGGCGGGCATACTCAGGATAAGGTCTGCCGTGGGTGCGGACGTCTTCACGAAGACGATAATTGTAGTGGGCGAGGGGTCAGAGATAGACGTGGTTAAGGAGTCTTTCTCGTCCGACGGCGAGGCGAGGAACATAAGCGAGGATGTTTTGATTGTCACGGGAGCCGGCTCGAGGGCCAGTTTCTCAGAGCTCCAGAACTACAACCTACAGTCCAGCGTCTTTTCGAACAAGATAGCGGTGTGCGGGAACGACTCTTCAGTGTCCTGGAACGTCGGGGTGTTCGGCGGCAGGAGGACTAGAACCAGGGAATATAATTTCATGGAGGGCAACGGGTCGTCCGTCGAAGACCTCCAGCTGACCTTCGGGAGCGGCGGTCAGACCTTCGACTCGTTCTCGAACCTTGTCCACATAGGAAAATCGACCTCGGGCAAATCCATGGCGAAGGGCGCCTTCAGGGACTCGTCTAGCTCGATATCGAAGGGTATGATCAAGATCAGAGACGGAGCGAAGAACGCGAGCTCGTTCCTCGCGTGCCACGGCATGCTCCTGAGCCCGACCGCGAGGTGCAACGCAGTCCCAGGCCTGGAGATAGAGACGAACGACGTGAAGGCGACGCACGCCGCGTCCGTGTCCCCGATAGACCCGGAGAAGATATTCTACCTTATGGCGAGGGGCATAGCCGAGCCGGACGCGAGGAGGATGGTGACTCTGGGATTCTTCGACCCGCTCATAGTGAAGATGGGGTCGAGGGAAATCCAGGCGAAGGTCAGGTACATACTCGAGTCCAAGTGGAACGGTCAGGCCGTCGGGATGTTCGACGAGAGGGCGCTGATGGACCTGATGACGGAGGACGCTATAAAGTCGGGCGACGTCTTCGAGGGACACTACAAGTACAGGAGATGATGTGATGAACGCCGAAAAGATCAGAAGGGACTTCCCGATTTTCAAGAGGAGGATAAACGGCAGGCCTCTGGTATTCCTAGACTCCGCGTCCACCTCCCAGAAGCCCGTGCAGGTCCTAGACGCAATGGAGGACTTCTACAGGAACAGCAACTCCAACGTCCACAGGCCCGTCTACAAAATATCAGAGGAGGCGACCGAGATGTACGAGTCCGCGAGGGAGAAGGTCGCCAGGTTCGTGGGCGCGAGGGACCACCACGTGATCTTCACCAACAACTGCACGGAGGCCATAAACCTGGTGGCGAGGGGCTGGGCGCAGAGGAACGTGAAGAGGGGGGAGTCAATTGTCTCCAGCGTCATGGAGCACCACTCTAACATAGTGCCGTGGCAGAGCCTGAAGGGAGCGACCCTCAGGTTCGCCGACGTCGGCGACTCCGGTTTGTTAGGGGACCTGCCTATGGACAAAAAAACAAGGCTCGTCTCCCTGACGCACGTGTCGAATGTACTGGGCACGGTGAACGACGTGAAAAAGATAGCCAAAGAGGCCCACGAGAACGGGGCTCTGTTCATGATGGACGGCGCGCAGTCCGTGCCCCACATGAAGGTCGACGTGGGAAAGATAGGGTGCGACTTCCTCGCATTCTCGGGTCACAAGATGCTCGGCCCAACGGGAATAGGCGCGCTGGTCGTGAGGAAGGACGTCGCGGATGATATGGACCCGCTGCTCTTCGGAAGCGGGATGATAAGGGAGGTCACGCTCAAGGGGACGACGTTTGCCGACGCCCCTATGAAGTTCGAGACTGGCACGCCAAACATATCCGGCGCGGTCGGCCTGTCCGCGGCCATAGATTATTTGGAAAAGGTGGGAATGAGGAACATAGAGAGGCACGGGAGGAGCCTGACGGAAATTGCCATGAGGAGCCTCGGAGGGATGGACAAGATGAAAATTTATGGGCCGAGGAAAAACAGGTCCGACGTGCTGTCCTTCAGCCTGGGCGACGCGCACTCGCATGATGTCGCGACGATACTCGACGACAGGGGGATAGCCGTGAGGTCCGGCCACCACTGCGCGCAGCCCCTGATGAGGAGGTTCGGCGTGGGCTCCATGACGAGGGCGAGCTTCTACCTGTACAACACGGTTGACGAGGTCAGACAGCTGGCAGAGGGCCTGGGGGAGTCGGCGAGGGTGCTGAAGGTATGAGCCTCGACATGTACGCGGAGGAGATCCTGGACCACTACAGGAACCCGAAGAACTTCGGCAAGCTCGACAAGCCTGACGTGAAGGTGAGGGAGCTCAACCCACTGTGCGGCGACCAGTACGAGTTCCAGGTCAAGGTCTCGGACGGCAAGATAACGGACGTGAAGTTCAACGGGGACGGATGCGCCATAAGCACTGCGTCTGCCTCCATATTGTCCGAGTTCATCAAGGGGAAGAAAATATCCGAGCTGAAGAAGATGGAGCAGAAGGACCTGCTGAATCTACTGGGAATCGAAGTGAGCCCAGCAAGGATAAAATGCGCCATGCTCGCGTTCAACATAGTCAAGAAGGTCGTGGAAGAGTCCGGGAAGAAAAAATAAACCTCATATGTCGAGTATTACGAAGCAGCGCCATCCCTTCTCGTCGTTCTGTACCTCGAACCTGTGCAGCGTCACCGCCTTCACGTCGACAAGCATCTCGTGCGCCTTCGGATCGATCTTCTCGCCGTAGGCATTACATGTAAGCTTCCTCATGTCTGGACTAATCTTCACCATATACCTGCTGAACAGCAGGCTCTCTGCGTCCTTGTAGAAAACTATCTCCTGCAGGAACTTGAAGAGGAGCATGTCGACCTTCCCGTCCTCGACCTCTATCTTCCTGACCTCCTTCTGCTTGACGGAGGATATGGACTTGACCATGGTCCTAGTCACAGCCATCCCGGCCTCCTGGAACATGCCCGACGCCGTCTTGTTCGACGCCTCGAACGCCACGTCGGCAACGGCTATGTCCTCGATGAACTTGTACGGCATGTTTAGAACTGAGGAAGCGCGGTTAAAATGCCTATTCCCTGAGGCTCATTATGCGCTCTATAGCCGCGTCTGGCGGCGTGTCCGTCGTGTCGAACTCCATGTCGTAGTTCTTCGGGTCCCTGAAGTCGGTTTCGTAGAGGGCGATGCACCTGTCCGCCTGGTCCCTGTCCTCCTGCTCGAGTATCTCCTTCACCTGCACAAAGTCCCTGCTCGGATAGGCCTTCTTCTCGAGGGCGCGCTTTACCCTCTCGTCTATGCCGCAGGTCGTGAATACAATCAGGACCCTCGGGTCCCTGTGGAGGAAACCGTATCTCAGGTCCGCCACGACGTGGCCGCCCATGACTATCCCGTGCGCCATTTTGTCCATGGCCCTGTGCTCGGCGTCCGTCGTCTGGAGCATGTAGTTGTCGAAGCTCGTGTCGCCCTTCGGGTACTTCCTCTTCCACTCGAGCCTCCAGGACTCCTCTATCGAAAAATACTTCCAGCCGAACTGCTCCGCCAGGACCTTTGCGAGCGTCGTCTTGCCCGAGAAGGGGGCGCCCGTGACTATGATCGATTCGACCATCGGCATGATACAGTATTCGACGGTAACGTATTAAAAACTAGATTTCGCATGCCCTCAGCGACTGGACGACCTCGCCCTCGAGCCCGCCTATGCCCTCGCCTATGAAGACGATCTCCGTCGGCCCCCCGCCCTCCTTGACGAGCTCGTGCCTGCCCGCGACGAGGTTGAACAGGTAGGCGCCGTCCGGGAACACGATGTATCCCTTCGCCCTGTACACCTCCTTCGGGATCTTGGAGACGAACTCCGAGAACTCCGCCCTGCCGTGAACCCTGTCGGACCTGTACACGAAGCTCTGCACAACGTCAAGATTGTGCTCCTCGTGCAGGCTCGCCTCCCTCTTCGTGGCCAGACCGAAGAACGCCGACGGGTCCACGTTTGAGTGGGTCGCGACGACGACCGTGGCATCCGGGTTTATCTGGAGCACGGCCTCCCTGACCTCCTCTATTTTCCTCGCGTCGACAAGGTCGGCCTTGTTTATCAAAATGAAGTCGGCGTTCTCTATCTGAACCCGCCCCGTGTGCCCGATGCTGGGGAACCTGGCGAGCGCGTCCGAGTCGACCACACAAACGACGGAGTCGAGCGCGACGGCGTCCATCCCCGTCAGGTTCACTATGATAGCGTCCGGCTCCGCGACCCCCGTCGTCTCGATTATTATGCGCTCCGGGCTCACCCTCTCTATTATTTCCTTTATCGCCTCGAAGAAGTCGCCCGTGAGGGAGCAGCACACGCAACCTCCGAGCAGCTCCTTGATCTCTATGTTCTTCCCGCTCACCGTCTTCGTGTCCACTCCGACCTCGCCGAACTCGTTCATCAAAATCGCAATCCTGGAGCCGGTGCTCTCCATTATCCTCCTGAGCAGGGTCGTCTTGCCGGACCCGAGGTAGCCGGTTATGACGTTGACGGGTATCTTCCACTTGAGCATGGTTAGAATTGGTTTTAAGACGGATTAAAAATATCATATTAGAATGGTTTTGAAAAGAATATTGAAGTTCTGCGAGAGGTACGAGAAGGCCGGAACGAAGGTGGCGTTTTTCCTAATAGCGCTCCAGCTCGTGCACCTGGTGTGGCTCACGACCGACATAGTCCTCGTCAAGCTCCTTCCCGGCCAGATGCCCTTGTTCCCGAGGGCGCTCGAGCCGGTACAGGCCGTGATAGACTACCTGGAGATACCGGGACTGTTCGCGGCCGTCACGATATACGTCATGGGGATGGTCAGGACGGGCAGGATATCGCCGAAGAACGCCCTGCTCACCGCCCTCCTGCTAGTCCAGTTCGTGCACCTCTTCTGGATAACGGACGAGGTGGTGTACGAGGTGCTTCTCGAGTCCGACCTGGTGGAGATACCGGCGCCCGTCGCATGGGTCGCTATAATGATTGATTACCTCGAGCTTCCCGTGATATTCGACCTCTTCAAGCGCGTGTCCGGGAAGAAGAAGTGATTTCCGCCGAATCTAGCCCTTCACGTTGCCTATCGGGATCAGCTTGACGACCCTCTTCGATATGCCGGCGTCGTGCGCCGCGCCTATCACCTCGTCGACGTCCTTGTACGCCGCCCCCGCCTCCTCCGCGAGCCCGGAGTACGAGGTCGACTTCACGTAGATGCCGCGCTTCTCCATGTCCCTCTGCAGATCCTCGCCCCTGAACATCTTCGTGGCCCTCGTCCTGCTCATCGTCCTGCCGGAGCCGTGCGCCGTGGAGCCGAAAGTCATCTCCTCCGCCTTCTCCGTGCCTACCAACAAGTAAGATCCCGTTTCCATGCTCCCGCCTATGATGACCGGCTGGCCGTCGTCCCTGTAGACCTTCGGAATCTCCTTCCTCCCCGGCCCGAGGCTGCGCGTCGCGCCCTTCCTGTGCACGAGCACCTCCCTCTTCTTGCCGTCGATTTTATATTCCTCGAGCTTCGCGGTGTTGTGCGCCACGTCGTACACCATGTGCATGCCCAGGTCTTCCGCCGACTTCCCGAAGGACTTCGAGAACACGTCGCGTATCCTCTGCAAGATGACCTGCCTGTTCGCGAAGCTCATGTTGATCGCGCACTGCATCGCGGCGAAATAGTCCTGGCCCTCCTGCGAGCCGAAGGGCGCGGAGGCGAGCTCCCTGTCCAGGACTTTTATCCCGTACTTGCTGTCCATCACGTTCAGGAAGCCCTGCAGGTAGTCTGTGGCGACCTGGTGGCCGAACCCCCTCGAGCCGCAGTGGAACATCACGACGACCTGGCCCGGGAAGAGCCCCCACTTCTTCGCCAGCTCCCTGTCGAACATGTTCTCCTCCTTCACGTACTGTATCTCCAAATAATGATTGCCGGAGCCGAGAGTGCCAATCTGGTTGAAGCCTCGGTCTATAGCCTTCTGGCTGACCTTCGCCTCGTCCGCGCCCCTCATCCTGCCGCTCTCCTCCGTCCTCTCCAGGTCCTCCTCCCAGCCGTAGCCGTTCCTCACGGCCCACTCCGCGCCCTCCATCACCACGGTCCTGAACTCCGGCTTGGTGAGCTTCACGAAGCCCGTCGAGCCGACTCCGGCCGGCACCATCGAGAACAAAGAGTCTACCAGAGGCTTTAGCTTCGGCCTCACCTCGTCGTACGTGAGGTTCGTCGTGAGGAGCCTCATGCCGCAGTTGATGTCGAACCCTATCCCGCCCGGCGATATGACGCCCTCCTCCTTGTCGAACGCGGCGACGCCGCCGATGCTGAAACCATATCCGGAGTGGCCGTCGGGCATGCAATAAGAATGGTTGATTATCCCGGGCAGCGTCGCGACGTTCGTTATCTGATCAAAAACTTGGAGGTCCATCTGGTCGATTATGTTCTTCGTCGCGATTATCCTTCCCGGAACCCTCATCCCGGCCTTGAAAGAGGTCGGTATGTCCCAGACCACGTCCGACACCTTCTCGAAGTCGGGTTTCTTGAAGTCGTAGTTTCCAAAGGCCATTGTGTGCACCGTTTCTGCTCGCTCTTGCGAAATTGCAGCGAAGCACACGCGAGTTGAAAGTAGTGGGTTCGGGGAGCTAATAAAGTTTCGACCGTTCTAGTCCTTCGTCTTGATTATTCCTTCCTTCGCGTCGGTCCTCATCGTGTGGTGGTTGAAGTAGCCGATGTTGCTCTGGTACGTGAACCACTTCGGGAACACCCTCAGCAGCCCCAGGCCCGCCTCGGCGTCCGAGAACGACTGGCAGCCGCACAGTGGGCACTTCCTCACCCTGACGACGTCCTTGAAAATGGACCTGCACTTGCCGCACTCCAGCCTGGACATGTTTTTATTCTGGAATCTAAAGCTTAAGAGAACATCTCGGGGTGTATCGTCCTCGCGAGAAGCTCGAGGCCATCGACCAGCCTCGGGCCGGGCCTGTTCAGATACGAGTCGTCGAAGACGAATATGCGGCCGTTCTTCACGGCGTACACGTCCTCCCAGCCCTCCCTGTACTTTATCAGCTCGGCCTGCGCCCTCTCGCCGAAGCCGCACCACGTGACTATCATATAGTGCGGGTCGAACGCCTTCACCTCGTCCAGCGCGACCTCCCTGCTCCTGCCCTCGTTTATCAGGCTCTCCCCTCCGGCCAGCTGGATGAGCTCCGGTATCCAGTTCCCGCAGACGAACGGCGGCTTGTGCCACTCCTCGGCGTAGACCCTCGGCCTCATGCTGCCGCCCTCCACCCTCTTCACGACCTCGTCTATCTTCAGCCTCATCATCTGCACGACAAGCTCCGCGCCGCTCTGCATCCCGACGAGCTGCCCGAGCCTGTGGACCGAGTCGAACACCTCGGACAGGTTCTTCGGGTCTATGTGGAGCACGTTGAACCCCATCTCCCTGCACTTCTGTGCGGCGACATCCTGCACGGACGTCGAAGTTATCACCACATCTGGCGCGAGCGCGCGTATCGCATCGTAGTCGACGTTGGTCCAGCCGCCGACCTTCTGCTTCGCCTTCGCCTCCGGCGGGTAGTCGCAGAACGTCGTCACTCCGACTATCTGGTCGCCCGCGCCTATGGCATAGAGAATCTCGGTGTTGCTTGGTGCGAGAGAGACTATCCTCATGGTACAATATTTATGTCTGGAAGGTGAAATATGTTGAGATGAAAACTAAGCTTGCCGTCGCCATAGTCCTTATTTTGGTCCTGAGCGGTCTCATCGCGGGTTACAATTATTTTATCGGACCAATTGTTCCGGTCCAGACGGGGGTCCCGTCCCAGACGGAGGCGCCTTCCCAGACGGGCGGTGAATCCGTGGAAGCGGGTGTCAACTACTTGGAGACGGCCAAGGCGATATACTCCTACATAGAGACCCAGAGGAAGTCCGACGGTTTCTACGTGTATTCCTCAAACTGCAACGATGAGTCATGCTCGTTTTTCAACCAATCGTATGAAACGGGTAACACGTGGCCCGCCTACGCCGCCGTCAGCCTCTATGGTGCAACAGGAGACGGAGCGTATCTGGACAGGGCCAGGAGGGACGCCGACCTCATGATAGAGCACTGCGGAAAGGACCCGACGGAGTGCATAACCGTGGCGTACCAGATAAACGATCTCTATGCCGCGACCGGAGATAAGAAGTATCTTGACTTCATCGTGAGCGAGGCGGATGCGCTCGAGGCGATCTCGGACGAAGACTACCTGAGGGTGACCGACTCCTCCATGCTGTTCGCGGTCGACTCTTTACAGCTCGCCGACGCGTACAAGCTCACGGGCGAACAGAGGTACCTCGACTCTTCTCTCAGGAAGCTCCAGACGATAGACGAGGTGTTCTCGGTGGAGGACAGGAAGATAACGGTCTACGAGAGGGACGGCAGGAAGTTCAACGTTTATTCATGCTGGCCGGAGCTGGCCAGAATGCACCTGTACGGCGCCACGGGTGACGCCAAGTATCTGAGCCAGGCGAAGGAATTCGCCGATGGGATGAGGGTGCAGGACAACGTGCATCAGCTCTGGTTCATGACGGACATACAACCGTGCATAGACGTCTACCAGCAGCTCGGAGCCGCGACCGGGGACCCGATGTACGGGGAGGGGGCGGACAGCATGGTAAGGCACGTTATAGCAAAGTACTGGGACTCCTCTGCCAGCCCGAAGGTTTCCGGGAACAATGCGATCAAATCTAGCGTCGACAAGGACCACAGCCTAATCACAGACTCGTCGTATATGGTCTACCTCCTCTCAAATGTAAGAAGCGGGGTTTCGGTATGAACAACAAAACAGTCTCGATTGCAGCAATGTTCCTCGTGGCGCTGTCTGCTTCGGCCCTCTTCCTTGTCGTGGAAATCCCGCAGGCGGAGGCGCACACTTCCGTGAGCTGCAGCTACGTGACCGTCAGGTGCGTAAACGGGGCGTTCTTCCAAGGCATAGACATAGGATACTGGCAATGGCTGCTCTCGAGGTACGGCGCGGGCCACTTCTACGCGCCCTCCTACGGCGGATGCGCCTCGATAGCATGTCATGACTCATCAAGCTGCCAGGACGGCAGCGTGTCGACGACGGACAGCTGCACGAACGCCGACACCGCGAGTTCTTACTGCAGCTACTCGTCCTGCCCGTCCGGGACGGTCGACAAGAACGACAACGTCGCCGACGGATGCGAAATAAACCTCATGACGGACCCGTCGAACTGTGGGTCGGTCGGAAACGTATGCCCGTCAGGGGCGTGCGTCAGCGGAATGTGCAACAATTTTAACATGGCGACAGACCCCGCGTCCGGAGTTGCCAACAAGGGCGACGTAAAGGTGGTGAATGCGACCCTGACCCAGGTGGTAGGGTCCTCCTCGGCGGCGTTCTCCGCTACTGGCGCCCCGGCCGGCACGACGGTATCTTTCAGCCCGGCGTCGTGCGTGCCGTCCTGCTACTCGAATGCGACTGTGACGACAACTGCGTCCACGTCCACCGGAGCGCACACAATCAACATATTGGCAACGGCGGGCTCCCTCGTGAAGAGCTCTACATACAGCCTGACAGTGCTGCCCGACTCCTGCAACAACAACCTCGTCTGCGACTACCCGGAGACCCAGTCCAGCTGCGCCTCGGACTGCTCCACGACTGCGACGATGCCCTCGCCCGTCACACCAGGAGAGATAGTGACGGTGAGCGTGGAGTTCTACGACTTCCGCTACCTGGCGAGTGACAAGGTTAGAATTGACCTCAAGCTCGACGGCACGGTCCCATGGACCTCGTCCAACGGCTGCCTGTTCGGCGGGGTGAAGCTCGGCCCAGCCGCCGGCTCGAACACGGTTGCATGGCCTTCTGGCACGACCTCTGAGGCCGGGCATTTCAAGATTACTACGCTTTGCACCGTTCCATCCAGCCTCTCTGCCGGTGCGCACATGCTGGTGGCCACGCCGACGATATTCTGAACCGAAAACCGGACAGCGGGTTATATACCCCGCGAAACTCAATATATTTTAACTAGAGAACACAAGGTGTAAGAATGCCAATAAGCACTGCCCCATACACGAGGAAGTACGCGCACACCAAGTCGCGCGGATCAGAGTCGGGTGTGAGGTGCGACTTCTGCCAGAGGGAGGTTCCTAAGTACAAGACGTTCTCCGTGACCCGCGGCTTCAGAATATCGGACCCGGCGGTCCTGCAGCAGGTCGACAGGAGGATGATACACCTGATGAGCAGGAGGATGAGGGCTTGCCCTTCTTGCGCCAGGCACAGGGGCATAGTGCAGCCCGGAAAGTCGATCAGGAAGAAGCACTTGCACTAGGGATCGGCAGGGAGCGACGTGGCTGAAGCTACAGAAAAGACCAAGAAGAGCCCATTCGATAGGATAAGGGGACTCAGGGGATTATTTTACAGGAAGACGGCGGACTTCGTCGAGAAAGTCGAGAACCAGCAGAGCCCCGGAATGACGCTGCCTGTCATTGAGATGCAGAAGAGCCACATAGTCGACTTCGCGGACATCAAGGACGTGACGAAGACGGACGTCACGTACCCGCTCATAGAGCCGTTCACGTACGCCAACATAAAATGGAACCAGTCCACGAAAGAGGTCGAGTACCTCGTGATGGAGCCGAAGCTCACGCCCGAGGAGGAGAGGACGTTCAAGATCATCTCGGACGCCGTCATCGAGCTCGTCGACGTGGGCTTCACCGCGATCAAGAGGATAGACGAGGCGGTCCCGTACCTGCACAAGCAGGTGACCAAGGTCCTCAGGGACCTCGGGATAAAGATGACCGAGGAGCAGTACACGAAGATGATGTACTACATCTACAAGAACTTCGTCGGCATGAACGAGATCGAGCCCTTCATGCAGGACCCGAACATAGAGGACATAAGCTGCGACGGCATAGACACGCCCATATTCATCATCCACAGGAAGTTCGGCTCGATCAAGACCAACGTCTCGTTCAAGACCCTCGACGGCCTGAGGGAGTTCGTCGTCAAGCTGTCAGAGAGGGCCGGCAGGTACGTGAGCTACGCCGAGCCAATACTGGACGGCACGCTGCCGGACGGGTCCAGAGTCGCCGCCACGATGGCCGGGGACGTCTCCACGAGGGGGCCCACGTTCACCATAAGGAAGTTCAGCGAGAAGCCGTTCTCCCCCGCAGACCAGATGGAGATGAACACGGTGAACTCCGAGATACTCTCTTATTTCTGGTACCTAGTCGAGCATGGGGCCAGCATGCTCTTCGTCGGGGGCGTGGCCACCGGAAAGACGAGCATGCTGAACACGGTCTCGATGTTCATACCGAACGAGGCGAAGATAGTCAGCATCGAGGACACGAGGGAGATCAGGATACCGCACGAGCACTGGATAGCCGGGCTGGCGAGGGCGGGCTTCGGCATACCCACGGCGACGGGGCAGAAGTACGGGGAGGTCACCCTGTTCGACCTGCTGAAGGAGAGCTTCAGGCAGAACCCGGACTACGTAATTGTGGGAGAGGTCAGGGGCGCGGAGACGTACGTCATGTTCCAGGGGATGTCGTCGGGCCACCCCAGCATCAGCACATTCCACGCGGGCAGCGTCGAGTCCGTCATAAAGAGGCTCACCTCGCCGCCGATAGAGCTCGCCCCGTCCCTGATAGAGAGCCTCGACGTGATAGTCGTGATGATACACGCGAGGGAGAGGGGCAAGTCCGCCAGGAGGATAAAGGAAATATCTGAAATTGTGTCGGTCGACCCCAGGACCCAGGAGGTCAAGACCAACGTCGTGTACAGGTGGGACCCGGTCACGGACCTGTACGTGAAGGTGAACGACAGCATGAAAGTCGAAAAGCTCGCACTGTCGAAGGGCAGCACGATGACGGACGCCGCAATCGACATATCCGACAGGCAGAAGGTCCTGGACTGGATGGGGAAGAACGAGAAGAAGGACTACGTGGAGGCGGCCGGGATTATCAACATGTACGCGAGGGAGAAGGGGAGGCTCTTCGAGGCGATGGGTCAGAAGCCTGGCATGGTGCACCAGGCATCCCCGGTCCAGAGGCCGCCCCTGCCCGGCTCCGGCCAGAGGACGTCCCAGGTCCTCGTCGGGATGCCCGAGCCGCCTGCCCTCGGCAGGGTCGACGTGCCGAAGGAGGGGAGGCCGAGGAAGAGGATCTCCGTGCTTGACCTTCTCGGCATGAAGATGATAAAGGAGAAGTGACGTGTCCGAGCTCAGGGGATTTGCAACCGTTCTGTTCGGCGGCCTGGTCGACAAGTACGGGGACCAGTTCGTCTTCATCAGGGACAACCTACCGGCGTCGAACATAAACGTGCCGTTCAGGACCTACATAAGCTGGACAATCTTCGTCACCCTGGTCTCATTTGTCATATCCGCGGTCGTGACCCCGATAGTCCTGACGGTGAACGGGTTCGGCATACCCCTCGTCATAAGGGTCGTGATGATGGTCCTGATACCGGTGATCATCGCCGCGTCCACGTTCCTGTACTTCTTCTTCTACCCGGCCCAGGTCGCCGGCTCCAGGAGGAAGAACATGGAGTCGAACCTGCCCTTCGCGCTGACGCACATGGGCGCGGTCGCGGAGTCCGGGGTGCCGCCCTACGTGATTTTCAAGCTCATCGGGGAGTTCGACGAGTACGGCGAGATAGCGAAGGAGATGAGGAAGATTGTGAAGAACATAGACACGTTCGGCCTCGACCCGCTCTCGGCCGTGAAGGAGGTCGCGAAGAAGACGCCCTCGCAGGACTTCAAGCAGATACTCATGGGGTTCGTCACGACCACAGAGTCCGGCGGGGACCTGAGGCTGTTCCTCAAGAGCACCAGCGAGCAGGCCCTGTTCAACTGGAGGATCAAGAGGCAGAGGTTCCTCGAACAGCTCAGCATGTACGCGGAGTTCTACACGGGAGTGCTGATAGCGGCGCCGCTGTTCCTCATATCCCTCTTCGCGGTGATGGCCCTGATACAGCCCAACCTGGGAGGCATCAACATACTGACACTGTCCCAGATGAGCATCTACGGCCTGATACCCCTGACGAACATCGTGTTCCTGATATTCCTTAAGGGAGTGGAGGTCGAGATCTGATGGTCAACTTCATCGACGGCCTGCAGGTCAACAGGAGGCTACTGCTCAGCTTCGTGCCCAACATAGCAGTGGCTGCGGTGCTGGTGTACATAGGGTTCGTGTTCTTCCCGAAGAACGGCAACGTGCTGAGCGCGCTCACGATGTTCGCGGGGGCGATAGTCTTCCTGCCCTTCATCCTGACGCAGTACATAGCCTACAGCAAGAAGAAGCAGGCGGAGGACAACTTCCCAGTGTTCCTGAGGGACTTCGTCGAGGCGATAAAGGGCGGCCTCACCGTGCCCGCTGCGTTCACTATGATATCGAAGAACGACTACGGCTCCCTCAGCCCGTACATAAGGAAGATAGCGGCGCAGCTCGAGTGGGGCATACCGGTCGACAAGGTCCTCCTCTCCTTCTCAAAGTCGACGAAGTCCGCCCTCATCGCCAGGATAGTCTCGTCCGTCGTGGAGAGCCACAGGTTCGGGGGCAAGCTGGCGGACACCTTCGAGGCGCTGAGCAAGACCGCCGTGGAGGTGGACAGGCTGAAGACCGAGAGGCAGCTGTTCCTCCAGTCTCAGATGATGACCGGCTACATAATATTTTTCGTCTTCCTGGGCGTCATAATCAGCCTCGAACTGTTCCTGCTGCCGAGCATAACCAAGAGCACCCCAATCGGGCTCCAGCAGGGCTCCATACCACCGGAGGAGATAGCGGCGGGCTTCAAGGACATATTCAGGAACCTCATATTCATCCAGGGCCTATTCGCGGGCCTGTCCGTTGGAAAGATGGCGGAGGGGGCGATGATAGCAGGCATGAAGCACAGCATCATAATGATGACCGTGGGCGGAATCGTCTTCTACCTGTTCGGCTGAGGAACAGTCGAATCGCGTATCGGAACAGTAAGAAATTTTCCAAACCAGACCTCAGCTGACGTCGCCGCGCTCGGCCGTGTCGTAGGCGCTGGTGCAGTTGCTGCTCAGCTTGATCGACTCGTAGTTCGGCCCGCCTATGGTTATGTTGAACGCGGCCAGCTGGGACTGGAGGAGGGTCATGTTGCCGCTGCCGCACGAGGCCGCGCCCGCGGCGGTCGAGCACAGCTGGAACCTCTCGGATGAGGCGTTCTGGTACACGACGGTCAAGCTCAGGTTTCCGAGGGCTATGAGGCCGTTGTTCTCCATCACGCCGGACAGCTTGACCGGCGTCGACGCGAACTGCAGGCTCTTCAGGTTCAGCTTGCCGTACTGGCAGGTTATCTGGAGCTTGGACTGGTCGGCGACGAGCTGGGTCGTGTCCTTGGTGAAGCTGCTGGTCCACGCCGCAACGAGGCCGCCGACGGACACCACAAAGGCTATCAGAAGGACCGTCGCCACGAGGGGGGATATTCCCTTCAGGGGGCCGGCGCTCGTCATCTGCAGGCAGTCTCCTCGAACACGTTCGGGCACTGCGTCCTGACCCTGACCGAGTTGAATCCCGGCGCTATGCCGGTCGTGGAGAAGGACTTGAGGGACCCGGACTCGAGGCTGCCGCCGTCGAGCTTGGTCGCGTTGACTGAGCCGTCTCCGTACACCGTGTAGGCGGTTATGTTGCCCAGGTTGACCGTGCCGATGTTGTCCAGAATCAGGACCAGCTTGGTCGTGGCCGGGTCGTAGCTGCAGGCGTCCACGATGAAGTTGCCGAAGTTGCACTCGGTCGCTACAGTCTGGTTCGAGGACTGTTCAAGCCCCGTCTGGACGAAGGTCGAGGCCCAGAACGCCAGGACGCCCGCTATGGTCATGGTGACCGCTATCAGGAGGACGGCGGCGATAAGAGGCGATATTCCCTTCATATGCATACCCCAATTTTGATTTCCAGCCAAATAAATATTACTCAAGAAAGCAAAATAACAGCAATGACAAACCCTAAGGGAGTCGCCCCGCTGGTCAGCTACGTCCTGGCGGTCCTCGTCGCCGCGGTGGTCATATCCGGCGTCGCGGTCCTGGTGAGCAACTTTTACACCCTTATTATAGAGGACGAGATAAGGAGGGAGCTGACCCAGGTATCGGCCCAGGCGTCCTCCAAGGTGACGGAGATATACTCCATAGCAAAGGCGTCCAGGTCCTCCCCCGGCAACCAGTCCTCCGTCCTGCTCGCGGAGTCCGACCTGAACCTGCCCGACAGGGTGGCCCTGCGCGAGTACAAGGTGACCCTCCTCTCCGCGAGCCAGGTCGCGAGCATGCTGTCGAACGTCACGCTGAACGGCGAGAACGTGAGCACGGACAGCGGCGCCCAGGTGGGAAGGATAGTAGCCGAGACGACGCAGGACCCGATCGTCACCGTGGAGTACGACGTCCCGAGCATAGACGCCGACCTCCAGGGGAGGACTCTCGACCCCAGGAACGCCACCATGAGATACTACAGGTACAACCCCAACGGTACCGTGACGGACGTCATAGTCCTCGGCGAGTCGTCGCTGATAGGGCAGATAGCCTCGATGGGTTGATTGCATGTCCTCCCTCGTAGACCTCGTAATCGCCACCGGTCTGTTCTTCGTGTTCACGGCCCTGATACTCACGTTCGTACTGACCTACTACACGAACTTCGTCAGCGTCCTGGAGGACAGCGAGCTCAGGACCTCCGCGGCCAACGTAAACAACGTGTTCTTCGGCGGCGAGGGCGTGCCGTCGGACTGGGAGCTGAGGAGCGGCGCCCCCGTGAGGATCGGGCTCATGACGGACCTGAACAGGGCCCCGATAATAGTCGCGACGAAGAACTCCAGCGACTTCAACAACTTCACTGTGAACTTCACCGTGAGCTTCGACCCGTCGTGCCTGAACACGACGAGGGAGAACACGATAAGGGTCTTCAACGACACGAACGCCGAGCACCCATACACCCTCTACAACAAGACGTACTGCGTCTCCGGCGACTACCTGAAGAGCGCGGACTTCGCGATGAACGTCAGCCTCGTCGCCCTGAGGCCGACGAGGTTCTCGGTCTACTACTCGTCGGAGCCCGGCGTGAACGCCACGAGCTACGGCACGATACCCTACCCGAGGTACACCAACTGGACGTCCAACATGACCAACTTCACGGTTGTGAAGTACCCGGTCGAGGGCCTGAAGATGGTCTCCATGACGAAGGTCCGGGCGCTCAGGAACCTGACTTACTCCCAGGTGGCGCAGACCCTAGGTTCGAACACGAGGTTCCAGCTGGAGGTAGACGTGCCGTGAAGGGCGTGATGAAGACGTTCGAGACCGTCATAGGCCTCATAATGGTGATGATGGCGTTCGTCGCACTCTACACGTCCCAGGAGCCTCTGCCGGAGTTCGACACGGTGTCTTGGAAGGCGGCCGGCCAGAAGGCGATGGAGTCGCTGGACTACAGCAACCTCCTGCGCTACGACGCGATGAACAACAACACCGCCGCGATCGAGGCCAGGCTGTCCTCCTACCTGCCGGCTAACATAGACTCTATGGCCGTGGTCTGCGGGGCGTCCTGCCCGACACCGACGATAAACGCCGACAGGTCCGCCTCCGTGCACTACCTCATATCGGGCGACGTCGGCAACTCCACGTCCAGGGAGATAATATTGTACATGTGGTCGAATGATTAGCCGCAAAAAAAACCCAACAAGAGGCGCGAAGGGCCAGATGTTCATAGTCGGGGCCCTGATCATAATCATAGTCATCACCCTCATCAAGACGAGCATCAACGTCGCCGATGTCCTGGAGAAGAAGAAGTTCCTCGAGTCCGGCGTCGAGAGGCTGGAGTTCTCCAACATAAGGGGCGAGGTCGCGAAGTCGGCGTACAACGCGGTCAATTACTCCCTCAACATGACGAACGTCACCAACTCCTTCATCTCGTTCGCGGAGTCCAAGCTGTCGGGCAGGAACATACGGCTCGACGGCGTCGCGGTCTCGTCCTACTACCTGAACATGACCGCCTCCACCAACATACCGATCAACGTCACCGTGTACAACTTCTTCGACGCGGAGCTCTCCCGCGTCGTCCTCAACCTCAGCACGAACTTCGCCGCCCCCGTCAACACGACGGACCTGCAGCCGGGCTCCATCCTCTACAGCAACTTCACGGTCAACTCCGGCTCGAGCCAGAACCTCACGCTCTGGGTCTTCTACGAGACCCCGACCGAGAGGGTCGTCCAAAATGTAACGATACCGTCCGTCATAGGCAAGACCAAGTACGTCGGCTACTTCGACCTGAAGGTGTCCGATGACAGGGGCGACATAAGGGACAGGTTCGTCGAGACCGTGGACGTGAACTGAGGAAGACGGATGAGAGGCAAACCAATAAGCCCCGGAACGTGCAAGGTTGAATCGATGAAAGGCGCATCGGCGTTGGTATCCGCGGTTCTCGTGATGCTGATAAGCGTGGTCGCGGTCTCGGTCGTGATTGCGATAGGGCTACCCGCTCTGGACAGGGCGGGCGAGTCGAACGCGGTGAGCGAGGCCCAGAGGAACATGCTTATTTTGGACGGCGCGGTCAGGCAGACCGCGTCCGAGGGGGCGGGGATTGTGAAGGAGGCGAGGCTTAGCATAACGGGGGGCAGCTACCGCGCGAACCCCGAGGCGGGGACCCTGGAGTACGACCTCGTCCTCGAGTCGGACCTATTCCCGAGCGGGGTCTTCAGGAGGGACGGCAGCCTGTCGACCAGCGTCTCCGGGTCCGCCTCCGCGTCCCAGAACTCGACACACCTGATCATAGAGAACGGCGTGCTCGAGGCCGTCTTCCCGAAGATAGGCAGCGAGACTAGCTTCGCGGCGATAAACACCAGCGACATGGTCAGGACTATTAGGTTCAAGGACGGGTCCGCCGCCATAGCCCCCAACGACACCTCGATAAAGATCGGCAACCTGACGAGCACCTCCTGGGGCACGGGCTACACGAAGGTCGCCAGGGAAGGCTCCGCGCTGCCCAAAGCAGATGTATTGGCCCACGTCCGTTCCTCGCAGGGGGCGGAGTACGAGGTCCTATACTCCCTGAGAGGCTCGGCCGACTTCCTCACCATAGACGTGCTCAACACGTCGATGAACGAGACCACGATGAGCTACGCCTACAAGATAGGCTCAAGCAACGCAGACGTGCTCAGGTTCGGCGACAACTCGGCCTCGGTGCGGTTCGACGCGGGCAGCAACGTCTCCGGCTCCTACCCGTCTCTTCTGGGGCTCCTCATCGACAACACAAACTACACCCGCAACTCCAGCACGTCCGTCTTCCAAATAGGAAGCGCGTCCTCGGTCCTTTACAACGCGTCCGACGGCAGCCTGAGGGACGTGAGGGAGCTCCTCGGCATAGGCCAGGGCTCGTGGAACTACACCTCGAACTCCACCCACACGACCGTCAACTACACCCTCGCCGGCTCGGACGGGTATGAGTTCGGCGTACGGGACAGCAGACCCGGCGGCAGCTATTGGCTGGACGAGAACGGCTCCCTATACGGCATCGTGAACATATCGAACGACTTCATCCGCGTCGGGATGACGGAGAGGAACATGACCGTGTACAACTCGTCTAATAAAATAATCTTCAACGCGAGCTTCGACGACGCTGTGAAGGTCGACAGGCAAGACATGATATCGACTTATGGGGCGGGAACGCAGAACAAGACCGTATATTTCTACGACTGGAGTGGGCAAAAATGGGTCCCCTGGCAGAAGGGATACGGCGATTCAAAGACCGTGGCCGGAGAGAACCTAGGTTTGTGGTGGAAGTTCAACGAAATCAGTGGGAACGCGACGGATTCGAGCGGGAACGCGAACACCGCCACGGTAACCAACGTGACGCGGATAACGAACTCCTCCTGTAGGGAGAATTATGGGTATTGCCTGAGCTTCGATGGCGTCGGCAACAGCGTGAAGGCCCCGGACTCCGCTAGTCTGGACTCGACCAGCAACCCGTTGACAATCGGCGTGTGGATAAAACCGAGGGCGCTCCCGAGCAACGATTGGTCGTACATCATGCAGAAGGAATGGGGCGCGTACAACAGTGGGTACCACCTTCGTATGTTCAGCAGCTCCGGCGTGACGACGATATACTATGGCTCGTACCAGAACGATGAGTCCTTCGTCTACACACCCACCATCAACAGCTGGACGCACCTCGCAGTCGTCTACAAGGACAACGCGACCAGGCAGCTGTACATAGACGGCAACCTTGTCCAGACCGCGAAGAGCACCTCTGGTAACAACCCAACTGCCCAATGGAGCAAGCTGCCGCAGGGTAGCGGGTCTCTAGGCGCGTTTATTTTGGGCAATGAAGGGTCTGGATACTACAATTTCAACGGTCTGATGGACGGCGTGAAGGTCTGGCACAAGGCGCTCACACCCGATGAGATATTGGCAGAGTATCGAGACAGCAACGTACCTGACTGGCTCGATTCGAGGAACAAACAGGCGTTCAAGTGGAGATATTCCTTCTCGAGGGCAGGGAGCCCGGTCGTCAACTACACCTACCTGATGACGGCACACGACCCATTCGTGAGGATATTTGTGGACTCGGGCGACAGTCTAGCCAACCTGAGAGAAGATTTTTCGTCCTACTCCAGCCAATCTCAGGCAGACTCCATATGGATACCGGCCGATTCTAACAAGATACGAGTCAACAAGAGCACAGAGTCCGCCTACTTCATGGGCCTGAACGACGGCACAAACGACAACATGTACTTCGACTATGGGAGGAACGTCGGGAACATCTGGACGATGAGGTTCAGGACGGGCCTCCTGACCAGCTCCGCGGGCGTCGGAGCCGGCATAGTCATAGGCATTTCCAGCACCAACACGTCCGCCAGCTCCACCCAGGACGGCTTGTTCCTCTATATAGACAGGAATGGCGGCCGCAGCTACAGGTCGTTCATCGTGGACGACTCGACACTTCCAGGCAGCCAGCTGGGCGAGATATTCTACACGTTCGTCGACAACACGGAATACTGGTGGGAACTGAAGAGAGAGAACTCGACCGCATTCACTTTCACCCTATTCTCTGACAAGTACAGAACGGTTCTCGGAAGGTCGACCGTCGCGGTCCCTTCCACCGTAAGGGACCTCAGGTACATCAAAATCTTGAACGTGGTCCAGAGCCAGGCTGGTTGGATGAGCGGCAACGTGGACGATCTTGAGTTCTACGAGGACACGAGCAACGTAAGCTCCTATTCCAATACGACCATCTCGTTCTCCCTCCCCGAGAACCGCACCTCCGTCACTACGGCCGAGCCCGGGCTGGTCGGATACTGGAACTTCAACGAGGGCAGGGGAACGAACATAACAGACTCCAGCGGCAATGGTAACACAGAGAGGCTCTATGGCGGAACTAGCTGGGTTTCAAATTCATCTTGTAAATTTGGAGGCTGCGTGAGCTTCGACGGCTCCGGAGACTACATCAACGGTACGGGGATTAACTTTGAATTGTCTGGAAGGAACAGCGCGTCTTACTCTATTTGGGTCAAGTCTCCGGGAGCAAATAGTCTAGATACTGTTATAATGTACAGTGGAAACAGCGAAATAGGGTTTTCTCACGCCGGAACCGCGGGCGCATCGGACCACAAAATATACTTTGGGGCGCTGGGATCGAGCGTGACAACCAACACCCTTTTCAACGATAACGCGTGGCATCATGTTGTAGGCACGTACGATGGGACCACGATGAGGGTCTATGTGGACGGAATAGAGGAAGCGGCCACTTCAAGGACTGGAAGCTTCACTAGCAACGGAAATTACATACTTTTCGCGGTCCGTCACGACGCAGCAGCCTCTTTACGGGGAGAACTGGACGAGGCCCGAGTATACAACCGTGCATTGAGTCCATCGGAGATTCGACAATTATATCTAACGGGTCTCAACCAGCAGAAGCCCGGCGTCTACTTCACGAAGAACAACGCTACGGACAACGAGGAGGTCCTGTTCGCGACGACGAATTTCAAGAACGTGAACAGGACATCCGCCAACAGCAACGTCGGGACCGCCTCCAACTTCCAGATATTCTCCAACCACACCAACTTCTTTGGCTTCAACTACACGTTCAACTCCACCATGAATCAGAACTTCATGTTCGCCCTCGGCACTATGGGCAGGATGAACACAACTGTCTTCAACCCTCAAAATAATTATTCTGTTTTCTCCAACGAGCTAATCGAGTCCATCGCGAACTCGACGATGACCTACTACGATTTGTTCGACGGCTCGCTCGTCGGGTGGTGGAGGTTCAATGAGGGTGGGGGTACGACGGCCTATGACTCTACCGGGAACAACAACACCGCCACACTCACAAGCAGTCCTACATGGATAACGAACTCGTCGTGTAAGAACAACTTCGGCAGCTGCATAAGCTTTGACGGCTCGAACGACTACATTGAGGTCAACAACACGCTCGCACTCAACATGACACAGGACTTCACCATGGAAGTGTGGTTCAGGACGACCGTGACCTCGGCCGGAACCCTAGTCAGCAAGAACATAGACAACAACGCTGGCTACCAGCTTCTAATTACTTCTGGGGGTCATGTCAGCTGGCTTGTCCAAGGCGGAGACAACTCTAATTATCACCAGAGAGACACGTCTGCGAATTACGCTGATGGAAACTGGCACCATGCGGTTGGTGTGGCGAGGAGAACTCCGACCGGATACGGTAAAGACAGCATGAGCCTGTACGTAGACGGGGTAGAAAGCACCAGCACAGACACGATAGTAGGCACGATAAACAACATCAATTGCAACCAGACATGTAAGTTCAGAGTAGGATCCACATCTGGGGGCTCGGTATTCTTCAACGGCATGATAGACAACCTTAAGGCATATTCCCGTGCGTTATCACAGGACGAAATCCGCGCCGACTACCTCGCAACTATAGACAACTATCCGAACTTTGGCACGGTCAACCAAACTAACGGAGCGACTTCCTTTACCACACCGTTCTTCATGTACGACGGCGGCGCTGCCGGAATCTGGCGCTTCGACGAGGGCTCCGGGCTGAACGCGACCGACGCGAGCGGGAACGGGAACACGGGAACTCTTCTAAGCGGACCTGCTTGGATTAGCAATTCTTCCTGTAAATATGGCGGCTGTATTTATTTCGATGGATCAAATGATTATATAAATGCCGGCAACGGCACGTCCCTGAACATCAATAACAAGATCTCCTTGGAAGCCTGGATAAAGAGTCCGGGAGCGCCGTCAATTGACGCCGGCATAATAGACAAAGGAGGATACAACACTAACGGCTACGCTCTTACTCATGCCGGAACCGCCGGGTCAGACGACCATATGATATATTTTGCCCTGCAGGGAAACGCCGCCCCGAAGACTAGGACGGTGTTCAACGACAACATATGGCATCATGTTGTAGGAACATATGACGGCAGCGTTAGCCGAATTTATGTCGATGGTATTATGGAGTCTCAGTATGCATTGTCTGTCACCTTAAACCCGAACCCGACAAATTTGATAATGGGCGCCAGAGGCGGAGTTGCTAACTTCTTCAACGGCTATCTCGACGAAGTTCGTATCTATCCCCGCGCCCTCACAGACACCGAGATCCGCGAGCACTACCAGCGCGAAGTCACTAAATACTACGACGATTTCGGCACCGCCACCTACGGGAAGACTTACCGCTACTTCGGCGTGGAGGACTCGAACACGACGCTGCAGCCGGTGACGCCCGCGGGAACGGTGCTGCACTACAGGTTCAACGACAACTCGACGTTGAACGCGACGGACGCTTCCGGTAACAATATTACAGGCTCTGTTGTAAATGGAGCGGCATGGATTTCAAATACGTCATGCATGGCCAGCTTCGGCGGCTGCATGAGCTTCGACGACTCTAACGACTATGTCCAGCTGGGAAACATCAGCAACTGGGCATGGATGCACAAGAGCAACTCTAAGTTCACCATAAACACGTGGTTCAAGAAGAGAGGGGCGACGAAGGACTACATACTTGACAACAAAGACGACACGTGGGCGAACGTTGGAATAGGACTGGAATCAAACACCGACGGCACGATAGACTATGAAATAGCCAACGGCAACGGCGCGCAGGGACTCCTCGACGTGACGTCAATCGGAAAGATAACCGACGATGAGAAATGGCACATGCTCACCGTCACATACGACAACAACCTGACCCGTGGCAACGCCAGGGTGTTCTTCGACGGCGGCAACATGGAGACATACGACAAGCTCAGCTTCAATCCGAGCTCCTTGGGCCCGACATACAACCTCGATCTGGGCAGGGCCCGGTCCACCGGCTTCCTAGGAGGGATGATTGACGATTTAATCATAGTGAACAGGAGCCTGTCCCCCGACGAGGTCTATCAGCTCTACCTCGGCGGCGCCCAGAGGCACGGCGGCGACCTGGTTGGATGGTGGAAGTTCAACGACGCGGACCTCCCGGACATCAGCTTCAACTACTCCTCTTCCGGGGGATGGACGCAGGTCGGGTCCGGCGTCGCGGTCTCGAACGGACAGGTGACGGGTTTCGGCGCGGACGCCGTCGAAAGCAGAGTGTGGTACGATCTGGGGCGGAACCTCAGCAACACTAGATGGGTGGCGAATTTCGAGTTCAGGTGGACGGCGTCCAACATACCGTCCCACAGGGTGTTCTGGCTTACCAACGACAGTCAGGATGTCTACGACACGGCGAGCGGTGATGGAATCGGCGTCAACTTTGGATACGACGGGGCCGACGGCAACAGGATGCATCCGGAATACATAGACAACGGGACGGACGCGTCCATCGTGACTGGGACCACTCTGAGCTCCAGTACGACATACTACATGCGCGTGGAGAGGCTGAACGCGACCGCCATGGCAATGTCCGTCTTCTCCGATCCCCAGAGGAGCACCCTGGTCGGGTCCGTCACCAGGTCGGTTCCTGCCACGATACAGAACTTGAGGTACCTGCAGCACGCAAACGGAAAGGAAGGATCGGGATCGAGGACGCTGACCGCCACCATAGACAACATGAGGATATACGACGGAAGCAACGCGGGGAGCTCGAACGCCACTTTCATCTATTCCAACTACACCCTGGATTCCAGCGGGAACGGTAACACCGGCAACCTGACGGGAGGAGTCCATGGGTCGGATGACAAGCTGGGGAATGCGCTGAGGTTCGACGGTATGGACGACTACGTGAAGGTCGAGAACTCCCCGAGCCTGAACCACAAGAGCCTGACCGTGTCCGCCTGGACGAAGAGGCTCGGGAACATATCCGGCAACGCCAACCAAGGGATAGCCGGGAAGGAGGACGTGACAGGGGACTACGAGGGGTACATGCTCTTCTGGGATGGGACGACTCCATCAATCAGAGGGATAATATATAATGGGAGCACAACCCAGACAACCGTGTCTTCCGGTCCGGGAACAATATTTCCTCTCGATACATGGGTACATGCGACTTTGGTCGTCGATGACGTCGTCAAGAACGTCACCCTCTACGTAAACGGGACCAGGGTTTCATCTGCATCATTTTCCGGGACGATACAAGATGACACAGGCATATTCACGATAGGGGCGAGGTCGTCCAGCCCCAACGACGCGACCCACGGATACCTGAACGGCACGGTGGACAACGTCAAGGTTTGGAAGCGCGCCCTCACGTCAGATGAGGTGATGCACGAGTACGTCCAGACGCAGGACTCGGAGTCGATATACGGCCGCATCCATAGGGTCGCCTCCGCCGACGGGATACAGTCAGTCTCGTTCAACCTGACGGACCACAACAGCACCTTCGAGGGCGCGGACTACGACATGCGCGCGCTGACGGTGAACGGCTCGACTTCGAATTCGTCCATCTCGGCGGCCGCCCCGAGCCCGGGATGCTTCAACATCACGAACGTCACCAGGCCGTACGCCTGCTCGTACGACGACTCCGAGTTCTCCCAGGCCAAGGCTTCGGGCATAATCGGGGCCGGCAGGGCGCAGGACTTCTCCTCGATATGCTTCGAGGGCGTCGGCGGGAACCAGACGGGGGCGGTGTACAAGTTCAACCTCACCGCCGCCGGGCCGCTGAAGACCATAATACCGTTCTCGACCGGGGACTGCGGCACGATAGGCAATGGCACGGGAACCGTCTTCAGCCAGGGCGTCCCTGCGATATCGTTCGGCTCCTATCTGGCGGGCGGGCCGTCCAACCTACAGATGGTGCTGCAGTACGACAGGATTAAGATATTGGGAGACCTCAGGATGGGACCGGGCCTGGAGAGGGCGTGCTTCAAGAAGATAGGGCAGGACGGGCCGAGGATACTGATCAACGCCACCAACTGCTGACCGTCCACGGAAAGTTTTAAGCCGAGGAGGGGGAAACTGAATACCATGAGGCCTGGGAAGGACGCGCGCATAAACAAGAGGGAGAAAGCGCTCATAATTTTGACTCTGGTATCGATTGCGCTGGCGGCCTCCGCCCTGTTGGAGCAGATGGAGAAGATAGAGAGCCCGGACACGATCGAGAACGCCGGCATCTCCGACCTCTCGACGGAGGGCTTCGTCACGGTTAGGCCGCAGGCGGAGGTCATCGGCGGCAAGGGGGTGCTCGCCATGACCGGCGGGTGCTACAGGCTGGTCGCGGGCACGGACGTCGGTCAGGCCGAGTCGATAAAGAACGCCCTCGACTCCGTCACCGGGCCGAGGCCCAACACGCACGAGCTGATGAGGGACGCGTTCGGGCAGCTCGGTGTGGAGCTGGTGATGGTGAAGGTGACGCAGCTCAGGGACGAGAACTTCTACGGCCAGACTCTCCTCAAGAAGGGGGACGTCCTCCTGAACCTCGACTCCAGGCCGAGCGACGGGGCCGCTCTGGCCCTCAGGATGGGCGCGCCGATATACTTCAACGAGACCCTCCTGAAGGAGAAGGGTCAGAAAGTCTGCTGAGTTATTGCGTATTAGAAAAATGAGCTACTTCTTCGCGGCCTTCTTGAACTCCGCCTGAAACTCCTTCGCGTTGGCGGATATCCTCTCGGCGGCCTTCTCGAGCGCCGCGACGGGGGAGCCCTTCTCGGTCTTCACGAAGACCTTCGGCTCGGACAGGTAGGGGTGCTCGCGGACCTGGGCGGCCTCGGAGACCGTCTTGTCGTTCCACAGCTCCTCCTTCAGGGCGTTCGTCACGGTGAAGGTCTCGCCGGCTATCTCCAACAGGAGCGTGTCCTTGTCCTCTTTGACCTTTTTCAAATCCATCAAAATCAACTAGAATAATTGGTCGTGTTGTGTTTAAATGTTTTTCAGGGCCGGGATTTTCAGGTAGCCGTCCTTGATCAGCTCCGTGAAGTTGATGAACGGGACCTTGTACTTGTCCAGGTCGTCCGTCGATATCCTGGGGCAGCCGAACGATATCATGGCGTCGACCTTCAGGCCCTCCAGCTTCGGTATGGAGAGCTCGTCGAACGCGAACACGAAGACCTGCTTGCCCTTCTTCTCCAGCAGCTTCTTTATGACGTAGGGCGAGCCGAACATCTGGCCCCTCTTCCAAGTGACGAGAAGGCCGACCTTCTTCGCGTCCTTCACGGCGGAGAGGTTCCACGCGGTCACCTTCATTATCCTCCTCTTGACGTCCTCCATGTCGTGTATCTTGTTCATCTCTATGTCGAGGTTCAGCATCGGCTTGTCCGTCTCCAGCGCCAGGCCGAGGCCGTAGAACTTGCCCGCGCCCACGCACAGGAAGCAGTCGACGTCGTCCTCTATCTTCTTCCCGGCCTGCACCCTGCACCCGAGCATCTGGCCCTCGTACTGCTGGTGCCTGCTGCTCATCACCCTCTTCCCGTGCGCCTCTAGCCACTCGCGGACGGGCTTCATCATGTGGACGAACTGGACGCTCGTCACCAGACCTATCGTCTTGTACGGCTTGAGCTGGGCGAAGTTCTTCTCCAGGCAGATCGTGGGGTCGGCCTCTATGAACCAGTCCACATAATAAACGGGCATCTTTGCCTTCACCCCGAAGTCCTCGTGACCGACGTGCAAAAGCGCATCGCATTTCATCAGGCCGGCCTCGTACTCGCGCAGGTCGCACGCCCCATAAGTGTATTCCAGGCAGAGGACGGCCTCTATCCCGGCCTTCTCGAGCTCCTCCGCGAAGGCGGGCATCCTCCTCTTTATCCCCTCCGGGTACTGGACGAAGGCGCGCCTGTAGCCCCTCTTCTTCATGTCCTTCACGACTTCCGACAGCTGCATACCAATAGAATGACAGAAGGGGATTTAAATTGTTGCCTGACGGGAGGGAAAGCAATAAGGCGGGAGCCGCGGAACTAGTAGCATGGGAAAGGGAACGTCCTCGATGATATCGTCCGTCATAGTCGTTTTGATCAGCGTCGCCGGCGTCTCCGCCGTCTTGATGTTCGGTCTGCCTGCACTCGATCACTCAAGGGCGTCAGCCGAGCTGGGCGATGCTCAAAGAAGCATGCTGATTTTGGACAATGCAATCCGCGACACCGCATCGGGGGGAGAGGGAAGCGTGAGGGAGGTCGCCTTGCAGGTGAGCGGGGGGAGCTACAGAATCGCCGACGGGAGGGTGGAATACAGGTCAGAGGCTCCGGAGGGCTTCCTCGAGGGCAGCAGCTTGATTGTCAACGGGAAAATCAGGCTCAACCTGACCTATTCCAACATATCGGTCTCTGGGGACCTTCGGCTCGGACAGGGGCTCCAGAGGGTCTGCCTCGAAAAGGCCGGCTGGAACGGCACCCACGTCTCGGTCAACGCCACCGCGTGCTGACCCGGCGATGGGAAAGCAATAAGCCACCCCGCCACGAGATTAGAATGTGCCCAAAGGAGCGTCAGAACTCATAAGCTTCGTCCTCGTGACCCTCATCGTCTTCGTGGGCATAGGGGTCGTCCTCGGAATCGGCCTGCCCGTTCTTGACGAGGCGAGGGAGACCGGCATAATAGGCGAGGCCGGCCAGAACATGGAGATTATAGACAACCTCGTGCGCCAGGTGGCCGCGGAGGGCACAGGCACGCTGAGGGTGGCCCAGATCAACGTGAACGACGGCGTCTACAGGGTCGACTCCGACTCGAACTCCTTCAGCTTCGAGCTCCCGATAAAGACCGGGGCGCTGGCGAAGGGGACGTTCAACAGGGAAGGCAACCTCATCACCACCATAACCGGCATCGCTTCCGCGAGCCAGAACTCGACCCATCTAAAATTAGAGAACGAGCTGATGGAAGTCGTCTTTTTGAAAGTGGGGACTGAGGGCAGCTTCGCGTCGATAAACACCAGCACCCTCGTCAAGACGGTGAGGTCGAAGACCGAGCCCCAAACAACGATAGTCCCGACGAACTTCGGAATCACCCTGAACGGCACCTCGGACACGTCGTGGGGCACCGGCTACACCAAACTCGCGTTCGAGGGCGGCGGCCTGACCAGCACCGGCGTGCTTGCCCACGTCCGCTCCTCTCAAGGAGCGGAGTACGAGGTCCTCTACACGCTCCGGGCCTCGTCGGACTTCCTTCTCGTCGACGTCAGGAACACGACCCGCAACCAGACGACCCTGACGTACGGCTACAGGATAGGCCCCAACAGCACTGGCGACGTGATAAGGATTGCAGGCAATGAGACCAGCTTCACATATTCGGGCGGTTCTATTCCAGGCGGGTCTGTGAACTACACTTCAATCATCGACAACACAAACTACACCCGCAACTCCAGCACGTCCGTCTTCCAAATAGGAGGCGCGTCCTCGGTCCTCTACAACGCGTCCGACGGCAGCCTGAGGGACGTGAGGGAGCTCCTTGGCATAGGGCAGGGCTCGTGGAACTACACCTCTAACTCCACCCACACCACAGTCAACTACACCCTCGCCGGCTCGGACGGGTTCGAGTTCGGGCTGCGCGACTCCCGCCCTGGAGGCAGCTACTGGATGGACGAGAACGGCTCGCTCTACGGCGTGGTCAACATATCGAACGACTTCATCCGCGTCGGCATGACGGAGAGGAACATGACCGTGTACAACTCGTCTAATAAAATAATCTTCAACGCGAGCTTCGACGACGCGATTAAAGTCGACGGCCAGAATTTGATTTCATTGTACGGCTCCGGCACCCAGAACAAGACGGTCTATTTCTACGACTGGAATCAACAGGGCTGGATTCTGTGGAAAAAGGGATCTGAAAAAATAGTGGCGACTGGCGGCAACATAACTTACGCGGAAGGCTATACGATACACACTTTCACCTCAAATGGGACGTTTAACGTCACGTCTGGAAACGGCACAGTGGAGTACCTTGTTATAGCAGGAGGTGGAGGCGGCGGTGGATGGGTCGGTGGAGGAGGCGGTGCCGGTGGCTACAGGGAGGGAGAACTCTCGGTATCGGCACAGCTCTATAACATAACGGTCGGAAGCGGCGGTGCTGGAGGAAATCTCGACGTTGGAGGTAATGGTACAAATTCTATTTTTTCAACAGTTATGGCAACTGGAGGCGGTGCCGGTGGAGCTTTAACTACAAATGCGTCAACTGGAGGCTCGGGCGGCGGTGGGGCGGAGCTACTTGGCGGGGCGGCTGGAACTTCTGGACAGGGAAATATTGGTGGGTCGAGCTCTGCTGCAGACGTCGGAGGCGGTGGTGGTGGAGCTGGAGGTGCGGGCGGCAACAACTCGGGGACCACCGGCGGTGCTGGAGGGGCTGGACTATCGTCCAGAATAAACGGCTCTACAGTCACTAGGGCTGGCGGAGGTGGGGGAGGCGCTACGGTCGCTGCCGGCACCGGGGGCTCGGGAGGGGGCGGGGCGGGATCTATAGGAAATGCAGTTGCAACGGCTGGAACAGCGAACACCGGTTCGGGCGGTGGAGGAGCCAGGGCATCTGCTGGCAGCCCGGCAAATGCGGGCGGAGCGGGAGGTTCGGGTATCGTTATTATAAGATATAAAGCGGCTGGGGTGCCCGACTGGCTCGACCCTAGGAACAAGCAGGAGTTCAAGTGGAGGTACGCGTTCAATCCCAACATGAACATGACCAAACCCGGCGTCAACGTAAGTTTCCTTATGACCGCTCACGACCCATTCGTCAGGGTATTCGTCGACTCGAAGGGCGGGACTAAGTTCAAGGACGACTTTTCGGCGAACTCGAGCTGGTCGGGGACTTCTGGAAAGATGACGATAACGAACGGAACGCTGAACATGAACAACAACCAGAGTGGTGACGATAACTGGGTGACCTATGATCTTCAACGGGTCTTGGGATCCGGAAACTACGCCGACAACAACATCGGATGGGTGATGAGGTTCAAAGTCGTGTTGAACAACTACATAAACGACGCCAGCGGCCAAGCGGTCATGGCGAGGTTCGGCCTTACAGACTCCACTTCGCTTTCCGGCGAGAATCCGTCCGCGACCGCCGATTCCATACACTTCGCGGTGGCGGCGCACGCCGCGGGATCGACCTCTAACATGTATGCTTTCACCTGGACGAACACCAACGAGTACGCGACGGGAATTAGCAGAGCGGAGCCCCTCACGGCGACGAGGTGGGTGGAATTAGTCTACACGGCGTCAGACCCGAAGGTCGACGTGAAAATCTACACGGACGAGTACTCCAACCTAGAAGAGACCGCCACAACGTCCCTTTCGTCGAAGTCGTATTTCTCGGACCTTAGATACCTGTTCGGCAAGTTCTTCTATCAGGCTGTGTCGAACGACAATATGGTTAGGATAGACGACGTGCAGTTCTGGGACGGCACCACGATCCCAGGCGGCCCCGGCAACATATCCATCCCATTCTCCCTCCCCGAGAACCGCACGTCCGTCACCACAGCCGAGCCAGGACTGGTCGGGTACTGGAACTTCAACGAGGGATTTGGAACGAATGTCACTGATTCTTCGGGTCTGAGGAATCCTGGATATCTTAGTGGTGGAGTTACCCGTGTCAGCAATTCTTCTTGTAAGTTCAGCTCCTGCCTGAGCTTCGACGGGAGCGATGATATCGTATTTTTGCCAGACAACAATAATTTGAATCTCGGAACAAGCGACTTCACAGCCGAAGTGTGGGTAAATCCCCGCGCCATGGTTTCCGGATCATTTTTTGTTGGAGAGAGAAACCCGGGCGGGGGGAATGCGCAATGGTACATGAGACTTCTGGGCACCGACGGGACTATCGATTTCGTCACTGAAAACGTCGGTTACCTTGAGATTCAATCTAATTCTAAGATACCGGTCAGATCCTGGAGTCATGTTGTGGGGGTAAGGGAAGGGGGCAATATGAGGCTCTATATCAACGGCACACTTGACAAGACGGCGTCTGGAAGTGTTTATGATGTCTCGTCGTCCAAAGACGCAGTCATTGGTGACACAGTATTCAATGGGTATATTGACGAGGCCCGAATCTATAGGCGTGCCCTTAATCATTCGGAGATTCTTCAGCTGTATCACACAGGCATAAACCAGCAGAAGCCCGGGATATACTTCACCAAGAACAACGCGACGGACAACGAGGAGGTGTTGTTCGCCACGACGAATGTCAGAAATGTTTTCAGAACTCTGTCCAACACGACACAATCCGGCTTCAACATTTTCTCCAACCATACCGACTTCTTCGGCTTCAACTACACGTTCAACTCCACAATGAACCAGAACTTCATGTTCTCGCTAGGCACGATGGGCAGGATGAACACGACGAACTTCAACCCTCAGAACAACGCCACGCAGTTTTCGAGCGAGCTGATCGAGTCCGTGGCGAACAGCACGCTGACGTGGTACGACCTTCCTGGAATAATAGCAACGGGCGGCAACGTCACGTACGCGGACGGCTACAAGATACACACGTTCACATCGAACGGGACGTTCAACGTGACTAGCGGCTCGGGTAATGTTGAATATCTTGTGATAGCGGGAGGGGGAGGTGGTGGTGGAAAATACGGGGGCGGTGGTGGTGCCGGGGGTTATTTGGCAGGAACGGGCCACAGAGTAACCTCCAGGTCATATCCGATAGTAATCGGGGCTGGTGGGGGAGGAGGCGTGGATAGTGTCAACGAAGGTTTGAACGGGACCAACTCAAGTTTCGACACCATTGAATCTAAGGGAGGAGGGGGAGGAGACACTTCGGGAGGGCCCGGCATCGGGTCCCATGGAGGTTCGGGAGGAGGGAGCGCGTGTGCCCTGTCTCCAGTGGCGGGGACGCCTGGCCAGGGAAACAGTGGTGGCACGGGATACTCGGCATGTGGCGGCAATTATCCCCATGGCGGTGGTGGCGGGGCTGGTGCAGTAGGCCAGACGGCGCCAAGCAATACGGTAGGCGGTAATGGAGGGTCTGGACTGGCGAGCAGCATAAACGGCACCTTGGTGTACAGGGCTGGTGGAGGCGGCGGTGGAACTTGGACGGGTGGCACGTCCGGTTCGGGCGGGTCGGGAGGAGGCGGTAATGCCGGCGCGGGTGGCGGAAACAACAATGGAGCAGACGGCACCGCCAACACGGGCGGTGGAGGCGGCGGTGCTTCATTCGCAAGCGGTGCCGGAGGCGTTGGTGGTACAGGAGGCTCTGGAATCGTAATCATTAGGTATCCTGCCTCCTGGAACTCGACGAACCCGCTGTCCGGAGTCACGCAGCACGATTCCTCGCTGCTCTTCAACTATGACGGCGGCGCTTCTGGAATCTGGCGCCTCGACGAGGGCTCCGGCCTGAACGCGACTGACTCGAGCGGGAACGGGAACACGGGTACCGTGAACGCGACCTGGATTTCAAACTCATCATGCAAGTTCGGCAGCTGCATGAGCTTCGACGGTGGATTCAATAACGTCAATCTTTCGAGTAGCTCGATTTTTGACATATCCGGTGATCTGACCATAGAAGCCTGGGTAAATCCTAATCAGATACCGACTGCTGGCCAAGGCTTAAAGGCAATTTTTACAAAGAACACTGTAGCTGACAATTGCGGGTACGGTCTGTATACAACGACTAGTACAGGCGTGCTGAGGGCGTGGTTTTATGTTGTGGGTAGTGGTTGGACTAATGTCGATGGTGTGGACGCATTGTCACTCAATACATGGTATCACGTGGCCGTGACTCATAAGGGAAACAAAGCCCAGATATACATCAATGGGATACAATCCGGTGGTGGCGGTACCATAGGAACGATATGTACCGGCGGTTCCTATTCGACAAAGATAGGGGCACAGACCCCGTTCAACGAGAGAAGTTGGAACGGCACGATTGATGAAGTAAGATTGTATCCTCGCGCCCTCACAGACACCGAGATCCGCGAGCACTACCAGCGCGAAGTCACGAGGTACTACGACGACTTCGGCACCGCCGCATCTGGAAAGACGTACAGGTACTTTGGCGTGGAGGACTCGAACACCACGCTGCAGCCGGTCACTCCTGCTGGTACCGTGCTGCACTATAGGTTCAACGACAACTCGACGTTGAACGTAACGGACTCAAGTGGACTTGGGAACGGTGGCGGCGTAATCAATGGTGCAATATGGATGACCAACTCGTCTTGTAAAAATAATTTTGGGAGATGTATGTTCTTCGACGGTACAAATGACTATGTAAACAACTTAAATCCAAGCTCTCTACCTCTCGGTAATTCTCCCCACACAATAGCAGCATGGATTTATTATAGGGGAAGTGGAGACGGACCGATTGTAGTCTATGGGTCTACTAACACAAATCAGTCAAGATGGCTCTATGCCAACTATAATGGCGTAAGTGGACTTTCTGCGGGATTTTACAGCAATGACGTATCAGCAAATTACATAATTCCAAATAATGTATGGACCCATGTTACTTGGTCATATAACACAACAACATCATTCTTCTATGTGAATGGTACTTTAGTGGCTAGTCCAGCGCTTTCGGGAGCGAACACGCAACTAAATTCCCAGGGTGTCAGAATAGGGTCTGACACCTTCGGCCAAAGCCGCTATTTCAACGGTTCCATAGACGAAGTAATTATAACAAACAGAACCCTCTCTCCAGACGAAGTCTACCAGCTCTACCTCGGCGGCGCGAACAGGACAGTCGGGGGAAAGTGGCACAGGGTCGCCTCGGCAGAAGGCGTGCAGTCGGCAGCGTTCAACCTCACGGACCACAACAACACCTTCGAGGGCGCGGACTATGACATGCGCATGATATTCATCAACGGCACCAGCGAAGGAACGGTATCGACTTCGACGTCTCCCGCATCGGCCTGCTACACCAGGCAGAACACTTCCTACCTTTACGCCTGCTCGTACGACCAGTCCGAGCTCTCCTCGACAAGGTCCTCCGGTATAGTCTACTCCGGCGACGAGGGCAGCTTCGTCTCGCTGTGCAACGACGCGGCGGCGTCCGAGTACAGATTCAACATCACATCACTCGGCGCCCTCAGGTCAGTGGTGCCGTTCTCGGCGGCGTCCTGCGCGGTGGTGGCGAACCAGAGCGAGGCGGTGACGCGCCTGGGGCTCCCGACGAGGCCCTTTGGATCGTATTTGATATCTGGCGACGGCATGCTGCACATGGAACTGCAGTACGGCAGGATAGCGCTGAACGGGACCGACAAGTTCGGCAAGGGGAGCCACAGGATATGCATAGAGAAGACGGGGAGGCAGGGGACGGTGGCGCTGGTGAGCGTGAGGGGCTGCTAGATGAGGGACCCGAACAAGGCGCAGCGCCTGGTCGACGGCGGGAAGGTGAGGAAGGTCATGGACACCCAGAACAGGACGCACTTCTCCGTCGAGGGCGACACGGACACGCACTCCGTGATATACGACAAGAGGAAGGCGGAGTGGACGTGCGACTGCCGATACTCGGCATTGACCAACAGGGAGTGCTCCCACATAGCCGCGGCGAAGATCAAAGGCTGAAAATATTTATCCGTTCCGCACCATAGTATCCTAAGGCGGTCTATTGGAGAAGGAATACGCCCCGACAAAGGTTTCTTTGGACGACGAGGGCAGGAATTTCGTGCTCTCCAGCCTGAAGAAAATATCGGAGTACCCGAAGAAGATAAACGACAACGGCGCCCACCTGGCGAACAACACCCGCTACTTTCCTGGGACGGACTTCCTGCTTGGGAACTACGAATTCATCCTGAACGACGTCGGCCTGGACTACTCCCTCAGGATGAGGACCGAGGTCAGGAGCCTCCTGGAATACCTGTTCGACCTGAAGGAGGACCCGTCGTACCTGAACGAGAAGCTGACTCCGATAATGAACGACCTGAACTTCCTGACCAAGGACACCGGAGTGAGGCAGCAGCTGAAGAGCCTGCGCTCGAGATACGGGATAAGGAAGAAGAAAAACGACGTCGCAATGACCAGCCTGCCGAGCAAGACTATTTTTTTCGTCGACGAAATATCGAAGCGCTACAGGCTCAGCGACGAAATGAACGACTGGAAAGAACAGATGGAGAGGGCCAAAAAAACGAAGGCTGAAAAGAAGGACCCTGTATTGACGGCCTCCGCGGCGATAATCGAGCCGAAGACCGCCTACAGGGACCACGTCAAGGACTTCATGATAGACCTCATGGACCTCGGGTCGGAGAGGGACTACTTCATGGGGTCCGACATAATCGAGGTGTTCCACAGCCACTACAGCGGCTTCATGGAGTCCGGCGCGGACGACGACCTCAAGAAGGCCGTGAAGAGGCTGAGGGAGGACGTGCACTTCGCCGGGAGGGACTACCGCTTCGTCAAGGGCGACATAACCGACATGAAGATGCACGAGATCATAGACAGGCTGAAGGCGTACGCCCGCTGATCACATCACGACCGCGGTGCCGCCCGCGTGCCACGAGAGCCTCGGCCTTATCGCGACCGTGAATATCTTCTCCAGGTTGTCGTCCAGGACTATCGCGGCCCCGGGCCACCTCGGCAGCGTGCTGATGTACTTCCAGAGGTCGTCGGAGTGGTAGGTCTGCATCACCGAATGCAGGGCGGCCAGGTCGTCCCTCGACGTCAGGCGATAGGAGAACACGACGTCCGTCTGTGAGAGTATGTCCTGGTGTATCTTGTTGGGCATCTGCGTAATTACGGTCAGGCTGACTCCCGGCTCCCTCCCCTGCTTCGATATCACCTTCAGCGGCTCGGAGGACACGGTGTCGTACTCCGAGGGTATGAAGTTGTGCGCCTCGTCGATGACCATCCAGACGAGCGGCTTCTTGTCCTTGACGGGCTCGCCGGTGATCTTCGCTATCTCCTCCTCCTTCCTCGCCACGAGGCGCATCTGGTATATCCTCCTCGCTATGATCGCGACAAGGAGGTTCCTCACGCTCCACGCCTGCGAGGACCTGAGCCTCGAGACGTCGACCACGCTGACCTGGCCCGGCTGGACCATGAAGTCCACGTTCGCGCCCTCCTCGCTGAACACCCCCCACTGGTTCGCCACCGTTAGGAGGTTCTCGGCTGCGTTCTTCACGTCCGTCGAGGTGTCCGAGTCGTCCCTGATTTTCGTTATCATGTCCGATATGGAGAACTTGTCGCCCTTCTCGAACATCTGGTTTATGTTCTTCTCAAGGGCTATCCCGACCGGGTCCGTCCTCGAGAGGTTGAACGCGAGGAGCCAGTCCTCGGCGCTGAACTCGTAGGGCGCTATCGAGAACCCGTGGTCGACCGGTATCCCGGACGCCTCGAACTCCGCCATCTGGGCCTGCGGCGCGTAGACCTTGACGTTGTCCATCGCCTTAGGCTGCAGCTTCCAGCCCTCCAGGTCCTGGAACTGCTGCTCGTTTGGGAACTTCATGCTCCAGAATATGCCCATCGTGTCTATCAAAACTACCGCCATGTTCTTCCTCGTCTCCTCGGGGAGCTGGCAGAACTCTTCGACTAGGATGCCTCCGAGGTACGATTTGCCCGTGCCTCTCTTGCCGGTGATAAGTATCATATGGGGCCTCAGCAGGTCGAACATCACCTTCGTCGTCATGTGGGCGTCCTCGCCCGTGCCGACGATGTGCTTTCCGACGTATCCCGTGCCCTGCGCCTGGTACTTCTCGAAGTCGTCCTTGCTCCTGCCGACTATGGTCTCATAGGACATGTTAATTAAGATTGTGAAGCCAACAATTAATATTGAATTGGGAGAGTCGGCTAGCTTGGTTAGGCTTTGTCCTTGGGGTGGACAAGACGCGGGTTCAAATCCCGCCTCGCCCACTTCACATCTTCTAGGACGCATCCCGTCCGAACAGGATAAATACTGGAAATGGGGATTCCTAACCATGCCAGAGGAGATAGCGGTGCCGTTGAACGAGGTAAAGTGGCTCGTGTCCCACCAGACAATGGACCTTTATTCGGAGCTCGCCGGGAATATGGAGGCCGGTCCTAACTGGATGAGGGACGCCAGGCTGCCAGACTCGACCGTGGTTAGGATACTGCCGTCCGAGGAGGACTGCAAGGACTGCTCGCTGAACGATCTGTGCCGCGATATGGAGAGAGCCCCCGGCTACCTGTTCACGACGGGCATGAGGCCCGGACAGGCGTACCAGCTGGGATACCTTAAGCTGCTCCATGAGGTCGAGTTCAGGCATGCGGAGAAGGTCATGTCCTACAGGGGGCGCGGCATCAGGACCGAGCACTTCTACATGGAGCCTCTCAAGTGAATTTTCGGCGCGTGCGGTATCCCGGGCGCGCGGCGGGGACGTTTTCTTAAACAGGCGAAGACAATATTTTTCTGAGGGGTCGTCGGCTAGCTTGGTTAGGCCTCGTGGTTTGGGGCCACGAAACCCGTGTTCAAATCACGGCGACCCCACTGCATTTTATTCTGGGACGGAAGACGCCTATATAACAGGACCGCAAACGCTTAAAAAACCGACCTGCCCTAACAGTACTATGCGCGCGGGGCGCTAGGGACTGGAATATGAGGAAAAACGAGCTTTTGGCATGTCTGGCCTTCTCACTGTCATTTATAGCCTTCTCCTCGGGCTCGCAGGCCAGCACGGTGTGCCTGTCCGGCTGCGACTTCGCCTCGATACAGGAGGCGATAAACAACGCCGCATCCGGGGGAGAGGTCGTCGTGACGGACTCCGCCGAGTACGGGGGGCAGATCCTGCTGAACAAGAGCGTCGCCCTCAGGTCAACCGGCAACGCCACGATATGGTCCGACTCCGCATCCCCGACGGTCAGCGTCGTATCCGGCGACTCCGTCCTGGAGGGTTTCACGGTAATTTACAACGGCACGGGCTCTTCCACGTCCGCCGTGGAGGCGACGTCCGTGACTAACTTCACTCTCAGGAACAACACGCTCACGAACACGATGTCGACCAACAACGGGTGGGGGCTGCACCTCTACTCCTCGACGTCCTGCACGGCCTCGTCAAACGCTGTGCGTACGGGAGGGCCCGGTAGCTCCAACTACGGGATGTTCATCGAGTTCTCGTCGACGAACAATACGCTGGAGAACAACGCCATATTCACGGACGGCGACGAGTCAAACTACGGGATATACATCGACGGCAGCAACGACAACATAGTCAAGGGCAACGCCGTCAGCACGTCCGGCGGGGCGGAGAACTTCGGAATAGGCATGAACCTCCTCTCAGGCGCCTCTGTGTCCTCGAACAATGTTACCACGAACGGGACCGACGGCAACTACGGGATATCGATGGTGGACGTCACGTCCAGCTCGGTCGACGGCAACTCGATACGCACGGGCGACTCGACCGGGTCCGGCGAGAACCACGGAATCAGGATTAGGACGAGCGACGGCAACCGCATCCAGTCCAACACAATAGACGCGGACGGCGGTCCCGAATCCGGGATGTTCTTCGACGGCTCAAACCACAACGTGCTGTCCCGGATAACGATAAACGTCCTCCAGCCGTCGGGCTACGGCGTATTCCTGACGGCGAGCAGCGGGAACAACACTTTCCGGGACTCCGCGATAAGCGCGGCCTCGTCGACGGACGTCAAGGACGACAACATCGGCTTCTCCACCAGAAATTATTTTGTGAACTCGAGCCTCGACGAGGGCGACATAGCCTTCTCCGCCGGGTCGGACGGAAAGATATTCGTCCAGAGGAAGATGTCGTTCAGATCGGTCGACCAGACTTCCCAACCCATCACCGGGGCGAGCCTGAACGTGACCGACGGCAACCAGACGACCCAGACGGACAACCCGACGCAGTCCATCGGCGGGACTTCAGGCTCAGGGGGTGACTCGGACGTCGTGACGATAACCGAATATGTGGCGAATAGCACCGGCAGGCTCGTCTTCGGCCCCTACCTTTTCTCTTCGGCCAGCGGCGCCCTGTCCGGCTCCGTATCGTTCAGCCCCGCGTCGAACGTCTCCATTGTGACCGCGACCCTCTCCCCTCCGCCGGCCGCCGCGTCCTCCGGCGGTGGCGGCAGGTCTTCCAGGAGTCCCGCGTCCCCGGCCCCGCAGCAGGCGCAGCCCGTTCAGGAGGAGGTGGCGATCGAGCAGCCGATTGAAGAGGCCGCCCCGGTAGAGGGGCCGGTGGAGGTGGAGCAGCCGGTCAGGAGGACGTCCGACGCGGCCTCGTTCTCTCCCCCGGCATCCCGGCCCCAGTCCAACCCCATAACGGGACTGTTCGCCCTCGGCATCGACGGCAAGTCGCTGGGCGGTGTTACAGGCATGCTCGTGGCCGCGGACGGCTCGCCGAACCCGGCGACATTCCTCGGCCTGGTCTCGGTCGCCATTGCCGGGTCTGTTGTCTACATCAAGAGAAAGGTTATCTTCAGAAAAAGGGAGACTAAGGAATATGCAGACCAGGGGCGCGAGGCCGGAGTGGCAGGTGAGGCTCGCGAGGGAGAGGATAGAGATTTTGCTGGGTCTCGCGAGGGAGCAGAGGGAAGACCTGAAGAGGAGCAGTAGGTACGTCGAGCTCGCCAGGAAGATAGGGACCAGGTACAACGTGCGCCTCACGGCCGAGGAGAAGGGCCTTTTCTGCAGGAAGTGCAACGCCGTACTCGTACCGGGCAAGACTAAGCGGACGCGCCTCGACGAGGAGGCCAAGACCGTATCTATAAAATGCACCAACTGCAACTATTCTTACAGGAAACGCTA
Organism: Candidatus Aenigmatarchaeota archaeon; assembly: GCA_016213525.1. GTDB lineage: Archaea > Aenigmatarchaeota > Aenigmatarchaeia > CG10238-14 > SCSR01 > JABABT01. The sequence goes on along the minus strand of JACRAE010000005.1, from coordinate 187,735 downwards.
CAAGTGATCAAATTGATGAAGGGAGGGGCTGCATTGGCAATCGGGACGGTGACCGTGCTCATCGCCGTGGGCGCCCTGGCGTTCATCCTGTGGACGATAACGGACTACGCGGAGAAGTGCAAGACAGAGCAGTCGGACGTGTGCGACACCCTGAACGGCCCCAGCTTCCCGCTGCTGATAATAGTCCTCATCATAGCCGGCCTGGTCCTCATAGCCAGCACAGTCGTCTATATATTGGTCACGGCATAATGATTTTCATGGTTTCAGGCAAATTCGCAAGCCCGGCAAAGCTGATCCCGAAGCTCGCACAGGAGCTGAAGAAGGAGGAGCTCATCCAGCCTGTGGCTTGGGCGAAGTTCGTCAAGACGGGCGCCCACAGGGAGAGGCCGCCGCAGCAGCCGGACTTCTGGCACACCAGGGCGGCTTCCGTGATGAGGAGGATATACCTCGAGGGGCCCGTGGGCGTGCAGAGGCTGAGGACTTATTATGGGAAGACGATAAAGTGGGGGTACAAGCCGAAGCACTTCATGCTCGCCGGCGGCAACCAGATAAGGAAGATACTCCAGCAGCTGGAGGCCGCGGGCTTCGTCGAGAAGGACGCGAAGGGCGGCAGGAAGATAACGTCCAAGGGTAGGAAGTTTTTCGACGGCGCCGCTAAGTCGGTGAGCAAGCAGTGATGCAGCACCAACCGACCCCCGAGGAGATTCAGCAGGTCGAGCTGATGAAGAAGACCATGATGAGGAAGATCCTCTCGCGGGGCGCCATCGACAGGCTGTCGAGGGTCAGGATGGTCAAGCCCGACATAGCGGCCCAATTGGAGCTGTACCTGATGGACCTGTACAAGTCGGGCAAGATAAAGTCGGAGGTCTCCGAGGAGCAGATGAAGATGATACTCGAGACCATATCCGGGGGCGGCAGGCCCGGAAGCATAAAGGTAATTAGGAAGTAAAACAAGATAGGTTAGTCGTTATGAGCAGCAAAAAGAAAATCGGGTCGGCCGGCCGCTACGGGTCCAGGTACGGGAAGAAGGTGCGCCAGCTTGTCTCCGACATAGAGAGGACGCAGAAGCAAAGGCATATATGCCCTAAGTGCGATATGCCTTATGTCGACCGCGTGGTCGCCGGAATTTGGAAGTGCAAGAAGTGCGGCGCCAAGTTCGCAGGCGGCGCTTGGACGACGGTCACGAGGGGTCTGTAAATGTACAAGTGCATAAGCTGCAAGAAGGTCATCGACTCGCTCGACGACAAGGTGCGCTGCCCGTTCTGCGGCTTCAGGATATACTCGAAGATGAGGCCCGAGACGCCGAGGCGCGTCGTCGCAAGGTAATTTCCGCTCATACTAATATTTCAACAATAATCCTAGAACATGGAATCTGAGGCAAAATCCGGTGTTTTTGGATACGTCCTCGACATAGACCATGCCGATATGATATTGGGCATTGTAAGAAAGGATGGGATTTACAAAGGCCAAATGTCGATTCCTGGCGGAGACCTGACGGAGGAGGAAAGAGACACTTCCGAAACGATGAGTAATGGCCTTATCGAAAAAATAAAAAAACAGACTGGAATAGAGGTCTCCGTGAACGATTATATGGGCGCGGTCCGCCCGACGGAGAAAAACGACTACTTCGTCCATCTCTATGTATGCCATAAGAAATCAGGGGACTTGAAATGCGGAGAAGGCGTATCGAAGGTCGAATGGATAAAAACGAAATATATGAGGGAAGCGGGAATGTCGGAGTTTTTTTCTAAAATGTATCCCGACGTGTGAGGACGCCACTATCAAAACAAAGGTTATATTTCGCCTCGAGAAAATCAGTTCATGTTCGAATTCACGATGAAGATACCGTGCAGGAGGCCCGCCCTCGTTGTGAAGAGCCTCGAGCCGGACATCAAGCGCGACAAGTACTCCGTCATCAGCCTGAGGCCCGGTAAGGGCTACGTTACCCTGAGAGTGAGGAGCGAGAAGGTCGGCCACATGAAAGCGATAGTCAACACGTACATCTCGCTCGTCCAGACGCTCGAGGAAATAGAGAAGAAGGTCGGCTGAAGGGTATATATAACTCGCTTCTCCAATACTCTTATTGCCGAAAGTTTGGTGGACGATATGAAAGAAATGTCAGACGAAACGAAGCAGATGATTTTGGAGTTCCAGGCGTACCAGCAGCAGCTGCAGTCTGTCGCGATGCAGAGGGAGAGCATGAAGCTGCAGGACTTGGAGATAGACAAGGCCGTCGAGGAGCTCGAGAAGAGCGGGCAGAAGACCGCGTTCAAGATAACCGGATCCGTCATGGTCAGCAAGCCCGTCGAGGACATAGTGACGGACCTGAAGGAGACGAAGGAGGCCATATCGATCAGGATGAGGAGCTACGAGAAGACCGAGGCGAAGATCACCGAGAGGCTGAAGGAGATACAGGAGAAGCTCAAGGAGGAGATGAAGTAGTATGATGGGCGCCGCCAACATAGGGCAGGTAGTCGTTATTTTGGAGACGATAGTGGGCGACAGGACCGTCCCGAAGAACATAAGGAAGGCGGCCGAGGACTCCAAGTCCGCCCTCACGAGCGCGGAGAAGTCGTCGGAGCTGAAGATATCGACGGCCATACACCTCCTCGACGAGATAACGAACGACCCGAACATGCCGCTCTACACGCGCACCCAGATCTGGAACGTGGTCAGCATGCTCGAGCAGCTCAGAAGAGAGATGACGAACTGACCTTCCATCCGGACGCCCGCTTTGAGCAGGTATTTAAATTTAGGACACGAACATTATCCTTAGTTGATTCAACATGGTTTTCGGAAAGCTCAGGGACATGATGTCAGGAAAGAAGGACGGCCAGCAGAAGCCGCAGGCCCCGGCTGACGAGTACGTCGAGCTGGGCGAGAACATGGTCGGCGGCGACGGCAAGGTCGGCGTGAGGATAGAGACTCTTATAGACTACAACGACACGGACAGGATACAGCAGCTGCTAAGGGAGGGCAACGTGGTGTTCCTGAGGGTGAGGGAGCTGAGGTCGAAGGACATGGCCGAGCTCAAGAGGTCCGTCGAGAAGCTCAGGAAGACGTGCACCGCGATGAACGGCGACATGGTCGGAGTCGACGAGGACTTCCTGGTCGTGACCCCGCAGTACGCGCAGATTTACCGCGGCAGGACGATGTAAGTTTCTCGGAAAATTGGGCTTTTCCAGCTGGAAATTGAAGCGATTGTTGCGGTAAAAATCTACTTCTTCTTGGGCTTGGCGGGCTTTATCGCCTTCCCGGCCTTCTCAAACCTGATCTCCCCGTCTATCAATTTCCTCAGAATCTTCGGTAGGTCCTTCAGCTTTACGCGCACCTGCCTCTTGCTGTCCCTGTCCCTCACCGTGACGTCCTTCCTCTTTTTCACGTCGTAGTCCACCGTCACGCAGTAGAAGGTCCCCCTCTCATCTTCGCGGTAGTACATCTTCCCTATGCTGCCGCTCTGGTCGAAGACCGCGTCGAAGTCCCTCCTCAGAGTCTCGAAGACCTTCCTGGCCTCCTTGTCGAGCCCGTCCTTGTTCACCAGCGGGAACACCGCCACCTGGAACGGCGCCACGGACGCCGGCAGGTGGAGCACCGCCCTGTCGCCCTCCTCCTCGTAGTTCAGCTCTATCATCGCGTACACGTTCCTGTCGACCCCGAAGGACAGCTCGAGTATGTGGGGCATGAACCTCCTTTCGTTGAAGAAGACCTCCTGCTTCTGGTTCGCCAACCTCTGGTGGCCCGTCAGGTCATGGTCCGTCCTGTAGTGCACACCACCGACCTCCCTGAAGCCGCCCAGGCTCGGCAGGTCGAGCTCGATGTCCCAGTGGACCTTGTTGTAGAACGCCCTCTCCTCCGCCGAGAGCTCGCGGAACCTGAACCTGTCCTTCGGGACCTTCATGACGTCGAAATAAAATTGCTGCACCTTCGCCATGTGCCAGACGTAGAACTTCGGAATCCCCATCCTCAGCGCGTCCTCGCATTTCACCTCCACAATCTTCTTCTCCTTGTCCGGGAACAACCTCAGCTTGTAGTTCTTCACCCCGCCCCACCCCGGATGCTCCTCGACCTGCGACGGGTCGAAGAATATCTGCAGCTCGGCCTGCGTGAACTCCCTCATCCTCGTCGTGAGGTTCCTCGGCGATATCTCGTTCCTGTACGCCTTTCCTATCACTGACAAACCTATCGGCAGCCTGTTCCTCAGCAGGTTGAAGTGCCTCAGGAAGTTGACGTACGGACCCTGTGCCGTTTCAGGCCTCAGATACCCCCTCTTCCCGCTCCCGACGTCGACGGGGAACATCATGTTCAGCACGTAGACCTCTTTGAGCTCCCCCTTGCAGCTCGGGCACTTCACGCCCTTCTCGTCTATGACCTTCTTGAGCTGCTCCGGCGTCATGCCCTCGAAGCTCTCGTGCAGGAAGTCCTCGAGTATGTGGTCCGCCCTGTGCTGCGTCCCGCACTTCGAGCACCTGGCAACGGGGTCCACAAAACCGTCGACGTGCCCGCTCGCCTTGAAGACCTTCTCGTGCATTATGTCGCTCGGCTCTATCTCGAAGAAGTTCTCGTTGAGGCCGAGGAAGTACCTCCTCCACGCGTTCTCGAACTTCCTCTTCAGCAGCGTCCCGTTGCTGCCATAATCGTAGAAACCCGCGAGCCCGCCGTACATCTCCGAGCTTGGCCAGAAGAACCCCTTCTTCTTCGCGAACTCGTCCATCTTCGCTATGTCCATGAAAAACATTCGGGTCGGGATGATTTATTGCTTTGGTCTGCTACTTCTTCAGCCATCCGCCGAGGCTCGACTGCGCCCCCTTCGAGCGGTTCTGCATTATCTTCTCGACGACCTTCTCGACCCTCTCCCTCGAGAAGTCGTGCTCGTCCGCGAGGAACCTCATTATCCTGTCAGGCTGCGGCTTCCCCCACTCTATCTCGGGCCTGTCCAGCACTACGGGGTCCATGAAGAAGTCGAACACCTGCTGCAGGTCCGCCTCCTCCTTCCATTCCGTCTTCTCGACAACCGCGTCGAACGTCACGTGCTCCTTCACGAGCTTCAGCGCCGTCTTAGGCCCGACTCCCTTGACGCCGTCGTTGTAGTCCGTCCCTATGAGCATCCCCATCACGACCAGCTGCTCCCTCGTAATCCCCAGCTCCGACAGCACGGACTCGAGCTCGAGCATCTCCGGCCTCACCTCCACCCACACCTCCTGGTTCGGCAGCTTCCTCTTGCCGGAGACCGAGACGTTCCTCAGGAGCCTCGGTGCGCCGAACAGAAGGGAGTCGTAGTCCTGGCTCGAGGCGAAGTCGACGACCCCGGACCTGCACATCGCCGCGCACGTGGCCTCGCCCTCGCTCGGCGCCTGGAGCACGGGGACGCCCATGTATCCGAGGATCTCCTTCGCGTCCGCGACCATCTGCGGGGTGAAGCGGGACGTCGCCTGTGCGTGCTTGTACCCGTTCTCGCCCTTCTCCACCGCCTCCTTCCACTTCTTCTCGGCGGCCTGCTTCCTCTCCTCCCTCGCCATCTGCGTGCCCCTCTTGAACGCCGGCGGCTTGCCGTCGAACACCATCACAGGCCTCACGCCCGCCTCGAGCATCCTTGAAAATCGGTACATTATCCCCGAGAGGTGCGAGGTCACGTTGCCGTGGCTGTCCCTCAGCGGCTCGCCGGTGAAGCGGTCCCTGATAATCGATATGAACTGGAAGCAGGTGTTGAACGCGTCTATGGCGACCTTCTTGCCCGCCAGGTCGGCCATCTCGAACTCCTTCCCCTGGACCATGCCTGAAATCTGGACTCCCATAATCCTTCTTCCGCCGCACGATATATAAAACTCGGATTTTTACCCGACAAACACCAAATAAGAATGTGAAAAACGGGCTTATTTTTCTGTCCATCGTTCTGTCGTTTTCTGTGGCGTTTTCTTTCCTAATTTCAGAGGCATATGCAATCAAGGCGATGGGCGGCACGATCACGTACTTTGGTGGAAAGACGATTCACACCTTCACCTCGAACGGGACCTTCAATGTGATTTCCGGAGGAGGTGATGTCGAATATCTTGTCATTGGTGGTGGTGGTGGAGGTGGCGGAAATGGACTCAATGCGGATGGTGCTGGAGGTGGTGGCGCAGGCGGTTATAGGACTGGTAGCGGATTCTTTGTCACATCACAAACATACCCAATAACTGTAGGCGCCGGCGGCGCCGGCGGCAATGGATTTGTAAGCCCTTCACAGGGTGAAAATGGTTCTGCATCAACATTTGATACAATCACATCCAGTGGTGGCGGAGGCGGAGGAGGGGATATTGGCGGATCAGGTTCTGACGGTGGTTCTGGTGGTGGCGGAGCCGGTGCATTTAGCGGTTCTGGTAGCGGCGGTGCAGGAACAAGCGGGCAAGGAAATGCTGGTAGCAGCGGATGTAATGGTAATTCAGGTGTTGGCGGCGCCGGCGGCGGCTCTTCATCTACTGGATTTGCATGTTCTGTTCCAAATGGCGGCGCCGGAGGCAGTGGTACAGCATCATCGATTTCAGGAATTTCAGTCACATATGCTGGCGGAGGCGGAGGAGGTGGCCGTTCCGACGGTTCTGGCGGCGCCGGAGGCAGTGGCGGTGGCGGTGCTGGTGGTAATCAAGGTGTTGGCGGCAGCGCGGGAACTGCACCTGGTGCTGGCGGAGGAGGCGCGGGCGTGTCAGGTGGAACAAGACTTAATGGCGGCGCCGGCGCTGCAGGAATTGTTATTATCAGATATGTCATGGAAACTAATGTGTGCGTGAACGAGACCGGAATCTGCTATCCGATAATACAGGATGCGATAAACAACGCGACTTCCGGACAAACCGTGGTAATTGTTAACGATTTGGCTCAGTACAACGAGAACGTCGTGGTGAACGTCACGGGGCTGACCCTGACGTCGAACACCAGCACGAGGCCTGTCATATGGTCGAACTCCAGCCAGGCTCCGATAAACGTGACGGCCGGCAACGCTACCGTGAGGAACATCCACGCCGTCTACAATGGCACGGGCAGTCAGATTGGGGCGATACATTCGAAGGACGTCTCCGCCTACAACCTGACGGTATCCAACAACACGCTCAACAACACCAGTAACGGCACCTATGCCGGCGGGGTCGTTTTCTGGTACTCCGGGTACCAAAGCGCCATAAGTCAGAACATAATAGGAACGTCAACCAGCGCATATGGTCCCGGAATAGTTCTGATAAGCCCGACATACACCACAATCTCAAACAATAGCATATGGACCGACGGCACCAGCGATAACTACGGAATTTACACAAGCGCGGGCGGCAACCTCACGATTGACGGCAACGTCGTTTGGTCCGGGGGCACATCCACTCAAAATATCGGAATGAGTCTAAGCAGCTCGACGACGAACGCCACAATGACAAACAACAGGATATCTACGTATGGCAACGGGGCCGGTAGCCAGTACGGAATTTTGATTTCAGGAAACGGTCACAACATGAGCGAGAACACGATATCCACATACTCCACGTCCGGAAGCGGCAATATGGGTATATTTTTCAACGTTGTCACCTACAGCACCGCTAACAGGAACAACATATCGAGCGGGGGCGTGGGCAGCTCGAACATTGGAATATATCTCCCATCCGGATCCAACGGCAACAACCTTACCGGCAACAAAATATCGACGAGTGGGACATCCGGAAACTTCGGCGTGTACCTAATATCCAGTTCCCTGAACGGCGTGGCGCAGAATTCGATATCAACTGGCGGCACCACCAGCTCGACCGGCATATATCTTTCCGCGAGCTCCTCCAACACGGTTTCATCCAACGTCGTCTACACGGTCAACGCCACATCCGCCAGCAGCGGAATCGAGATTGGCTCAAGTTCCAGCTCCAACATGTTGAGGTCCAACAACGTGACCACCAACAGCACGTCGAGCTATGGCGTCCAGATAGAAACGTCGAACAACAACACTTTCTACGACTCGAACATCAGCGCGCCCGCCGCCTACGACGTGTTCCTCGTCGGAACTACAGCCGGAAACAACAACTACTTCGTCAACGTGAGCTTCAACGAATCCGACATAGGAACTAACGGAGCCACCGTAGCGACGAAGCTCTTCGTCCAGCACAGGCTTGACGTCACCGCGAGGAATTCATCGGGCCCTCTGAACGGTGCAATCGTGTTCGGAAACGACACCAATTCCGTTGACAACGTCGAGAACCCGGCGTCCAACTTCTCCGCGGCCACGAACTCGACGGGCCAGATACCGACGCAGCTCCTCTCGGAGTTCATGGCCAACGGCACCCACAACTCCACCTCGGGCTACCTCTACTTCAACAACTACACGGTAACGGCCTCCAAGGCGGGACACGTCGACAACTCGACGGCTGTGTACATGACGGACGACCTCTCAGTCGACATCCTACTGCGCGCCATGATATACGCCACCACTATTTTCGGCAGGAGCTCGGAGTCCTTCCAGCTCGCCACGGACACGGAGCTCGGCAGCGTCTACGCGATGGTGAACTCGGTCAACGCGTCCCGTTCCCTGAATTCAGGCTGGAGCCACGTCGCCATGACCTTCGATTCTGGCACGATAAAATTATACGTCAACGGCCAGCTCGCAGGCACCGCCAGCACCTCCGTCACGCCCGCGGCCGGCAACAGGAGCCTGATGCTCGGCAACGGCACGGACCTCGTAATCGACGAGGTGGCGTTCCGCTCCGGCGTCCTGTCCCAGAGCGCCATCGAGCAGCACTACCAGGTCGGACCGGGCCTCAAGGCGATAGTGTCCGCGGTCGGCGGGGGCAGCTTCGGCAGGAACTTCAACATATCTGCCTCGACGAGCGACGGCTCGTTCTCTAACAGGCACATAACCGCGGCGGACCTCCTAGCAGGCACGACGCAGTCCGTCAACCTTCCGAACGCGACGGGGGTCCCCACCGCCGTGGTCGTGACCAGCAACTCCTGCAACCAGGTGCTGACCGCGACGAAGGCGCAGCTGAGCGGGGTCTACTGCTGAGCCGAACAATGTATATAAACCTGACTTACGAATTCAGTTCCATGTCAAAGGGACTGTACCACCAAGTGGCCAAGCTCTGGAAGAAGCCCAAGGAGAACATGGGCGACATGATGAAGGCCAGGCTCATCGGCTGGAGGCGCGAGAACACCGTCGTCAGGATAGAGAAGCCGACCAGGGTGGACCGCGCGAGGACAATAGGGTACAAGGCGAAGGCCGGTTACATAATGGCCCGCGTCAAGATAGGCAAGGGCGGGCGCAGGCGCGAGCTCTACGGAAGGAGGGGAAGGAAGCCGACCAAGATGGGTCTTGTTCATTTTACGCACGGGAAGTCCCTGCAGAAGATAGCCGAGGAGAAGGCGCAGAGGAGGCACATCAACATGTTCGTCGTGGGCTCCTACCTGGTGGGCGAGGACGGCAAGCACCAGTGGTACGAGGTCGCGCTCGCGGACACGCAGCACGGCAACATAAAGAAGGACCCGAAGCTCAGCTGGATGTCCTCCCCGGCGAACAGGAAGCGCGCGCTCCGCTGATTTCCTTACTTAAACTTCCGGCGCACCAGATGGATTATGGGAATTGAGTTTTTAGGCGGCGGGTTGAAGAAGCTCTTCGGATACGATGTGGCTTCTCCGAACAAGATAGGGGAGTTCATCGAGAAATCCAGAAGAGACGGCAAGACCAGAATCGACGTCGTTGTGCGGGAAGGGGAGTCCTACCTGTACAAGGATGTCGGCGTGTACAAAATAGGGATTTATTTGGACTCCCATGACAAGAAGGGCTTCAGCCTCGGAGAGATCACGAAGTCTGTAGCCGAGTCGGCAATGATAAAATCGAACGTCATGAAAAAGGCGGGCTACATAAGAAAAGAGATGGAGAATATGGGATTCGAGTCCGACGTTCTCACGGCAAGATACAAGAACATGTGAACGCCCTACCCGGCGCCTTTTATGATCTTTTCGACCTTCATTCCGGTCATGCCGCCGACTCTGCTTATCAGATACCATATTATCAAAATGAGGAACACGGCCGACGGCAGCGCTATCACCGGGTACGAGAGCGCGGTCATCGTCCCTATTTCCTCGTTGAAGGCCACGGTCCCGGGCTGGCTCACCACAATCGCCCTGGCGAGGTGGTAGTTGAGCGCGGACGACAGGAAGAAGGTCCCAGCGACCATGTAGTTCGCCCTCGACAGGACCCTCTCGAACTCGCCTGACGTCTTCCTCCTCTTTAGGACAGTTTGTACCTTCTCCATGTCCAAGACCTTCTCCGACAGCTTCTTGACGAACGGCCACGGTGTCCTGACGGACACGAGCACGGCCAGCCCTATGACCGCCGGCACCCCGGCCTCCTTGATTGCGACCAGCCCAGGGTCGAGCTGGAGCACGCCTATCGCGCCGGTCATGAGGACGCTCGCCACACCGAGCGCGGATATCAGGTTCAGCTTCCTCCTAGCGAGGTAGTCGTAGATTCCGTAACCTATCGGGAGCGACAGGGCCAGCAGGAGGCCGTTCAGAGGCCCCAGCAGCCCCTCCCCCGTCAGCTTGGTCAAAATCACGACGGGCAGGAATATGTTGAGGGCCAGGTTCAGCAGCAGGCTCTCGCCCTTCTCCTTCTCCATGAACTAGAATCGCGCTCCTCCATAATAAAATCGACGGTCCAAAACGGGCCGGAAACTATAATTTATTGGACCCGCCGCACAATAATTCATTCGGTGACGCTTCATGAAGTTCTATGATCTGCACGTGCATTCGTCGTTCTCTGGGGGCGAAAGCAGCGTCGAGCAGCTAGCCGAAGTCGCGCACCTCCTGGGCTACAGGGGGTTCTGCTTCTCGGCGCACTACGAGGGCGACTCCCGGGTCAAGAAGATCCAGTCCGACATAGAGAGGGCGAGGTCGAAGTTCCCGGTCGAAATTTATCTGGGTCTTGAGGCGAGGGAGAGGAAGGACGTGGAGAGGCTGAGGCAGATCAGGAGGAGGTTCGACATACTGCTGGTGAGGGGCGGGGACCTCGAGATGAACAGGCTAGCAGTAGAAACCCCGGAGGTGGACATACTCACGCACCCGGAGCTCAACAGGAACGACACCGGACTGAACGACACGCTGCTGAGGATGGCCGCGAAGAACAACGTCGCGATAGAGATCAACTTCAGGGAGATTCTGAACTCCAGCAGGTCGACGAGGGCCAAGATACTGAGGAACGTGTCGCAGAACGTAATTATGGCGAGGAAGGTCAAGGCTCCCGTCGTGGTGTGCTCCGGGGCGCTGTCGCACTACGAAATGAAGGACCCGATGGTCCTCGTGTCCCTCGCCAACGTCCTCGGCCTGGAGATGAAGGACGCGAAGGCCGCGCTGTCCAGCGTTCCCGAGGCGGGTCTGAAGGAGTCCGCGGAGAGGAAGGACGACAGGTGGGTCATGCCGGGGGTCAGGGAAGTATGAGGAACCAGAAGGTCAAGCTGAAGATGTCGTCCCCGACCCTGAGGGAGAGGGATAGGTACGTCTACTTCAAGATGGTCTCGAAGGAGAAGGTCCTGTACTCCGACCTGGAGGCCGCTATATGGAACACCCTCATCGAGTTCTACGGCGAGATGGGCGTGAGCAAAATGTCGGTGTGGTTCGTGAAGAACACGTGGGACGACGCGAGCCAGAGCGGGGTCATAAGGTGCAACAACCTCTCCGTGCCGCACCTCATCGCGGGAATGGGCCTCATATCGAGGCTCGGCGAATCGAGGGTGATTATGAAAGTCGTGAAGGTGTCTGGCACGATCAAGGGACTGGAAAAATGACCATGCTTCTAGTGAACTTCAAGAGGTACGACGAGGTCATGTACGGCGGCGGCTCCCTCAGGCTCGCGAAGGCGGCGGAGACCGTGTCGCAGATGTACGGCGTCGAGATTGCGGTAGCCCCGCCGGCGGAGCACCTGGGGATAGCGGGAGAGATATCGATACCAATCTTCGCCCAGTACGTCGACGCGGCGAACATGACAGCCGAAAAAATAAAGTCTTTCGGGGCCAGGGGTGCAATCATCAACCACAGCGACTACAAGATACCGGAGGGTGAGGTGCTGCACTTCGTGAACGACGCGAGGAGGGCGGGCCTCACGTCGGTCGTGTGCGTGAACAGCGTCGCAGAGGCGCAGGCCTACGTGAGCTTCAAGCCGGACTACATGGCGATAGAGCCGGACAACCTGATAGGCACCGGCAAGTCCGTCTCCACGACCAGGCCCGACGCCATATCCGACCTCGCGGACCTTTTGATGAGGCACGGGATGGAGGGCAGGGCAATGTGCGGCGCGGGGATATCGAACGAGGACGACGTGAGGAAGGCGCTGGAGTTCGGCGCCGCCGGGGGCGTGCTCGTGTCGAGCGCCGTCGTCAAAGCAAAAGACTGGCAGGGGAAAATTGAGGAGCTAGCGAGGGGCTTCAGGGGCTGATTCCGGTCGTTGGGAAATAATTTAAATAGGCGAGTTCAATTCAATTAAGATTCTAATGGTCGAACAGATGCCTGAATACATGGGTTATGACAGGACGATAGCCGTCTTCAGCCCTGACGGAAGGCTCTTCCAAGTCGAGTACGCAAAAGAGGCCGTGAAGAGGGGATCGACGGCGCTGGGCATAGTTTTCAAGGACGGAGTTGTCTTGGCGAGCACGAAGCCGTCGGACAGCCTGATGGTGACCGAGGCCGCGGACAAGATATTCCCGATAGACGACCACATAGGAGCCGTCGCCGCTGGCCTGCTAGCCGACGCGAGGGTCCTCGTCAACCAGGCCAGGGTCAAGTCGCAGATACACAGGATAACGTACGACGAGCCGGCGGACACATGGAACGTGTCCCACATAATCGGCGACAGGATGCAGATATCGACTCTTTATGCCGGCATGAGGCCGTATGGGGTCTCTTTCCTGATAGGCGGCGTGGACAAGACCGGCCCGCACCTCATAGAGTCCGATCCCTCGGGAATGCTGTATGAGTGGCAGTGCTACGCAATAGGGAGGGGCGCCCAGACCGCGTTCAAGATTTTCAAGGCCGGATGGAAGGCCAACATGACGGAGAAGGACGCTGTGGCGATGGCGGTCGACGTCATGAGGAAGACCGAGAAGGAGAGGAAGGACATAGACATGGCCGTCATCAAGAAGGACTCCAGGCTCAGGAAAGTCACGGAAGACGAGATTAAGAAGATAAAGTAGTTTTTTGAAGGGATGATCTTAGATGGACCTCCTCGCCATGATTCTAACCGTGGCGGGTCTGTCCGTGTTCGAGGTCATCATGAGCCTGGACAACGCCGTCATCAACGGCCAGGTCCTCGGCACCATGTCTAAGAAGTCGAGGAAGTGGTTCATCACGTGGGGCATGATCCCGTCCGTGTTCGGGGTCAGGTTCCTGCTACCGTGGCTCATAGTCCTCGTCGCAATACCAGGCCTCGGCCTGTGGGGCTCGCTCACGTCCACGTTCAGCAGCGACCCGGTTGTTATAGAGGCGATAGAGATGGCCGCCCCAATGCTGCTCATCGCAGGCGGCACCTTCCTGGTGTTCCTCTTCTTCCACTGGCTCTTCCTCGAGCCGAAGAACTACGGCCTCGTCGGGGAGAAAATCATAGCGAGGAACGGCATCTGGTTCTTTGCCGTCGTCTCGGTCCTGCTCGCGGTCATCACGTGGTTCGCAATCGAGAAGTCCCCTCTACTCGGCTTCGGCGCGGTCATAGGCTCGACAATGTTCTTCATCACGCACGGCTTCAAGGAAAACGCGGAGAAGAAGGAGAAGGAGATGCTAGAATCCGGGAAGGGTAGGATCAAGATGAGCGACTGGAGCAAGATAATGTACCTCGAAGTCATCGACGCGACGTTCTCCATAGACGGCATACTAGGGTCGTTCGCCTTCACGTTCGCCATACCCCTGATTTTGATAGGGAACGGCATCGGCGCCCTCGCCGTCAGGCAGCTGACGGTCAGCAACATCGAGAACATCAAGAAGTACAAGTACCTGAAGAACGGCGCGATGTACTCCGTCTTCGTCCTGGGGATTATCATGGTGCTGGACAGTTTCGGCGCCCACATACCAATCTGGCTCTCCCCGATGGTAATGTTCGGGGTCGTGGGCTACTTCTTCTGGAAGTCCAGGAAGGAAATGCGCCCCATAAAAAAATGATTCAAGATTCTACTTCAGGTAGCCGGCCAGCTTCAGGACGGGAATGACGACCTCGCCCAGGTTCTTCTGCTCCATTATCTCGGCGACGTCCATCCACCTCAGCTCAGACACGTCGTCTCCCGGGTTCATCTCTCCGCCGGCCAGCTTCGCCTTGTGGAAGAATATCACGCGGTGCAGCCCCTTCTGCTCCTTGATCAGCTCGAAAACGACCACGAACCTGGGCTCCTCTATGTCGAATCCGGTCTCCTCCCTGACCTCCCTGACGAACGCCTCCGCGGCCGTCTCGCCGAAGTTCACGCCCCCTCCCGGGAAGACCCAGATTCCCGCGGGCTCGGCCCCCCTCAGGGCCATCAGTATCTTGCCCTCCTCGTTCTCTATGACGCCGGAGCTGCCGACCCTGACGACGTCCCTCTCGCCTGCCATGGGAAAATATACGCCCCAGCAAGATTTATAAATATCAATTCCCCACTCTGGTTCGAGAGAAAGAGAATAGAAGAGTGAAGCGGCTTACCGGCCGTGGATTTCTCTGGACGTGATGGAATGACAATAAGCGTAGACAAGGCCGTGGTAGGAAGGCTCACCATAGGCGGAACCAAGTTCGAGATACTGATAGATCCGAACCTCGCGATGGACTTCAAGAGGGGCCTGCCTGTGCAGGTCAAGGACATAATGGCATACCCGGTTATCTACAAGGACACGAAGACGAGCGAAGCGGTGGCCGCGGCGGACCTGCAGAAAGCGTTCGGCACCCTGGACCCGCTGAAGATTGCCGAGAGGATAATAAAGAACGGCGAGATACAGCTCACTACAGAGCAGAGGAGGACGATGGTCGAGCACAAGAAGCTGCAGATAGCCGCGATCATATCCAAAAAGGGAGTGAACCCGCAGACGAACGCCCCGCACCCGCAGGCCAGGATACTGACGGTCATGGACCAGGCCGGCGTGATGGTGGACCCCTTCGCAGATGCAGAATCTCAGGTGGACAGGGCGGTGAAGGCGATGAAGGCGATTATACCGATAAAGTTCGAGAAGGTGGTCCTTCAACTGAGGGTCCCGCCGCACCACGCGGGAAAGGCGTTCCCGGTCCTGAAGTCGGGCGGCGTCTTGAGGAGCGAGCAGTGGCTCAACGATGGGAGCCTACAAGCTGATGTAGAGGTGCTCGCGGGCGTGCAGGAGGAGTTCCTGCAGAAGATTGCCAACGCCACGAAGGGCGAATATGAGTCAAAGGTTATTAAGAGGGAAGACGCATGAGTGATATGGAAAATCAAGTCCAGGAAAAGAAGGCTCCCAGGATAGTTTTGCCGGGAGAGTTCATAGACGACCTGAAAGGCAGGAAGACTAACGCGGGCGTCTACATACAGGACGACAAGGCGTACTCGCAGGTCGTCGGGGTGCCTAGGGTCGGCATATACGAGGTTTCAGTTGTTCCGCTCTCCGGGAAGTACATACCGGCCTTCAGCGACAAGGTCATAGGAGTCGTGAAGGAAGTGGAGATCTCGGGCTGGCTCATAGACATCAACTCTCCTTATATGGGATTCCTCCCGCTCTCAGAGGGAGTGGAGGAATATGTGGACGCGAGGGCGGACCTGACGAAGTTCTTCAACCGCGGCGACATAATCGCGTGCAGAATTTCTCGCGTCACTAAGACGAAGTCAGTCCAGTGCTCGATGAGGGACATGATGGCCCGCAAGCTCAACGGCGGCACCGTAATCAAGGTGACCCCGAGCAAGATACCGCGCATCATAGGGAAGAACGGCAGCATGATCAACCTTATCAAGGAGGGCACAGGGACGGAGATCTCGACCGGCCAGAACGGGTACGTCTGGATAAAGGGCGAGAACCAGGCTCTGGCGATGGAGGCAATCTTGACGATAGACAAGGAGTCTCACATGCCGGGCCTCACTGAGAAGATAGAGAAGATGGTGGGAGGTAAAATAAATGGGACACAAGAGTGACATCAAGCTCATTGTAGACGGAAAGAGGACCGACGGAAGGACCGTCGACCAGTGCAGGGAGGTTACGATGGAAGTCAACGTGATTCCCGCAGCCGACGGCTCCGCCAAGGTCGGATTCGGAAGCACTGTGGCTTTGGCGTCCGTCTATGGACCGAGGGAGCTCTTCCCGAGGTTCATGCAGGAGTCCGACACGGGCATCCTGAGGACGAGGTACAACATGGCCCCGTTCTCGGTCGACGACAGGAAGAAGCCGGGACAGGACAGGAGGAGCCAGGAGATATCCAAAGTCATGAAGCACGCGCTGGAGCCCGTTTTGTTTTTACAGGAATTTCCGAAGGTCACGGTCGACGCCTTCGCGGAGGTCATCCAGGCGGACGGCTCCACGAGGGTCACGGGGATAAATGCCGTTTCGCTCGCCCTAGTGGCGGCCGGTATACCGATGAGCCACATGGTCACCGCAGTCTCGGTCGGAAAGGCCGACGGCGAGCTGGTGACGGACCTCAACGGGAAGGAGGACAACTTCGGCGAGGCAGACATGGGATTCGCCATGGTCCACGACACCGGAGAAGTGACGCTGCTGCAAATGGACGGAGAGCTCACTCTGGACGAGATCAAGAAGCTGCTCGACATGGCCCAGACCGCCTGCGGGCAGATACTCGAAAAGCAGAAAAAGGCTCTAAGAGACTTCTATGTGAAGAGGGGAGAGTAAGATGCAGGAAAAATACGCGCTTGAACTGATCAACAAGGGGATGAGGGTCGACGGCAGGAAGCTGCTCGAGTTCAGGGAGATAGAACTGAAGACGAACGTGATAAACAAGGCGGAGGGCTCGGCGTACGTGAAGATGGGAGAGACTCAGGTAATTGTGGGCGTCAAGATGAACATGGGAACGCCATATGCGGACTCCATGGGCGAGGGAGTCCTGATGTGCGGCGCCGAGTTCACCCCGATGTCCTCGCCTGACTTCGAGTCCGGCCCGCCGAGCCCGGAGTCGATAGAGCTGGCGAGGGTGGTCGACAGGGGAATCAGGGAGTCGCACTGCATAGACGTTGGGAAGCTCGTGATAGACGAGAAGAACGTCTGGGTGGTCAACGTCGACATACACATAATCAACCACGACGGGAACTTGATGGACGCCTCCGCGCTCGGGGCGATAGCCGCGTTGAAGACCACGAAGATTCCGCGCGTGGATTTGGAGAAGATGGAGATTGTAAGGAACGACTACGTCGCCGACCTGCCCGTCGTGCACACGCCGATAAACGTCTCGGTCTGCAAGGTCGGCTCGAACGTCGTGCTGGACCCGACCAAGCTGGAGGAGGGCTCGATAGACTCGAGGATCTCCATATCGGTGAGGGAGGACGACAAGATATGCGCCCTTCAGAAGCAGGGCAGCAAGGGAATCATGATCGGCGAGATACCGGGCATGATGGAGCTCGCGATGGAGAAGTCGAGGGAGCTCAGGAAGCTGCTGGAGTGATTTGACATGGCGATAAACCACATATCGAAGAAGGTCAAGCTCGTAAAGATCGGAAAGGTGAGGAACGCGCCGAGGTGGGCGGACATCAAGAAGTTCGGCCTGAAGCGCGCCCGCTCCCGCAGGATTAGCATAGGCCAGATGAAGCGCTGGAGAAGGTCCAGGCTGAGGGTATAGTCCCGACAGTCTGAAGTTTTTTGAAATAAATTTGACTAGCAGTAGACCCCGCTCAGCTGCGCCTTCGTCGCGGTCAGCACCTGGTTGCAGGAGTTGCTGGTCACGACCACGGCGGTGGGGACCCCCGTCGCGTTCGGCAGGTTGACGGACTGCGTCGTGCCTGCGAGGAGGTCCGCCGCCGTTACATGCCTGTTAGAGAACGAGCCGTCGCCCGTCGAGGCAGATATGTTGAAGTTCCTGCCGAAGCTGCCCCCGCCGACCGCGGACACTATCGCCTTGAGGCCCGGTCCGACCTGGTAGTGCTGCTCGATGGCGCCCTGCGATAGGACGCCCGAGCGGAACGTCACCTCGTCGATTACGAGGTCCGTGCCGTTGCCGATTATGATGCTCCTGCTGCTAGCCGCGGGCGTGGCGGAGGTGCTGCCAGTTCCGGCTAGCTGACCGTTGACGTACAGCCTGATTGTGCCCGAATCGAAAGTCATGACCACATGGCTCCAGCCGCTTGATAAAGTAGACGACGCGTTCTGAGAGTTCACGAATCCATAGACCGCGTCACCGGTGTCCCCCGCCATAATCCCGTACGAATCGGATCCCTTCGAGAAAATTGACACGAGTCTGGCTATTGCCAGACCGACGAACGAGTTCTGGGTTAGGTTCAATTGGGATGATGCAGAGAATGTCTCGCCCCGTGCGACTATGGTATAGTTGCTGAACTGCAGGTAGCTTCCGAGTCTGTAAGTTCCGTTCGCCATAAACTGGGTAAGGATCTGCTGTGGCATGTAGCCGGTGGAGTTCGTGGTGGCGGAGAAGTTGCTCGTTGGGTTGTCGTAATCTTGGACAGATGAGGAGTCGTTCCCGTATATCACGATTCCACTCATCGGCGCGGCTGAGTTGTCGGTAGCCCTTGCGTTCACGTAGTACTGTACATAGACCCTGTCCCCCTCATATTGGGACGAGAAATTTATGTCTGACTTGTTCATGGTGACGTTGACCAAATACGTTGTACCGTTCCCGTATCCGACGTTCACATCTGGATCCGTGGTCGAATTTATAACAGAGTCGTAGAACGTGTTGTTAGTCGAATAGCGTATTATGAGTGCGTGGCTGCGGCTGCTGTTGGTGAACATGGAGTCATTTATGTGAACCGAGTTGTTGGATGAATATAGGTATATACCATAGTCGTCTCCAGTGCCGTTGACGGCTACGATGTTGTTGGAATAGATGTTGTTCGATGATTCTTGGTCATATATTCCCCAACCGTTGGAGTTAAGGTAGGTTGGGGTTGTAAAGGCGTCGCCTGTGATATATATGTTGTTTGACGATAGGTTGCTGTAGAACGTCCGATATAGGTATATTCCCTTCAACCAATTTATGTTATAGACGTAGTGCGCGGCGACATATATCGTGTTGCCGTAGACTTGTGTGTGGTTCGTCCAGGACAGTTTTATGGCGTTTCCGTAGGTCGAACTCGACCCGGAACCGACCACGCTAAAGTTGTTGTATGCCACGACGTTGTTTACGCCGGCGCCGTGAATATTAAGGGCTATGTTGGAATATCCTGTTGGGCTCATAAGGAAGGTGTTGTTGTTTATGCTGTTGTTATTGCTAGACGTCCCATTTACATGCAAACATTCTACATCACAGTTAAAAATATTCCCGCTCACGGTGTTGTTACTTCCCATAATCAAGTTATTCTTGTATCCGTTCTGGCCGCTACCTGAAAATACGTTGTTGGATATGTTGCTGTTGTTCTGTATCCAGCCGTCAGAGACTCCATTGAACTCGGCTCCGTAGGAGCTAAGCCCGCTCAAGACGGTGTTGTTTATGAAATTGAGACGATTAGGGGACCCCACATAGACCCCCCACCAGCTTGGGTCCTCTATGACGGTGTTCTCTATTGTGATATTGGTCCCGCTGCCTATAGACATTCCAGACGAGAATGGGTTGCTGTTGTTCTTTACTATCCTTATGTTCCTAATCACCACGTTGCTCCCCGATACAATCATACCGCTCGCGGTCGCTATGTTGCAACATGTGGCAGAGTTGGACCATATCGTGGGTCTGACGGAGGAGTTCGACGTGAGGAACTTGTTGCTCGAGACGGTTGGTCCCTCGTTGTAGTAGCCCGAGTCTATAATCCTAACCTCCTCGTTTGCGGCGGCAATGCTGAGCCCGACTGCAACCGAGGTCGCATCGCAGCCCGAGGCGCAAACCGTTATCAGAGCACTTGCCTCTCCGATTGAGAACACGAACGCCACTATGAAGGACAAAAACAAGATTGCCTTCATCACGGCTTGTACACCCACGCCTCTATGGTGAACTTCGCCGGGTTCAGCGACTCGGAGCCGTTGACGGCGCCGTAGTTCGACCCGGTGAAGTCGAGGGCGCGGCCGCTCTTGCCAGAGACCCACGAAGGAGAGGTGAGGTTGATCTGCCTCCCGTTCTGGCTGGAGTCCCTGGCGACGCTGCCCCCGTTCTCCTCGAAGTGCCACATTCCCAGCAAAGACCCGTCCTCGTTGCACGTCACCTTGTTGAGGACCATCGTGGCGGAGCTGCAGTCGACCTGCTCCTCGAAGCTCTCCTCGATAGTCTGCGTCTGGCCGGATATGAATCCGGTCCCCCAGATGCTGACCGACGCGCCTATGGCGACCGCGAAACCTACCACGATGACCGTGGCTATAATCGGGCTTACTCCTTTCATCGAAGAATAATTCGCTTCTGGAGAAATTAAAGGCGACGGACGAAAGACCGGGGCAGAGCCGAGACTAGGAGGGCTTCATGCAGGCCTCGCCGGCCTTGCAGCTGACGGAGACCGCGTACTGTCCCTGGCAGATTCCGCTGGCGGAGACTATCTCAGGCGGGACGAGGGCGCCGCCTGTGGTGTTAATCGAAGCCGCGAACACGCCTCCTGGGGCAAGGTCGTCGCCGCTTGCGTTATAATATTTTATGCTGTTCGACGTCGCGCCGCCGCCGGATATTGATATCGTTATGTTCTTCAGGTACTGCGACCCGCTCGAGGACGTCGTGACGTTGACCAGCCTTGAAGCCCCCGTTGAGGAGTACCTGACCTCGTTTATCGTAAGGGAACTGGAGGCGCACTTGGCTAGCTGCTCGGACGTGGCAGAGACGGTCTGAGTCTGGCTGCTCGTGAGCGTGGAGAACCACACCGCGAGGAGGCCGCCGACCGCGACTGTGAGGGCTATAAGGAGGATGGCTGCGACGAACGGGCTTATTCCCTTCATCTCAAAATCACTCGCCCCAGCAGACCTGGCCGGTCTTGCAGTTGCCCTCGACGACTATCGAGTCCTCGCACACGCCGCGCATGAAGACGGACGTGTTGCTGCCCCTCGCCCAGGTTATGTTCGCCACCTGGCCGGACGCCATGCTGGTGGCGTTGAACGTGAGATTCCTCCCGTTCATGTCATAGACGGTTATGTTGGTTATCAGCTTGACCGTCGGGTTGGAGTAGATTATGCTGGACGAGCCGACGTTGTCGAACTTGAGCCTCGTGCCGGCGCAGGCGGTGAGCTTGTCGCCCTGCTCGCTCGTGTACTCGGTCGTGCTGGTCGCAAAATTGGTCAGCCAGAGCGCCACCAGGCCGCCGACGGCGACGGCGAACGCGATAAGAACTATCGTTGCTACAATCGGGCTGAGTCCTTTCATTTCTCTCGTTACTAAGATGGGGAAAGACGATTTATATAGTTTCGCGGACAAGTTATCGGCATGGCAGAAGACAAAATACTCGTGTTCAACATAAGGAAGGACGCGATCAAGACTCCGAAGTGGAGGAGGAGCAAGGACGCCATGTCCATACTGAGAAGGGACGTCGCCAAGCACTCCGACAACGGGAAGGTCAAGATAGACCAGGTCACGAACGCCCTCATGTGGAAGAGGGGCGGGAAGTGGCCGCAGCTGAGGTACAGGCTCAAGATCAAGAAGATGGACGACGGCTCGGTCCAGACAGAGTACGTGGGCTGAGTCCCGTGAAGGCAGTTCAGACCGATTTTCTAGGCGACCCGAACATAGGGCTATTCATGAAGGCGTCCGACAAGCTCCTGCTTGCGGGCCAGCAGATGGAGGACAAGAG
Source organism: Candidatus Aenigmatarchaeota archaeon (assembly GCA_016213525.1). Lineage (GTDB taxonomy): Archaea > Aenigmatarchaeota > Aenigmatarchaeia > CG10238-14 > SCSR01 > JABABT01. The sequence goes on along the minus strand of JACRAE010000005.1, from coordinate 165,902 downwards.
CCTAGCACTGGCCGCAGAGGCTCTGGGCGTGAAGGCGGTGAGGGCGGGCGTGGCCAACTCCGAACTGGTCGGCATATTCTGCGCGATGAACTCCAACGGCATACTTTTGCCCAACATAGCCCTCGACTCGGAGGTCGCGGCGATAAGGAGGGCCGTCAAATCCACGGGGATGAACGTGGGGGTGGTCGACTCGGACTTCACGGCGATAGGGAACGTCATTTTGTGCAACGACCGGGGGGCGGTGCTGAGCAGGGTCCTGAGCAGGGAGGACCTCGCGGTCGTCAAGGACTGCCTGGGCGTCGAGTGCGACTACCAGACTGTGGCCGGGCTGGAGAGCGTCGGCTCGTGCGGCATAGCGACTAACAGGGGATGCGTGCTGCACAGGGACGCCAGCGAGGAGGAGCTCGACACGGTGCAGGACATACTCAAGGTGGAGACGGACATAGGGACCGCGAACTTCGGCTCGCCCTTCATAGGCAGCTGCGCGATCGCGAACGGGAACGGCGTCGTCGCGGGGATAACGACGACGGGCTTCGAGGTCTCCAGGATGATGGAAGCCCTGAAGCTGATTTGAGAAATATTCTTTATGGAAGATCCGGGATTGGCCAGCGTCTACGACAGGATCAGGCACGAGAGGCTCGAGAGGAAGTTCCTCGGCCGGGACATTGAGCTGGAGATCGTGCAGAGGCGCGTCAAAGAAAGGGACGGCCGGATACTCGAGGAGCCTCTCATAACATACCGCGACACCGGGACGATGAAGGCGGGAAAGCAGTTCGAGCTGGTCTCCGTGGACCCGTCTCCCATCGGGGACGGAAAACGGTACGTCGAAGAGGCGTCGTTCATCGAGACGGAGTCTGCTACCGTGATAGACCCGGCGGCGTACCTCAGGTCCGCGATCGAGTACGGCTACAAGCAGCTGGTCGACGGCGCCCCGAAAAAAATAAGGGGAAAGATACTGCAGGTCCCGAACCCGAGGTCCTGGTACGGGAACGCCCAGCTCAAGGTGGAGTCCGCCGACAAGATGAAGACATACTCCCTGCTCGACAGGATGTACCACACGCACTGGAAGGACGCCAGGGACTGAGGATCACTCGAAGACGGTCATGTGGCACTTGCCGCAGTAGTGCCTCGGCTTGCCGCCCTTCTTGTGGTGGGCCATGTACGTGCCGTCGCCGCACCTCTGGCAGGTCTTCGCGCCGACCTTGGCGCTAGCCTTGACGGGCTTATGCTTCACTTGCGACAGCCTCCTTGCTGGCCTCTACCGGCTGCGCCGGCGCCTCGTTCAAAATCATCACCTTCGCGAGGGACTCGCATATCCCCTTCTTCGTGAATATGTACTCTATGATGACCTGCGACTCCTGCACGCCCTGCGTCGCCGCGAGCATCTTCGTCAGCTCGGCCTTCGACGGGGTGGCTACAGCCTCGTGCTTGAGGAGGACCGTGAGCTCCTTCCTCTTGAAGAAGGGATTGACCTTCTCTTCGATTATTGTTGCCTGCATAAAACCACTAAATTACATTGTACCAAAGCATTATTAAGCCTGCCTAGGAGCCTACCCGACGTAGAGGGCGTACCTTCCCGGCTCGGTTATGTTGAGCTTCAGGGCGGTCTCGCTCTGCGTGTCCATTATAACTACGACCCCCTTCCAGCTCGAGGACATGTTGCTCGACTTGCACACCGGGCAGACGTTCTCCATCGTGAAGCGCTTGCAGTTCCTGCAGACCTGCATCTTCTTCGACATCACTTCTTCGACTCCTTCGCCCTCTTGTTCCTGTCCTCGTTGATCCAGTTCACGCATCCCAGGCCGGCCTGCCTCATCGTGAGGCCGATCTTCTGCTGGTCCGTGAACGAGATCGAGATTATCCTCGCGCGCACCTTGTCGCCCTTCTTCAACGTGCGCTTGGACTCCTTCCCGAGGAACATCGAGCTCTTGTTGTCATAGCTGACGTAGTCGTCCATCAACTGCGATATGTGCACGAGCCCGTCCATGGGGCCCATCCTCACGAACGCGCCGAACTCCGTGTTATCTATGACCTCGCCGTAGACCGTCTCCTGCAGCTCGGGCTTGTAGGCCAAAATCTTGAAGGTCGTCATGTAGTGCACGCCGGCGTCGCCGGCGAATATCTTGCCCTCGCCGACCTTGTCGACCCCGACGACGGCCAGGACGACGCCTATCTTCGGCTCGAGCACGCTCTCGTACTTGTCCGCTATCGACTCCATGACCGCGGCCTTCTTCGGCAGCGTGAGCTTCTCCGGCCCGACGCGGATCTTGTCCTCGATGGTTACAATTTTGTACATAACGGCTATCCCTTTACCTTCTTCTTGTAGAGTTCAATCGCATTCTTTATATACCTTCTCGCGGCGGCGGCGTCCTCGAAGCCCGTAATCTCGACCTTCTTCTTCTCCTTCCTCTTGTACCCCTCGAACCACTTCCTCATCCTCGACTCCTGCGCCTTGGACAGGGACTTGACCGCCTTCGAGTCCGGGTCGTCCGCGGGCACGCATACTATCTTGTCGTCGCCCTCCCCCTGGTCTATCATGTGCATCACGCCTATCGGCCTGCACGGAATCACGGCCCCCGGGAAGCTCGGCTGGTCCACGATTATGACCCCGTCCAGCGGGTCCCCGTCGTCGGCCAGCGTCTGGGGTATGAAGCCGTAGTCCCACTCGTACCTGAACGGCCTGTGGAGCACCCTGTCCAGCTTGATCAGGCCGGTCTCCTTGTCTATCTCGAACTTGTTCCTAGAGCCCTTCGGAATCTCGACCACCACGTCCACCTCCTCGGGGGGGTTCTTGCCGGGCTTGAGGTCTTTCCAGAGGTCCATAATGAATTTTCACCGATGTCAGCTGACAGCTAATTGCTTCTTCGCGCGGAGATAAATAGTTTTCAGGCCCCTTTTCGTTATCCTCTTCCTCAGGACCTCGTCGTTCGTCGCCACCACGTTGGCCTTGCTAGCCATGTCCACGAGGACGTCGTCCGCCTTTCCCTGGGCAGCCTCTAGTATCTCTATCCCGTCTATCAGGCTCATCGCCACCTTGGCGTACCTGCCGTGCGTGGACTTCCTCGAGGCCAGCATCCTGAGCTCCGAGACGACCTGCGGTATCGTCGCCAGCCTCGCCCCCGGGAAGAAGTCGAAGACCGCGGCCATGTCAACCCTGTAGCGGAAGCAGTCCATTATGAAGTTCGTGTCCATGAGAACCCTCATGCTTCTGATTTGGGTTCGAAGCGCTTATATATTGTCCCCGACAATTTACTGTAAGGATTAAGATGAAGGGAATATCTGCCGTAATAGCGACTCTGCTCATGCTCGTGATAACCGTGGGCCTCGCGATAACCGCGTACGGCTACATACAGAACCTCTTCACCACGCAGACTGCGAAGCAGATAGAGGTCTCGGACGCCAGCTGCGCCGCCGGGGTCAGCAACTACTACATAACGGTCAGGAACCTCGACTCGTTCGAGAACATCAGCCTCAGCGAGATAGCCTTCAGGGTCGACGAGATACCGGTCGCCCCGACGTGGCTCCAGTACTCCGAGTTCCTCGGGAAGGGGATAGTCACTTTTGACAACACGTCGCTCGCCAGCATCGCGTGCTCCAACACGGGGGTCGCGGGCCAGGTCAACTGCGTCCCGGGCACGACCCACAGGATGAAGGTCATAGGCCCGACGGGCAAGGCGAACCAGATTCCGGTCTCCTGCTGATTCCTCGGGTTAAGATTTAGGCGGCACCATTCCCTAAAAGTCAGAATTTTCTAATCAGGCTATCGTGCCGTACCCGACTAGCCTCCATCGGCCGCCGAGCATCCTGGATATCACGACCCTGGAGCCCTTGTCCGCGACGAGCGGTATCTTGAGCCTCATGTCGACGTTGTCCTTCTTGATGTTCGATATCTCCCCGACGGACCTAGCGGTGCCGACGTTCAGGAGCAGGTTGTCCCCGACCTTCATCGGCTTCGTCCCGGCGAAGTCCTCCGCCCCGACAACCCTCTTGATCATCGTGACCTTCAGCGACAGCACGTCCCTGGCGTCAGGTAGCTTTCCCGGGTAGCCTATCATGTTCCCCACAAGGGAGTCGGACTTCGTGAGGTACGGGTCGAGGTCCGTCATCAGGCCCATCAGACCGCCCGGCCCCGTCGACTCGAGCTTGAAGCCCGCCTTGTGCAGCCCCGTGATTGTGGACTTCAGGCTCCTGTACTTCTCGCCCATCTTCACGCCCGGCCTGATCTCAATCTCGTCCCCGACCTTGAACTCGCCCTGGATTATCGAGCCGCCCAGAACGCCGCCCGCCAGCTTCCTTATCTCCGCGCCCGGCTTGTTGATGTCGAAGCTCCTCGCGACGAGCATCCTGGGCTCCTTCACCTCCGACCTCTTCGGCGTGGGCACGAACTTCTCCAGCGCCTCCAGCACCACGTCCACGTTGACGCCGTGCTGAGCCGAGACGGGTATGACAGGGGCGTCCTCGATTATGCTGCCCTTCAAAAACGACTTGATCTCGTTGTAGCTCTCCATGGCCCTCTCGGGCGTGACCAGGTCGACCTTGTTCTGCACGACGACGACGCTCTTTATCCCGACGACCTCCAATGCCGCGAGGTGCTCCCTCGTCTGCGGCTGCGGGCACTTCTCCACCGCCGACACCATTAATATAGCCCCGTCCATGAGGCTCGCGCCGCTCAGGACCGTCGCCATCAGGGTCTCGTGCCCCGGGGCGTCGACGAAGCTTATCGTCCTCAGCGGCTCTGCTCCCTCCTTCGGGTCCGTCGTGAGGCCGCCGCCCTTCTTCTTGAAAATCGTCGCGTCGGCGTATCCGAGCCTTATCGTGATTCCCCTCTTCAATTCCTCCGAGTGGGTGAGCGTCAGCTTGCCTGTCAAAGCCCTCGTCAGAGTGGTCTTCCCGTGCGCGACGTGACCGACGAGTCCTATGTTCGCCTCGGGTATGAGCCTGGGGTCGAGCTCCTTCGTCTTCGTCGCCTGCGATGCCATGTAAGTCTATTGTCGCGGGAGTTTTAAATAAAACGTTTTGGGGGCGGAATCTACTTCTTCTCGCCTTCGGCTTTCTTTGGCGCGAGCTCCTCAAGAGTCTGGGTGCCGGCCTTCACGACCTTCGTGTTGATCTGCATCGTGTCCTCGGAGATGGTGTCCCCGCGCACGGACTTCCTCTTCCTCTGGCCCTGTATCGTCGGGTGGAACCCCGGCGCGGCTATAAGCAGTACCCTCCTCTTCCCTGGCCCCGATTCCCCCTTTATCATCGGGAACCCGTCCTTGTCGGACCCGCCCGTAATCTGGAGCTTGTACCCCGTCAGGCCTATGATGTCGCCGTCGAACTCCTCGCCGAGCTTCTTGCCTATCACTCCGGCGCCCCTTCCCTGGTCCACCTCTATCTGGTAGGACTTCCTGGTCTGGGGCTCGCTGACGACGAACTTGAAGTTTGCCATGGAATATCTTTACGGATGGGAGGTTTATAAGTTTTCCAGAAGCCTCATTTCAGGGAGTTCTCCATCTTCTCCTCGACTATGGAGTCGAAGCTGCCCACGAACCTCGCGAGGTCGTCCATGCTGATCCTGTACCCGTACATCACGAGGGCGGAGTACACCCCGTCGCCCCTTATCCTGTCCTCCGGGTAGTCGTGGTACCCCTCGTCGTTCGACGAGACCTGGAAAACTATGTGCCTGTCCCTGATCCTGGACAAAACTCCCCCCTTATGGACCCTTATGCCGTAGCTCTCAATCTTCGGACCCTGCGAGGCCCTGGTGACGGAGAAGCACGGTATCTCCTCGTACCTCCACTTTATGCTGGACGCTGCCTCGCCGATTATCTCCGCTATCTCGTCCCCGGCGAACTTCTTCGGGAGCTCGAGCGTGTACTCCATTTCCATGAATCAGAAGTCGCGGCGGAAGTATTTACGGTGATTGGGTCAGCACGCCACTGCCAGCTCCTGAGGCTGCGTGACGGGGCTGACTATCTTTATCCTGTGGTTCCCCGGGGCGGAGCCGGATATCGTGCCCACGCCTATCCCTCCCTTCTCGGCTATCCGGGGGACGTCCCACTGCATGTTACCTATCTGGGGCACGCCGTCCACGTTCAGGGATATGTCCCCCGTGGGCAGGGGCTCGAAGAGCGCGGTGTTCCTTATCGTGACGAGGTACGATCCGGATGCCGTGCTGCAGGCCGCGTCCAGGAATTCCACGGATTTGCCTATGGTCCTGCCGACGTACTTGTCCGTGTAGAAGTAGACCGCCAGCGACAGCCCAACCGCTATCAAAATGACCATCAGGCTCGCTATGATGTAGGAAATTCCCTTCTGCAAGGCGGACACTCAAAGATTATTACGTAGGAACAGAAATTAAAGGTATGGACGAGTTCAAGGTCACGCCCTGGGAGGTCTCGGGAAAGGTCGACTACAACAAGCTCATCGAGAGGTTCGGGACGAAGAAGATCGACCAGGCCCTGCTGGAGAGGATGAGGAGGCTCACGAAGGACCTGCACCCGTACCTGACAAGGCAGGTGTTCTTCTCGCACAGGGACCTGGACGTGGTGCTGAAGAAATATGAGGACGGGGAGAAGTTTTTCTTATACACGGGCAGGGGGCCGTCCGGGGGGATGCACATGGGCCACCTGGTGCCGCTGATGTTCACGAAGTGGCTGCAGGAGAAGTTCAAGGTCGACCTCTACATCCAGATAACGGACGACGAGAAGTTCCTCATGCGCGACCTCTCCCTGGAGGAGACGCACAGGCTCGCGTACGACAACATCGCCGACATCATAGCGCTGGGATTCGACCCTAAGAGGACGCACATCTTCGTGAACACCGAGTACGCGAAGACTCTGTACAAGATTGCGATAAAGGTGGCGCGCAACATCACGACCTCGACGAACAAGGCGGTCTTCGGCTTCACTGACAGCTCCAACATGGGCATCTCCTTCTTCCCGGCGATGCAGATGGCGCCGTGCTTCCTGCCGAAGGAGCTCGGAAAGGGCGACATGCAGTGCCTGGTGCCGGCCGCGATAGACCAGGACGACTACTGGAGGCCCGCCCGAGACGTGGCGGCGAAGATGGGTTGCCCGAAGCCCGCGCAGATACACAGCAAGTTCTTCCCCAGCCTGCTCGGCATGGACGCGAAGATGAGCTCCAGCGACCCGAGGTCGTCGATATTTTTGACGGACACGCCGGAAGAGGTGAAGAAGAAGGTGATGAGGTACGCGTTCTCCGGCGGGAGGGACACGGTGGAGGAGCAGAGGAAACTTGGAGCCGATCTGGAGAAGGACATCTCTTACCAGTGGATGAGGTTCTTCGAGGAGGACGACAGGAAGCTGAAGAGGATCGGGGACGACTACTCCTCGGGAAAGATGCTGACCGGCGAGATAAAAACAATCCTCGCGGACAGGCTCAACGCGTTCCTGAAGTCCCACCAAAAGGCAAGGGGAAAGGCTAAGGGCAGGACCGAGAAGTTCATGTTGAGGGATTGAATTTGTGGGGCAAGCCGGCAGCGAGCGTCATAGTCACGACCAGGAACGAGGAGAAGAACATAGAGCACTGCCTCAGGTCCGTCAGGAACCAGACCGTGAAGAACATCGAGGTCATCCTGGTCGACGCGTGCTCGGCCGACAGGACCGTCAAGGTCGCGAGGAAGTACATCAACCATCTGGTCGTGAGGAAGTGCGGCGTCGCCGAGGGTAGGAACGTCGGCGCCAAGATTGCGAGGGCCGACGTGCTCGTCTTCCTGGACGCGGACTCCATGCTCCTTCCCGAGACCCTGGAGGAGATTCTGAAGGCGTACAAGAGGAGGGGCGTTGTGGGGGCGTCGTGCCCGGTGCTCCCTATATCCGCGGACATAAGGTACGTCTCCGTCTACATGTTCTACAACTCCATGGCCCGTGTCTCGACGATATTGAGGAAGCCCCAGATAGCGGGAATGTTCTGCACCTACAGGAGGGACGCCTTTGAGAAGGTCGGCGGCTTCAGCGACGACGTCGGCATCCTGGAGGACTTCCACCTCTCGATGCGCATCGGCAAGCTGGGCAGGGTGAAGTTCCTCACAAACACAATCGCCCTCACGTCGCACAGAAGGCTGGAGAAGATGGGCATGAGGGTGCCCGACAGGTACCTCCTGGCCTGGCTCAGGCTCATGCTGACCGGCAGGAGCTTCAGCCTGAAGTGGTACGACAAGCACATGGCGAGATGACATATGTCCGACTACAGGCTCACCGAGGAGGGGAGGAAGTACCTGGCGATAGGCCTGCCCGAGATGAGACTCGCCAAGATCTTCTCCGAAGGCCCGGTGTCCTTCCAGGACGCCCAGAAGAACGTGGAGGGCTTCGGCATCGCCATCCAATGGGCCAAAGCGAAGGGGATGGTCGAGGTCAGGGAGGGGAAGATATTCCCGGCGGGCGCGGGGAAGTTCCCAGAGATGGAGATTTTGAGGAAGGTCGCCGACGGCAGGCCGCTCTCGGACGACGAGGCGAGGGTCCTGGTCGAGAGGAAGCTCGCGGAGAAGGTGAGCCACGAGGTCGAGGCGCTGGAGAAGCGGGTGAGGGGCGGCTACATAGTGCAAATCACTCCGGAGATGATCAAGACCGGGGTGTGGAAGCAGGCAAAGGGCTTCGCGCCGTACGACAAGTCGATCAGGCAGCAGCCCCGCGCGATGTTCCAAGGCAAGCTGCACCCCTACAGGCAGCTCATCAACAGCCTGCGGGACAAGATGGTCGGCATGGGCTTCGAGGAGGCGAGGGGCCCGTACGTCGAGAGCGAGTTCTGGAACTTCGACGCGCTGTTCATGCCGCAGGACCACCCTGGCAGGGGGACGCACGACGCGCTCTCGGTGAAGTCCGATTCGGATTCTAAAATTTTGGACCAGGGACTCTGGGACAGGGTCAAGGCGACCCACGAGTTCGGCTGGACGACAGGGAGCAGGGGATGGGGCAAGTGGAGGGCAGAGGTCGCCAGGAAGCTGGTGATGAAGTCGCAGAACACCGCCGTTTCGGCCAGGGAGATGGCCAGTAGGAGGTCCGAGGGCGCCCCCTACAAGGTCTTCGCGATAGACAGGGTGTTCAGGCACGACGTCGTCGACGCCAAGCACCTCACGGACTTCGACCAGTGCGAGGGGATAATTGTCGGTGAGAACCTGAACTTCCGCCACCTCCTCGGCTACCTGAGGGAGATCGGGAAGATGTTCGGCGCGGAGGACGTGAGGTTCAAGCCTTCGTACTTCCCGTTCACCGAGCCCTCACTCGAGATCTACGCTAACATACCAGGCCTCGGCTGGGTGGAGAGCGGCGGGGCGGGGATAATGAGGCCCGAGGTAACGGCTCCTCTCGGAGTGGAGCTGCCCGTGCTTGCGTTCGGGATGGGCGTCGGGAGGCTCGCGATGATCAGGATGGGCTCCTCCGACATACGCGACATATATTCGGAGAACGTGCAGTGGCTGCGCGACAAGTCGATGGTGGAATGACATGCCGGTGATAAGGTACGACAAGGTCCAGCTGAGGAAATTGATAGGGAAGAGGCTCAGCGACGAGCAGCTTTCAGAGGCGATACAGCTCGTCAAGCCGAACGTGGAGGGCTTCGAAGGAAATGAAATAATTGTAGAGCACACCGCGGACAGGCCGGACCTGTTCGGCATCGAGGGCCTGGCGCGCTCCGTGTCGACGTACATGGGCACGAGGAAGGGCCTGACGAAATATAAAATAGGGAAGCCAAAGGTCGAGATGAGGATGACCGCGGTCTCATCGAGGCCCTACGTCTCCACTGCCGTGGTGAGGAAGGTCGAGATGAAGGACTTCTTCGAGAGCATGATCCAGATACAGGAGTCCCTCTCGTCTTCAATCGGAAGGAGGAGGGCGAAGGTCGCGGTCGGCGTGCACGACCTCGACAAGATCAAGGGAAAGATAACCTACCAGTCCGTCTCGAGGAACGAGAAGATGACCGCGCTCGGAGAAAAGGAAGAAATGAAGCTCTCGGAAGTTTTGGAAAATACGGAGAAAGGAAAGGAGTACGGGCCCATAATCAAAGGCTCGAAGATGTGGCCCGTTTTCACCGATCAGTCGGGGATAATCAGCTTCCCCCCGATCCTCAACTCGCAGAGGACGGCGGTCACGGACAAGACGAAGAACCTCTTCGTGGAAGTCACAGGGACGGACAAGCAGGCGGTGAGGGACGTGATGGCGATTTTAATCTCCAACTTCGGCGAGAGGTTCCCGGTCGAGGGCGTGAAGATGAGGCACGAGAGGAGGAGCGAGGTCACGCCGGACCTGTCGGAGGGAGTGATGGAGATTGGGACCGGGATGGTGAACAGGACCCTCGGCACGTCGCTCTCGTCCAAGGAAATAATTTCCCTTCTGAGCAGGATGGGATACGACACGCTCGGCAGCGGCGAGAAGATGGAGGTCATAGTCCCCGCTTACAGGGCCGACGTGCTGCACCCGGTCGACATAGTGGAGGACGTGGCGATAGCGTACGGCTACAACAACTTCAAGCCAGAGATACCGGCGGTGCACACGACGGGAAGGCAGACGGACGTGGAGAGGATGTCGAGGAAGGCGAGCATCTCCCTCGTGGGGTTCGGCTTCCAGGAGATAATCGGCAGCGCACTTTCGAACCCGTCGGACCAGATAGAAAAGATGGAGCTCTCCGGGAGGGAGGTCGTCGAGCTCGAGAACCCGTCGTCCGCGGATTACAGCTGCGCGCGCGCCTCTCTGGTCCCGGGAATGCTGAAGTTCCTCGCGGCGAACAGGCACAACGAGTACCCGCAGAACGTCTTCGAGGTCGGGGACGTGGTCCTGCCGGACAAGGCGGAGGAGACCGGGGCGAGGAACGAGAGGAGGGTCGCGGGCGCGGTGTGCCACAGCAAGTCGGGATTCGGCGAGATGAACTTCGTCTTCGACGGCATGATGAAGAGCATGGGTCGCGGCTGCTCTTTCAGGGAATGCGACAGTCCCATGTACATACCCGGGAGGGGCGTGGACGTCTACATGGGGGACAGGTACATCGGCACGTTCGGCGAGCTGCACCCGAAGGTCGTGCAGAACTGGGAGATAGGGATGCCGACCACGGTTTTCGAGCTCGACCTAGAGGGAATCTAATTTTCAGAACTATCTCGACACCCAGTTTATCAGCATGCCCATCACGCCGAACTTCGACCTCGGCTTGTGGGCGAAGTGCTTGCCGACGAGCATGTGCGCGAGCCTGTTGAACTCAACCGCCGCTGGCGAGTGCGGGTCGTGCAGGAAGATGGGCACCTTCATCGATATCGCCTTCGGCACCACCCTGTCGTCCGGCACCTGCGAGACGACGCGGTAGCCGAGCATCTTCTCGACCTGCTCTACCGTCAGCTCGTGCGAGCTCCCGCGAACCCTGTTCAGGACCACGCCGAGTATCTTCTTCTCGCTGTCCTCGACTATCTTCACCGTCTTCAGAGCATCTGCAACTGAAGGTAGGTCCGGGTTGGTGATGAGGAGTATCTCGTCTGCAGTCTTAATCGACGACAGCGCCTCCCTGCCCAGACCCGCGCCGCAGTCCAAAATGACGAAGTCTGTCTTCCCGTAGAGGGTCATCACCGCCGCCGGGAGCTTGCCTATGTCCACTCCCTGCAGGTCGTCGACGGCCATGCTCGCGGGCACAACCTTGAACCCACCCGGATGCGGGTACATCGCCTCGTGCATCTTCGCCCTCCCCTTCAGCACGTCGTGCAGGGATTGCGGTGACAAATGGAGTCCCAGATGGAGTCCAAGGTTCGGGGTGGTCATGTTCGTGTCTATCGCGACGACGTTCTGCCCGAGGGCCGCGAGCGCGCACGACAGGTTGGAGACCAGCGTGGTCTTGCCTATTCCACCCTTTCCGCCTATGACTCCGATAACGCGGGTCATGATAATCAATCTTAGTTCGATTCTCTCTAATAAAGGCTTTTCCCAGGATGTGGCGAAAGGCTTTAAAAGCAGGCATACGAACAAGATTGAAGGAGTGATTTGAATGGAAACATATGCGACTAAGGCCAAGAGGCCTAGCAACAGGTCCCCAGAGGACAGTGCCGTTTCCCTTTTCGTCGACGGTCCGAACATGCTCCGCAAGGAGTTCATGATCGACCTGCGCGAGCTTAAGAAGAGGGTCGAGCAGCACGGTAGAATCGTTGTGGCGAAGGTCTTCATAAACCAGTTCGCCCCGGAGAAGCTCATCGAGGCCATAATCAACGAAGGCTACAAGGTCGAGATGATCTTGGCAGTCGAGAGCGACGACGCGAACGACGTAGACGTCTCCGTAGCAGTGGCAGCCACAGAGGCCGCGCTGATGCACGACGTCGACTACATTGCCCTCGCGACCAGGGACGCCGACTTCCTGCCTGTCATACAGAAGGCGAAGGAGTACGGCAAGAAGGTCATATTGGTGGGAGCCGAGCCCGGCTTCTCCGCCAGCCTGAGGAACGCCGCCGACATCTGCGAAGTCATGTGACTTCCGGGTGGGCGGCGCCTCCCGAAGGCGCTTTAATCCTTTTGCATGCATCGTACTTATTATGTCGGTCGAGGTTTACAAGACGCCCGAGATGAAGGCCGAGTGCGCGGCAGAAGACTCCATGAACATACTCCAGTGTCTTTTTAACAGGATATCGCAGCAGAACCTGGGATACGTGCGCGAGGGCGAGCCGAAGAGCATGCTGTCGTTCGACGACCTCTACGACGACCTGGACCCGTCCGAGGAGATGTACGACAGCAGGAGGGTGGCGATAGCGGGGGTCGTGGACTGCATATGCGAGGACTGGAGGAACAAGGCGACCATAAGGATGCTGAGCTTCCCGAGGGAGGCCAGGGGGACCTACCTGGGAATGATCGAGTCCAAGATGAGCGACTTCATCATAAACCGCAACCTCAACAGGGACTCGTCCGAGGGGGCGGCCTACATGGGGCGCATGCTGAAGAGGGCGGTGGCCGGGATGAGGGGATACGTGCCCAAGTACGGCGCCTTTGAAGAGCGATGGCCCTCGATATAATGGTTTAAATTCCTGCATTTTCATATAATGGTTAGGTTTAACACATGATCAAGAAATTCCTCAGAAAGCTCATCGCAGAGGACGAACAGGACGTCGAGCTCCCGGTCGCGGACGAGCCGACAGAGAGAGTCACGGTCAGGATAGAGAACCTCGGCGGAATGGCGGACATAGACCGCATCATAAAGTTCGTGCGCGAGGGCAACATACTGTTTTTGAAGACCAAGGAGCTGCAGAGGAAGGACCTCGGCCAGTTCCAGACGTCCGTGCAGAAGCTGAAGAGGTCATGCACGAGCTTCGGCTTCGACATAGCGGGCACGGAGGAGGGCTACCTCGTGGTCACGCCTAAGTTTGCCGCGATCTCAAGGAACTAGATTTCTCGTCTTCCCCGCCTGGTTAGGAGTCAGATGTCCAGCTTAACGGAATGCCTGGACGGGCTCAGCCTCGACAGGACCTCGGCGTTGTCCCTGAAGCACGCCTTCGCCCCGTTGAACTTCAGCTGCATCTCCGAGTAGTATCCTGTGGTGAGGCCCAGCGGGATGGCCTTGGCGCGCTTGCCGGCGATGACGTCGTACTTCGAGTCGCCGATCATCACGCAGTCCTTCGGCTTGAGGCCGAGCATCTTCGCCGCCTTCAGGACCGGGTCCGGGTTTGGCTTGTGCCTCTTCGAGTTCTCCACGCCGACTATCGCCTGGAAGTACCTCGTCAGCTTGTTCTCCCTCAGGCCGATCTTTATGTTCTTTATCGACGCCGAGGACACGATGGCGCACTTCACGTTGTTCCTCCTCAAAAACTTCAACAGCTCCTCCGTCCCGGCTATCGTCTGTATGTCCTTCTTCGATATGATCTGCCTGTAGATCTTCTCCTTCAGGTCCCTCATCTTTATGATCTCCTCGTCGGTCATCTCCGGGAACATCTCCGTGAGTATGTTTATCGCCGACTTTCCGAACCTCTCCAGTATCTGCCTCTTCGTTATCCTGAGCCCGAACCTCTTGCCCGCGTCTATGTAGGACCTGACGTGATCCATGTTGGAGTAGACGACGGTCTCGTCGAAGTCGAAGAGGAAACCTTTCACTTCCATGAAATCTGATTCTCGCGGGTCGGCTTAAGACTTTGTCGGGCCAGGGGAACGCTTAAAATCGGGGCATCCCAATCCTATTGCATGGCGAAGAAAGGGTTCTACATAACGACCCCCCTCTACTACCTCAACGGCCCCCCGCACCTCGGCCACGCCTACACCACGGTCATCGCCGACGTCATCGCGCGCTGGCACAGGCTCAAGGGCGAGAAGGTATTGTTTTTGACGGGCACGGACGAGCACGGTGAAAAGGTCCTTGAAGCTGCACAGGTGATGGACAAGGGCGCGAGGCAGTTCGTGGACGAGCTTTCGGCGATTTTCAAGAACGCGTGGGACACGCTCGACATATCCTACGACGACTTCATCCGAACGACAGAGGCGAGGCACAAGAGGACGGTGAAGGACTTCATTTTGGCGGCGGACAGGAAGGGCGACGTCTACAAGGGGAACTACAAGGGATTCTACTGCGTCGGCTGCGAGAGCTTCAAGACCGAGAGCGAGATGGTGAACGGCGAGTGCCCGGACCACAAGAGGAGGCTCGAGATGAGGATGGAGGAGAGCTACTTCTTCCGCCTTTCGAAGTACCAGGACAGGCTGCTGAAGTTCTACAAGCAGAACCCGGGCTTCATCTCCCCCGCGTACAGGGCGGACGAGATCAAGAACCGCGTGAAGGGCGGGCTGAAGGACCTCAGCATCAGCCGGGAGAATCTGAGATGGGGCATAACGTTCCCTCTCGACAAAGAACACACGACGTACGTCTGGTTCGACGCGCTCACGAACTACATCTCCGCGCTGGGCGGCAGGAAGAGCGCGAAGTTCAAAAGGTTCTGGCCGGCGGACGTGCACCTCGTGGGGAAGGAGATCAACTGGTTCCACTCCGTCATCTGGCCCGCCATGCTATTTTCAGTCGGCGTCAAGCCGCCCAACAAGGTCCTCGTGCACGGCTGGTGGCTCGTCGAGGGTCAGAAGATGTCCAAGACCGTGGGAAACGTCGTCGACCCGCTCCAGGTCGTCGGCAAGTACTCGGTGGACTCGTTCAGATACTATCTCGTGAGGGACGCGGCGTTCGGCGAGGACGGCGACTTCTCCGAGAAGAAGCTCGTCGAGAGGATAAACGGCGAGCTCGTCGCAGACCTGGGTAACCTGGTGTACCGCGCGCTGACCCTCGCGGAGAAGTACAAGGGCAAGGTGGCGGGCAGGCCGTTCGAGAACCTCGCGCCGAAGATAAAATCGATAGAGAGGAACATGGACGGTAACAGGCTGAACCAGGCGATGGACGAGGTCTGGCAGATCATCCGCGACACGAACAAATACATCAGCCGGACAGAGCCGTGGAAGTCAGAGGGCAAGAACCTCGGGAACATCATCTACAACCTGATGGAGAGGATCCGCATCATCGCAATCCTGATAGAGCCCTTCATGCCCTCCACGTCGAGGCGCATCTTCGATCAGCTAGGCGTCAAGCCGCAGAGGCTGAAGGACGCGAAATACAGGCCGTTCAAATCTAGGATAAAGAAGAACGGGTACCTCTTCGTTAAGGTAGAAGTGAAATGAGTCAGCTCTTTCTCTTCTTGGCCCGGCTGTAGCCCGGCAGGTGGCCTGTCACGCTGAAGGCGAACGCGACGTCCCTCGGCAGGTACACCCTGTCCCCGGACACCTCGACCATCTTGCTCTCGTTGAAGAACCTCAGATACGTCCCTACGGACTGCGCCGGGATGCCCGACTCCCTGGCTATGTAGGAGGCGAGCGTCTCTCTCAGGGCGTACGTCTTGCCCTTCGCATTATTCTTGAAGTAAAGGCACAGGTAGTCCCACGCCTCCCTCCTGCTCGCCCTCTGGCCGCTGTTCGACATCACAAGACTATGGGCGGCAAAATATTAAAACGGGGGTCCGGGACCGCAAACTATAACTAACGTTGGAATAATATCTCGTTGTGAAGAAAAGAGACGTTAGGATTTTCATTTTACTGGGTTTGTTGGCGGCCGCCTCGGTCTCGGCCTATTTTCTGCTGGCTGACATAAACCCGGCGCCCGACGAGGTGAGGGGGGTCTCGTTCGGGAGGTCGCTCGACGCGCCGGCCGCTCTGGAAACGAAAGAGCACGCGCTGTCGGACGGCGGGACGTTCGAGATGGAGGCGCTGCCGGTGAAGAAAATCATAGCCGGAAATGAAATCTCGATGTACGGCTACAACGGTCAGATCCCCGGGCCGACGCTGAGGGTGAGGCAGGGCAGCTCCCTCACGGTCAACTTCAAGAACGGGCTCGACGTCGACACGACCGTGCACTGGCACGGCCTCAGGCTGAGGAACGAGTTCGACGGCGTGCCGGGCGTGACGCAGGATGCGGTGGGGCCCGGTGAAAAATTCACATACGTATTGGACTTCCCGGACGCCGGCGTCTACTGGTACCACCCGCACGTCAGGGAGGACTTCCAGCAGGAGATGGGGCTGTACGGGAACATTATAGTCGAGCCCCGGGACCCGAACTATTATAACGGCGCGGACTCTGAGGAGGCCATGATTCTAGACGACGTCAGGATCAGGAACGGTGACCTGGACTTCTTCTCCGACGAGTATGTCAGCTATGCGCTGATGGGAAGGTTCGGAAACGTGATGCTTGCGAACGGAAGGGAGGACTACGGGCTTTCCGTGGGCAGGGGCGAGAAGGTCAGGCTCTACGTCACGAACGCCGCGAACACCAGAGTTTTCAACGTCTCGATAGAGGGCCAGGAGATGGCGCTGGTCGGCGACGACTCGGGTAGGTACGAGAGGGACGCCGTGGCAGACAGCTTCGTCATCGCGCCGAGCGAGAGGAGGATAGTCGAGGTCCTATTCGACAGACCGGGGACGTACAGGATATTCCACAGGACGCCGGAGTCGGAGTACGTGATGGGGAGCGTGGTGGTGTCCGACAAAACAAAGGCGGGCAGGGCAGTCCATGAGCTGTCGCCGTCCCCGGACATCAGGGGCGAGGTTGCGAGCATCGGCGATTATTTGAATGGGGCGCCCGAC
This sequence comes from Candidatus Aenigmatarchaeota archaeon, assembly GCA_016213525.1. Classification (GTDB taxonomy): domain Archaea; phylum Aenigmatarchaeota; class Aenigmatarchaeia; order CG10238-14; family SCSR01; genus JABABT01. Next base: position 148,845 of record JACRAE010000005.1, on the reverse strand, counting down.
ATCGAGATGAGCCTTGAGTCGAGGCTGTCAGGTATGATGGGTAGAATGTCCGGCGGCTCGGCGGGACATATTATGCCGGACGGCTCTATGATGGGCGGAAGTATGGAGGAGGAAGAATCGGGACCGATAGAATGGGAAGATGAGATGGCTATGATGAACTCTATGTCGAACACCGAAAACACGAAGTGGATTATAAGAGACGCGAAAACGGGGAAGGAGAACGACAACCTAGTCTATGACGCCAAAGTTGGCGACTTGAGAAAGATAAGAATCTTCAACAATCCGGACTCGGCGCATCCCATGCAGCACCCGATACACCTGCACGGCCAGAGGTTCCTCGTGCTGGACAAGGACGGGACGCCGAACAACAATCTGGCGTGGAAGGACACGGTCCTGGTGGAGAGGGGCTCCTACGTGGACCTCCTCGTGGACTTCAAGAACCCCGGCGACTGGCTGGTGCACTGCCACATACCGGAGCACATGGAGTCGGGGATGATGGCGACGTTCAAGGTGTCCGCATGAGCGTATCTATTATGGGAAAGGACCCGGTATGCGGGATGGAAGTCGGCAGGAGCAAGCTTAGAGAGTCCTACAGAGGCAGAACATACTACTTCTGCAGCTCCCACTGCCGCGAGGCCTTCCGCAAGAGCCCCGGGAAGTTTGCAGCCATGAAATCAAAAAACAATTCCGTTTCACACTTCGAGGGCGGCGCGCCAACCAAACCCGGTCTGAAGGCGTACGCGCCCCTCGCCGTGGTCATCGGCCTGATACTCTTGGTCACGGTCGTCGCCTCCGTCAGGGACCATGTCTCCGGTGGGTTCGCGGCCCAGACGACGATCTCCTACTTCATGATAGAGTTCTTCGTCGTGTTCGCGGGGTTCAAGCTCATCGACCTAAAGGGCTTCGCGGAAGGATACTCCACCTACGACCTGCTCGCGGGCAGGGTCTTCGCGTACGGGTATGTCTACCCCTTCATCGAGCTCTTCTTCGGGCTGGCGATGATTCTGTATCCGACTTCGGCTCCGCTTCTCTTGGCAGAGATTCTGGTCATGGGCTTCAGCGGGATAGGAGTCGCGATAAAGCTGCTGAAGAAGGAGAAGTTCTACTGCGCGTGCCTCGGGACGTTCCTGAAGGTGCCGCTCACGAAGATTACAATCATCGAGGACTTCGGCATGGCGGCCCTCGCCCTGATCATGCTCTTCGCCTAGCGCGGCAAAACATTAAAGCGCGGGCGGAGAATATCCAAGCATGGAAGAGGCGCCCGTCGAAGAGAAGAAAGAAGAGATTCCAACGGAGGCCACGTACTCGGACTTCGCCAAGCTCGAGCTGAAGGTCGGGCTCGTGAAGAGCGCCGAAATTTTGGAGAAGTCTGAGAAGCTGCTCAGGCTCACTGTGGACTTCGGAACGGAGGAGAGGCAGGTGCTTTCCGGGATAAGGAAGTTCTACTCGCCCGAGGACGTCGTCGGGAAGAAGTTCGTCTTCGTCACGAACCTGCAGAGGAGGAAGATAATGGGGCTCGAGTCGCAGGCGATGATAATGGCCGCCGAGGACGAGAACGGGATAGTTCTTTTGCAGCCCGAAAAGGACATAACCCCCGGGAGCAAAGTCTGCTAGAGGGACAAGCATGCACGCGAGGGACTACATGAGGAAGGAGCCGGTGACGTTCGGCCCGCACGACTCCATATTCGACGCCGCGGAGGTCCTCTCGAAGAGGGGCATATCCGGCGCGCCGGTCGTAGATGGAAGAAAGGTCGTCGGCATGATAACCGTATCCGACATAGTGAGGTTCATGTGCCTGAAGATGTCCATCTCCGGCTTCGGCGGAATGGAGAAGCAGTCCCTGACGCTGATGACGACGCTGATGATCAAGGACGAGCTGAGCTACCTGGCCGAGGTGAAGAAGGTCTCTAAGAACATGGTGAAGGACTTCATGACCGACGAGGTGGTCACGGTCGGACCGGACGCCACGCTCATAGAAGTGGCGGAGCTGCTCGACAAGCACAGGATAGACAGGCTCCCGGTAGTGGACGCGAAGGAGAAGCTGCTCGGCATAATCTCGCGCACGGACCTGCTGAGGGCGCTGCTCGACGAGACGAAATAGCATAGGATAAAATAACATTCTTTTTCATCGACGGCCTGTCTCTCACAGTCCTTTCGACATCTCGTACAAATCGGGGTTGACCTCCCTTACCAGCGCCTCGCCTTTCTCCGTCGCCAGTCCCATGGGGTCGACCAGTCCCAAAATCTCAATCTCCCTCCCGTATGTTATGTCCGGCAGCCTCATGCTCCTGTCTATGTGCTTCTTCGACACGGACAGCGCCACGTAGTCCACGATCTTGTAGAACAGCATCTTGTCGTCGGCCATCCCGAACTTCTCGATGTACGCCTCCGCCATTTTGAAAGACATTTCTCAGACGCCCCCATGGCTTGGAAGGAACTCCTCGACCTTCCTCATCAGATTCCCGTAGGCCTTCCTGTTGCGCCCTGTGAACTTTACGAGCGTGGTGTTCCCGCCCTCTTCTGAGTCTGAGTCGAACATTACTTCGTTCGGATGCAGGGTGAAATCATAATAGGACCCAAAAATGGCACCGAGGCTGTCGAGGTTGCTGACGTTGAAGCCGCGGACTCTGTCTATGTCGAAATTTTCCATCCGGGGATATGCCCCGAAACTTTTGCCGTACTCGCCGGAAAGGGCCCAGAATAGGCTTGTTTTTCCGTCCCTATCCATGGCAGACTGGTATTCCACGGACACCCTGGGAGACAGCCTGTCATAAGTCGCATAGTCTATCCTGAACTTGTATCTGTCGCCGAGTCTGCCCTTGAGGTTGAGGAAGTTTATGTCGTGCAGGATGTCCTCTCCTTTGGCCTCGTAATCCCACGCGGAGGAGTCTATCCTGATTCCATTGGAAATCTTGCCCGATATCAGTTTGTTGATTTCGTCGCCTCCCCTCATGAAATCTTCCTTCTCGGGGTCGATTCCCCTCGCCGCGTCGTATCTAATGATGTCGGCCTTTATGTCCTTCCAGAAATTCTTCTCGTAGACGGGCTCTAGCATGCTCATTTCTCACACGCCCCCGTACCTTAGGCCCTTCCTCTTTTCGTGGTCCGCCATCACCCTCGAGTCCTCGGCGGCCTCGTCCAGGACCCTGCTGTGCTCCGCCCTGCTCAGCGACGCGGACGTCAGGCCGTACCCCGCCTCGCCCATCCTCCTCTTCGCCCAGATATCCGCCTTGCTCGCGTAGTCCGCGGACCCGCCGGAGAAACCGGGGGGCCTATAATTGTCGCCATATGAATACTTGTCGAACCTTGGCGAGTCGCGCCTTCTGGCCCCGAAGCCGTAGGGCTCGTCCCTCATGGAGCCTGCAGGATCGTAATCTTTTGCCATGTTGTTCACTAATTCACTACTCTGCAGTGGCAATATATAAGCATATCGGTACTATAGGATAGCATGGACCACGCAGAAATATACAGGATGGCGGTCGGGTCTAAGGACCTCAGCGACCTGGAGAAGAGGATGGCAGACAGGGGAATAAAGTACGAGAAGAAAGACCTCAGAAACATGATAAAAGACTCTTTTAAAATTCACAAGCGCGACGAGATAGCGGAAGCATACAACAACCCGCCCGAGTCCCTAGAGAGCCTGCCCTACTCGGGCCACACAGACGAGGCCACGGGCATCGAGTACAGGGTGCATGGGATAGCGCACGGCATGGCCCTGCCCATACCAAAGCTCCACATGAAGAAAAACGTGAAGCTCTTCATTCATGACGAAATTATGAAGCTCCGCCAGAACGGGGAACAATACCTTCTGGAACGCGGACTCGGCGGCATACTAGAGCAGGGCACGGCCTGGGATTTCCAGAACGACAACTACAGGAACGCAACCAGGCAGAGGCGGGAGTTCGACTACTCCCCCAAGCTCGACTCCAAGCTGCAGGAATACCAAGAGAAGAGGTTCGGCCTATTCCGAAAGGGCTACAAGCCAGATCTCACGAGGGAGGACAAGGCGGCCATAAACGAGTCCTCGAAATTTGCAGTGAAGTCCACCTTCAAGTCTCTGGAGGACGAGAGGTTCATCCCGGTGATGAGGAAGATAAGGGAGCTTTCCAGTCCTCCTGAGCCCTTGAAATACCAGCTGGACTACATGTGCGGCAGCTGGGGGGACAGGATACACAACCGCAGATCGGATCTGATGAAGAGGGAGATGTGCGCGGATGCCGTGAAGGCCGAGTATGGGGACGGGGGCAAGATCTTCCATTCCGTCGTGGGACTCTACCACGAGAGCGGCATCGTGCACATGCTGAAGAACAGGCTGGACGGCATCGACATGCCGTACGACTTCAAAAACAACTAATCAAGACACTTTCATTGCTACAGGAATCCAACTAACCATCATGTCATCCCTCATGCGCCCGGTCGACTACATGGAGCCCGGCAGGATGGACTACTCACTCATAGAGCCCGGGGTGAGGGAGCTGGTGAGGCAGCTGAACGAGATTTCCTTCGTCGAGACAGTTTCAAGTTGCGAGGGCCACGTCGGAGACACAATTTTCAAGGGCGCGACCCCGGACCCGGGCTTCACCTTCATCAACGGCGGCCACATGGCGTTCGACATATTGCCCAGCCCCAGGTCTGAGAAGTTCCTCGGCGAAGTTTCTGAACTGGCGAGGAGCAGGGGGTTCTCATCCTTCAAGGAGGTGGGCTTCGGCGGGGAGAGCGTCTACATGGTGAACTTCGACACGACCCACGTCGGGGGCCACGTCTCGGACCTCGCGGGAAAAGAAAAGATCGAGGACTCGGACGACAACGAGGAGAGGGTGAGGAAGAGCTTCCAGGTCGAGACGAAGGCGGCGGGCGTGAGGAAGGGGGAGTACCAGGACTTCTGGAGGGAGCTGGGGAAGATAGCGAGGAAGTACTCGTAGAGGGAATGATTCGAAGATGAAAAATCTCAGCTCTCGCGTCTACAGGAGCCTGATGAGGGTCCCTAGAGGAAAAGTAACAACTTACAAGGCCCTCGCCGAGTCCGTGGGGATGAAGAACGGCCAGCGCGCGATAGGCAGGATTATGAACAGGAACCCAGACCCAATCAAGGTGCCGTGCCATCGCGTTGTGAGGTCCGACAGGTCCGTGGGAGGGTACGCCTATGGGACGGAGAAGAAAATTAAACTTTTGTCGAGAGAGGGCGTGTCAATCAAGAATGGAAAGATTGAGAACTGGAACAAAATAATCTTCAGGTTCTAAATTAAAATCAGGAGCGCCCAGGAGGGGATTTGAACCCCCAAGAGCTTGCGCTCGCAGCGTTTCCAGCGCTGTGCCATACCGGGTTAGGCGACCTGGGCATCCGATGATGGAATTAATTGAGGAGTACGTATTCTTATTTCCTCCCCAAGGGCGGACGAAGCCGACTTGACAACCTTCTCCGAGGCCTGGGAGACCGACTCCTTGGACTTCGCCAGCATGGACTGCACCTTAGCCTTGTCCTCCCCGTTGGCGGAGATTTTAAGGTCCGCGAGCCTCATCTCCTCGCTCAGCCTGCTGTTCGTCAGCACGACCTCGGACGTGGCCAGTTCCTCTTCCAACCTCGCCGTCTCCCTCTCCAGACCCCCGTAGTCGGCCCTCATCTTCGCCAGCATCTCGTTCAGCTCCGAAGCCTTCTCGAACATCCTCCTCTCCTTCTCCTCCAGCTCCATCTCGCCCCTCTTAGACAGGGCGGAGATCTTCGTCACGAACTCCTCTAGATTTGTGCCGTCGTCCTGCTGGAACGCCTCGAACGGGTTCCCTATGTATGACTCAAGGATACCCGGCCCCTCCACCGTCTCCCTCCCGTCTATCACGGCCTTCCTCAGTCTCTTCATCGGCCTGTCCATGGAAATGATTGTCTGCACGATTAGGTTCCTCACGTCCTCCGTCCTCCTCTTCAGCTGCGACAGCTCCCCCTTCCTCGCCATGTGGCCGGCCCACAACTCGCTCCTCATCAGCTCCGATATCTTCGCTTCGTTCGCCTGTTTCGATGCCGTCAGCTGCGAAAGGTCCGTCTCAAGGTCCTTCATCCTCGCCTCGAGCTGAGCGGCCTTGGCAAGCTCCGCCTCGAGATCCCTAGAGTCTGCAAGGGCTACGGATAATGGCCCTGACTGTGCTGCCTTTGCCTCCAAAAACTCCTTCACTTCCGTGATCACCTCCTCCAGTTTATCGACCTTCTTCAACATGTCCCTCGTCTCGCCCGGAAAGACATCCTTCATCGGCGGGACGTACCTCATCGCGTCCTTCTCCGCCTCCACCAGCGAAGCCGACAGTTTTGCGAAGTATCTCTTGAACGGCTCCATCCCGTGCTCCGTGGGCTTGGCCGCGTCCATGAACGGCTGGTTGAATGACTTGATCAGGGAGGCGCGGAAGCTGGTCGCGAGCTTCATCACCGCGTCATCTATCTTCGTGGCGCACTTGGCGGCCTCGAGCCTAGCCATGGATTCAGAAAGGTCCTTCGTCGACGCCAGAATCTTGTCGTGGAGCTTCTTCATGTCGGGGCCGAAGGACAGCTCCAGCTCCGCGAGCCTCGACTCCAGCCTACCAGTGAGTTCTGATGCAGAGACGTCGCTGGCGCCCTTCTGCTCAGGCTCCTTGCCCCTCCCAAAAATGCCCGATAGGAATCCCATGAGAATCAATAGAGGCTTCCCAAGGATTAAAAGTTTTGCGGAGGCTCAGGAAACGAGCACGGCCCCGGCCACTATCAGAGCCACCGCGGCAACCTTCACCAGCAGCATGTTCCTCCCTATCTCCTCCCTCAGAATCTTGGGATGGAAGATACTCAGACAAACCGCGAACAAAAGGACGAAGAGCGGCTGTATCGACCCGACCGCGTTCGTCAGCGTCACCATCCCGAGAGAGGACGCGAGTATGGCGCAGAACAATGCCGCCTGCGTCAGCCCCTCGCTCAGCGAAACGGCCCCGAGGGTCTTCCTCAGTCCCGGCCTGAATATCCCCGACAGGTCCTTGAAGTTCAGCGCCACCGCCGGGATCACTATTGCGAGCCCCCACAGCCTGGTATAGGAGTAGACCGCCGTGTAGTCGTTCGACCCGAGCAGGTGCTTCGTTATCACGACTCCGACCGCCGTGCAGGCCGCGGCTGCCATTATCAGCCAGAACGCCTTCCCGAACCTGAACCCTATCTTTTCCCGGAAGGACATCAGCATCGCGCCGCCCGCGAGCAGCACGACGCCCAGGTATGCATACGGAACTAGGGACTCGTTGAGGAAGACGGACGCCAGGACCATAACCATTATCGGGGACACGTAGAACACCGCCGAGATCCTTGAGATCTCCTCCAGCTTCACGGCCATGAAGTAGAACAGCAGCGTCAGCGTGAACGACGCCGCAGAGACGAAGGACAGGAACATGCCGGAATAGGACATGGCCGGCGCGCCGCTGGAGACGAGCATCGCAGCGCCTATCGCTCCCCCGATTATGCCGGAGAACATCACGGGCACCATCGGGTTCCTGACCAACCTCCCCATGAAGTACTTGTCGACCATGCTGGACGCCGCGAAGAGCAGCGCCGCGAGCACTGAGAAAATAAGCCAGAGCATACCCTAGATTCGCGGGACTCTGATTTATAATTTGGATTCAGCCGAACGTGAACGTGTACATCTTGACTGGGCCCTCGAACAGCAGCCTCAGAGAGTGCTCTCCATAGCCCTGGGACGAGACCACGTTGTACAGGGTGTCGCCTGCTATGGTGACGTTCCCCGCGTACTCCCCGTCCACGAACGCCGTGACCCTCCCGCTGCCGCCCGCGACTATGTTGACCTTCTTCGCCGAGTACCTCAGCCCGACCTCGCCCTTGTCGGAGAACAGGTCCGACGAGTCCGCGTTCTGGTACCAGGTACCGCCCAGATAGGGCACGTTCTGCTTCCACGACCCCTCGACGGGCAGCTCGTACTCGTATTCCGACTCGCGCTGGAAGCCGCCCGCGTTGCCCAGGTCTTGCCTGGCGAACTTGTACCCGAAGTAAACCTCCGGCGACCTGATCTGCGAGAAGTCCGTGTCCCCCGCTATAATCGGCGCTTCGTCGGGCATCGCGACCTCCTCGCCCATCCTATCCGCCCTCTCCATCAGCAGGTCCTGTATCACCGCCTCCGTCTGGTCGTACGCGCCCTCGCCGATGTGGTCGTAGCGGACGAAGCCGTCTATGTCGACGATGTACTTCCTCGGCCAGTAGCGGTTGTCGTACGCCCTCCAGGTCGCGTAGTCGTTGTCCTGCACGACGGCGTACTTGATCCCCAAGCTCTCCATGTTCCTCACCACGTTGGCGCGGTCCTTCTCGAACTCGAACTCGGGCGTGTGCACGCCGACAATGACAAGGCCCTTGCCGCCGTACCTCTCATTCCAGGAATTCAGGTACGGGGTCGTTCTTTGGCAGTTGATGCACGAGTACGTCCAGAAGTCGACGAGCACGACGTTACCCTCCTCGACGAACTTCCTGATCGATATCGACTCGTCCGCGTTGATGTACCCGGATATTCCGGCGAGCTCCGGCGCGCGCGGGAACATCACCTGCTTCTGCGACTGGGTGAAGTAAGTGCTCTTGGATATCACGTCTTCTGCAATCTGCTCCGCGGCATTTTCCTGCCCGGCCGAAGGCAGGGAAGTCGGCCTGGGCGGCGCTGTGGGCAGCAGAACGTTCACCGCCACGATGACGCCGATGACGCACGCTATGATTATAATCGGCAGCCTGTAGTCCGTCCCGCCGCCGGAATGGGGACTCCTCGTGCTCATGCCCTATCCCCCGAGTCCCATCGGCACGAAGAACGCTATCGCGCCTATGTATCCCGTCATCACTAGGACGCCGAGCGCAATCAGCACGAAGCCCATCACTATGGTGAACTTGCCCATGAAGCCGGAGTACTTGACGATGAATCCCGCCATCTGCGAGATGAACCCGCCCGCGACTATGAACGGTATGCCTATGCCCAGAGAGTACGCGAGCATCAGGTTGAACGCCGAGGCGGGCTCCGTGATGGCGAGCGTGAGTATGCCGCCGAGTATCGCCCCGACGCAGGGCGTCCAGCCTATGGCGAAGGCCACCCCGAAGACGAAGGACGTGAGGTAGCTGGACCCGTACCTCTTGGGTTGGAGCCTGTGCGTCTGGCTCAGGTAGTTTATGTTAAGGGCCTCGAGCGCCCTCCTCAGTATGCCGGTGAGGTAGAGGCCGAAGACGATTATCACCGCGCCGCCGATCCTGGAGAGCCATATCCTGACATCGAACGCCGCGGAGCCGAGCAGGCTGTTCAGCACCACGCCGACCACCGAGAAAATGAGCGAGAACCCGAGGACGAAGAAGACGGAGCTGATTATGATCTTTTTCTTGTCGACCACTTTCTTCTTCGCGTCCGACACGCTGGTGCCCGCGAGGAAGGACAGGTAGGCGGGAACGAGCGGGAGTATGCACGGCGAGAGGAACGAGACTATGCCGGCGAGGAACGCTATCAAAATGGTTATCTCTGCCATACAGACTAAGCTCCGAAGGCGGCGAGCTTCGCCTTGAATGCCCCAACCTCGATTGTGTTCAGGCTCTTCTCGACCAGCTTGCCGTCGCTGCCTATGAACAGGCTCGTGTGCTGCGACGTGACGCCGTAGTTCCTCTCGAAGTCGTTGTCCTCCTGGGTGTTCTGGCCGTCGTTCCAGTGCGCCTCGAACCCTACGACGCCCGTCTCGCCCAGCTCGTTGAACGCCTGCATGACCTTAGGCCTCTCCGCCGCGCAGGTCGGGCACCACGTCGCATAGACGTAGACGTAGACGGACTTGCCCTCGGAGAGCGCTCTGTCGAAGTCCGCCCTGTTGTACCTGATGTACGGCGTCTCGGAACCCGCAATCACCTCGCCCGAATAAGAAACATCCTTCATCATTGAGCCATCGTTTGCAACCGCATCCCCACCTATCATGCCCCCGTCTTCAGGCAGTGGCGAGCCCTCGGGCATGGTGCCGCCGGCCGCCGAGGCGTCCTTTGATACCATCTCCTGGCTCGTCGCCGGGGCTAGAGTCATTTGGTTCAAGAAGAACGCGAGCACCCCGGCTACTGCCAAGGTCACAATAATTATCGGGACTACCGCCTTGTTCTTCATGCTATCAAACCAGAAATCGGCAGGACCGCATATAAACGTTTTCCCAGATTGCGGCTAGCACTTCATGCCCCTGCAGTCGTCGATGATGTCGTGGAAGACCCTGTGGAAGTACTGCATCGAGCTCACCGAGACCTTCTTCCCGGACGCTGTCAGCGAGTAGACAATCTTCTTGCCGCTCTTCTCGCCCCTGATTAGTCCGTTGTCCTTCAGGACCTTCAGCGCCGGGTATATGGTTCCCGCGGACGGCTTGTCACCCCTTCTCTTGCCTATCTCCTCCGCTATCTCCTCGCCGTGCATCTTCCTCTTCGACAAAAGCCATAGCACCATGAAGGAGAGCATACCCCTCATGTCGCAGCCGCATCCATCTTTCATATCTTCCCTGCTCATACCTTCGTTTCCGCACACCTTAATCATGACCCCCTTACATATAGGACGTCCGATACGTTTATATAGATGAGGCCCCAAGTATAGGACATCCGATATTTGGAGGTGACAAGAAAATGGGAGACAATTGCGAGACAAGTTGCGGGAGTAGCTGCGCGTGCGAGTCGAAGTCCTGCGTATGCGGGACGGAGAACTGCGGGTGCGAGTCACAGAGCTGCGGATGCGGGCAGGAAAACTGCGGATGCGGTTCGGGCGACTTCTACGAGGCGATGCAGGACAAGCTGATCCAGATGGCCATGTTCGCCCACAAGTCCGCCCTGTTCGACAGGATAAGGTCGAGGGTGGAGAAGATGGAGGGAGCCAAGCTGGACAGGATAGCCGAGCTCGTGGTCGAAGCCTCGCTGGGCAAGTTCAAAGATGCTCAGGAAGCCGAGAGGAAGGGCGAGGAGCTGCGCGCCAAGCTGAAGGAGATAATGGAGGAATAGATTTTTACTGCCGGGCGGTTTCGGCCGCCCGGGCTTTTCTTTTTCTTCGGATATTTAACCCTCTCCGGCGTTATGCCTTTCATGGGACAGAGACCGCCTAAGGGATTCGGGAGCTGGAGGGAATACAACAATCACTGGGCTGGGAAGAGGGGGTTCGGGAGCCGGACGGAGCACAACGACGAGCTGGCCAGGAACAAGGGGTTCGAGAACTACACGGAGTACCAGAAGCACCGCGTCACGGTGGACAGGGGGTTTGAGAGCAAGACGAAGTACAATTATTATCTGGCGAAGAAGAGGGGGTTCGGGAGCTACGTGGAATATCAGAACAGCCTCGCCGTGAAGAGGGGCTTCAAGGACAACGCCGAGTATCAGAGGGTTATAAGCAAAATAGACGCGACCATCGCGCTTGTCCTCGGGAACAACAGGTACACGCCTGCCGAGATATCGAGTATAATCAGGGAATGGAAGGGTTATCAGATAAGCCCGGCCATCATAGAGTCCCGAGCAAAGAAGAGACCCGACGTTTTCGTGACCGGTGAGAAGTCGAAGATATCGATCAACAGGGAAGGCAAGCTGACGGACGACGTGATGGGGCTCCTGTTCCAGGAGTGACGAATTTGCTGGGGAGTCTTACTTCCACGTCACCCAGAATAGCGCGATGAGCGCTATCGTCTCCATGAAGTTGATGAAGAACGCGTAGTTCTCGAACGGCTCGTTCATCTCGCTCATCGACACGAAGCCCAGGTAGACTCCCATCACGTTCTGGACGAGCAGGAAAACTGCGAATATGAGGAGGCCCTGCGTTATCGCGGACCTCACCTTCGTGAGGTTCTTGACGTATATGAAAATCAGGACGGAGAGCAGCCCCATGTTGAGGACCTGCAGGATGAACGAGGACTCTATTCCCATCTCCATGCTATCACTTCCTACTTCCCGCCTTATGAGCTTTTTCCCATTTCTTGAAAAGGGGCGACACGGAGAACCTCGACCCGTAACCGCCCCCGGTCTCGGAGACTATGCCGTGCTCCCTCATCACGCGTAGATGGTACTCGGCCGTCTTGTAGTCTATCCCCAGCGCCTTTGACACCTCGTTCGTGTTCCTCGGCCTGCGCGATATCTCGTTTAAAATGGACATCCTCATCGGCCCTCCCCTGGTCCCGCCCACGACGAGGTCGAACACCTTCCTCGCCTGCCTGTCGAAGAAAGACTCCATGGGATTAATTTAGGGTCTGCGGCTTATCTTTGTTCTCGGAAAGGGAGCGCTCGGCGTACAGGCGGTCGAGGGCCTTCTTGAATACCTCCACCCCGCGCCTCACGGTCGGCATGGTGACGTCGACCGCGGACTCTATGCCGGGCTGGGTGACGGCGCCCTCCCACTCTCTGTTGTAGCGCTGTGTGGCGTATGCGACCGCGCCCGCGACACCGGACGGCTTCAGACCCCCGAGATACCCCGCGTCCCTGAGGTACTGTATGTTCTCCATGACCTCCCTCCTATACAGCTCCCTCTTCACCTCCGGCAGGCGGCTCGCCCCGACTATGTCCGAGACGTACTTGGAGAGGCTCGGAAGCTCGGTCACCTTGATGTCGTCCATGTTCCTCCTTATCGCCGTGTAGGACTTGATTATCCTCTTGCGCTTTATTCCGGAGGCGGAGGCCACGTCCTCGAAGCTTATCGGAACCTCGTACTTCCTCAGTATGCACATCAGGCTCGCGGCCACCGAGCTGTCGAAAGACCTCCTCTTGACTATGTCCCTCTCCCAGGCTGACTTGTAAACGTCGAGCGCCTCCTCCATGTGGGCCTCGGCCATCTTCAGGGTGGCGCCTATCTTGTGTATGCGCTCGATCGCCTTGCTCACGTTCCTGTTCCTGTCGCGCCTCCGGTCCCGGTTCTCCATCTTCCGCAGCGGCTTCATCCTGTACCTGGTCGCGACGGGTATCGTCTTGCCCGTGAAGTCCACGTTGGTGTTGCTTATGTAGGTGCCCGAGAGCACGTCCGTGTCGAGCGGCGCGTCGTGCTTTACCACATGGTCTTCGTCGTAGGCCTCCGACTTCCTGCCGAATATGTTGCCCTCGTCCCTGCCGGCGACGAACCCGCAGTTACCGCAGCATATCTCGCCCGTCTCGGAGTCTATGACCGGGCTGTAGCCGTCGCCGCAAAAAACATCCCTGACTTTCCCCATAACCAAGGATTGGAGTCAATATTTTAATGTCTTTCACTCTGCGTCCGAGACCCTCGGCGCGAGCACGAACTTCAAGGATGCGCGGTCGCCGGCCTTGAACGATATCTTCATCGGGTAGTCCTGCCCGAACTGCAGCGTCACGCTGTCCGCGATCTTCGCGGCCTTGAACATCTTCTTCAGGTAGTCGAGCGGGTACCTCGACTTCGTCTCGGAGTCCGCCTCGAGGACCGGCATCTTCGCGTTGCCCTTCTCCATCTCCAGCTCCGCGCTGCTCGAGTCTCCCTCGGAGCGCATCGTGAACTTGCCGGGCGACGTCATGAACAGGACTGAGTCCGAGACTATCTCCGCGTCCTCTATCCCCGACTGGAGTATGTCGGGCCTGAGCTCCACTTTCGCGGCGAACTCGAGCTGCTCTATCTGCGGTATCTCGTCCTGCGTCAGGTCGACGAGAGGGACGACGAACTTCCTCCTGCCGTCGCCCACCATCTCGATGTGGAGCCTGTTGCCGACCAGGTCGAACTTCAGCGTGTCCTTCCCGGAGGAGCGCTTCAAAACTGAGAGGAGGTTGAGTATATTCAGACCCATCGACTGGTCCGCGTCGACATCGTACTCCTGGAACGCGGCCTTCGAAAGGTGGAAGTCCGCGACCGCCACCATGGCCCTGTCCGCCGCGACGAGGGTGATGCCGTTCTGCGTTATCTTGAATATCCCCTCGTCTATCAGCTCCGCTATGGACGACAAAGAATCTATGAGTATCCCAGGTCCGATCAAGGTTGCTTTGAATGTCATATGCCGATCTTCCTCGAAAGCTCCTGCGCTTTCTGATAGAGATTAAGGTCCAAGCCATTTAAGCTTTGAACGGCCTCCGACTTCAGCCTGCCGTCGATCACGTTGCAGAACGCGCGCACGATGTCGCCCTCCTTCACGGAAGAGTCGGACGATATTTCCACCGACCCGGACTCGTCCTTTATCTCGAACGCGCCCTCCTTCACGGAAGAGACCGTCCCGAGGATGGATATGCGCGAGTCCGACTTGCTGACCTCCGAGACCTTCCTCGGCAGGTACCTCTGGGCCTGCATAGAATATTCTTCCGACTGCGACGAATAAATATCAGGAGTCCGCGGGCCCCTCACCCGTAGCTTCTCCAGCTGTGCGTGCACTTCTTGCACCTGTAGAACAGAGTCGGAGGCTCGTCCGCCGAGCGCGTCTGCTGCATCCACCAGAAAGCCTCGCCGTGCTCGCACTCGGGGCACATTATGTGGGTTATCGGGAGGTCGCCCTGCTGCTCGTCCTTGCTCATCACGACGACCCCCTTCTTGTGAAGGTGGTGCTCCTCGCCTATGACGATCTTCTCGTTCGGCTTCCCCTTCTTCCCGCACTTGCGGCACTCCGGAATCTTCTTTCCCGGCCTCGCCACGAGCAGGTTGCCGCATTTTTCGCAGAATTTCATAAACATCGACCCGGACTACGACCTAACTAATTGGGAGAAGCACCCTTAAATAGCCTAGGTAGGGCACGACGAGGATAACCTTCCCCCTCACCTGCCCCGAGCCCACCGACTTCTCGTACGGGTTCTGGCCCGCGTTGTGGTCGCCCTTGGTCTGGAACGTGCCGTCGGAATTTATGGAGACGATCCTGTGTATTATCGGTACCTTCTGCTGCGGTATGCTGTAGACTATGATGTCGCCGGTCTCGAAGCTGCCGTCGTTCCTTATCACCGGTATGTCGCCCTTCTTGAAGCCGTCCCTGAACGGGAACGAGGCGAACTGGTCCCTCGTTATCGAGAACTCCCCGTAGGTGTAGTCGCACTTCTCCCACCAGCCGTCGAAGCTCTCCACGTAGCCGACCGACCTCTTCGCGCACGGATACGCCGACGCCCCCGGCTCGTCCGTTACGCCGTGGTCCATCGACCCGCTCAGCACGGCGACGAGCGGCACGCTGGTGTCGAGCGCCGCGCCCAGCACGGCCGTGAAGGCCACGGCCGCGGCTATCCCCAAAAATATGTAGAAGACGTACCCGAGCGGCCCCTCGTTCAGCATGCTCCACAGCCTTTTTACGGAGACCATGAAACTAAGAGGCAGTTCGCCGAATATTAAGATTTTCCATCACGCCTTCAGCGCGTCGCCGGACTCCTCGTGCCTCTTGATCCACTCGTAGATCAGGCCGGCTCCCTTTATCGCGCTGTTGTAGCGCTCCTCCTTCAGCAGGTACTCCTGAAGCAGCGGGCTGTCGTGCATCAGCGAGTTCGACGCCAACAGGTCTATGTTCTCCCTCAGGCCCGCCTTGTCGGCGACTATCTTCCTGACGGCCGCGTCCACCTTCTTCCTCAGGAGCGACGAGTCGAAGCCTGCGCTTATGGGCTTGACGAGCACATTGACGTTCCTCACGGACTTGAAGTTCTCCGTTATCGAGGAGTAGTCCCTGAACAGCTGATAGAAGTCGTCGACGCCGAGCCTGAAGTCCTTCTCCGGGGCGTAGTTCTTCTTGCCGCCTATCTCGTACGTCGCGCCTATGTTGTAGTCCAGGCCGTACGTCGCGCCGTCCCCCCTGCGCGCGCCCTTCGGCCTTGAAAACATGCTTCTGAAGTTGAACATTGATGAAATTAAGACCGCAAACAATTTAAGCCTGCCAGCAGCAGTAAATTGAAGTGATTTCGTGGTAAAGAAAACTTTCCCTGAGGCGATGAACAGAATCTACAACAGAGTCTGGGTCTGCAGGGTCTGCAAGGCCAAGATGAAGGCCGACGGGGTCAAGGTCAAGGCCGGCGCGATAAAGTGCAGGGCTTGCGGCTCGCGCGCCCTCAGGCCGAAGAAGAGGCCGGCGTAGTTCCGCTTCTCAAAACAATCTTCCATTATGTCGGAGGGCGGCCCCTCACTTGTCGGCGAAGTATTTTCTGGGGAACAGCCTGGGCTCGTACTTCCTGCCAATCACCATCTCGTAGTTCAGTGCCATCCTGGCAACGTACGCCTTCCTCAGGGCGTCGAATCCGAAGTGGTCGGGGTCGACGTATTCGACCGGGTTTTTGGCCGGCAGCCCGCTCATGACGTAGACCGCCATCTTGTTCGCCTGATAGCTCACGCCGTTCACCAGGCCCAAAAAGAACACGTCGTCGGCCCTCGCGCTTACCGCTATGTCCAGCTTCTTTATCCTGCCGAAGCTCCCGGCCTCTCCACCGTAGGCGAGCCCCTGCAGGCGGATCTTCAGCGTCTTGTACACCTCGGAGTTCCTGGCCGCGTCCTCGAATTCTTTTTTTATGAAGGAGTGGTCCGTCAGTCTGTTCCTCCGGATGCCGCTCTCCGCGGCCAGGTCGGTAACGTGGCTCAGGTATCCTGCCGAGCAGTCCTGCACGAAGACGTTGATCCCCTCCTCCCTCGGGAGCTTGAGCTGCCCGACTCCGGAAGAGAACATGACCTCCCTGCCCGGCAACAGGGAGCCCGCGTCCCTGGCCTTCGACCTCCTCGCGACTGACTCGTGCAGCCCGGAGACGCAGTCCTTCATCCTCTTGAGCTCGTCCTGACCAACGTCGCACGTCGCCAGGTCGATGGTGTCCATAAGATTCATGAAGGCCGTCTTGAACTCGAGCTTGAAGTTGGACTCGTAGCTCCGATTTCTCTCCAGTTCCATGGTCCTGAGTAACAAGCGTAACGATTTAAGCCTAGCGAAAACAAAAAGTCTACAGGAAAAAATCATGACGCTCGAATATATCACGATGAGGGAGATGGAGAACTCCAAGGGCGAGGTGAAGGGCAGGATAAGGATTATGAAGACGAAGGAGGAGACGAGCGCCATGGTCGACATCACGTGCCCCGAGTGCGGGTACAACGAGAAGAGGAGGGAGGAGTGGAGGGAGCCCTTCGTCACGGGGCTGAAGATGAAGCAGGCGTTCTTTTTGAAGTGCAGCAAGTGCGCGTACAGCGTCAAGATGCTGAAGCTGAAGAAGGAAGCCGCCAAGAAGGCGAAGGCAGCCAAGAAGTAGCAATGGTAATTTTCTAGCGAATCATCGTCGTCGCATATCTCCCGTACAGCCCGCCGTGCATCCCGTCTATCCTCGCCGCGACCTCGCGACCGCTCTCCGTCAGGTACCCAACGCTGCACCACGCCCTCGACTCCCCAACGAGGACGAGCTTCCTCTTGGTCGCCACAAGGCCGCCCTCCTCTAGCTCGGACAGGTACGACGTCACCCTGGGCTTCCACATACCCGAGCACGCCCTCGCGAGATCCGACCTGCTCATCCTCCCGGCCATGTAAATCTTCCACACTATCTGCGCGTGCGGATTTTCGGGAGGTAGGTCCGGAGAAATCAGATTGTGGTACAAGCGGCCGATCCCAGCCGGCGCGCACGCGGCGTCCATTAAAAATAACATATGGGATTCGAAACTTTTATAGGCGGGCGCACAAGCATCTATTGGTGCTCGGATGGGTGGACGTCTTTGCCTTGCAAAATGAGCCTCTGACTGGCGGGCAGCTTTTATCCTCTCGACGCGTATTCCTTTCAACGCTGGGGTTGCAGAATCCGGTTAATGCGGCCGCCTGCAGAGCGGCAGATTGTGGGTTCAAATCCCACCCCCAGCTCTGCAAAGAGGGAGACATGGCATGCCGCTGAGGATATTCAACACGATGACGAAGAAGAGGGAGCTCTTCAAGCCCCTCGACGGGAGGAAGGTGAAGATGTTCGTCTGCGGCGTCACCGAGTACGACTTCGTGCACCTCGGCCACGCCAGGACCTACGCCTTCTACGACACTCTCGTAAGGTTCCTGAGGCACCAGGAGTTCGACGTCACGTACCTCCAGAACGTTACTGACGTGGGCCACATGACCGACGACACGGGCGAGGACAAGGTCGAGAGGAAGGCGCTGAAGGAGAAGAAGACGCCGCAGCAAATTGTAGACTTTTATCTGAGGCACCACCTGGAGGCGTTCGACCGCCTGCACCTCCTGAGGCCGGACATCCTGGAGAAGGCGACCGACCACATACCCGAGATTGTGGCGCAGGTCAGGGCACTCGTCGACAACGGACACGCGTACCTGGCGGACGGCTCCATCTACTTCGACGTCTCCAAGTTCAAGAACTATGGGAAATTGTCGAGGAGGCACGTGGAGGAGCTGAAGGCCGGCGCGAGGGTGAAGGTGAAGGACGAGAAGGAGGACCCGAGGGACTTCGCGCTGTGGATAAAGTCGCCAAAGTCGCACATCCAGAAGTGGGACTCGCCGTGGGGCGTCGGGTACCCCGGGTGGCACATCGAGGACACCGCGATAGCGCTGAGGTACTTCGGTCCCCAGTACGACGTGCACGGCGGCGCGATAGAGCTGGCGTTCCCGCACCACGAGGCGGAGATAGCCCAGGCCGAGGCCACGACCGGGAAGAGGCCGTTCGTCAAGTACTGGGTCCACACCGGAGTCTTGACGATAAAGAGGGAGAAGATGGCGAAGTCCAAGGGGAACTTCATCCGTCTGGTAGACGCCCTCGAGAAGCACGAGCCCGAGGTGCTGCGCATGTGGATCGCGTCCACGCACTACAGAAAGCCCCTGGACTACAACGAGAGAGACATAGGAAACGCGAGGAAGAAGGTCGAGAAGCTCGCGTCCACAATAGAAAGGATAAAGGCGGCAGCGGAGAGGCCGAACGGCGGCAGCCACATCCTGACGAACAGGCTCTTCAAGATCCGCGACAGGTTCATGGCCGCGATGAACGACGACGTCAACACGCCGCTCGCCCTCTCGCACCTGCTCGACATAGCGTCGCTCACGAACAGGCACATGGACGGCGGGGACTATTCGACGATAGAGATCGAGTCGGCGAGGAAGCTCATCGAGGAGCTGGGCGCGTTCTTCCAGGTGCTGCCGAAGAGGGCGAAGGTGGAGAAGATACCGGACAGGGCCAGGAAGCTGATCGCGCTTAGGGAGAAGGCGAGGGCGGCGAAGGACTTCGCGAGGTCGGACGAGCTGAGGAAGATCCTGCAGGACGAGTTCGGCCTGGTGCTCGAGGACACGGCGGGCGGGGCGAAGTGGAAGCGCGCCAAAGAACAGATTTAAACTAGGCGGAAGAATATTCTTTCGAGGGGTCCGATAGCCTCTCATGAGACGTGAATGAATGGTAGACTTTTCTAAAGTGTGGAACTGGTACTCGAGAGAATCGGTGCAGAGGGCCATCCTGGAGGCCGCGAAGAACAGGGAGGTCGCGTCGATATACAGGGAGGGGAACTTCGGCAAGAGGCCGAACGTGCTGAACCATCCCGGCGACATAATGCAAGCCGTCGCTGAAGGCGCGTTCTCCTTCCACGGCTCCGTCGAGCACTGGTCCAACCCGATGAAGCTCGAGCTGGGCATGATGAGGCAGGACCAGGACGCGCTCAGGACGGGGTGGGACGTCTTCATCGACCCGGACATACCGGACTTCGAGCTGGCCAAGGCCACCGTCAGGCAGACCCTGGAGGCGCTGAAGGACCACGGCGTGACCAATTATTCGGTGAAGTTCTCGGGCGGCAAGAGCTTCCACATAGGGATACCGTTCACGTCCCTACCGGAGAGCATCAACATGCAGCCGAGCAGCGCGATGTACCCGGAGCTGCTGCAGAAGACGATAGAGTTTTTGAAGTGGTACATGCGCGACCAGCTGAAGGAGGCGTTCCTCGCGATAGACACGCCGAGCATGATATCGCAGAGGGTCAACAAGCCGCTCTCGGATATAACGAACGAGCAGGGCCTCGACCCGTTCAAGGTCGTCACGATGGACGTGTTCTCGTCCAGGCACCTGTTCAGGCTGCCCTATAGCCTGCACGAAAAGTCCCTCCTAGTCAGCCTCCCGTTGAAGCCCGGCAGGATTGACGCGTTCGAGAAGGAGATGGCGAGCCCCGAGAAGGTGAAGATCGACGAGAGGTTCCTGGTCCAGAACCCCGGTGCGAGGGACGCCCAGCCGCTGATAGTCGAGGCGATGGACTGGGCCAGCAAGAACATGAAGGAGGTGAAGGACCCGGTGTTCAGGGAGAAGAGGCCGGAGGCGAGGAAGATGATGTACATCTCGGAGGACATGTTCCCGCCCTGCATAAAGTACATTTTGGAAAACGGGCTGGGCGACGGGAAGAAGAGGGCGGTCTTCATACTGATAAACTTCCTGAGGAACATGGGATGGAGCGCCGAGCAGATAGAGAAGAGGATGGACGAGTGGAACAACAAGAACATGCCGCCGCTGAGGTCCAACTACCTGCGCGGCCAGCTGAGGTGGCACTTCCGCACGGACAAGCCGATGCTCCCGCCGAACTGCGAGAACGAGAACTACTACAAGCAGATGGGCGTCCACGGCCTGTGCCAGAACCTGCACGACGCGGCGGTCAAGAACCCCGTCAGCTACCCGTTCCGCCTCCTCAAGTCCAGGTCGGGCGAGAAGCCGAAAAAGAAGGCCAAACCAAGGAATAAATAACCAAAGAACCAAGCAACACATGGTAACGTGTCCGACGAAACTATAACCTTCGAGCTCATAAGGCGAATTCAGAGGGAGGAGCAGAAGTCGCCGAAGCTGGCGAAGATGCCCGACAACTTCTATTCTGCAGTGGCCTCGTACATGGACCAGAAGAAGCAGATGGTCAAGGAGGACAGGAAGGGCGTCCTGGAGCTGAAGAGCATAGAGCGCCTGGTGGAGGACGTGTTCGACAGGCGCGAGAGGAAGGTCGTCACGGCAGCGGTGAACGCCGCGCGCACCAACATACTGCCGGAGGGCATGACCCAGGAGGAGAGGGACTTCTTCGACCTGGTGAAGATATCGATCAAGCAGAGGAGGGACAGCAAACTGAAGAACATATTCGTCTCGGAGAAGCTGGAGGAGGGGGGCATGGTAGTTTTCAAGGACGAGGTGCCGGAGTTCATGGGCGCGGACATGAAGCCGTACGGGCCGTTCAAGAAGGGCGACATAGCCAAGCTCCCGGACGACAACACGAAGCTCCTCATCGACCAGGGAATGGTCGAGCAGTTCAAGGTCTCGAAGTAGGACGCCCCGGACTAATTATTTAAACCTATAATAATCACTACAATGAAGTGATTGTATGAAATTCCCGCAGAAGCCGCACATGTTCTGCCCGACGTGCAAGAAGCACACCGAGGCGACCGTGGAGATAGCGAAGAAGAAGCCCAGAGGCGAGCTCACGCACGGCCAAAGGATATTCAACAGGAAGCTCCTCGGCTACGGGTCGTTCCCCAGGGAGAACCCCAAAGGAAGGGAGAAGTCGACGCGCAGGCTGGACCTCAGGTTCAAGTGCAGCGTCTGCAAGAAGAAGCACCTGCACGGCAAGGGCTTCCGCGTGAAGAAGTTCGAGATAGTGAGGATGTAAGTTATGTCAAAATCAATAGTGCAAGCGCCGAAGAGCAGGTTCATCCACGTCATGTGCAAGAAGTGCAAGAACGAGCAGGTCATCTACAACAAGGCGGCCACCGTCATCGTCTGCACGGGCTGCGGGATGGAGATGGCCAAGCCGACCGGCGGCGAGATAATCGTCAACGCAAAAGTCTTAGAGATTCTTGGCTGATCCTGTTGCGGCCGAAGTCGGGGATCACCGGCCTTATGATTATGGTCCTGTCCTTGAAGTAGAACTTCTCCGCGAAGTCCCTCGGCGCGTACACCGCGCCCTCGTCGTGTATCCACGCGTCCTCGACCCCGACGAGCATGGTCCTTATCGAGCCCACGTCGTACGGGCCCACGCGTATCCTCTCCGGCGGCTTGAACTCGACGACTATGCTCCCGGGCGGCCTCGAGCCGCGAGTCAGGTCCTCCATGAGCGAGTTCCTGGGGTCCCACATCTCCTGGACCAGGGTCTGCTGCCCGACGAGCACCTGCTTCCTCCCGTACCTGCTGCCCAGGAAAAAATCGTCCGTGTACACGGACATGACCTTAACGTCCGGCGTGCAGTCCCTCATCGAAGTGGGTCTGTTGTAGGGCATCTGTATGTATATTGCACTCGGGAGGATTAATCGTCCGCTACTGGGGCGGCATCTTGAGCTGCCTAATCTTCTCCCTCATCATCTGGGAGAGCTCCGACGCCGGCCCGACCTGCTCCTGCGGCTCCTGGTTGATCCTCTCCTCTATGCGGATGATCTCGTTCAGCTTCACGACCCTCTCGCCGGATATCCCGAACTTGGCGTACTCGCACCCGATTCCGACCGCGAGGTGAGATATGAGGCTCTCGTCCGTCTCGCCCGACCTGTGCGAGAGCACCGTGACGAGGCCATGCTTCTGCGCCTCCTTTGCGAACTCTATCGTGTCCGTCATGGTGCCTATCTGGTTCGGCTTCACTATAGCGCCGTTCGTCGACTTCCTGTCGATGCTGCTCAGCAGCCTGTGGAGCCTCGTGGCGTAGAAGTCGTCCCCGCACACAATCCTCGGCTGCCACCTCGTGACCGCGGTGGAGAAGCTCAGCCAATCGTCCTCCTGGAACGGGTCCTCGATGTAGAATACCGGGAATTTCCTCACTATCCCCTCGAGGAAGTCGTACTGCTCGTGCGAGTTCATCCTCACGCCGCGGTAGACGTAGTGGCCGTCCTTGTAGAACTGCGAAGCCGCAACGTCGAGCCCTATCTTCAAAAACATGTCGTCGGCGATCTTCTTCATCTCCTCGAGTATCTCGTTGTAACCGAGGTGCGTGACCCACCCCGACTCCAGGTTCTTCGAATAGTTGAACCTGCCGTCCCTCGCCTTCAGCGCGTCGCCGAGCCTCTGGTACGCCTCCGTTATCTTGAACACGGAGTCCGCGAAGGACTTCTGGTGCACCGGCAAAAACAGGAACTCCTGGAACTCGCTCTGCCCCTTCCAGCCGCCGACGACGTTGCAGAGCGGCGCGGGTATCGCAGGCTTCGTCCCGTACTCCTTCGCGACGTACCTCCAGACCTCGACGCCCTTCTCGAGCGCGAACGCCTTGAGGAAGGCGCCGGATATGGCGACCGCCATGTTCGCGCCTATCTCGCGGAAGTACGACGTGCTGTCGACCTCGCGCAGGACCTTGTCGAGGTCCCTCTGGCCGGAGAACTCCGACGCCGTGAACGACCTCCTGATGACGCTGAACCTCCTCAGCGCGTCGTCCGCGGGCATCTGGTAGGACTCGTACTTCCCCGTGCTCGTGCCCATCGGCGACGACGCCCGGACCGTGCCCTTCTCGGTCCTCAGCTCTATCTCTACGGTTGGAACGGAGTTGGTGGCGAGGACCTTCCTCGCGCGCATCTCGAGCACTCTCATGGTACCAGGCTCACTTCTTCCCGAACACGAACTTCATCAGCTGGAACGGGCTGCAGTTCTTCAGCTTGCCCCTCTTCGCCGTCGCCTCGTCGAACTTCGCGGTCGCGTCCTTCGCCCTGCCCCACACCATCAAGGGCACCTTGCCCGGCATGTGGGACTTCCTCTCGGTCGAGGTTATGTGGTCCGTCGTCATCACCACGATGCCGTCGAACTTCTTGAACCTCGCCATCCTCTCGTCTATCTTCTCGATGGCCCTCCTCTTCGCCTCGAAGTCGCCGTCGTGCGACGCCTCGTCTATGGGGCCCTTGATGTGGATGAACACGAAGTCGTGGTCCTCCAGAGCGACGTCTGCGTTCTCGAAGATGAAGTCAAGCGTGTCCTCGAACGGCATCTCCGGGACGGTCACCGCGTCGAACCCGGCCATCAGGCACGCGCCCCTCACGGCGCCGAGCTCGCATATGCACATCGCCTTCACGCCGAACCTCTTGCCGAACTCCGGCGTGAGTCTCTTAATGCCGTTCCCCGGCTCCCTCAAAAGTATGTAGTTCGCCGCCGGCACGCCGGCCGCCATCCTCTCCGAGTTGATGGGGTGGTACTCGATCAGCTGGTGCGTCTTGTCGGCGAAGTTCTGCAGTATCTTCGAGCTCACCACGCCCTCCGCGCCCGGCCCGGATATCTTCTGCACCGGCCTGCCCGTGACGAGGGGGTCGTTCGTCACTATCTTGTCGGTCAGCCCCATCTTCACGACGAGCACGGCCCTGTGTCCGTACGTGCGCATGAAGTTGAACGGCGCCCCTATGTCTACGTGCTCGTTGATGTAGCGCGCCAGCTCGGCCAGCCCTTTGGTCGACCTGCCCGCGCGCCTGTCCGTCACCACCATGTTCTTGTCGACGGTGGCGAAGTTGCACCTGAGCGCGAGGTGGCCGTCCTGGTACGGTATGTCCGCCCCGACCGCCTCGAGCGGGCCCCTCTTCACGTCGAACTTGGCCACGTTGTAGCCCAAGAGCGAGATTGCGGCCTTGTGGCTTATGCTGGCGCTCGCCAGGTCGTTCCACATCTTGTCGGGTATGACGGTTAGCTGGCCTGTGGCGCCGTTCTTCGCGAACCAGTCTATGTTGGGCTTCTTCGCCTCGGTGAGCGGGGTCCTCTCCTCCTTCCCTATCGGGAGGTCGGCCATCCCGTCGACCACAATGAACACTGTCTTCTTTCCCATCTACAGTATCTCGTCTCGGCAGAACATTAAACTAACTATTGCGGGAAACTACTTCCCGCCGAACTTCTTCGACGCGTCGAACGCCGTGACCAGCGCGTCCTGCTTCTTGATCCAGAAGTCCGCCCTCTCCAGCAACACGTCCCTCTCGGCCTCGGTCCTGGCGTACCCGGCCATCCTCCTGAACTTGGCGTGGTGCCTCGCGCACATGCCTATGTGTCTCTCCAGTTCCCTCATTTGTATCACGTTACTATCATCTAGTAGCGAAAAGCTTAAATACCGTTGTTTACTCCTCTTCAATATGGAAGCGATGGTGACGTTTGTGAAGGGCAAGAAGACGTTCTTCTACTCGATAGAGGACGTCGCGAAGTTCTCCACCGAGGTGGACAGGCGGCTCGAAGGGGCGCCCCTGGGAAAGTTCGACCCGAGGAAGCTGCCGGCGCACTCGCTGAAGGTCGGCGCGGCCCTGCCCTATCAGGACCTGATGGCGATATCCCACAGGTACGGCAGGCCGATATACGAGGGTCAGTTCAAGAAGAACCTGAGGAGAGGGGGATGGTACACCAAGCCGAGCCTCACGACCAACATGGCGAAGGCTCTCGTGCCGGCAGGCATGGAGTCCCCGGAGAGCTACACCATAGCGATAAGGCCGGAGAGGAAGGTCTTCGCCGGAAGGCCGAACTACACGCGATGAGAATCCTCAGAACTTGAATATCCTGTCGTTGGCTATCGGGGCCACGGCGTTGAAGCCCTTCTCGTTGAGCTCGCGCGCGAACTCCTCGGTGTGGTCGCCGTGCACGCAGAACGTCGTCTTCGGGTTCAGCTGCTTGATGAAGTTCCACATGTCGGTCCTGCCTATGTGGGCCGAGAAGTCGAGCCTGCGCACGCGCATCCTGACCTCGACGTCCACCTTCTCCTCCTCGTTGATGTAGCGGCCCGTCTCCAGCAGCAGCTTGCCTGGGCTGTCGTGCGCCTGCCAGCCCGTCAAAATGAGAGATGAGTTGTCGTCGTCGTGGAGCATCTTCATGTACGAGTTCGTAGGTCCCCCGCTGAGCATGCCGGACGTGGTTATGATCGCGCAAGGCTCCTTCACGACCTTGGCCCTGTGCTGCTGCGTCGTGACGTACTTGACCTTCCTGAGCGTGTCGTCGAGCTCCTTCGGGTCCCTCAGCTGCTCCTTGTGGCGGTTGATTATGGTCGAGGCCTTCTTCGCCATGCCGTCCATGAAGACCGGATAGTCGATGCCCTCCTGCTCCAATATCAAGAGCAGTTCCTGCGCCCTCCCCACCGCGAAGGACGGTATCAGCGCTATGCCGCCGTTCCCAACGGTCTGCTCCACCATCTCGACGAGCTCCTTCTCCTGGCTCCTCCTGTCGGGGTGGTCGCGGTCGCTGTACGTCGACTCCGTGATGAGGTAGTCGACCCTCGGCAGGTCGAGGTCGCACTTCTTCAGCAGCCTGGTGTCGATGCCGTTGTAGTTGCCGGCGTATAAGAAATTCTTGCCGTCCATCTCGACCAGCGTCATGGCGCTGCCCGGTATGTGGCCCGCGTCGAACAGCGTGGCCCTCGAACCGCCCGGAAGCGAGAACGGCCTCCTGTAGGGGATGTCGCGGAAGTTGCTGACCGTCCTCTTGACGTCGTCCTTGACGAACGGCAGGCTGGCGCCCTCGAGGGTGCCCGCCGCCTGCATGTTGATCTTCAGCGAGTCGTAGAGGAGCATCTCCGTTATCTCCCTCGTGCACGGCGCGGCGAATATCGGCGCGTTGCTTTCCTTCGTGACCATCGGCAGGCTGCCGCAGTGGTCGACGTGGGCGTGGGACAGAATCACGGAGCTGACCTTGCCGCACGGGAGCGGGGGCCTGGCTGGCGTGACCTCGGTCGACGCGCCGTAGTCCATCAGCACGCGGGAGCTCTGGTTCTCAAGGACCATCCCGCTCGCGCCGACCTCGCACATCGCCCCTAAAAACGTAAGCTGTACCATTTTTCAAAACACCACAAAAAAAATCTTACTCTTCCTCTTCCGACTCGTCCGAGTCCTTCAGGGCCTCTGCTATCTCAGGGTACGGCTCCTCGCCGGCTTCCTCTTCCTTCTCTATGCCCATGCCCTTGACGTTGTTCCTCCTGTCCTCGAGGATCTTCCTCTCCTCCGCCTCGAACTGGGCCTCGGTCATCTTGCCCTGCTTCTTGACGATGTCCTTCTCGAGCTTCTTCAGGTCCTTGTTGACCCTGACCTTCCTCCCGCCGGAGGCCTTGGACTTTGCGTTCTTCTTCACTGGCATGTTCAATCTCTAAATTAAATCGAAAAACGAGATATTAAAAGGTATCCGTGACCCCGTCCGGCGAAAAAACGCGCCGAAAAACTCCTCAGAAACGATAATTAACCTGAAGCCCCGAATAATTAACGGAAGACAATGACGCCCGAGAAGAGATTGGAACTGGTCAGGGGGATGGCGGAGGAGATCGTCACGGAGGGCGAGCTCCTGAAGCTGCTGCAGGAGAAGGCCCGTCCCACGGCATATGACGGGTTCGAGCCGAGCGGCTTCGCGCACCTGGGCTCCGGGATACTGCGCGCCATAAACCTGGCGGACCTCCAGAGGGCCGGGATAAAATTCAAGATTTTGATAGCGGACTGGCACGCGTGGATAAACAACAAGATGGGCGGAGACCTCGAGGCGATACAGAAGACCGGCGAGTACTTCGTCGAGGTGTGGAAGGCGGCCGGAGTGAAGAAGGTGGAAATCATCTGGGCGAGCGACCTCGTTTCAGACGAGGAGTACTGGAAGAAGGTCATACTCGTCGCGAAGAGCACCACGCTGAACAGGGCCGAGCGAGCAGTCACGATAATGGGCAGGAAGCAGGGCGACATGAAGGACACGGCGCAGATATTCTACCCGATGATGCAGGCGGCCGACGCGTTCCACCTGGACGTCGACATAGCCCAGCTCGGCCTCGACCAGAGGAGGTGCGGGATACTGGCGAGGGAAGTTGCAGAAAAAATGGGGTGGAGGAAGCCCGTCATAGTCAGCCACCACCTGCTCAGGGGGCTGGACGCTATAATTCCGGCGGAGCACAAGGTCGAGGAGGGCAAGGCTCACATAGAGATTTTGAAGAAGGACGTGCAGGGGGTGCCCCCCGGGACGTACAGGGTCGGCGTGGGGGGAGTGGTGAACCAATTCGACGATAACTCGAAGTTCAACTTCCAGATAACGTCCAAGATGAGCAAGAGCAAGCCCGACACCGCCATCTTCGTGCACGACACCGCGGACGAGATAAAGAGGAAGCTGGCGAAGGCGTTCTGCCCGGTCGGCGTGGCGGAGAACAACCCGATACTCGAGTACAACAGGTACATAGTCTTCAAGGCCCTGAAGAGGGTCACGGTCGAGAGGGACAAGAAGTTCGGCGGGGATGTCGTCTACAGGTCCTACGGGGAGATGGAGAGGGACTTCGTCGCGGGCAAGCTGCACCCGATGGACCTGAAGGCGTCGACTGCCCAGAGCCTGGACAAGATCATAATGCCGGTCAGGAGGCACTTCGAGAAGAGCGAGAAGGCGGGGCGCCTCTACAACCTGGTCAAGAGCTCCGAGGTAACGAGGTAATTTCTTGCTGGGATTTTTCAGGAAGAGAAGCTCTGAGAAGAGGGTCGTGATATTCGACTTCGACGGCACGATAGCCGACACCATGGACGAGACGGTCGCGATATTCAACAGGCTCGCGGAAGAGAACGGTTACAGGAAGATTACCGCAAAAGAGATTAAGATTTTGAGGGGGGAGGACCTGGAGAGGGTGGTCAGGCGGATGAAGATATCGATATTCGTGCTGCCGTTCCTCGTCAGCAAGGCCAGGAAGATGATGGGGGAGGACATGGGTCGCCTGAAGGCGACGGTCGGCGTGAGGGGCGCCCTGCTCAAGATAAAGAAGATGGGGTTCAAGATCGGCATACTCACCCTGAACTCGAAGGACAACGTCAGAATTTTCCTGAGGAACAACGACCTGGACATATTCGACTTCGTCTACGCCGGCGGCTCCATTTTTGGAAAGCACAAGATGCTGAAGCGCGCCCTGAGGGAGATAAAGATGAGGCCGGACGAGGCGGTGTACGTCGGCGACGAGGTGAGGGACATCAACGCGGCGAGGAGGAGAAAGGTCTCCATCATATCGGTCACCTGGGGGTACAACAACGAGGCGGCCCTCAGGAGGCGCGGCACCGACTACATCGTGAGGACGCCGGCGCAGCTCGTCTCAGTCGTGCGCGGCATGAAGAAGACTAAGAAATGATATTTTGCTTTCCTTGGAATGCGCCCCGGGATTTTTCTAGGCCGGATTGTACTTGTACTTCATCTTCTTCGGCGCGCTCCTCTTCCAGGAGAAGTGCTGCGGCGCGTTCTTGCGGCTCCTCATGTACAGGAACGCGAACACGGCCGCCATCACGAGCCCGACGATCAGCAGCGTCATCTTCTTCCCGAGGAAGGTCGGCATCAGGTAGAACACCATCAGGAAGAACGCCGGGCAGCCTATCAGCAGCAGCAGGGCGCCCCTGCCGGACGTCATCTTCTTGAACAAAGGACCGTCGACGGAGAGCTGGTACCTGTAGTGGGACATCCTGGCGCTTATCGTCCTGCCGACCTCCTTCAGCCTCTTCGGGACGAGAGCGTCGACGAAGCCATAGATGCTCCTGTTGTAGACTATGGCCGGGTACGATATCAGGGCCGTCACCAGCACGAGAACGGCCGTCGCCCCGAGGAATGAAGCGGGCACCGCCCCCAGGTCGACCCCCGTCTTTACTATCAGCAGCGATATCTCCCCTATGGGCA
This sequence comes from Candidatus Aenigmatarchaeota archaeon, assembly GCA_016213525.1. Classification (GTDB taxonomy): domain Archaea; phylum Aenigmatarchaeota; class Aenigmatarchaeia; order CG10238-14; family SCSR01; genus JABABT01. The sequence continues at coordinate 119,444 of JACRAE010000005.1, read as the reverse complement.
TCATGGCGACGCCGGCGAACACCGCCGCCTCGCCCGAGTATCCGGCGAAGTAGGTCCCTATGCCCACTCCGATGAACTTGCCCACGACCGCCAGGCCTAGGAGCAGCACTATGAGGCTGAACTCCGTGACGATGTTGCCCGGGTCCACCAGCACCCCTATGGAGAGGAAGAAGATCGATATGAAGAGCAGGCCGAACTTGTGGATCGACTTGTTGAACTCCTTGGCCTGGGGCAGGGACGATATTATGTTTCCCGCAACGAACGCGCCTATGGCTGGAGACAGACCTAGGTAGGTGGCCAGGAACGACAGACCCATGGCGAGCCCGAGGGCCAGCATCAGCATGTTGTCCTCGTTGATCTCGTGCGTCTTCAGCACGTGACCTATCGCTTTGCTGATTGCGATGTACGCCAGGATTAAAATGAACATCGACTTGGCTATGGACACCGTTACCGTCTCCGGCGTGACCTCCGCGCCCGAGGCCAGGCTGGAGAGTATTCCGAGCACGAAGACTGCGACCACGTCCTCGATCACGGAGACGCCTATGAGGAGGGCCGTCTCCTGCCTGTTGGAGAGCCCGAGGTCCTGCAGCATCTTCACCGTCAGCGCGGTGCTGGTGACGCTTATGGCGAGCGCTATGAACATCGACGTGAGGGACGAGAACCCGAGCACCATTGCGATGCTGTAAACTATGACGAAGAGCAGGCCGAGCTCTATGACCGCGACTATCACCGAGTTGAGGCCGAGCTTCATTATCTTGTTGAAGCTGAACTCGGTCCCTATGAGGAACAGCAGCAGTATGCCGCCTATCTCCGAGAACAGCCGGATGCTCTCGCCGTCCTCGACGACGCCGATGACGTGCGGCCCGAGTATTATCCCGAGAAGTATCAATATGACGACCGGTGGGAACTTGAACTTTATGGCGGCTATTCCGCCCCCGACTATGGCTACCGCTATCAGCGCGAATGAGAGCAAGAATTGTTCAGCCAAACTACACTACCCGAGACAATAAAATTCGGGTCTCTGCGATATAAAACATTCGCCGCGCTTCCCGGCTCAGCCGAATATCTTGGACGAGTCCATTATCCCGGTGCCGTTGTCCCTCAGCCACTTCCGGCACGCCTTGTAGTCCGGGAACGCCGATTCGACGAGGGACCAGAACGACTTGGAGTGGTCGTGGACCCTCAGGTGGCAGAGCTCGTGCACGACCACGTAGTCGATCACCTCGGCGGGGGCCTTCAGCAGATTGCAGTTGAAGGTCACGTTTCCGTCCTTCGAGGCGCTGCCCCACCTGGACTTCTGGTTCCTTATGGAGATCTTGGACGGCGAGACTCCCAGGCCGCGGCTGTAAATGGCGACCCTCGACGGCATGAAGGACTCCGCCTCCCTCTTCAGCCACTTTATGTAGAGCCTCTCGACGTCCCTCCTGGAATATCCGGACCTCAGGGCAGCCGTGAACGCGGAACCGTCGAACGACATCTTCTCCCTGACTCTGGCCGGCGAGACGCTCATCGGAACGAACCTCCCCATGAACATGACCTTGTCCTCGTACAGGCCCGGCTCCATCATTATCTTCATCTTCTTCGCGAAGCGCGCCATGTTCCTCTCTATCCAGGCCCTCCGAGACTCCACCAGACCGTCTATCTTCGACTCGGGGAAGCCGGCCGGCGCGCTCACCCTGACCCCGCTGGGCCCGACGGATATGGAGACACCCCTCCTCCCGCTCTTCCTGACAATCACGTATTCTATCTCCATGCGGACCAACCCTGAATTAGCTCGGCTTGGAATTAATCTTTCCTGCGGAAGTATAAGCCCACGGAACTGCATCTCTGTTGAGAGGAACATGAGGGCTGTAGACGCCGTAATTTTCGACTGCGAGGGCGTGGTGCTGGACACGGAGGACCTGTGGGACAGGGGATACGAGGAGCTTTTCCGGAGGAGGGGCATGGAGTTCGACCGCGCCAGGCTGAAGCACGTCATAGGCGGCATGTCCCTGTACGACATAGCCGGCATGCTGGTGCCGATGTACGGCTGGCCGGAGTCGCAGAGGGAGATAGAGTCTGAGATACTCGAGATAATGAAAGTGATCTTCGAGAGGGACCTGAAGTTCATCGACGGCTTCATGGAGTTCTACGAGGAGCAGGTTGTCGGAAAGGGCAGGAAATCTGCGGTCGCCACGGCGATGTACGACCAGCTCATGGAGATAGCGGACAGAAAGACCGGGATAAGGAGGCTCTTCAAAGGTCACGTGTACACGATAGCCGAGGTCGGAAACAAGGGCAAGCCCGACCCGGCGATATTCAACTACGCCGCGGAGAAAATCGGGGCTGACAAGGAGAGGTCGGTTGGTTTTGAGGACTCGCCGCACGGCATCGAGGCTCTCAACAGGGCGGGGATATTCTCGATAGGCATCGCGACGACGTACGGCAGGGATAAGCTGAAGGCGGCGAAGGCCGTGTTCGGCTCTTACGATGAAGTCAATCTCTCCGAACTATAGTCTCATCTTTCGGCTTCCTTCCTCAGGTCTCTCAGGAAGGACTCGAGCTGCCTGACCATGAAGAAGTCCCTTTTCTTGTATACGATGAAGGCGGCGAGCCCCACGACGGCCACGGCGACGCCGGTCAGGAACACGTCGAAACTGAACTGCATCATCATGAACATACTGACGAACACCCCGAGGCCGCCCATAACCGGGTACTTCCCTATGTTCAGCGGCGTCCTGAACGGCCTGTGCATGTTCGGCTCTGTGTACCTCAGCCAGATGAGCGCCAGGTTTATGTTCAGGAATATGAAAAGCGCGCCTATGCTCGTTATGCTCGCGACGTGCGCTATGTCCCCGAGGAATACGAAGGCCATCGCGCCGAGCATCACGACTATTATCGCCCTTGACGGGGTACCCCTGCGGTTGACGTGAGCGAATATGCTCGGGAGGGCGCCCTCCCTCGACATGCCCCAAATCATCCTGGACACCACTAATATCAGACCTAGGACTGTGGAAGAGGTCGCCACAAGGGCTATGACGGATATCACCAGGCCGGCGTTGTGGCCGAAGACGTTCTGAACGGCGTCAGCGAGCGGCGCCTTCGACTCCGCGAGGGCCTGCCAACCCTCGATTCCGACCAGGGACATCGCGGTAAGTATGTAGAGTATGGTCGATATCACGACCGATAATATTATCGCCTTCGGCAGGACCCTCCTCGGGTTCCTCGTCTCCTCTGCCACGTTCACTATCTCCTCGAACCCGAGGTACGCGAAGAATATCAACGAAGCGGCTATGAAGACGCCGTTCAGGCCGTTAGGCATCAGGAAGTAGTCCGTCGTCGTGAAGCCCCCGCTCCAGACTCCGATTGCAATCACGATGAGGAGGCCGACTATCACGAGCGCAGTCATCGCGATGTTCATCCTGGACGTCTCCTTTATCCCGACGTAGTTGACCAGGCCCATTACGAGTATCATCGCGGCGGATATCCCCGGCAGCAGATACTTTGTCTGGTCGGGGCTCGTGCCGAGGAGGTCGGAGAAGTATCCAGTGAATCCTAGGCTCACCGTCGATATCGACACGACCCCGGTGAAAATTATCATCCATCCCAGCATGAACGCGTACACGTGGCTCCTGTAGGCGCGCTTCACGTACACGTACTCTGCGGCCGCCTTAGGGAACATGCTTCCGAGCTCCGCATAGGCGAGGCCCGTGAAGGTGGCGAGCGTGGCAGCGATTAAAAAGGAGAGCCACACCGCGTTCCCGGCGAAGCCGGCCGCGGGCGCGACGAGGACGTATATCCCGGCACCGAGTATCACACCGAGCCCATAGAAGAGGGCCTCGGTCGGCCCTATGCGCCTCTTCAGCTGATTAGGCATGCAGATATTTTCAGTTTTTCTGCTTTTCAATATATCGAATCTGGTGCGCTGTACGGCTTAAATATTTAGACGGCATTGTATTGATTGATGCTAGTCCAGAAGTCCCAGGAGAAGGCCGACAAAATATATTTCAAGACGGGAAAGGATGCGAGCGGAATAAGGGAAAAGCTCAGGTTCGAAATAGCGGGCCTCGAGATGAGGAACATAGGCTATGAAATAAGGGCGGACAACCGCGTCCTCCCCACTCTCGACTTCGATTACAACGGCTTTAGGATGATGGGACTGGACGACACGAAGAAGTTCGTGAACCATTATCTGTTCAACACGCACCCGGTTACCAAACCTACCATATTCCTGTGCTCAGACGGCGGATCCGGAGACCTGAACAAGAGGGAAATAAAAACCGTCGGTAAAATGTGCAGCTATTACGGCGACATATTCGGACACATAGCGTTCAGGAATTCTTTCAAATCAACAGACCTCGTTTCAGACTACCTGAAGAAGGAGTACGGCATAGGCTACAGCATACTGGACCTGAACAAGAAAGAACTCGCGAAGGCGTACAGGGCCGAGAAGAAGAGGCACAAGGGCGACGTCCTGCCGGCCATGATATACAACGGGAAGGAAGTCAACGGCCTGAAGGACATCGCAAGCAACATGGACGCGGCCATAGAGGAAGTCAGAAAAATTCCCGCGGAGCTGAAACTATCCAGCCTGGACAAGCGCAGGGTGAAGTGGTGGTGGGAGCTGGCCTTCGCGCATTCGACCGGGATAAACCACGGCGACGATGTCCACGACGAGGAAACATACCCAGAGTAGCCCCTGGAAAAGTTTTAACTTGGGGATTACAACATTCTATAGTATCCATGCTTGACATAAAGGCTATACGCGAGGACCCCGCGTCCGTCAGGAAGAACCTGGCCAGGAGGAACAACGACTCGTTTTTGCAGATGTTCGACGAGCTCCTCGACGTGGACAGGAAGTGGAGGAAGTCCGTCGCTGAGCTGAATAATATGAGATCAGAGAGGAACAGGCTCAGCATGGAGATAGGGAAGGCGAAGAAGGAGGGTAAGGAGGACAAGAAGGCGATGAAGGAGGCCGGGAAGATTCCGAAGAAGATGGAAGGGCTGGAGGAGGAGAGGGCCGGCCTGGAAGCGAGGATCAAATCTTTGTTGATGAGGCTGCCGAACATGCTGCACGAGTCGGTGCACGACGGGAAGGACTCTGGGGACAACAGAGTCGGAAAGGTCGCGGGCAAGAAGCCGGAGTTCGACTTCGAGCCGAAAGACCACCTGGAGATACTACAGAACCTGGGCATGGTGGACATGGAGAAGGGCGCGTCCGTGGCCGGGCACGCGTTCGCGTACCTCAAGGGCGATCTGGTGCTTCTGGACCTCGCCATATCCAAGTTTGCCCTCGACTTCCTGCGCAGGAAAGGGTTCACCATCGTGGAGCCGCCGCTCATGCTGAATATGGACGCCGCTATGGGGGCGGAGGACCTGACGACCTTCGAGGACCAGATATACAAGATTGACGGGGAGAACCTTTTCCTCATACCCACCTCGGAGCACCCGATTGCAGCAATGATGATGAACGAGAGCATAGACAGGCAGGACCTACCGGTGCTGTTCGCCGGCACGAGCCCGTGCTTCAGGAAGGAGGTCGGAGCGCACGGCAAGTACACGAAGGGCCTGTTCAGGATGCACCAGTTCAACAAGGTCGAGCAGTTCGTGTTCTGCAGCCCGGAGGACTCGTGGGAGTGGTTCGGGAAGCTGCAGCAGAACTGCGAGGAGCTCTACAACCAGCTCGGCCTGCACTACCGCACGCTGGAGCTGTGCAGCGGGGACACGGGGGTGAAGGCGGCGAGGACCATAGACATGGAGTGCTGGATGGCGGACGGGGAGTTCAGGGAAACCGGCTCCAACTCGAACGTCACGGACTACCAGGCGAGGAGGCTGAACATAAAGTTCAGGGAGAAGAAGGGACAGGCCTCCGTGGGGCTGGTGCACACGCTGAACAACACCGCCGTCGCCACTAGCAGGATAATGGTCGCGATTATAGAGCAGAACCAGCAGAAGGACGGCAGCATCAGGGTGCCGAGGGCGCTTGTCCCGTACATGGACGGCGTCGAGTTCCTGAAGAAGAAGTGATTTTAGATGGAACTGATAGGGAAGACAGCGCCGCTACCGGGAGACCTGCGCAGGTCCCACGAGGACGGGTTCGACAAGATAGAGCTGTACATGCGCGAGGAGTTCCTGACGCCCAGGCACCTGAAGTTCCTCAAGGACGCGAGGAGGGAGAACGGAATGGAATACTATTCCATACACACGCCGCACTCCAGGCCGGAGCACTTCATGAACACCCTGGAGAAGACGAAGGACTTCGCGAGGGCCGCGGACATACCGGTCATCGTAGTGCACAGCCAGTTCGTCGACGTGTTCTCGCGGGGGGTGCTGGACGCCATGGAGAAGAACATGTTCGTCGAGAACGGATACGAGCACAACCTGACCTTCCTCGAGAAGCAGTTCAAGAACGGCGTGAAGATATGCTTCGACACGGCGCACTTCTACGTCGGCTCCGTCAGCTTCGGGAGGGACTACTACGAGGACCTGGATAGGCTCTTCGGGAAAAACTCCAAGAAGGTGGGCCACCTGCACTTCGGGGACGTCACTTCGGATTTCGTCGGGAAGAAGCCGCCGATATCGAGCCTGAACGACTACGACGTTGCCGTGGGCGACGGCGACATAGACTTTCTGAAGGCGATTCCGATAATGGCAAGGCGCTACAAAGGCGTCGCGGTTGTCGAGGTGGACGTGAAGAGGCAGCGCAGGGACATGGACAAGATTCAGAAGATACTATCGCTGAAGGCTAGAAGAACACCCGCGCGAAGAATATCGCGTCGCCGACCAAAACGGTGAAGAGCAGGGCCATCGGGAACGCGGGGATGAACCTCACCCCCTCCTTGATCCAGACGAACTTCTTACCGGACCTCTTTATCCTCCTCAGCTGGTCCTCCTCTATCCCGACGAGCTTCCTCTCGTCCATGAGCATGTCGCCCACCCGGAGCCTGCTGACCGGTATCTTTTTCTTGAAGCCGACCCCCTCCACGACCTTCGCGAACCTGTAGACCAACAGGAAGCACGCGGTCATCGCGACGGGCGCCAGTGACAGGAACAGCATGTCTTGCAGCGACATCGAGCCGCCGAACATGCCGTTCAGGTAGGCCGCGAGAGCGACGAACGCCACGAACATCACGAGGGAAATCAGCGCGGTCGCGACAAGATTCTTCCTCATGTCCGACCCGAACGCCCTCATGACGTCCTTGCTCCTGAGGGCGAAGACCGCGGAATAACCTATCATATAGACAGCACCTATCAGGAACAGGTTAATCAGGAAGCTGACCCCGAACGGAAACGCCGTCTGTGTCGCGAAGTCGAGGCTTACGGACGCCATCAGGAAGCCGATGAGGGCGAGCAGGGTCATGTCCGCGCCGCCCCACTGGCCGGCCCTGTACATTCCGTACCCGAGCGCGAGCAGCGACAGGCCCGTGATTCCGGAGACCGCGAACATGTCGAAGCTGGAGTTCACGAGGGAGTTCAGGGCGACCGCGGGCACGCCGACGATTAAAATGGCGTAGAAGACCCAGTTCGGGACCTCGGTCGTCTTGAGGTCGTAGTAGGAGGCGACGCCGGACCCTATCAGGGCGGTCCCGAATATGACCTGGTCCAGGAGCATAAGAATGAATTTTCCCGGAGAGTATAATTAGTTTCCGAGGACCTACATGTACTTCTTGAAGCCTACGCTCGGGGCGACTTCCCTAAAGCAGCGTCTGCAGTAGTTGAGGCCGTAGCTCATTATGACGCCGCGGTGGTTCCTGCACCTGCGGCACGTCTTGGTTCCCTTACCGTATTTTGTAGGCATCAATAATCACCGAAAATTTAACCGCCAATCTCCCCTAGGACCATCAGGAACTCGTCGCCCTCGACGTTCTCCAGGCCGAACATCCTCTCGAACACCGCCGAATAGACGCCGTCGAAGTCGGACTCCAGCTCAGCCTTCCTGAGGATTATCCCGGACAGCTTCGCCGTCACCTGCACCATCGTTTCATCATTGTACAATGTTAACACCGTATTTCTTGGACAGCCAGCCTGCCACTTCTTCCTGAGTTAACTTGTGGCTCCTGGGTATTATCTTTTGCTGTATGCGCCTCCTCTTTATCCTGTAGCCCGGCCTCTCCAGGGTGACGCAGACCCCGAGCCCGAGCATGCCGACCTCGTGGGCGTACTTGACGCCCGGCAGGTCTATGTACTCCTTGATCCCGATGTTCAGGTTCCCGTCGGTGTCGATTTGGCCCATCCTGAGCTTCTTCTCGAGGGCGCCTATCGACTTGACCATGAAGTCCTCGGCGGGCTTCCTGCGCAGCGTGACCTTCACGCCTATCGGCTTGTCCTTTATGACGCCGAAGGTACTCCTCCTCTTCGACCTCGTTATGACCGGCTTGCCGCCCGTCAGCATCTCGAGGAGCCTCTTCGCCTTCTCGATCCTGGCCTTGTCGTCGCCGCAGCCGATGTTGAGGGTGACCTTGTCTATCCTTATCTCCCTCATCGGGTTGGCCTCCATATCAGTCGGCCTCCTTCACCGTTATCAGCGGCTTGCTCTTGCCTATGACGAAGAACCTGTCCTTGAGCGTCTCGTCCTCGCCCTCGCCCTTCTCATAGATTAGCTTGGTCGGGTCCTTAGTCGCCGTAACAATTATCTCCTTCACCTTCCCTATCGAGCCTGAGTCCTTGCCCCTCGAGACCATGCCAACCGCGCCCTTCTCTAGCTTGATGTGCTCGACTATCTTCAGGCTCGGGACCTCCATCAGCAGGGAGTCGCCGGTCTTGTACTCGTCCTTGTCGACTATGACGTTCTTGCCGTCGTGCAGGTTCAGCTGCACCTTGCCGCCCGCTATAATCGTCTTGTCCTGTATCCTGCATATCTTGACCTTCGCCTCGGACTTCGGTATCTCGATGAAGCTCATCGTGTTCTTCGACGGCACCGCCCTGTAGTTCTTGTCGAGTGCCGGTATCGAGACTATGTCGAACAGGCCGACCGGGTAGGCGTGGTCCTTCCTCTTCCTCCCATCCACAACTATCTCGCCCTTCTTGATTATCGTCCTGATGTCCTTGCCCTTGTCGTCAATTTTAAGGACGTCCCTGAGGAGGACCTGGAGCGGGACGGACTCGAACTTCTTGTGCGGGCCCGCGCGCGGCGCCACTACCCACTTGTTCTCCTTCCTGGCGACCCTCCAGAAGGACGGTATAACGAGCCTCTTGAGCCTTGCCATCAGTAACCCTTCTCCTTTTGCGCCGACGTCGTGGCCTTCTTCTTCGCAGGCTTCGCGTAGGTCGGGTGCTCCTTCTTCTCGCTCTTTGCGGGGTCGTGCGCTACGTGGTCATGCCCGGCGTGGTCGTGGCTCGCATGGTCGTGACCGGCGTGGTCGTGTCCCGCGTGGCTGGAGTGGTCGTGCTCGGCCTTCGCGTCAGATGCGACTGCGATCTCTGTCTTTGCTTCGACCTTAGGCTCGACCTTGACCTCCTTCTTCGGGACGACCACTTCCTTGACCTTCCTCAAAAGTATCCTCTGCCTCATGTTGTCGTCGAGCTTCATGCTCGTTATCACGACGTTGCTCGGCTCTATCGCGACCTGCTTCTCCGTCCCGACGGTCCTCTTGATGGTGACGCCGTTCACAAATATCATGTACTTCTTCAGGTCGATGTCGACTATCTCCCCTACCTTGCCGAAGTGCTCGCCGCGGATTATCTTGACCTCGTCGCCCTTCCTCAGGGACATGGAGCGCCTCTTGTACTGCTTCCTCAGTTCTTTCGACAGATGCGCAGCTAGCACGTCCCTCCTCTGGGACAGGTCGGCCTGGTGGTCGTCCCTCCTCTGCACGTTCGGTTTTGTTGACATCATAACGATCATACCACTATGGTGGATATCTTGCCTATGCCGGAGAACCTCTCGACGGCCTCCTTCGCGACTGCCCCCTTGATCTCGGTCCCCTTCGGGTCCCCCTTCTCGTCCGTGATGACGCAGGCGTTGTCCTCGAACGTCACGCGCATCCCGTCCTTCCTCCTGTACTCGGCCTTCTGCCTGACTATAACTGCGTTGAACATCTGGTGCCTGCTCTTCAGGTCGCCCTCTTTCACTACCACCTTGATCAGCGAGGCCACTCCGCACGCGGGCTGCCTCCTCTTGACTCCGTGGTAGCCCCCGACCGAGATTATCTGTGCCGTCTTCGCGCCCGTGTTGTCCGCGCAGTTCACTACGGTGCCGACGTTGAGCGCCCTTGTCACGCTTGCCTTAAGCCCCTTCATCTCACTCGCCCTTCTCCACGACCACGAACGCCTTCGTCTTGCTGAGGGGCCTGCACTCGGCTATCGTCACGAAATCGCCCTCCTTGGCGGCGACGCACTCCGGATTGTAGGCGGATATCCTCGAGTGCCTGCGCTCGTACCTCTGGTACTTTTGGACCCAGTGGAAGTAGTTCTTCTCTATAACGACGGATTTTGTCGCCCTCGCGGACACGACGCGCCCCTTGACGATTATTCCTCTGACAGGCAGCGTCCCGTGGAACGGGCACTTGCCGTCCTGGCACTCGCTCTTCGGAGCCTTTACCTCTATCCCGATGTTCCTAGCCTTGCCGGAAGACTCGGTTTGCCTCTTAGACATAGAAAGAAGTTTCGTTCCGTATATTTAAAAAGGTTCTAAAATGGGATTCGAGGCTCGACTTATTGCGAAGAATGGATTTTCCGTCTAATTTCGCGCGTTTTCACCACTTCGGTTGCTTCTTCTTTATCCTGTCCTCGGGTCTGCTGACGATGACCTTGCCGTCGACCTCGACCTTCCTCCTGTCTGGAAGTGTGAAGACGAAGACGCAGCTCGATTTCACGACCTTTTTGTCCTTCCCGGCGACGTCAACGGTCAGAACACCGTAGCTCTCGTCGACCACCGTCCCAGAGAGGCCCTCCTGCGTCGGGTCGGAGGACTTCGAGACGGAGACTTTCAGGCCTATGAGCTCGTGCCTCACCAGGTTCTGCGGCGTTATCGGCATGAGAATGAATTGTCGTTCAGGTTAAATATTTTCGAGTTTTCTAGTAAGTATGGATTTCATAGAATACTTCAGACTGCTGAAGCCGGAACGCATGGAAAAGAACGACATCGTAAAGCTGAACGAGGAGTTCAGAAAGGCTAATGAAAAAGACATACCGGACTACGTGAGGGAGAACTCTAAGAACTTCCCCGAGCCGAACGGGCACGTCAAGAGCATGTTGGTTTTCGACGCGAAGGCGAGATTTTACGACATCCATTTCTCGCAGAGGAAGCTTCTGCTCGAGAGCTACGCGATGGCCGAGACTCTGAACGAGTTTGTAAGGAGGGACGTCTCCGGGAGGGTGGCGGACGTTAGCTGCGGGACCGGCACCATACTGTGCTACCTCGCCCTCGAGAACCCGAAACTTTCCTTCATCGGTCTCGATTTCTCGAAAGGAATGATAGGCTACGCGAAGGAGAAAAAAAAGAGGCTCGGGATAAAAAACGTCGACTTTGTGATTTCCGAGAACCAAAAGACGCCGCTCCCCGACGAGTCTGTGGACCTCGTCTACGACACAAGGCCCGACTGGTACGGCTCGCTCGCCGGCCTGCAGATGGAAATGCACAGAATTCTTAAGACGGACGGACTCTACATGAGCGCCAGGCACATAACCAAGAACGAACGCAGCAAGAGGTTCCACGGGGTCAAGGACTATGACTGGTTCGCGCCGAGCTACACGGGCGCGGAACTTTACCCAAAGACGGGCAGCATGATAAAGAAAACATACGCCGACAGGGGACGGGAGAACGCCATCCTTGTGACCGCTGCAATCAAAAGATAGTCAGCTTACTTCTACCTGGTCCTCGTCGTATCCCAGCTTCTTCAGTATCCCGACGATGCGGCCCCTGTGGTCGCCCTGCAGCTCTATGTGGTTGTCCTTGAAGGTGCCGCCGCACGCGAGCGCGGACTTGAGCTGCTTCGACGCCTCCTTCCCGTTCGTGATCCCCTGCACGACGGTGGTGACCTTCTTGAACCTCCTTATCTCGGTGAAAACTTTGATCTTCTGCTCTTCCTTCTCAATCTGTCCGCAGACGCACAGGGACGGCTTCGGCAGGCCGCAGACTGGACAGATTTGTTCAACCATCACTTCTTCTTTGCCCCGTTTTGCCTTCTAATCTCGTTCTTGATGGTCAGAATCCTGGCTATGGACCTCTTCAGCTCGCCTATGCGGCCCGTGTTCTTGAGGGGCTTGCCCATCCTGATGCCGCCCGTCTCCTTCATGAGGTCGAGCCTCATCTCGGAGAGCCTGGAGTTCCTGTCCTTGTCGGACATTTCCCTTGCTTGCTTGGTCCTTAGCATTGCCATTTACAACAATCCTTTCCTCATGTTTAAATAGATTCTGAGTTGTCTTAAGTTTTCCAAAAACAAGTTCCGGCCTGCGAAAGAGTCAAGCGCCGGCTACGATGTCCTCTACGCTCGGGACCTTCTGCTTCACCGTGATCTCCTTCGGCGACTCCATCATTATCTTGACCTGTATCCCGACCATTCCCGGCTTCATCGCGGCGCGCGTGAACCCGTTCCTGACGAGCGTCTCGGCGTACTCGCCGGAGTGCGCTACGAAGCCGCGCCTGAACTTGGCGAACCTCGACCTCTCGACGCCCGCCAGCTTGCCCGCGACGCGGATCGTTATCCCTATCGCGCCGCCCTTCGTGACCTCCTCGAGGTAGAAGTTGCAGACCTTCTTGAAGTTGATGCCCTTCTCGAGCGAACGGGCTATCCTCTTCGCCACGATGGCGGGGTCTAGGAGCGGCTCGTCGACCTCCTTGACGTCTAGGAGCGGGTTCTCTATGCCGAAGCGCACCTTGATTGCCTCGGTGAGCTCCTGTATCCTCCTGCCGGACTTGCCTATGATGAGTCCCGGGCGGTGCGCGAAAATGATTATCCTGGTGCCCATCGGGGTCCTCTGCATCTCGGTGTGGCTGTACCCGGCCTTGTCGAACATGTCGCCGAGGTACTCCTCGAGCTGGGAGTCCCTTATTCCTTCCTTGACGAAGAGCTTCTCTATGGCCATTATCTGGCCTCCAAAACCACCGATATGTGGGTGACCTTCGCGCGCTGGCCCCTGTACTTGGCGAGCGACCTCCCGCGGATGTACTTGTGCGCCCTGTCCGCCTTCGCGACCTTCACGAACATCTTCTCCGTGTCGATGTTCTTCTGCTTGGCGTTGGCCTCGGCGGAGTTCAAAAGAGTCAAAAATGCTTTACTAGACTTCGGGAACACCATGCCCCCTATCGTCCTCTTCTCGGCGAGCACGTCCGTGAGGAGGCTCTTCGCCTTGGCCAGGCTCTTGTTCCTTATCGCATCGGCGACTATCTGCGAGTGCTTGAACGATATCCTCTCTCCCACGAACGTCGCGTTTGATGTCTTCATTTATTTCACCGCGATGTTCTTAGAGCCTCTCGAGGCGCCGATTCCGGGCGCGGAGTGCTTCACCCTCTTGACCGGTATGGAAAATTCCCCGGTCCTGTGGCCGACCATATGAGGCTCGACCGTCAGCTGGAACCATTCCTTGCCCGTGAATATCCCGAGCCTCGTACCTACCATCTCCGGCAAAATTATGAGGTTCCTGACGTGCGTCTTGTGGAACTTGGCGGGGTCCCTCCTTATGTTCTCGATCAGCTTCTTCTCCTGGTCCGAGAACCCGCGCTTGATCGTCCTCCTCTCCCTCGCGGTCAGCATCTTCGACAGCTCTTCGAGTGTCATTGCCTTGAGGTCCTCGATTTTCTTTCCCCTGAACACGTATTCTTTTGCCATTTTTCCACTTCCATCTATTCCGCCGGGAGGCTATTTATGCGTTCCTCGCTCCCTTCCTCTTGCCCACGCGGCGGGCGGCGATGCTGCCGACCTTCTTGCCTGGCGGGGCGTGCCTGGATACCGTCCTGCTCGGGCGCGGCCTCTTGCTCTTGCCGCCGTACGGGTGGTCTGCCGGCGTCATGTTCACTCCGGCGGACCTCGGGTATATCTTGCCCTTCACGTGCTTGGCGTGGAACTTCTTCCCAACGGAGACCCACGGCTTGTCCGGCCTTCCGCCGCCGGCCGCTATCCCGACCGTGGCGCGGCACCTCTCGTCAAAATCGACTATCCTCCCGTTCGTGAACTGTATGTTGACCCTGCCGCCCGTCTTGCTCGTCACGAAGGCGAAGACGCCGCTGCTCCTGCAGAGCTTCGGGCCGGAGCCCGGATAGGTCTCTATCGCGAATATCCTAGCGCCCTCCGGGACCTTGGACAGCTCGACCACGTTGCCCGTCTTCAGCTCGTCACCGCCGTACGTTATCGTGTCGCCCATCATGACGCCCTCAGCCGCGACCTGGAGGATCTGCTTGCCGTTGTCGCCCTTGACGACAGCCATCGGCGCGGAGTGTATCGCGTCCCTGACGATGTCTACAATCTTCCCCTTCATCGCGACCGCCGGAAAATATTCTATCTTGCCGAGGAACCTATGCGACGGACTGACATATCTCGGTCCGCCTGCACCGCGCGCCCTCGGAATTATTCTTTTACCCATATCATAACCTCTATACTATCCCCAGCTTCACGGCGACGTCAATCGCCTTGTTCTCCGGCTTCAGCTTGATGTAGGCCTTCTTCTCGCCTTTCATCGTGACCTCGACGTTCACCTTCTCCACCTTCACGTCGAACGCCGACTCGAACGCCTTCTTCACGGAGACCTTGTCCGAATCCCTGTCCACGACAAAGACTATCTTGTTCTCGCTCTCAATCATGCCCACCGACTTCTCGGTCATGTGCGGGTACTTCAGAATCTTCCAGGGGTCCATATCACTCACCGAGCTTCTCCAGCGCAGACTTCGTGAATATCGTCAGCCTTCCGGGCTTCGTCCCCGGAGCCAAATATTCGGCCGAAAGGTTGCCCACGCGGCAGACGTTCACGCCCGGTATGTTCCTGGCGGCCTTTCCGATGCCCTTGTCGTCTGCGATGACGAAGAGCGGCCCGACCTTCTTGACGTACTTCCTGCCCCTCATCTTGCCGCGGCCCGCGCGGACCTTCTTCTCGGACGTCCTCTCCATCTCCTCGTCGAGGCCCATGCTCGTCAGGAAGGAGGCCACGTCCTTCGTCTTCTTCATGCTCTGGAAGACGTCCTCGACTATAATCGGCATCGAAATCGCGCCTATCCTGTGGCCGCGCGCCTCGACCAGGTCCTTTACAGCCGTGGCGGCTATCGCGGACCTGACCGCCTTCTGCCTCTCCTTGTCGTTTATCTTCTGCTCCCAGACCTTCTCAGGCAGCGGGGCGTGCGCGGCCCTTCCGCCTATGGCGTGCGGGACGAACTTCGCGCGGAGGTTCAAAAATGGGACCGTCTTTCCATGGAGCCTGGGCAGCCTGGCCATCTCCCTGTTCATCATCGTGTACCTGTGGCGCCTGTAGCCGTGGTAGTGCGCCGACGTCTTCTTTCCGGACATCCAGTTCGGGCCGTAAGCCTGCCTCTCGTTGGACTGGGCGGATATCACGGCGCGCTTTATCAGGTCCGCGCGGACGGGCTCGGAAAAGACCTTCGGCAGGCTGACCTGCTCCTTCTTCTTGCCCTGCAAATCGAAGACGTCTGCTTTCATGTTACTTCGCTATCTCCCTGATCTCTGGCACCGCAATCCTGACCTTCGGCGGCCTTATCGATGCCCTCATCATTATCAACCTCTTCTTCGGTCCGGCGACGGAGCCCTTCAGAAGCACGAAGCTGCTCTTCAGGACGCCGTACCTGTGTATGCCGCTCTTCGGCATGATGTCCTTGCCCTCGCCTATCTTCATCACGCGCTTGTTCATCTCGGTCCTCCTCTGGAATCCCAGCTGACCGGCGGTCGGCGCCTGCCACCTGACCTTCCTTGGGACCTGCTGCGAGATTGCACCGACGTGCCTCCTCTTCTGCTTGGCGTGCCTGTCCTGAATCCTGATGTGGAACCTCTTGACAGGTCCCTCCGTCCCCTTTCCTATGGTGACGGCTATCGTGTCGACGACCTCGCCCTCCTTCATCACGTCCGACGCGACTATCTCCTTGCCCAGCAGCGGCTTGGCGAATTCAAGCTTCTCCTTCCCGGTCTTTCCGCCGACCTCTATCTCAAAAACCTCCGGCGTCTTCTTTGCGAAGGCCGTCATGGTCGGACTGGTCGCGACCACCATCCTCAAAATAGATATCTTGTCCGCCATCTTCTCGATCTGGGCGAGCTTCTCGTCGGTCTTGAACTTGCCGACGCTAATCTTCCTGTCCAGACCCTTCGGCATCTCCTTCGCGAAGGCCTCGCACATCGGCTGGTCGCCCTTCGCCGTCCTGTGGTAGGCACGTATGGAGATCACCTTCAGCGGGGGGCACTCGATTATGGTGCAGGGCATCTGAATCTCCATGCCGAACGTCGGCGAGCCCTTCTTGTTGTCGAAAATCATAGCGTGAGTCATGCCCGCCTTGTAGCCGGCGAAGGCCATCGCCCTCGGCTTGTCGGATTCGGGATAGGTTTCCAGAGAAGGATAGATACGACTAGTCTTCTTCCTCGGATAGAACGCGTGCGATCCGCGCTTTGGTCTCTTTACTTGTGGCACTCAATACACCCAATACAATACAATTCCTTCGCCTGATATGAATAAAAAGCTTTTACGGCACCCTAATATGGCCGTTCCCGTAGACGGGGCTGTTTCTCAGACCAATCCGAGGAAAACCCCCATAGAAATGGGTGCGGCGAGGCCTACGGCGAACCCCGCGGCGAGCTGCATGGGCGTGTGCCTCTTGAGGCTCAGCCTGCACCAGGCCACGGCGGGCACGAGGGCGAACATCGGCAGGAAGGCGGCGTCCATTATGGAAAGTATGGCCGACACTCCGGCATAGAACATCATATGCATACTTATCCTCCAATAGGTGCGGAGCAGGTACACCACGGTGAAGAACGCGCAGACGGTCGCGGTCGACAGCAAAAGTATCGGCATGGGGCCGTATGCGGAATAGATTACGATGAAGGACGCCAGAGCGGGCAGGCACGGAACGCTGAAATACACGTTCTCGTTCTTGGAGAACCTCCTGGCAACGACGCACCCGGCACAATAGACAGCTATTGGTATCGCGGACGTCAGAAGGGTCGGAACGAAGGACTGCGTGCCCAGGCTCGCGTACAATATCACGGACATGGCGAACAGCGGCAGTGTCAGCGGCGACAGGGCATGCTCCAGGAATACGGCCAACCTCATGAATCTAATTAAAGGGGCGCTTTCTTATTTAGATAATGCTTCTCCTCGATCAGGCGAAGATGGCTGCCTCGTCGTTCTACTGCGGCAACGCATTGAAAAACATCAGTCAATTCTCCGTGATGGCGGCTCTGTTCTACTTCTACAACGGCGCGTTCTCCTTTTCCGACTACCTAACCGGGCTCGTCGGTTTCCTGCTTGCGTACAACTTCATCTACGCCCTGAATGACACCATGAACTATGACAAGGACGTGAAGGACAGAGAAAAGAGAATATTCAAGAAGGACAGCATGAAGTCTCCTCTGCACACCGGCAGCCTCACCAAGAGAGAGCTCCTAGCCGGGTCTTCGGCTCTGATGTCAGTCGGCCTCGTGATTTGCTATCTGGTCAACCCGGCGTTCTTCCTAATGGTGTCATTGGCTATAGCGGCGAACTTCCTGCACTCAAGCGGGGTGTTCGGCATCGGGAAGATGATGCCCCTCATGGCGGCAAATTTCATGCTGATGCAGACAATGAAGTTCGGATCCGTTTGGTTCACACAGACGGAAATATTCGACTATCGGCTGGTACTCCCGACGATATACATGTCGGTCCTGTACACGATGCTCTATCTGGGCTACAAAGTCGGGCTGGGCAAGAAGCTCGCCGCGAATCCAAAGTCTCTATTGATTATGATTGGGGTGATAATGATGCCACTGGTAGCCATGTTGTCCCAGCAAGAGGTGCTGCCCTTTTTCGCCCTGAACCTCGCCTTGACGATAGTTATGTTCCTGGGGATAGTCAAGATATGGGGCGGCCAGAAAGGATTCAAACTCCACAGCGTCTTCATGCCGGCGTTCCATCTGAACATGGCAATCCTCATATCCGTCATCGTAGCCTACGGCTACATGATGCATGTTTAAACTTTCGCGGCGCCAAGTTAACTCATGGCAGACCAGCCGAGGCCCTGCATATTCTGCGCCATAGCCGAGGGCAAGATACCGGCGAAGAAGGTGTATGAGAACTCGGACACTGTCGCGTTTTTGGACATAAACCCCAGGTCGAGGGGCATGTCCGTCGTGATACCAAAGAAGCACTATGCTAACATGAACGACGAACCTCTGACCTCGTCAAACGTCTTCCAGGTGTCGCAGAACGTTGTGAAGATGATAAAAGACTCCCTGTCCCCGGACACCGTCTACCTCTCCGTCATGCCGTCGCAAGAGGTGCCCCACTTCCACGTCAAGCTATACCCAGTCTACGGCGATGAAAGGCCCCTATCCGAGTCCCAGGCCGTGAAGGCGAGCGACCAGGATCTGGAAGCGATATCCAACTCGATAAAGTCCGCCACCGTCAACCTGTTCTCAGCCCCGAAGGGCGAGGAAAAGTCGCGGGAACCTGAAATATCCGAGGAGGACGCAAGGTACCTGAGGACGAGGGCCGAGATAGCATAGCCCCATAGAAACGATTAAAAACCGAGACCGACGATTATTGTACGGACGCGCCGGTAGTATAACCTGGTAGTACATTAGCCTTCCAAGCTAACCGTCCGGGTTCAAATCCCGGCCGGCGCACATTCAACTTCTTTTTAAGCGAATCCGACGAAGTATTATTGTTACAAATGAAGATGGCCGGGTTCGCAGAATACAGGGAAATGGTGAACAGGGAGCTGGAATCCTTCGTCAAGGCGAGCACGAACCCCCAGGCTAGGGGATGGGAGTCAAAGTTTGACAGCCTTATGATGGACTATATAATGAACTCCGGCAAGAGGATGAGGCCGATTTTGGGTATAATGGTCTACAAGGGGCTCGGCGGTAAGGACGTCAAGTCCATGATACAGATGTCCAGGTCTTTCGAGCTCCTGCACAACGCGTGCCTGATACACGACGACATAATGGACATGAGCCCGACTAGGAGGGGGAAACCGACCTTCCACAAGGCCATGCAGCACTGGATGGAGGAGCACGGACAGCTTGGAAGGGCCGAGGAGGACGGGAAGAACATAGGCATACTCGGCGGGGACTACTTCATTTTCATGTCGATAAGGAGCATAATGGACTCGAACTTCCCGGCTGAAATCAAGGCCGAGGCGGCCAAGATAGTGTGCCAGCTCGCGGAGAGGACCGTCAGGGGCCAGGTCCTCGACATGGAGTTCGCCAACAGGGAGATAAGGGAGAAGGACTACATGAGGCTCATAGAGCTCAAGACGGCCGTCTTCTTCGAGGGCACAGTGAAGGTCGCCGCCGTGGCCTCAGGCGCGAGCAAGAGGGTTGACAGGAAGCTGGCACAGTATGCAATGAACATGGGTTACGCCTTCCAGATCAAGGACGACATGATAGGGCTGTTCGGCAGCGAGGACACTATAGGCAAGTCTAACAAGAGCGACGTCGAAGAGGGCAAGAACACGATTTTGATGATAAAGGCCCGCGAGATGGGCAACAGCAAGGTCAACGCCACGATAGACAGCATACTTGGCAAGAGGCACATAAGCAACGTCGAGCTCGAAAAGATAAAGAAGGCAGTCACCGACAGCGGCGCCCTGAACTACACGCGCGGCCTCCTGGACTCGTACGCAATCTCGTCGAACAAGATACTCGAGGACATCAGGGGCAACATGTACAAGGACTCGTACACTTTCCTGAACAACCTCGTGAGCTTCACCGTCAACAGGAAATTCTGAGAATACGTGCCCCGGACACTCTTTTATAAACTTTTAAACCGCAAAGTTGTAAGTTGATACTATGATTCAGGACACACTTGCAGACGTGCTGTCGGTTCTAAAGAACGCGGACAGGGTCGGAAAGAGGGATTGCATCACGCGTGCGAGCAGGCTCGTCAAGGACGTGCTGACCGTGCTCCACGAGAAGGGCTACATAGGTTCTTTTGACTTCGTCGACGACGGGAAGTCCGGCAAGTACAAGGTCGAGCTCAAGGGCAAGATAATCGACTGCAACGTCATCAAGCCCAGGTTTTCGGTCAAGACTACGGAGTTCGAGGGGTGGGAGAAGAGGTTCCTGCCGGCGAGGGACTTCGGGTTCCTGATTGTGACCACGCCCAACGGGATAATGGACCACAAGACGGCAAAGGAGACCAAATCTGGGGGAAAGCTGGTGGCTTTCGTCTACTGAGTGATTGTTATGTTCTCGAAAGAAATCAACGTGCTAAAGGACGTGACCCTCGACATCTCCGGCAACGAGGTCACGGCGCGCGGGCCGCAGGGAGAAGTCAAGAAGGCGCTTGACGTCCCGAAGAACGTCAAGATAGAAGTCATCGAGAACAAGGTGAGGGTCTCGTCTGACTCCGAGAGGAGGTCGACGAAAGCGATAGTGGGCGCCATATCCGCTCACATAAAGAACGTCATGGAGGGCGCGACCAAGGGCTACACGTACAAGCTGCGCGTCATATACTCTCATTTTCCCGTTACCGTGAAGTCGGAGAATGACAAGATTTTGGTCAACAACTTCCTAGGGGAGCGCGTCCCGAGGATTGCCAAGATACTGGGTGGTGTGAAGGTCAAGATTGACCAACAGGACATAACGGTTACCGGCGCGAGCCTGGATGATGTGTCCCAGACCGCGGCCAATATAGAACAAACATGCAGGATAGTCGGCTTCGACAAAAAGGTATTCCAGGACGGAATATACATCACCAGCAAGAACACAGATTAAGAATCGACTGCTCCTTGGCGCACCTTTAATTGTGGGACGCCACCATATCTAATCTTGCAGGGATTGATTCGATGACTGTCACTATAATCGGCGGCAGCGCCTCCATCGACCTGGCCCGGAAAATATCCGACAGGCTCGGATCGGACTTTGTGTCCTCGAGTGTTAGGACGTTCCCAGATGGCGAGAGCAAAGTCACCCTCTCCAAGGCGCCTAGCGACGGAAAAATAGTCGTTGTGAATTCCACATGCCCTCCGGTGGACACGAATCTAGTCCAAACGCTCTCAATCATATCGAAGGCGAGGGAGTTCTCGGACGACGTGGTTTCCGTAGTGCCTTACATGGGATACTCCAGACAGGACAGAGAATTCCTTCCAGGTGAGATATCAACGCTGTCCGTTGTGGCCGAGCTCTTGAAATCCTCTGGCTCGTCTGAAATAACATCAATCGATATCCACAGCGACGCCGGGATTCGCCATTTCAAGGGCTCCATCAGGAACCTTTCCGCGATACCGGACCTGGTTGCAGAGACGAGAAAAGTCGGCCTCGACAACCCGATAGTCGTCTCCCCAGACAACGGTGGGATAAAAAGGGCGGAGAGTTTCTCAGAGATATATGGGACGGACTACACGTTCCTGAACAAAGTCCGCGACGGAATAACCGGAGACGTCGGGATAAGCTCGAACGGGCACATCGACCTAGAGGGGCGGGATGTGATTATAGTTGACGACATGATATCTACGGGCGGTAGTATAACAAAGTCCGCGGACTTCCTGAAGAAGGGCGGTTGCGGTAGAATTTTCGTGGCGTGCACTCACGCAGTGTTCATTGGGGACGCGCAGAAGAGAATAATGGGTTCTGGTGTGGAAGGAATAATATCCACAAACACCGTGCCTAATCCGACTTCCACCGTAGACGTCTCGAAAATCATAGCAGAATCCATATCGTTCTAGGTCTTTCCTTCGGGACCGCCGCGAGGTTCTCTAAAATCTTTAAAAAGGCGACTGAACCAATAGATAAGAAGCGATTTCATGGTAAACAAAAAGAAGAAGCCAGCCTTCAAGAGATGGATGTCAGATTCTTATGCGAGACTCGGTGAGAGCTGGAGGCACCCCAGGGGCCGCCATTCGAAAGTTAGGAGGCGCGAGAAGGGCAAGGTCAAGATGCCTTTCATAGGGTGGGGGGCGAAGGCTTCCGAGAGGGGTCTGCATCCGAGCGGATTTAGGGAGGTAATCGTACACACCCCCTCAGACTTGAAAGCGATGGATGCCAAGTCGGATGCAGCTAAGATATCCTCCACGACGGGAGCGAGAAAGAGGGCCGAAATAGTAAAGATTGCAAGTGAAATGAAGATTAAGGTCCTGAATCCAGGCGTCAAGTCCAAGACTAGAAAGGCGTAGATTAAGAAATTTTCCTCTAGGGACTCGCTCGATCTCCCTCACTGAAGAGCCTACT
This sequence comes from Candidatus Aenigmatarchaeota archaeon, assembly GCA_016213525.1. Classification (GTDB taxonomy): domain Archaea; phylum Aenigmatarchaeota; class Aenigmatarchaeia; order CG10238-14; family SCSR01; genus JABABT01. The sequence goes on along the minus strand of JACRAE010000005.1, from coordinate 97,170 downwards.
TAGACAAAATGAAGAGGAACAGGTCCTTAATACTGGGCTTCCATCTGGAGTCGCTGTCCAGGAAATTGACCTTCATAGAATGAATGAAATGATTGCTCTTTGCTATCCTAGGCTCCAAGACTTTCAACAGGGTGTTGCTCGAAGCTAGCCTCTGATACATGTAATTGGTCTTGACCTCATGGCGCAGCTTCTTCCACAAAAGATTATAGTAGTTCTTCATCTGGCCGCTGGAGAAATCGCCTTTTTTCAACGCGTCGCCAATAACATCCGCCGCCAAGTTCGCGCTCAACATCGCATTACCTATGCCCTCCCCAGACATTGGATCTATCAGGGAAGAAGCGTCGCCAATCAAAACGAAACCGTCTCCATAGTTCTTCCTGAACACCTCGGCCGTCGGCAGGGTCCACGCCTTTATGTCGGAGACGAGCTCGGCGCCGGCGAACCTCTCCTTTATCGCAGGGTTGTTCGCTATCTCGTCCTCCATTATTTTCTGGAGGCTGAGCTTCTTTTTCTGCATCTCCTTCACGGTCATTCCTATCCCGACGTTCACCTGGCCGTCAGGAAGCGGGAATATCCAGAAGTAACCTGGCATAGTCTTCTCGAAAAAGAATATCTCAAGGTTCTTCTCGACGTTCTTGACATTCCTATAGTAGGCCCTTATCGCGGATATCCTGTGTGAGGCGTCAAATTTGTTTAGGCCTAGCTTTGTCGCGACGATGGAGTTTGCGCCGTCGGCACCTACCACCACCTTCGCCCTGAACTCATGTGAAGAATTATCTGAAAGGTCCGTTGCCTTGACACCTACAACTTTACCGTTGTCTTTTATGACGTCGGTCACGGAGAATCCCTCTCTCACATCCGAGAACTTCTTTGCGTTCTGGAAAAGTATGTTGTCGAAAATCTGCCTCTTGCACACATAGCTGTAGTAACCATCTCCTGCTTTTATGAGTGTCTTGGACCCCTTGGGCCAAATGACTTCTATCCCGTCGTATATCGCCCCGTTGTCCTCCATCTCGTCTAGGAGGCCAAGCTTCTGTATGAAGCCCCTGGACTTCCCAGTTATGCCGTCTCCACATATCTTGTCCCTGGGAAACCTTGCTTTGTCCAAAAGAAGTACCCTGTGGCCAGCCTTCCCCAGGTTTGTCGCACAGGTAGAGCCGCCTGGACCGCCTCCCACAATTATGACGTCGTAGTCTTCCATATTCTTCTTTTGAAGATGGGAATTCGGTTATATTAAAATTGTTGTTTCTGCTCGGTTTAAGCCAAAAGCAGCACCCTAATGATTATGGGAAATGTCCGAGATTACCTGAGTTTGATTAGGCCGAACGTTTGTTTATTGGCGGTCTTCGCTGTCGTCGTCGGCTACCTGCTCTCTGCTCAGCCGACCTCTGGACAGGAACAAGATTATACGAGACTTTTCGCCGCCGCAATCGCGGCCTTCCTTGCATGCGCCGCCGGGAACGTCATCAACGACTACTTCGACCACAAGATAGACAAGATAAACGCGCCCAATAGGCCCATACCCAGGGGGGCGGTGAAGAGAATCAATGCGCTGATCTTCTACGTGGCGCTCTCTGCGTCCGGGATAGCGCTCGCCTCCTACGTGTCGCCTCAGTTCCTCGGGATAGCGGCCGTCAACTTCGTGGTTCTCAGCGCGTATGGTTGGAGGCTCAAGAGATCTGTCCACTTGAAGAACGCCGCCGTCTCGTGGCTCTCGTCCTCTTCCTTCATAGCGGGCGGTCTGATAGAAAATGCCTGGATCGGTGACATGGTCTCTCTGATATTTGTTATGTCCTTCTTCGGCACGTTTTCCAGGGAAGTTTTCAAGGACATCGAAGATGTTACGGGTGATAAGAAACAGGGCGCCAGGACCCTCGCGACCGAATTTGGAAAACGGGACGCCGTGAAGATAGCATCGTTGCTGACCATCCTGGCTCTCGTATCTGTCATGTTGCCGTATTTCTCAGGTTCGCAATCCATGACTTACGTCATCGCGACATTCCCCGGGGTCGTACTAGGCGCCTCGGCGGTCGCGTTCAGGAACGACGCGAAAAAGTCGCAGGGTCTGCTGAAAATCTCAATGTACTGCATCGTCCTCGCCTTCGTCCTGACATCGCTCATAGAGTAATGGGAGGGTGGAGGGGAAAATATGGCAACAAATATAAACAGCCTCCAAGAACTACTGGTATGGAAGAGAGTCCTGCCTTGAAAAAGGTCTTCTGGGCTATATTTTGCGTCTTCATTGCGGTCTTCACGGTCGAGACGTTCAACAAGGTCTATCACGTCGGGCCTTCCCCAGAGATAATCACCGACTGGACGAAATCTGTGATGGTCTTCTCGCTGTGCTCGATCTACCTGTTTTGGTCGATTGGAAGCAAGAAGGCGGTCGTTTTCCTGGTCATAACCCTGTCCATGTCCTTCCTTCTCGAGCTGATTGGCATAACGACAGGCTATCCGCTGGGCGTCACCTACAGCTATGACGAGTCGTTCTCCCCGGCCACGCTTTTCGGCCTCCCGGTCACGGTCCCAATAAACTGGGCCATAATCAACATCCTCGGATACAGCATAGTAACGCACATGCTCACGCTGTCCGGCAGAAACAAGCCGAACGCGGACTCCAGAAAGATAAGCCTGCTGCTCCTGATAGTACTCGACGGCCTTGTTGTGACCGCGATGGACGTTGTACTCGACCCGCTGAAGGTCGCCCAGGGATCGTGGACTTGGGCCGAGGGCGGCCCCTTCTACGGGATACCAATAGGAAACTACGTCGGATGGTTCGTCATATCATCGGTCTCAATAGGACTGTTCAGATTCATAGAGTACAAGAGGCCGAGAGAGGAACATATTTTGAGGGGGACGATGTCGGTCATGCCATCCGTCATGTACATGTTCATCGCGGGCTACCTGTGCATATCTGCGTTTGACATAGGGATGTACGATCTCGCTCTGATAGGTCTTCTGGCGACTTTCCCCGCCCCCATTTTGAACATAATTTTCCACCTCAGGGGCACGGGCGAGGCGCATGGAAAGAGATAATAATAACTACCGCGACCAATTTTTGTTTGTATCGCAATGTTGGACCAAGGCACGATAAGGGGCTGGAAGCACATAACGAAGCTCGATCCGGACAAGTCTATAAGCGACCACGGGCTCGCCAAGGTGATGGACAGCGGCACGGACGCGGTTCTGGTCGGCGGCACGCTGGATGTCGACAGAAGTAAGATGACGGCTCTAGTCGACAAGGTCCTAGAGTACGACATACCAGTTTTGATGGAGCCGTCCAGCCCGGAAAACATAGTCGACAGGGACGGTGTGAGCTACTTCGTGCCGACGGTCATGAACAGCGCGACCCCAGACATGATAGTCGGAATGCACTGTAAATGGGCGATGTCCGGCTTCAGGGACTGGGACAAGGTGTTCCCGGAGGCTTACATAGTGCTAAACCCGAAATCATCGGTCGCAAAGTACACGGGAGCGAACTGTGACCTGACGAGAGAACAGGTGGTCAGCTACGCAAACGTAGCCCAGAACTACTTCAGGCTCCCTATAGTCTACCTCGAATACTCGGGCACGTTCGGCGACCCTTCAATAGTGGGGGATGTGTCGAAGTCCATGAACGGCAAGACCGCCCTCTTCTACGGCGGCGGCATAAGGGACAGAGAAAAGGCCATGCAGATGGCGGAGTTCGCGACCATAATCGTGGGCAACGTGTTGTATGAAGACCTCGAGGGATTCCTCCAGACCGTGCCGTAGAATTTTAGAAAAGGATATCTACCCTCGGACATATTTTTTCTAAATGGGAAACTACAAGATAGTCTACGACAAGGAGTCCTGCATAGGCGCGGGCACCTGCGAGGCGGTCAGCCCGGAGACGTGGAAGGTCGACAGCGCCGCGGGCAAGGCTGATCTCGTCGGAGCGAAGGACCTGGGAGACGGCAACTTCGAGCTCGACATAGAGGACAAGGACCTGGACATGCACATGGAGGCCGCGAGGGGCTGCCCGGTGCTCTGCATACACATCATCGACAAGAGAAACGGCAAAAGGCTCATCTGATTCTCAGGAAGGGGTCCATCATAGCCGAAAAACGGACGTTGGAAACGTTTATAATCCTTTTACACGAATGATGGATATGCCAAATCTACAGAGAAGGCTGGCCGCGAGCATACTCAAGGTGGGCCAGAGCAAGGTCTGGATGGACCCCGAGAAGGTCAAGGACATAGAGCAGGCTATAACGCGCTCCGACGTGAGGAAGCTAATTTTGAAGAAGTTCGTCAAGAGGCTCCCGGACAAGGTGAAGATGCCGGTCGGGATGAAGAAGAAGAAGGCCGGGGAGCGCGGCGAGGGCCGCAGGAAGGGTACCAAGAACTCTATAGTCAACAGGAAGACAAGGTGGGTGCAGACCGTCAGACCCCTGAGGAGGGAGCTGGCTGCCATCAAGAAGGGCGGCATGATTGAGAACGCCACCTACAACCAGATGAGGAAGCTCATCAAGGGAGGCGTCTTCAGGAACAAGTCGCACTTGAGACTGTATTTGGAGCAGCACGGTTTGCTGAAGAAGAAGTGATATAAAATGTTTGAACATGTCGCCGGCCCCATAGCTGGGTTTGGCAAGACATCGCAACCCGGCGCGGAAAACGCAACTATAATAAACTACATTTCTCAATCTAGTGAGGTTGGAATATGAGGCTATCACAGACTTACACGCTGCCTTTCAAGAGGAAGACCGCGGGAAAGACCGACTACAAGAAGAGGCTGCGCCTTCTCGAGTCGAGGAAGCCCAGGCTCGTCGTAAGGAGGAGCCTCCAGTTCATCCAGGCCCAGATAATTTCTTATGAGAAGGGCGGCGACAGGACCCTCGTGTCCTCGAGCAGCAAGTTCCTCAAGAAGATGGGGTGGAACTTCGCGTGCGACAACACCTCGGCTGCCTACCTCGTCGGATTCGCGATAGGCAAGGTCGCGCTGAAGAACAACATACAGGAGGCGATTCTGGACTCCGGCCTCTACAGGTCGACTAAGGGGAACAGGATATACGCGGTCGTGAAGGGCGCGAGGGACGCCGGACTGAACATCCCGGTCGGGGAGGAGATGCTCCCCAGCGAGGACAGGGTCATGGGCAAGCACACCCAAAACAAGGATTTACCGACCAAGCTCGAAGAGATTAAGCAGAAGATGGAGAAGGGATGATTGTTATGACGAAGAAGCAAGAAGCGGTCGAAACCAAGGAAATAACCGAAGCTCCGGTCGAAGCGAAGGAGATGGCCGAGGCGCCAATCGAGGCGAAGGTCGAGGAGATAGCCTCGGCGCAGATAGGGTCAGTCATAGTGCCCGAGGTGCCGGCCGAGATACCATCCTCCCCGGAGCCGGAGTCGCTGATTAACTGGGTCCCTAAGACCAAGCTCGGCCGCGACGTGTTCGAGGGCAGGATCAGCAGCATGGACGAGGTCATCGAGTCGGGGAAGAAGGTGATGGAGTACCAGATAATCGACAAGCTGGTGCCGGGGATAAAGAACGAGCTGGTCCTCGTGGGCGGTCGCGCCGGGAAGGGCGGGGGCATACAGAGGATACCCGTCAGGATAACCGCTGCCATGCACAAGTCGGGCAGGAGGTTCCACACCGCGGCTTTGGTCGTGGTCGGGAACGAGGACGGCCTGGTAGGCATGGCGCAGGGCCGCGCCGTCGAGACGAGGGAGGCCATAAGGAAGGGAATAGAGCAGGCGAAGATCAACGTTATAAAAATCAGGAGAGGATGCGGCAGCTGGGAGTGCGGCTGCGGCACCCCGCACTCGGTCCCGTTCAAGACCATTGGAAAATGCGGCTCCGTCCGGGTCGAGATACTGCCCGCCCCGAAGGGAGTCGGGATAGTCGCCGAGAACGAGGCGAAGAAGCTGCTGAAGCTGGCCGGGCTCAAGGACGTCTGGGTGAAGACCTTCGGCAACACGTCGATGAGGTTCAACCTGATAAGCGCCCTTTTCGACGCGCTGAAGAAGTCCTACAACTACGACAGGGGGAATGAGTGATGTTCGCCGTTTTGAGGATCAGGGGCATACAGAAGATCAACGGCGACGTGGCCGCTACCCTGAGGATGATGAACCTGCACGCGTCCAACAACTGCGTCCTCCTGCCGCAGAACGACGTGGTGAAGGGCATGCTGCAGAAGACGAAGGACAGGATAACGTGGGGAGAGGTCGACAAGGAGACGCTCTCCGCGATGCTGAAGAAGAGGCTGCGCGCCGTGGGCAGCAACGACAAGGTAGACGAGAAGAAGCTCAAGGAGACGACGAAGTTCGACAGTTTTGACTCTTTCGCCGAGGCCCTGATAGAGGGCAAGGCCGACATTCACAAGAACGACCTGTTGAAACCGACGATAAGGCTTACGCCGCCGTCGAAGGGGTTCAAGTCCGTCGTCCTGACCTACCCGAAGGGCGACCTCGGGTACAGGGGCAAGGAGATCAACAAGCTCATCGCGAGGATGATCTGAAATGGTAGTCACAAGGGAGAAGAAGAGGAGAAGGTTCCGCGGCCACAGGACCGAGCACGGCGCGCATAGGAAGTGGAGGGGCGGCGGCAACAGGGGCGGTAGGGGATTGGCCGGCGGCCACAAGCACAAGTGGAGCTACGTCGTCAAGTACGACAAGACGCGCTTCGGCAGCCACGGATTCACCAGGCACTACACGGGAGCGAAGGCGGTCTCGATAACTCTGAGCCAGATAGACAGCATGCTAGACAATTTTGTCCAGATGAAGTTCGCCGAGAAGCAGGGCGGCTCGATGAGGGTTGACCTGACAAAGGCTGGCTACGACAAAGTCCTCGGAAACGGGAGCATCAAGAGCCCGCTGGAGATCCACGCGAAGATGTTCTCGAAACAGGCCGAGGCCAAGATACAGGAGGCCGGCGGGAAGGCTGTCAAGGTATGAACGGCGACGCGCCAGCCCCAGCGCCGAGCGCGCCAGCGTCCCAACCGCAGCAGAACCAACCGGTCCATTCTCCAACGAAACAGGGCAGGAAATTCGACCTTCTCGACACGATAGTCGGCTTCTCCAAGTTCATACCGTCCGTCCAGAAGCCGCTCTACAAGCAGAGCTTCAACACCAGGATGATGTGGGTCGGGGTCGCCCTGCTCGCCTACCTGATACTCTCGCACATAACGGTGATCGGCGTCGACAAGGACAAGGTCCCGAACGTCGGATACATAGAGATAGTCCTGGGTGCCAGCTTCGGCAGCATGATGACGCTGGGAATCGGGCCGATAGTCACCGCGGGAATAATCCTGCAGCTCCTAGTCGGGTCGAAGATAATAAACCTTGACATGTCGAAGCCCGACTCCAGGAAGAAGTTCCAGTCGACTAGCAAGGTCCTCGCGGTCGTGTTCGCAGTTGTGGAGTCGATAGCGTACGTCTCGTTCGGGGCTCTCGGACCGGTAGCGCCGGGCCCGACTATGGCCCTAGTGATGGCGCAGCTGGCGCTGGGTGGCCTCATAGTAATTTTGCTGGACGACCTGGTCTCCAAGTGGGGATTCGGCTCTGGAATCAGCCTGTTCATCGCGGCGGGCGTCGGCAACCAGATATTCATCAGAGTCCTGTCGCCGTTCACCGTGGGATGCGAGGCGCTCAACTTCCAGAGCTGCATACCCAACGAAGCCAACGCCCCGATAGGCCTGCTGTGGAACTCAGTTATAGGAGTGTTCGGCGGGGACCTGACTGCCGTGCTTCTGAGCAGCGTCCCGATACTCTCCACTATAGGCGTTTTCCTGCTTATTGTATACGTGCAGGGTATAAGGGTCGAGGTGCCGCTGGCATTCTCCGCCCTCCGCGGCTTTGGGAGGAACTGGTCGCTCAAGCTCTTCTATACCAGCAACGTTCCGGTCATACTCACGACCGCCCTGCTCGCGAACCTGCAGCTGATGTCGAGCTTCGGCATGTCGCTGAACCCGGAGACCGGGTACATGTGTAGCATACTTGGCTGTGTGAATCCGGCGAACAACAACACGCCGGTCGACGGCGTCCTCTACTACCTCTCGTCGCCTGGAAGCGGAGGTGGGATACTCGTCGACATAATAGGCGGAGTGTTCGTCAACCAAGAACTGCTCAGGATACTGACGTACGCGGTGTTCCTCACTGTCGGCTCTATAATTTTCTCCGTGTTCTGGATGAGCACGGCCGGCATGGACGCCAAGACGGTCGCGGGCCAGATACAGGGCGTCGGACTTCAGATACCGGGCTACAGGCGCGACCCGAGGATAATCGAGTCTGTTCTGAACAGGTACATACCGCACCTCGCGGTCCTCGGCGGCTTCTTCGTCGGCCTGCTAGCCGCCTTCGCCGACACCATAGGCGCGATAGGAACGGGAACCGGGATACTGCTCACCGTGATGATAGTGTACAACTACTACGAGGAGCTGAGGAACCAGGACCTGGAGGGGGCTCACCCCATCTTCAGGAAGATGTTGGGGGCATGATGGTATGGGATCGATTGAAAGCGCACTGCATCCGATAGGCGTCGCTCTCGACCCGGTGCTGTCGCCGATATTCCAGGCGCTGCCGGACTACGCGACGATAGGCATCATGGCCGTCTTCCTCACCGCGCTGATAATGGCGGTGAGCAGGCTCTTCGTCAACAGGAAGCTCCTCGCCGAGGTGAAGGAGAAGATGGAGGAGATAAAAGAGAGGCTCAACAAGGCTCAGAAGTCCGGTGACAAGAAGAACCAGGAGGCCCTCCTGAACGAGCTCATGCAGACGAACGGCCAGTACATGAAGCAGACAATCAAGATAATGGTCGTTTCTATAGTGATATTCTTCATATTTTTCCCATGGCTGACCTACAAGTACGCCCATCTCGACGAGGCGGGCGCCGTGGTCAACGCAAATGTTGCAAGCCTGCCGTTCACGATACCAATGACGGACATCGCGACCATAGAGTGGTTCTGGTGGTATTTCCTGGTGGGGTTCGCGGCTGGCACGGCCATGAGAAAGATAGTTGGGAGTGATATCTAATGGCAACAAGAAAAATCAGAACGCCTGGGAACAGAAACAGGCCACAGAACACGTCGAGAAAGACCACTAGCCTCACCTGCTCATCCTGCGGAGTACTGCTCCACGGTATGAAAAGGATGGGGACGGCCAAGCTCGCGAACTCCTCCATCACGAAGAAGAGCGTGAGCAGGAAGTTCGGCGGTTCTATGTGCTCTGCCTGCAGCAGGGACGTGCTGAGAGAAAAAGCAAGAACAGCATGAATGAAAAACATTTAAACCCCGGAAAACAGTTGGTTGTATGGCTTCGCTACAGGTGGGCAGAGTTTGCATGAAGGTCGCCGGAAGGGAGTCTGGAGGCTACTGCGTCTTTTTGAAGAGCGAGGGCCCGAGCTTCGGCTTGGTGACTGGACCTAAGATACTCACGGGTGTCAAGAGGAGGAAGTCCAACGTCTCGCACCTCGAGCCCACACAGTACATGGTCGACGTCTCGGAGAACTCTACTGACGAGCAGGTCATAGCGGCCCTAGACAAGGCCGGCTTGACGAAGAAGTTCGGGCTGAAGATGCCGTCCGCCGCCCAGATGAAGGCGAGGGCTGCAAAAGACCAGGCCAAGGCTGAGGCGAAGCCCGTCGAGGGCGGCAAGAAGGAAGCCAAGGCGAAGAAAGAGAAGAAGTAGAGCAGTAAAGCATATTTTCCTCGAACGTAACTGGTTTTCTCACGCGGCTAAACAGTTTAATCTAGGCGGATAAAATTAATTCATGGCTTCGAAGGACGTATCGGATTGGATAAATTATTCCGTGATTGTAGTGGACAAGCACGCGGGCCCCACCTCGCACCAGGTTTCGGGGTGGCTGCGCGACATGCTGGGGCTGAAGAAAGTCGGGCACACCGGCACGCTGGACCCGATGGTAACCGGCGTACTGCCAATCCTCCTCGGGGACTGCGTCAAGGCGATGCCCCTCTTCTCCGGGTCTCATAAGGAGTACGTCGGCGTTATGCACCTACATCATGAGGTCCCAAGGGAAAAAATAGACCAGGTGGTGTCGGAGTTCATAGGAAAGATAAGCCAGAGGCCTCCGAAGAAGTCGGCCGTCGCCAGGCGCGAGAGGGAGAGGGAGATATTCGAGTTCGAGATACTGGACGTCGACGGGAACGACATACTTTTCAGGACCAAGACGGAGGCCGGCACCTACATAAGGAAGCTGTGCCACGACATGGGACAAAGGATGGGAGTCGGCGCGCACATGGCGGAGCTCAGGAGGACGAAGGCTGGCGTGTTCAACGAATCGCACGCTCATTCTCTCATGGAAGTGAAAGACGCCCTCGAGATGGCGAAGAACGGGGACGCTTCGATGATCGAGAAGATTGCCATACCGATAGAGAGGGGTCTGGGCAACGCGAAAAAAGTCTGGGCGAAAGAATCCGCAATAGAGACTATATTGAAGGGCTCGCCGCTTTACGTGATAGGAGTGGAGAAATGCGACGACGGTATAGTAAGAGGCGAGACCGTTGCGGTCCTCTCGGATGGCGGGAAGCTGGTCGCGATAGGGATAGCGAAGATGGACAGCTCGGAGATTGCGAAGAGGAAGAAGGGCTCCGCCGTAAGGACGGACAGGCTCGTCAGGACCTCCATTTGACAAAATCCTTAAATATGGAACTGTTTAATTGGTTTACATGAAAATAGGCGAGATTACGCGCAGCTCGAACAACATAGCCCTGCAGGCCAGGGTTGTGGACAAGGGAGAGAAGCGCGAGGTCAACACTAAGTACGGCAGGAAGTCGGTCGCCGACTGCGTGCTCGAGGACGAGAGCGGCCAGATAACCCTCTCGCTCTGGGAGGAGAAGATTGATCAGGTCCGCGTGGGGGACGTCCTCACAATAGAGGGCGGGTACGTCACCGAGTTCAGGGACAAGATGCAGCTCAACCTTCCGAGGAGCGGCAAGATGGAAATATCAAGCCAGTGAATTTTCGACAAGGATAAAAGCTTCGCTCACATTCTAAAAAATAAACGAGATGTAACATGTCCAAAAACGGGTCATCCTTCAACCAAGGCGCCTTCAACAAATACGTGATGGAGCATAACATAGTCGGGTTCGAGGAGACGAAGCTCAGCTCCGGTAGGATTTCCCCATACTACATAGACTGGAAATTCATAATGGGCGAGGCGTATACGCTCAGCGAGCTGGTCAACCAGTACTTGATTCCCTTTGTAAAAAGCAAGGACCTAAACCCGAAATCCTTCATAGGCGTTATAGAGGGTTCCGGTAATCTGGGCTCCATAGCCACTTACGAGTGGGCCAAACGGCAGCCCGACTACGAAAAAATAAGCTACCCCATAATCGTAAGGAGGAGCAAGCCGAAAGACGACCATGGGAATCCCAAGTACAGGGACTACGTTTTCGGCGACCCTAAGAACGGTTCGGTTGTGATAGAGGACACGACGACCACCGCCGGGTCGGTTATGGAAGAGATAAAGATGGCGAAGAAGAAGGGCGCGAAGATACTGGGCTGCGTGACTCTCACGGACAGGAACGAGAGGAGGGATGACGGCCTGAGCGTTCAGGAGCTATTTGAAAATGAGGGCATACCCTACTATCCGATGAGCAACGCGCTGAACCTGGTTCCGCTCCAACTAAGCTTCACGCAAAAGATGAACGACGAGGACCTGAAGGTGTCCATAAGGGAATATTTCGGCAAATACGGCACGTCGAAGATAGACCTGGAGAAATATCTGAAGTGAGATAACTGCTCTTTTTATATCGTTGCAGCCACAACCAAGGATTGCTGAGGTCGCATAACCCGGTAGTGCACCGGTCTTGAATCTCCCGATGATAACATGGCTTGACTCTGACCCGTGATGAGTCGGAGGTGAATTGAGCGGGGAGCTAGGCAACCGGCAGGCGCAAGCCTATGGGGGTTCAAATCCCCTCCTCAGCGCAAAATCTTTTTACCTTCGAAAACTAGGGTTTCTTAGCAGAGCGCCAGTAGTCTAGCCTGGTAGGACATGAGCTTCCCAAGCTTAGAGCCCGGGTTCAAATCCCGGCTGGCGCACACCACAAGGAGAGATGAGATGAAAATCATACTGTTCGGCCCGCCTGCGTCAGGCCGCGGCAAGATAGGCAGGGAGGTTGCGAAGTCCCTGGGCTTGAGGCTTATATCCTCCGGCTACACGCTGATGAAGAAGGCGGCCTCGGACCCGACGCTCTCCGACTACATGAGGAAGGGCGAGGTCTTCCCGGACAAGTTTGTCAACGAGGTCATGTCGAAAGAGATCCCTATGGACGGCGGTTTCGTCCTGGTCGGATACCCATACAGCCCGGAACAGGCCAGATTCTTCGACGCCTCGAACAAGATTGACGCCATAGTCGAGTTCCAGATGGGGGAGGATGTCATAATGAAGAGGGTCGCCTACAGGGTCGTCTGTAGTGACTGCTTCGTCAGCTTCAACATGTCCACAGACAAGCCCAAGACGCATGGAGTGTGCGACTTGTGCGGCGGCGTCCTGGTGAAGAGGGAGGACGACACCCCGGAGAACCTCAAGATGAGGATGTACTACTACGAAAAGATGTCAAAGGTGATGAACGACCATTACAGGACGGCCGGCGTCCCGATAGTCGTGTACCGCGTCGACCCGTCGGCCACGCCTTCTGAAAACGCATCGATGGTCCTGGCAGAACTGAGGAGGGTGGGAATTACGGGTGAGAAGTCAAGTTAAAATAACTCCGCTACCAATCTTATCTTGGACCACATGCCGAAAAAGAAATTTCGAATGAAAGCCAGAAAGTCTCGGATACCTGAGAGGCCGCTCGGTATAACTGTCATATCAATTTTGAACTGGATTGGGGCGGCAGTCCAGTTCGTCGGCGGTGTGTTCCTGCTGTCGTTTGGGGGGTTCATGTCATTCATGCCGATGATGGGGGGCCTGTTCGGGCCGGCGAGCCAGATAACCGGCCTAGTCTTCATGCTCCTCGGTCTAGTGACCGGGATAGTGACCAAGTGGCTCTGGGATATGGAAAGGCGCGGCTGGACGTGGGTCGTCATATTCAACGGCGTCTCCTTCGTGGCGAGCCTGTTCAGTCTAAACTTCGTCAGCACCGTGATATCCGGGATGATAGTCTTCTACCTCTGGACGAAGAAGGAAGAGTTCCGATAGTTCCTCGAGCAGTCGAATTGCTCAGAAGAGGCTAGTAGGACGGTAGCTCGGATCCCATGAACAGGGGGGCCACGTAGCTGTAGGCGAAGATTGCGAGCAACAACACCAGGACGAATGCTATTGCAATCGGGGTCAAGACGACCACCAGGGACTTCCCCCTGGATATTTTGTGCTGGTTCGAGAACGCGGACACTCCCACAACGACGCCCCAAACCATCGACACTATGCCGCCTATGACGGGTATCCATCCGAACATGAAGCTCGGCACGTCCATGTATGCGGCCGCGTTGTAGGTCTTCTTGTAGTCCCCCCTCATCAACTTGAAGACGATCTTGCCGAAGAAGTGGTATATGGCGCCGTTGACGAAGGGACCTATCGCGGCGGCTATGACGTAGACCGGCACGAAGAAGAAAATGGACGACCACGCAACCATGTCCCCAGTCGAGAGCTCCTCGCCGAAGGTCAGGAAGGCCATGACGGTCATGGCGACGCCGGACACGAGCGACACCGTGGCCAGCCTCTTTACAAAATCAAAATACCTGTAGTCCTTCTTGGTGTTCTTCTTCGGGTCGAAGCAGACTTCCTTCGCCCACTTAAAATATTCGAGGCACATTGAGAGGAATTTGTGAGCCGCAGGATAAAAGCTTTCCAAAAATCCAAAAACATACGATGGTTTAAACCTTCGATGTTTATTTTTTTCTATGTTCAACGTCGACTGGGGCAACATATCCTACTCGCAGCAGGTGGGTTACCTGAGCCAGATGATGCACGTCGTCGCATCGGAGATGGAGATGGGCTACGGGGCCAACAGCGAGGGTGAGATAATGGGGGCCACTGTCAGCATATTGGGATCGGTTCCGAACACGAGCATATCGACGTTCTATGGAAACAGGCCCCATCTCCTGCAGGACCAGATGAGGCGGGCCATGGAAAGGCTGAGGGACTACGGCCAGGTTTCGAAGCAGGACGACGGCGAGGTCCTGTCGGTGGCTCCGCAGCTTCCAGAAATAGAGGGTTTCGTCAGGGATGTTCTGGAAACCTACTCGAGGGACCTGAAAAACAGCCACAGTCACATATACGACGGTGTGAATGCCGACGGCTCGGCTACTCCGTATGCAGGCGCGACCCGTTTCCACAGGTGAGATTAAACTTTAAAAACACCCGATTCGTAGATATTCTATCGTGATACAATGTCAAAGAGAACAGGACCAACAAACCCGCTTTTGAAATCGGCCATAGAGTCGATGAGGATGAGGGGCTCGAAGGGTGTGAAGATATGGGAGGACGTCGCCAGGAAGCTCTCCAAGTCCACCCGTTCCCGCGTCGAGGTCAACGTCGCGGAGATTAACAGGAACTCCAAGGACGGCGAGACCATAGTCGTGCCGGGTGTGGTCCTGTCCGCGGGCAGCATCGAGAAGAAGGTCAGCGTCGCCGCATGGAGATTCTCAGGCACGGCGGACAAGAAGATAGCCGATGCCGGCGGAAGGGCGATTACGATAGACGAGCTCAGGAAGGAGAACCCTAAGGGCACGAACGTTAAGTTGATGGTGTAGATTATGAAGGTATACGACGCTGAAAAACAGGTCCTCGGCCGCATGGCTTCCGTCATAGCGAAGGAGCTCCTGAACGGCGAGAAGGTCGTCGTGGTGAACTGCGAGAAGTCCATACTCGCGGGCAACTGGAAGTCGAAGAAGGACTTCTACGGCAACAAGTACGAGAGGGGGGACGCGATACACGGTCCGTTCTTCCCGAAGCAGCCGGAGGGCATCTTCAGGCGCACGGTGAGGGGCATGCTCCCGTGGGACAAGACAAGGGGAAGGGACGCATACAGGAACCTGCGCGTGTACGTCGGGGTGCCGAGCGAGGTGACTGGCGACGCGCAGAAGATAGCGGCTGCAAGCTCGGAGAAGATGACGTCGAAGTTCGTCACGCTGGGCGACCTCTCGATGATGATAGGGGCGAAGAAGAAATGGTGAAGAACGAGCAGAAGATACTTTTCACTACCGGCAAGAGGAGGGAGGCCGTCGCGAGGGCGAAGACCTATGCCGGCAGTGGCAGGATACTCGTCAACTCAGTCCCGATAGAGATCTGGGCGAGCGAGCCCCTGAGGCTGTGGATAATGGAACCTGTCATAATGACGGGCGACGCCTTCAAGACGATCAACATAGAGGTCAACATGAGGGGAGGCGGGGTGGTCGGTCAGGCCGAGGCGGCCAGGATGGCCGTGGCGAGGGGAATAGTCGGCTTCACGAAGAACAAGGGTCTGAAGGAGAAATTCATGAAGTACGACAGGAACCTGATGGTCTACGACCCCAGAAGGAACGAGCCCCACCACGCGGGCGGCGCCAGCAGGCGCGGCTCCAGAAGGCACAAGCAGCGCTCCAAGAGATAAAGAAAGCTTATAAACATTCTTCGACAATAGAATTTCTGCTGTGGTGCCAACTAAATGATTATACCGGTAAGATGTTTCACGTGCGGAAAGGTCGTCGGCCAGCTTTGGGAAGACTACCAGAAGCACATCGAGAAGGGGGACGAGAGCGGCAAAGCGTTGACCGAGCTCGGGCTAAAAAGGTACTGCTGCAGGCAGCTGTTCCTCGGGCACGTCGACCTGCTGAAGGAAGTAAGCCAGTTCAAGCCGTGAGTGATTTTTATGAATTGGCCAAACGACAAACTTACAAGATTCGAGGCGGCCAGGCTGATAGGCGCCAGGTCCCTTCAGGTCTCGCTGGGCGCTCCAGTCCTCGCGAAGACAACTGAGACCACATCCTTTGAGATAGCGAAGGCAGAGTTCAGGAATGGCTTGATGCCCATGACGATTAAACGCAAGATGCCGAACGGTCAGCACACCGTCGTAAATTTGGGCAAGGCAATAGAGAACTGGGTGCAAGAGAAGGGCGAAGAGATTTAGGTTGTTTTAGTCGGAAGGAAATTGTCCCTCACTATCTTCTTCAGCTTGTCAGGATAATTCGGAAACAGTCTGTAGAAGCTCGCGGAATCTATTTTTTTCTTGTCTCGCGCGTACTTACGTATGACCCAGGTAACTGCCCTGTTCATGTCGTCGGAAGCGAACCCCATGTGATGGGTGCCTCTACTGAGGCTCATGCTGTCAATCAACGACACCATGTGTGCACACCCCTTCAAATTGACCTCGTGCCTCGTGTTGTCCCCCGCCTCGCAAGTGCAAGAATAATGGCCGCTCAACAAGGATCCTGTGTCTCCTCGGCTTCTTACGTAAGGTCCGACCACCTTATGGGACTTTGGCCTGCTGAAGGACATTACGTCGGCGTATGCGTTGCCTCCCATAAATCTAGGCTCCGACAAAACCGGACGTTTGACGTCCGTCAGTCCGTTCACATACTTGAAGGATTCTATGTCCGATTTCCTTGCCCCGAAATATTCGTAGATGTCATCCCTTCCCAGAGAAAAAACCGCCACATAATTGGACTTGACCGCAGGAAAAGGAAGCACCTGAACCTTGAACCCATAGGGCTGTTTGCTGAACTCGTCCTCCATCGGCACGCTGAGCTCCCTGATTGACATAAACCATCATCCAAATTTTATCCTTAAATAATGCTGCCGCGATTTATTCCTCATGGCAATCTGTCCGCACTGCGGGTCCACGATAAATGCCGAGAAGGACGTGCGCATTAAGAGGCTCACGCAGGTGAACGACGTCGAGATAGTGTCCTGCGCCGTTTGCGATAAGATTCTGGGCATAAACTAGTTTTCAGAATTTGTATTCTCTTTTTTTGACAGGCATCACGGCACAGAATCCCATAGGGGCGCGCGTAATCTGAAAGTAATTAAGGGTTTCCAAGTTGCCCCTGGTCGGCGATCTGGATCTGGAACGTAGCTCGTAACTGCTAACGTACGGGCTCAGAAACTCGGCGCACTCCTCTATGGCGTCGTAAGAGTCTATACGACTTCTCATGTTCATCTCCTCTATGTGCCTATCGACTAGATCCTCATATTTCTCCCTGGTCACATTGCAGCCTTTAGGGGTCGCCTTATCGAAATCCATCAGAGCATCGCTTCTCAAGGAATTGATATTTTTAATTTAAATAAGCTACTCAAGGAACTCGACGTCATCTATCTTGCCATCTGAGTTCCTGTCTATACCCCGGACGACCCTTGCGACCGACCCGTCCTTGCTAGTCACGTCGTTCAGCTTGCGCATGTGCCTCATCATTGCCACCACGGCCGCCTTGGTGCCGTTGAAGTGCTTCCCGGACAGGACCAATATCTCCTTCTTCGCATCATATGGATTCCTCATCTTCACAACCATTCCGACGTGATCTACAGAATATACGGAACCGGACATCTTCGACACTATGTTGAAGTCCTTCCTCGTGTCGAAATACACCGGAAGGCTCGCGTTTATTCTGTCTATGATTATGTTGGCCTTTGGGCCGCCTATCAAAATAAGATTCTGCCCCATGTCTTCGTCCCTCATCTCCGTGTCTAGCTTGTAGTTCGGCGACGCGTCCTTCACGAAGGTCCCGAGCATCAGAGCCAGGTCTATGGCCGCCGGCGCGTCATACGCCTGCGCCCCGTACTTGCCGTGGGGCTCGGGCGACCCAACGACTATGGTCGCGTTCAGCCTGCCGTCTTTGATGAAGCCTCTGAAGAAGTCCACGTGGGCCGGCTTGGTCTTCAGGTCGCTCACGTGGTCGCCTTCGAACAGCTTCACCGTCATGTACGGAGATGTCACCGAATATATTTTGGCGAAGGACCCGACCCTCTTCTCCCTCCCTATGAGCTTCACTATCCCGGCGCCTTCGAGCCTCCTAACGTGGTAGTAAATCTTCTGCTCATGCTCCTTCAGCCTCCTGGCGACGTCCATGGCGCACTGCGGCTTCTTCGACAGCTCGATAAGGACCCTCAAGGACAGGTCCGAGCCCAGAACTCCCGCCTTCCTCGAGTCAACGACCGTCGTCTTGAACACCTTCTGGCCGTCCTCCGTCTCCTCTACAAAGTACGTCATGTTATGACTCAATATTTAGTATTATAAATACTTTTTGTATCGTTCTCCCAGAATAAGCCCCGTTTCATCGGAAAAATTTTACCGTTAAACAAATTATTTTAGATTTTTTATATACACCCAACCGCCGATGAAGATTTTATGATGACCATCGGTTCGGAGAATGTTGGTGCAATAAGGAGCTACCAGGAGAGCCTGAATGATTTCACCAGATACATAATGGAGAATCCGGGAAGGAGCCTTACCGTAGACCTGACGCTCCCAGATACTTATACAAAATCTGAATCGGAAAATAAGGAAATTGAATCCATGAATGATTATCTGAGGGGTCTCAAAAACTACAACAAATTCAATCTGATGAGGAGCGGTGGAGGTATATTCATGTCCAGGATAATCTACGACACCCTCCAGACCGTGGCATACGCCGACATAAATTCATTCAACGGGGCCCTCGATGAAATATCGTCTGCAATCGTCAAGTCTGAGAATTCCCAGCGGTATGGGTGAGGTCTTGAAGCTACATTTTCTCGGGCGCTTCCATACCCACCAGACCGAACACCTTACCCAGTGTGTCTTTTGTCTGTTTCACCAACGCGATCCTGAAGTTCGTCTGCTTCGGATCTGAAAGTCCTATGACCTGGGAGTTGTGGTAGAAGGAGTTGAAGACGGTGGCAAGCTCGAACCCATAATTGCACACCATGCTCGGTCTGCTCTCCCTCGCCGCGGATTCCACGACGTGGTCGAACTCCGACAACTTCCTTATCAGGGCCTTCTCGTATTCGTTGATGTCCGCATAAGAGGTCGCCTTGACGAACTTCCCGGACTTCCGCAGTATGCCGACGCACCTCGTGTGCGCGTACTGGAGGTAGGGACCGGTGTTCCCCTCGAGGCCCATCATCTGGTCCCAGTCGAAGGTCATGTTCATCCTCGGCTCTATTCTCACCATGGCATACTTCAGGGCGCCAATCGCTATCTGTCCCGATATCTTCTTCCTATCTCTAGCCGACATGCCCGGGTTCCTCTTCGAAACCTCGGCGTCTGCGAGCGCGACCATCTCGTCCATAACATCGTCGAGCATCACCGCCCTGCCCTGCCTCGAGGACATCTTGCCCTCCGGCAGGTCGACGAGACCGTAGGAAAAGTGCTGGCACCTGTCGTGGAACCTGTATCCCATGACCTCCAAAATCTTGAACAGCTGCTGGAAGTGCGCGTCCTGGTCCGATGCCGTCACCCAGATGGACCTGTCGAGCTTGTACTTCTCGAACTTGTGCACCGAGAGCCCTAGGTCGCTCGTTATGTAGAGACCTGTACCGTCTGACCTCTGGATTATCGTACCTGGAATGCCGTGGCTCGTCAGGTCGCAGAAGACTGCGCCCTCGTCGGTCTTCGCGGCTATGTTCTTCTTAACCGCCTTCTTCACAATCTCCCTCCCCGGCGCTCGGTAGTCTATCTCGTAGAAGTAGACGTCGAAGTCCACGCCGAGCCTTTTGTACGTCTCCTTGAATCCATCGATGCACCAGCCGACTATCCTGTCCCATCTCTTAACAGTAGATTTGTCCCTCTCGACCTCGTATTTCAGTAGCAGCCTCCTCGCCTCCGCCTCCAACTTTGGATTCACCTGCGCCTCCTCGTGGAACCTTATGTAGAACTTCCAGAGCCACGCATCCGGCTTGCCCTCGGGCTCCCTGCCCTCGCCCCACATGTCGTACGCGGCCACGAGCTTCGCCACCTGCAGCCCGACGTTGTTCATGTAGTTCGCGCGTGTCACTTTGTTGCCCGCGTGCTCCAATATGTTCGCGAGCGAATCACCGAGCAACGTGTTCCTCGCATGTCCTATGTGCATCGGGTGGACTGGGTTGGGTTGAGAGTATTCGATCATCACTCTTCCCACTTTCTTCTTCGTCTTCTTCGTCCCAGACAGGACCGACGCAGCGAACTTTCTATAATCGTAATGGAAGTTCACGTACCCTCCCCTCGCCTCGACCTTCGACACCATCGAGCCCTTCGGTACCCTGATCTTCGCGGCTATCTCCTGCGCTATTTGGACTGGATTTTTTTTGTAGACCTTCGCCAGCGGGAAGCAGGGGAAGCTCGCCTCTCCGAATTCCGGCTGTGGGGGCTTCTCAAGCTGGGAAGCCTCTGCCTTCACTCCGGCCGTCTTCAGGGCGGCCAAAACGTCCTTGGTCATACCATTAGCTTGTCGTGTGGGAAAATTAAAGATTAGAAAAGCACGTGTTGTTTTAAATACATCCGCGGGGCAAGAATCTCTATGGAACCTGTGAAGGACCTGAAGATAACGAAGTCCACCAGCGTGGACCAGATAATTCAGGGTATGAAGGACGGAGGCGGATTCAGCTCGAAGCACCTCGCCATCGGTATAGACGTCCTGGAGAGCATGATGAAGGACGCGAACTCCCTCAATTTTCTCTCGTTCACGGCCGATATAGTCGCAACCGGTACGAGGGGCGTGCTGAAGGACATGCTGAAGAACAACATGTTCGACGTCGTCCTCACGACATGCGGCACGCTGGACCACGACATAGCCCGCTGCTTCAAGGACTACTACGAGGGCACGTTCCAGGCGGACGACGCGGAGCTGGCGAAAGAGGGAATCAACAGGTTGGGGAACGTCTTCATCCCGAACGACTCGTACGGGACCATAATCGAGGAGAAGATGATGGACTGGCTTCGCGACATACAGAACGAGAGGAAGGAGATATCGACTCACGAGCTGTGCTGGGAGATCGGCAAGAGGCTCGACGAAGACTCTATTTTGTACTGGTGCTGGAAGAACAAAATACCGGTGATAGTGCCGGGCATAACTGACGGCAGCGTCGGCTACCAGATATGGCAGTTCGCCCAGGACAAGGAGTTCCGCATCAATCTGCTGAAGGACGAGAAGCTCCTGTCGGACATGGTCTGGAACGCCAAGAGGTCGGGCGCCCTGATGATCGGCGGCGGGATATCGAAGCACCACGTGATATGGTGGAACCAGTTCAAGCACGGCCTCGACTATGCGGTCTACATCTCGACAGCCGTTGAGTACGACGGCAGCATGAGCGGCGCGAGGCTTAAGGAGGCCGTCAGCTGGGGCAAGATAAAGCCCGAGGCCAAGTACTCTCACATCGACGGCGATGCCACTGTGCTGCTGCCGATAGTCTATTCCAGCCTCCTGCAGAGAGAGTAAGAAAAATCAGCTAGTCGTCTTTCTTCTTCTTGCCTACCTTGACGTGCATCTCATCCTTGAGCGGGAAGAGCTCGCGTTCGACCTGATCTATGTCCATGCCTGGGAACCTGTCCCTTAGTTTCTTCAGCTTCTTCCTTACAAAATCCTCGTCGAGGCTCATACTTCTTCCATTCCGAACCAGAGAGCTATCTCCCTCTTGGCCTCCTCTGGGTCGCCGGAGGCGTGCACGAGGTTCTCGCAAGCGCGCCTCTCGAAGTTCGCCTTGGATATGGAGTCCTTGCTCATGTCGGCGCGTATCGTGCCCGCGTCCGCCTTGGTCGGGTCCGTGAAGCCTGTTATCCTCCTGACCGTCTTTATGGCATCCTCGCCCTCCAAAATGAAAGCAACTACCTTGCCGGATGATATGAACTGGAGGGACCATTCCCTCAGCTCCTCCCCTATCTTCCTCGGATCGTCGGTGCCGAACAGCTCGACCATCTCCTCGAACTTGCCGAGTTCCTTCGCGGATGAGAGGGTCTTGTGACCCATGCCGACTATCTGCGGCTCCGTCGCGGCGTAGTGGTTGTCCGCTAGCTTCCTGTCCGGAATCACTTCCTTCCTCTTGACAACGTGCAGGCCGGCCTTCTGGTATCTGGATATTATCTGCCTCTCCAGTCCCGCCTTCACGGCGTCGGGCTTCAGCACAACTAGCGTCTTCTCTATCATGATGATTTCCCTTGGTTCTCGAACAATTTAACTATTTCGTCAGCCGCCCTCATTGTGTGCTCAAACGGCCTCCTCTGCCTGTACCTCAGGTTGATTACTTTCACAACTGCGTCCGCGTGCTGGCCCGCCCCGAATGCGAAGTACCGGCTGGCGTCCTGGTGCTCCTCAAGCAGCTGCTCTGTGTCGTCGTCCCTCTTCCTCGTCTTGTCCTTCCTCCTCCTCTCGATTATGTCCCTCGGGCTGAACTCCAGGACGACTATCGCGTCCGGCTTCACGATGTGAACGGGGGTCTCGCTCATGCCCGGGAAGAAGCCGTACGGGGTCTTCACGGCCGTATGGGTGTCTATGACAACGTCCCTCGCGCCCATCCTTGCTATCTTCCTCGCCACTGCCTCCTGAAAGTGCCTCTGCTGTCTGACGGTAAGGACCTTCCTGAGCTCGTCGCGGCTCTTTATCTTCAGCTCCTTCATCGCCATCTTCGCGATGGCGCTGCCGACGTTCACAATTACTATGTTGGGCATCCTTTCCTGGAGCATCTTCATGAGTGTCGTCTTTCCAGAACCCGGGAGCGCAGCCACGACGACCTTCATGTTTATCTTTAGATTATTTGTCGCGTCCGATATTTAACCAATCTCGGCTCAATTATTCCCCATGAGCGCCGCTGCTGTTTGGGCATTCCTCTCAGTTTTCATCGTCTCCATCTCCGGCGTGGGCGCGGCCTGTGTCGAGAGCCCTGACTGGCCCGGCAGGCCATGCTACGACACGTCCCCGTTCCCGCCATTTGGGGAACAGAAAGCCGCCTGGCAGGGATACTACGAATACAAGGGCGCCGTCTGGATGGGGATAAAGAAGCTGGAGATGGACGAGTCGATAAAGGCCGGCGAGGTCTCTGCCTGGGCGTCGGAGAGCGACGGAAACTTCAACGTCTGGAGGTACTACTACCTCAACGGTCAGGCACCAAGCCTCCAGACCGGTAATTACAAATATAATGTCTGGGATTCGCCGTACTTCCAGGCCGCGGTCGTGGTGTCTGCAGCTGCCGCAATCTATCTGACGATGGATCTCAGACGCGCGAAGAGAATCCATGGGAAGCGATAAACTCTTTAAATTAGATGCCGAGACTAAATTAGTAAAATTCCGCTGGGGTCGTCTAGCCTGGTCTAGGACACGGCGCTCATACGCCGTATGAGCTTCGACGCAAGGATGAGAGCTAAGAAACGCCGGAATCGGGAGTTCAAATCTCCCCCCCAGCATCCCTAATCTTCAAACTAAGACGGCACCCTTGAACAATCAGAGTAGCGGGATATCGGACCTACTTTTTCAGAAGCCCGCCGATCACGGGAGGCAGGCCGAACACCAAGCCGCCTATCAAGAACGACGAGTCGGCGAACCACGTCGGCAGCACGATTCCCGTCGCAATCCACAGGAGACCCATGAATATCTGCTCCGGGTTTTTCGCCTGGTGCGCACCGGCGAACACGGCCGCTCCCATCAGGAAGAACCATATCGCCATGACCTTCGACTCTTCGAACGCTATGGTGTTAGTCAAAAACGCTATCGTAATCAGCGCGCCGAGGACGTTCACTACCATCCACATGTGGGTTATCTCTCGCGGGGCCTTGCCCATCATCTTGCCGACGATTATGTTGCCGAAAAAGAGCACCGCCAGCCACACTACCCAAGAAATCCACGGGTCCACTCCTATGTAATGCGTGGCGAACATGCCGATTAGGAAGACGAGTCCCCAAGTGATCATCACATTGGTCATTAACTTATTATTGGGTCGGAGTTAATAAAAGCTTTACCGACAGAATACGATTACCATTCAAGGCATGTCCCGAGTAGCGTAGCCTGGTAGCGCACTAGCCTGTGGAGCTGGATGGCCGGGTTCAAATCCCGGCTCGGGACCAATTTTTCCTACCTATGGTCCGCGATTACTTCCGAACCTGTTGGACACGACCCTTCTGGCTACGCGTCCTGCCATGTAAAATATGCCAGCTCCGGCAACCACATCCAATGCGTGTCTGCCAAATGTCTGTAGTGCCGGAGTTACGTAATCTTGGATGGTCTGCTCAAAAATACGATGGTAAACGGGGGATGGTGATGTGTAGTCAATACCAGCCGTGTATGCAAGCCCCGCAAGGACTCCGACTGCGCCAAAAACGACGCCTACCGTATGGCTGCCGTAGGAAGCCATTTTGGTCGCCACACTTCTACCAATCCTCCTCGCTCTAGACCCATCCCTCCCAAAAGCCTCCCTATATTGGCCAACGTGGAACCTCCTGCGGTTCTCACTCAGGCTGCTTCCGCCGGTGTTCCTCGTCGTAAGGTCTTGCTCGAGCCGTTGGGTCCCATCCTGGTCGTCTAAGAAGTTCTCTATCTGGGCTCTGTCATAATGAAAAGTGTCGCCAAACAGGCTCTCTACCTGCCTCAGATAGTTCACAGAGTTCCTGAACCTGTTCCTCTGGTGATTGCTGGCCATGGACATGTTTACTACCTGAAGGTGATATCGAAGCTAAGCTTTTTATATGGATGTGCGCGGGCTGAAAACCAGCCAAAAAATATTTTAATATGCGCCACCAAGTCTACTGAATGCAGATAGTCTGGAGCAAGATGATAGAGAAGTTCGCGCCGGTTTTCGGGCTGACGAAGGAGCAGATAGAGGACGCCTACAACAAGCCCGACAAGACATCGATACTCGGCGGCAACTACATAACGGTGAAGTTCTACGGCGGCTATGCAATCCTCGTCACCTTCACGATGCAGATGGACCACGCCAATTTTATGAACGCATACAAGATATTCCCGGACATGATAAACATCGACGTCGACAAGTCCGAGGCCGTGGACGTCCTGACGAACTTCATGGAGAACTACGGCATGCTGGTCGAGGTACCTGGGGTCGGCAAGGTGAAGACCCACTTCAACGAGGGCAAGAAGGAGTTCTTCCAGGGCATACTCGACATGGAAAAGTACCTCCAGTCGGGCACCGGAAGATTCTGAAAACGCTTAAATATCCTCCTGTTCAATAAACTATCTGCCTCATGGAAGTACGTTGAGACTTCTACGTGACCTTTGGCGGCACCAAAGGCCTGCGGTTGAAGAAGTCTAGTCATTCTAAGAAGGCGAGCGAACGTAAGTCCCGAGTCGCAATCGGGATAGGTAATAAAGAAACCACGATTTTTCGTGTTTTTGTTTGGCCCTTCGCGGGCTGGTGGATGAAACCTAGAGGCAGCGACCGCCAATTCTGGTTGATCCCGCCAGAGGCAATCGCTATCCGATTCGGACTAAGCCATGCGAGCCGCGAGGTGCAAGACCTCGGCGAACTGCTCCGTAATACGCAGTCAACCTGCCCTGTTCAGGGGGATAAACTCGGGAAACTGAGCTCAATACCCCATAGTCCTTCCTTGCTGGAATGCTGGGAGGACCAAAGCTACGGCGGAACAGGATGGGACTGCGGCTGATTAGGCTGTTGTCGGTGTAATGAACCGACAAACCGTTGATCAGTAGGGGCTATGAAAGTAGGAGCCTCGAGATGGACTCTGAGACATGAGTCCAGGTTCTACGGAACGCAGCAGGCGCGAAACCTTTGCAATGCGTGAAAGCGCGACAAGGCGAGTCGGAGTGCAGTCGTTTAAACGACTGCTTTTGCTAACTGAAAACGGGTTAGTGAATAAGGGCTGGGTAACACGAGTGCCAGCCGCCGCGGTAATACTCGGAGCCCGAGTGATTGCCGCTATTATTGGGTCTAAAGCGTCCGTAGCCGGTTCTATAAGTCCCTGGTGAAATCTGGCAGCAAACTGTCAGGCGTGCTGGGGTTACTGTAAGACTTGAGACCGGGAGAGGGTATAGATACTCGTAGGGTAGGGGTTAAATCCTATAATCCTACGGGGATCACCTGTGGCGAAGGCGTATACCTGGAACGGGTCTGACGGTGAGGGACGAAAGCTAGGGGAGCGATCGGGATTAGATACCCCGGTAGTCCTAGCCGTAAACGATGCCCACTTGGTGTTGCAGTCCTCTTGGGGGATTGCAGTGCCGAAGCGTAGGTGTTAAGTGGGCCACCTGGGGAGTATACTCGCAAGGGTGAAACTTAAGGGAATTGGCGGGGGAGCACACAAAGGGTGGGCGTTGCGGTTCAATTGGATTCAACGCCGGAAATCTTACCAAGATCGACAGCAGGATGAAGGTCAGTCTAAAGGGCTTACCACACAAGCTGAGAGGTAGTGCATGGCCATCGTCAGCTCGTACCGTGAGGCGTGCCGTTAAGTCGGTTAACGAGCGAGACCCGTGCCGTATGTTGCAAACCTTTCCCACGGGGAGGGCGCACTCATGCGGGACCGCTGCTGATAAAGCAGAGGAAGGAACGGGCGACGGTAGGTCTGTATGCTCCGAACTTCTTGGGCTACACGCGACGCACAATGCGCGCCACAATGGGATGCAACGCCGAAAGGCGAAGCAAACCCCCTAAAAGCGCGCCGAGTCCCGATTGAGGGTTGTAACTCACCCTCATGAAGCCGGAATCCTTAGTAGGCGAACGTCATCAAGCGCAAGCGGCTGTTTAATGAAGCCAAATGCACTACTCTGACACACATGAAGAGTCACAGCATTCGAAATCAGTCGCGCGCGTGAAATCGTTCGCCGAATACGTCCCTGCTCCTTGCACACACCGCCCGTCAAGCCAATCGAGTGAAGGATCATCGAGGACCGCAAGGTTCAAGTTGACCCTCTGCAAGAGGGGCTAAGTCGCCACAAGGTAGCCGTACGGGAACGTGCGGCTGGATCACCTCCTCGTTTTAACGAGTGTAGACAATTCATGTGCAAGGTAGGTCGCTGCCTCTGGGCATCAAATTCCAGCCCGGAAGATACTAACAGAAACGTAAGGTGTCACTGAGATTTATTTTATGTACGAGCTCTTCGGCTTCGTTGCCGCGGCAATCGCAGCCCTGATGTGGGGCTCGATGTTCGTCCCGATGAAGAGGCTGAAGAACCCGGACCCGTTCCACTACCACGTCATCGTATGTGCCGGCGTACTTGCTAGCAGCACCTTAATAGCACTTATTCTGGGCGCGTCGCTGTCTCTCAACCCATACGGCCTATTTTCTGGTCTGATATGGGGCGTGGGCAACGTCTGTAACATACTCGCAGTTAAGAAACTGGGTCTCGCCAAAGGGATGTCTCTGGTACTTGGAATATCGATACTTACGTCCTTCCTCTGGGGCACTCTGTTCTTCCAGGAACAAGCCAACGGTGTTCTCTTCGCTGCCTCTGGGATAACATTGATTTTGCTGGGCCTTCCGATGGTCTCCGCCAGCAAGGAAAAGAAAGTTAAGGTCGACTTGACGGGCGTAATGTACGCGGTCGTCGCTGGTCTGGTCTTCGGCGCCATATTCGTGCCCGCCAAGCTCGGCAACGTCCCGGCGGCCGACTTCATATTCCCGATGGCAACGGGCATAGCGATTGGCGGCGCGGCTATGTTCTTCGCCAAGGTCAGAAAGATTGCCATGCCTGAAGTCGGCGCCGGCCTGACGTCCGGACTAATGTGGAGCATCGCGAACATATTTGGCCTCTATGCGATTTCCCTTCTGGGCATAGCAGTCGGATTCCCGCTCACCCAGCTTGCCCTTCTGTTCTCGGTCGCCTGGGGCCTGTTCTTCTTCAGGGAAGTCAGGGACAGGAAGACCATCGTCAAGATAGTCCTGGGCGCAGTAGTCATCATATTGGGCGCCTTCGCGCTCGCGTTCTCTAAACTTTAAAGTCTCGGCGGAGAATTATTCTTCGATGGCAGAGTTCATTTTTGACTGGTTGGCCGTGACCGCGCTGTTCCTGTCGATAGTCGGCTTCATGGAGAGGTGGAGGGGCTCCCAGAGAGCGAGGGAGGAGGGCAACATACTCAACCTCTCGAGCCAAATCAGCGAGATATACAACATGGTGGACGACAACCTAGCAGAGGTGCTGGAGAGCAGGGGAGCGGTAAAGCTGAAGAAGGGTAACGACAGGGCAAGGTTCCTCATACTCCAGAAACTCCACATACACCTCGACACCCTGCAGATGATGATCAAGCTGGAGAGCAGCACCTTCAGGAACGTGATATTCAGCAAGTACAGGAACGAGTACTACAGGGAGCTGATTGAGTGGTACTGCTCGGTCCACAAGCTCTACAACGACCTCCTCGACCTGTTCGAGGTGGAGGACAGCAGCTACCTGCACGACGGCCTGCGCGACCCGCACAGGACGAAGAACCAGCCGCCGCTCTTCCTGTCGAACGACAAGTACGCGAAGCGCTACCATGCTCTCAGGCCCGAGCTCCTGGAAGACAAGTGAGCCCCGCCGCCTTATTTAAAATCCAGCCGCCACCTAATTACATTAGCCATTCGGGCCGGTAGTTAAACCTGGTTATAACGCCCGCTTTGCAAGCGGGAGGCTGCGGGTTCAAATCCCGTCCGGTCCACTCAGAAAATATTGGCGAGCCTTTCGTGCGCCTTCTCGATTGAGACTCTACCTGGCCCTGTCTTTTTCCTTGCCGCCGCCTATTGCCAGGCGGATATTTGTCTCTGTCCAGGTGCGCTTGCCCCAGATGACGTTGGGCGTGGGCGACCATATCACGACGTTCTCCTCGACGAGCGGCGAGTAGTGGAGCGTAACCATGTTGTTCTGACCCGACGAGGCCGCAAGAATCTTGTATCCGACGAGGTCCTCCGGCGAGAATGACGTGACCGGGCAGCATCCGGTGAGCTCAACGAACCTGTCGAACTCGGACTTCTCGAAAATTATCACCGTGCCGCCGCCGGCCGAGTGCAGATTCAGGGAGTCGCTGCCCTTGTCGTGGCCGCTGAACGAGAACGTGAGAGTCTGCGTCTCCGGATCCCCGCCGCCTATGTAAATGGGCCCTATGTCCTCCGACTTCAGGTCGACGTTGAGAATCGTCTTCGTAACGAGGGTGCCGGACGTGAGACCAGTGTTAATCCCGCTCGTACCGACGAGCCACATTCCCCCCAGCACGACGGCCAAAATCAAAAAAATCGTCAGCCTCTGCCCAATAGGCCTTTCCTTCTCCATTAACAGTAATGTAGCCCGCAAGTGTAATAAAGATTCTCATGCTATTCGGATCTGGCACTGGGAAAGGTGATTTATTTGGCAAAAGCCGCCCGAAAAGCACTGAAAATCAAGGGAACGCTTATTATCCACGGGAAGAACGGATGGTTAGGTGATATCACATGGACGAATTCAAATGCACGTCGTGCAATCAGGGATTCCCAGAGAAGAAGGGGTTCCTCAAGCACGTAAGGGAGACTCACGCCAAGTGAGGGCCGCGCGAGCGGGTTTTTTCCCAATTTTTCCTTTTTTAAGCCAATCGAAACCGAATTCTAATCGATGGCTAGCTGGTATAACACTGACTTCGGACTTCTGATGTCCAGCCTGAAGACGTCGCCGCACGGTCTGTCCAAGGAGGAAGCGGCTGCCAGGCTGAAAAAGAACGGACCGAACAGGCTCGTGAGGAAGCCAAAAAAATCCCCTGCTAGGATGTTCATCGAACAGTTCAGGAGCGTCCTGGTAATAGTCCTTATCATAGCCGCAATCGTCTCGCTCGTGCTCGGGGAGGCGTCCGACGCAGCTGCCATAGGAATAATAGTCGTCCTGAACGCTGCCCTCGGTTTCCACCAGGAATACAAGGCCGAGAGGGCGATTGAGGCCCTGAGGAAAATGATAGTCTCGAAGATAATCGTGACTAGGGACGGCAAACCGCTCCAAGTCTCTGCCGAAGAACTCGTGCCTGGCGACATAGTCTCGGTCGAGGAGGGCGACAGGATTCCCGCCGACATGAGGATGATGGAGGTCACGGGACTCAGGATAGACGAGTCCGCCCTTACCGGGGAGTCCGTGCCGGTCAGCAAGACCGTCGAAAAGAAGGAAGGTGAGATGGCGATAGGTGACAGGACCAACATGGGATTCATGGGTACCCTAGTCGTGTCCGGTAGGGGAAAGGGCATAGTGGTCAGCACCGGGATGAAGACGGAGCTCGGGAGGATAGCGTCCCTCGTCCAGGAGGAGGAGGAGCCTACGCCGCTCCAGAAGAAGATGGACGTATTCGGCCTCACGATAGGCAAGATATCGCTCGGCATAGCGTCGGTTATTTTTGTGGTGGGCCTGATGAACGGCCTCGAGCCGTTCCTGATATTCCTCACCGCGGTCAGCCTCGCCGTGGCGGTGATACCGGAGGGCCTCCCGGCGGTCACGGCGCTGACTCTGTCCATAGGAACTCAGAGGATGCTGAAGAGGAACGCGGTGGTCAGGAGGCTCGCCTCGGTCGAAGCTCTCGGCTCGGCCGACGTCATATGCTCGGACAAGACCGGCACCATGACCACTAACGAGATGACCGTCAGGAAAATCTGGTTCGGCGGCAAGGAAGCTGACGTGTCTGGCGTCGGATTCGAGCCCAAGGGCGACTTCACCATCGACGGCAAGAAAATCGACATAACTTCGTATCCGAGCGCCGCGATGCTGGTCCGCGTTGGCAGGCTCTGCAATAACGCGATAATGAAGAACGAGGGCTCGTGGAAGGTCATAGGCGACCCGACGGAGGGCGCTCTCGTGGTGTTGGCAGACAAAGCGAGGATGAAGGACGATTATAAGAGGGTCGGCGAGCTGCCGTTCTCGTCTTTCAGGAAGAGGATGACAACCATAAACTGGGTCGGGACGGAGGTCTTCGCGTACTCGAAGGGCGCGCCCGAGGTAATCCTCGCCTCTTGCAAGATGACGAGGGCTGAGAAGGAGAGGGCGATGGAGGCTGTCCATAGGTTCGCATCGAACGGCATGAGGGTGCTCGGGATGTCCTACAAGAGGCTCGGGAGGGGCTACAAGGAGGAAAGCGTGGAGAAGGACATGCACTTCGTGGGCCTCGTCGCCATGATTGACCCCCCGAGCAAGGAGACGAAGGAGGCGATAGCGGTCTGCAAGCAGGCTGGCATAAGGACGATAATGCTGACCGGCGACCACAAGATAACCGCAAGGGCAATCGCGAACGAGGTCGGGCTCGAGGGCGACGCGGTCAGCGGCGAGGACATCGACTCCATGGACGAGAAGGAGTTCGAGGCCAAGGTGAAAACGATGGACATATTCGCGAGGATATCCCCCGACCACAAGCTGAGGATAGTCAAGAAGCTGAAGTCTCTGGGCCACATAGTCGCGGTTAGCGGGGACGGCGTCAACGACGCGCCGGCGCTCAAGTCCGCGGAGATCGGCGTCGCGATGGGAATAAAAGGCAGCGACGTTGCAAAGGAGGCTTCTAGCATGGTTCTTTTGGACGACAACTTCTCCTCCATAGTCTCGGCGGTGGAGGAGGGCAGAGGGATATACGACAACATAAAGAAGTTCATCAAATATCTGATGGCTGCAAACACAGGAGAGGTCCTATTCATCACCATACCCATGGTCATAGGCTTCGGGCCGGCGCTGCTGCCCACCCTGCTGCCGGTTCAGCTCCTCTGGATGAACCTCGTGACCGACGGTTTGCCCGCACTGGCTCTGGGAATGGACCCGAAGGAGAAGGACGTGATGAAGCGCAGACCCAGGAGCCCGAAGGAGAAGATACTCGACAACGACTGGCTGTTCGTCATCGCGTCAGGAATCACAATATTCGCTGTGACGATGGCGGCGTTCATGATTGCCCTGCCCCAGGGGATTGAGAAGTCCAGGACGATGGCCTTCTCCACGATGGTGATATTCGAGATCTTCCTAGTTTTCAACTGCCGCTCTGAGACCAGGGGGGTGTTCAGAATGAACCCGATAAACAACAAGTGGCTCCTTCTGGCGGCTGCTTCCTCGATAATACTTCAGGTGGCCGTGGTGCAGACCAGTGTACTGGAGGAGGTTTTCGAGACGGTGCCTCTGACAATCGAAGATTGGGTGATGGTGTTCGGCCTCTCGAGCGTCGCGTTCCTAATAGTGCCGGAAGTGTTCGACCGCGAGATTTTCAGGAAGAAGCCCTAGCCTATGTCCTTGTGGGTCTCGTACATGAACGCGGCGTCCTTGTCGTGTTTCCTGAGAGATGATACGACGAACTTCATTATGTCCTTAGACCTGACCTCGCGCTTGTTCTTGACCCAGGCCCTGACGCTCTTCACCACTGAACCACATATCTTCTCGTTCTGCTTGTCGGGTATGCCGACGACCCTGCAGGACGCGAAGCACGACAGATAGATCTTCCTCTCGTCGAACCTCTCCTTGCGACCCTTCCTTTTCACTATGTGCGTTTGAGCCATGTTTTCACCCGAAGTTTATCATGTTGTTGGATATGGCTATCAGGAGCCATCCCATGCCTATCAGCATCAGTCCTATGAGCAGCCTCATGAAGCCCCTGTAATCCTGCTTCCACTTCTTCACCTTGTGGAGCTTCATACCGAACGCCACAAGCACCAATATGACTATCAGCGGCATCACGAATATCACATTGTAGTAGATCAGCAGCAGAAGCGCGGTGAAGTCGAAGTACTGGGACAGTAGCGTGATTATGGCCAGATACGGGGCGCCGGTGCAGGGCAGCTCCACCGCAGCCACGAAGCAGCCCAGAATTATCACGCCCGGTATGGTCACGTTCTTGGTCAGGTCGTGTATCTTGTCCGTGACTTGGTGCGGTATGGTGAGCGAGAATCCTCGGCCATACCAGAAGTAGTCCTTCACCTCCAGCATTCCCGCAAATATAATCAGGGTCCCGACTCCGATTGAGATGTACTCCGTTATAGCCAGCGGTAGGTTCGTGAGGAAGTAGAGGAGGCCAAGCCCGGCCGCGAGATAAGTTACAAAAATTGCGGCTATGTAGAGCCCGCCCAACACGAGCATCTTCCTGACCCCATGCTTACCGGACATGAGGACGGAAATCATCAGAATCAGGACACCTATGGCGCAGGGGTTGATGGAATCTATTACGGCGGTCGTCGTAACGATGCCAATCGACGGAAGGAAGGCCTCAACCGCCACTCAATTCACCTCTCTGAATGGATATCCTGGTGGTCTCGCACATGTGCTCGGTCGTATCCTTCTCCTCGCCAAACTCTATGATTATGCAGTCTCCGGGTGGTATTAGGCTGTAAGGCGACAGGACGTGGCTTGGTATGTCGCCGACCTTTTCCTGCACGAACTTCCACCTCTTCAACTCGTCGGGGTTCGTGACCCTGTAAACGAAGGCCTGCAGCTTCCCGACCTTGCCGTCGCACAGGTCGCCGTTAGTCGCGCCCACTACGCCGCTGTTGGTCGGTATGAAGAAATCGCTGTTTGATATGTGGCCGCCGATTACCTGGAAGAACTTACCCATGTTAAGCTCGGACTTCCTCACCACCGTGCCCTCCACGTGCATCCTGTCGTCGTTGTGCTCGTGTAGAAGCGGAGTCCCAATCCGGTTCTCTATGCCGGTAGGGTCCATCACGTTGAGCTTCTGGCCGCACTTCCATATCTCGAAGTCGGCGTGCCAGTGTATCGGGCCGCCCGTCTCGGATATAGTGTTTATGTAGACCGTTGACGCGGACATGAAAACTGTGACCGAAACGGAAGACACGAGTATGGCAAGGAAGAGGACTATCTTCTCCTTCTCACCCTTCCTCTTGTGGAAGAACGACACCAAAACCACGACTGTTATCACCAGCGTCGCCAGAAGAATCAGCTGGAACGATATGTTCCTTATCGACTCCTCGAGGGCTATTCCGTCTAGCAAAATTCACACACGTCCGACTTCTTGCTTCCGTGCTTCTCCCCGTACTTCTTGACGCAGGCTTGCGAGCAGAACGGCTTCCCCTGCCTGAGGGTCCACTTCTCCGTCTCCTTGCCGCACTGGACGCATTTCTTCTTTGACATGATATAAAATTCGTGTTTTTTGACCTTAAAGATTTCCAATCCGTGTCAGCGGCCGAATCTCTCGACTATGTCGAGCTCCGGATGGACGTGGGGCGCCAGCTTCCTCTTTATGGACCAGGCTATCCTTATGACCCACTCGGCGAAAACCGAGAATATCATGAAGCTCAAGATGTCGCCCAGGAAGGACCCCAGCTCGAACACCTTCTGAGTCGCGTCGAAGTTGAATGCGGACGGCTGCAGGACGAAGGCCGCGAGTATGCTGAACGGCACGATCTTCGCGAGCTCGACTGCCAGCTCCTCCTTGTAGTAGGAGCATATCCTTATGGCTGTGACCAGGGCGAACGATACCAATAATATAGTCTGAACTTGGAAGCTCCCTCCGAGGACGAACATGAAAGCAGCGAAGACGCCGAACCAGACGAACACCAGGACCGGATACGCTATCAGATACTTGACCAGGTAGGCGATTCCATGGCCGAGCTTCCCGAGTGCTCCGGACCTCTCATATTTTTCTGTGTCCCACCTGAACACGTCCCTTGTGCTTACATACCTATGGAAGTGCCATATAAAAATCGCGTAAATCACGAGACCGGCTGTGAATGACATCATGCTCAGGAAACTCGATTCAGCCAGACCCGAAAACAGGGGACCAACCAATTCTAACATACATGTAATTTGGGAAGACATGGATAAAAATCGCTCTGTGGGGGTCGAACGCTTAAATCCCTCGCCGACATCGCCTTAATTATGTCCTACCTATCCGGCGTGGGCTCCGCGATGTATGGCATGTTTTCCAGACGCAGAGGAAGGGGAGAGTTCACAATGGAGCACCTTGACATATTCACGGAGGACCTGGAGTACCTGTTCTGCAACTCGAAGAGGATATTCGTCGGGAGCCAGAGGGCCAGAGCCGACCTAAACGCCGAAAAGATGGGAGAGGTCTACAGGCTCGCGGAACGCAGCTCGAGGCTGCTCGGAAAGCTCGATTCCATGTACAGAGGTCTGGACGTCGCGAAATTCGACAACAGGGTCGATTCTGCAATCAAAGGCGACTTGGAGGACGTAAGGGAGATGATGGCGATGTGCAGGAAAGAGCTCGAGGGTGAGGTCTACGGTCCCGGCAGCGAAATGTTCAGGATACCGGCGATTACCAGGGTCAAGGACGTCGCGAGCGAGGTCGTTTTCGATATCCGGCGCCTGAAAAAAGGTTTATATACCTTAACGTCATAGTATACTTCTGACACGGTGCTTAGGTATGGCAGAATAAAATCTGCATTGGTCCTTTTTCCTTAGCTGTGATTCCAAGTGTTCGTATCTGACGCGAAAGTGGTTGAAGAGGTGGACACCTTTTGAGCTGAGGGTTTACGGACTGTTTTTAGCTCCGCGATACAACCAACATGCAAATCCTCAGCTGCTGCGCTGCGGGTTGAAGAGTGGATAGGCCAGTGACTGCAATTTGACTCCGACCAAAAGATGAGGAGCGAACTGTCTAAAGGAGGCCGTACAAAGATGACACTGTCACAGGATCAAGCTGGTCAAAGAGGTCTGGTAATAACAGCCGCTTGGTGGATGGCTTGGCTTCGTTAGCCGAAGAAGGACGCGGCAAGCCGCGATAGTCTCGGGTTAGGCGCATGCAGCCTACGACCCCGAGGTGTCCGAATGAGGATCTTCTACTTCGGTAGGTACCGAGAGGTACGGGAACGCGGGGAAGTGAAGCATCTTACTACCCGCAGGAAAAGAGACAAATTTGCATGCCATTAGTAACGGCGAGTGAAAGTGGCGCAGGGCAAACCGAACAGTCGCAGTAATGCGATATGGATGTGGAGTTGAAGGACTAGGGTCTATCCCAGTCTCGCGACTCGAAGACGCCTGGAAAGGCGCGCGTTAAAGCGTGATAGCCGCGTAGAGGAAGTGAGAAAGGATAATGCCTAGTATCCTGAGTAACGTTCCCTAGATACGGAGCGTGAATCTGGCAGAATTAAGTGCCAACCCTAAATACTAACGAAGTCCGATAGTGCAATAGTACGGTGACGGAAAGCTGAAAAGAACGGCGTGAGCCGGGTTAAAAGAACCTGAAACCAAGTCGGTATAAGTCAGCTAAGGCACGGAAGGTGCGACCCGAAGGAAACAGTCGAGAGGCTGCAGTACGAGGTGTCGCTTACAGTGTTTTAGCGTCCGTTTTGAAAAACGGGGCAAGGAGTGTATATCAGCGGCGAGGTTAACTCGTTTAAGCGAGGTAGCCGTAGCGAAAGCGACAAGCGCGTAATGTTGAATGTGGCGCGGCGTCTGAAAGGGCGTGAAGTCGCTGGTTTACGACCTGAAGCGTGTCGATCTAATCCTGAACAGGCTGAAGCCGTACGAAAGTATGGTGGAGGGCCGAAGCGTTGTTGAACTGCCAATCACTCGTGTGATTTGGGATTAGGGGTGAAAAGCCTAACGAGACACGAGATAGCTGGTTCCTCCCGAAATGCATGTCAGTGCAGTCTAGACCGAGGCCGGTATCAGGGTAGAGTTACTGATTGTGAAGTCAAGGACCGAAAGGTTCAGCTTTGCTGCCAAACTCCGAACCTGGTACCGCCGTAGAAGTCTGGAATGAGCTTACCGGGTTAAACTCGGTTGGCGAAAGGGAAATAACCCCAACTATGGTTAAGGTCCCAAAATGTTGGCTAAACGTAGAAGGAAATGTGCATCCTCAGACAGCAGGACTGTAGGCTCAGAAGCAGCCATCAGTTAAAAAGTGCGTAATAGCTTACCTGCCGAGGATGTGCGTTCTGAAGATGGAAGGGACTAAGTCAACTACCGATACCATAGACCCTGATAAGGGGTAGTAGGGAGGCGTACCGTACGGGCAGAAGCCTCTGCGTAAGCAGTGGTGGACCGTTCGGTAATGCAGATCTTGCCATGAGTAGCAACGTAGTGGAGTGAGAATCTCCACCGCCTTAAGTCTAAGGGTTTGCCAGCAATGTTCGTCAGCTGGCGGTAAGTCGGTCCTAAACTAAACCTTAACCGGATTTAGTGATAGGGAAATCGGTTAATATTCCGATACCATATGGGTACGTGCGGCAACGCAAGGGTTGCTCGCGACGCATCTGGACACGTGGACGTAAGTTAAGTGTTGAAGTCCCTGGAGTCTTGTAACGAGGAGAAGGGGAGGAATGCACGAACAGCCCCGCGTATGCGGAGTTCTGCGAATTCCAGGTGCCCGTGAAAAGTGGGCAATCAAGGATCCTATATGTCCGTACCGAGAACCGTAACAGGTAGACTGGTTGAAAAGACCATGGTGTGTTGGGAAAACCCTGCCTAGGGAAATCAGCAAGTTAGCTCCGTATCCTTGGTATAAGGAGTGCCTGTTTCCTCGCAAGGGGAAGCAGGTCGCAGTGACAAGGGGAAGGTGACTGTTTAACAAAAACGATGGAGATTGCCAATGCGCAAGCACAAGTACAATCTCTTAAGCCTGCCCAGTGCCGGTAGGTCAAAGTCGGTTCCAACCGATCGAAGCCCCGGTAAACGGCGGCGGTAAGGTCAGGAAGTGAGGGAGGCGAGTACGCAAGTATTGCTTTCACAGTTCCAACGAACTACTTCTGGGAGGCGTTAAACAGGTTAGCCAAGGAGCATCATTCAGTAGGGTGGATTACGAGTTGGAGAAAGAAATCGAGAGATTTTTCAAGCGATTCAAAGTCGTTATGGAAAGTTTCCCTCATTTCGGACCCCGCAAACTCTGACCGTCGTAAAGTAGCGTAATCCCTTGCCGTTTAAATGACGGCCCGTCTGAATGGCTCAACAATCTTCCCGCTGTCCTGGGCGGGTACCCAGTGAAATTGCCATTCTGGTGAATAAGCCAGAGACCTCTAGTGGGATACGAAGACCCCGTAGAGCTTTACTGCAGTCTGTCGTTGTGGTAAAGTTTCCGCTTCATAGAGTAGGTGGGACCCGTTATGCCCAAGATTTAGGTCTTGGGATAGGGGAAAGTGTAACACCATCATTCGGGAACTTTACTGCTCACCCCAAAAGGGGACACCGTCAGATGGGCAGTTCGGCTGGGGCGGCACGCCCTTGAAAAGGTATCAAGGGCTCCCAAAGCTCAGCTCATCCGGGGCATGATGCAAGTCGCATTTTGCCTCGAAGAGCATGAGGACTAAAAAACCTAACAGCTTTAGAGGCATTGCCCACGTAAAAGAAACTGAAATGACACAGTGACTAGATCGCTCCAGTCTGACTTTCGAAAGGATGAAGACAGAGGTAGCTGATGAGTGTACAAGAGAATTTTCGTGGACGCTTTGCGATGTTTAATAACGATTTGCATCACCCGACAGAAATCCGGAGTAGAGTGCAAACGCAAAAGCTGGGCTGACTGGATTCTAAAAAGTACGGAATCCAGCTGCGAAAGCATGGGTTAGCGATACATCGAGGCTTCTTAATGGGGCCCGGTGGTCTAAGAAAAGCTACCTCGGGGATAATGGGCCCGTGGCCGGTGAAAGCCCACAGTAGTGGTTTTCACTCCCACATATTTCTGAATCTGATAGCAAAAAGAGCCTACAAGCTCTAAACTAAACGATCAGCGAATTGGGATTCGATAAACCGTCGTAAGACGGGCATATTGACCCGGCGCGTTGGTGCGTCGCTGTCGGCTCCCCCCCTCCTGGCTGTGCAGCAGCAGCCAAGGGTACAGGTGTCCACTGGTTAAAGGGGGACGCTAGCTGGGTTCAGAACGTCGTGAGACAGTTCGGTCGCTATCTACTAGAGGTGTAAGCAATCTGACCGGAAGGAGGCATAAGTACGAAAGGAACATGCCTCCGTGGCCTCTAGTGTATCGGTTGTCAATCGGCACTGCCGAGCAGCCAAGCCATACACGGATAA
Organism: Candidatus Aenigmatarchaeota archaeon; assembly: GCA_016213525.1. Classification (GTDB taxonomy): domain Archaea; phylum Aenigmatarchaeota; class Aenigmatarchaeia; order CG10238-14; family SCSR01; genus JABABT01. The sequence goes on along the minus strand of JACRAE010000005.1, from coordinate 58,470 downwards.
GAGCTGAAAGCATCTAAGCTCGAAACCGTCCGGAAATAATAGATTGCCACTCTCGAGTCTGGCCGCAAGGCTAGAGTCGGGACGAGGGCACTCGTAGACTACGAGATTGATGGGATTGGGGTGTAAGGTTCAAGCGTTCGCGCGAGAATTTCAGCCCGCGATTTCCAATAGCTCGAGATTACCAGACCTTGACAAACAGCTTGATCTTGTGACAGTGTCGCAAAATTTTTCTAAGGATTCAATCGAAAGGTTGGATTTTCCTGTCGGACGTAAGTATGCCGATTTTATATAACAGAGGCATGATTTTTGTGATTTTACCCGATGGGTTGAAATGCGTAGAAACCAAGACGTGATAATGGTGGGATTTGATGAAAGGAATAATAAGGAACATAATCTACGGTCTCAGGAATACGGGCCTGACCGCGGACAAGATAACTTGCCCCGCCTGCGGATGCAGGACGATATTCGGAGAGATTGTGGAGAACAGAGGCGTGATAGCCTGTCAGAAATGCGTTAGAGAGAACGCGTGAGCCCTCACGCCTTCTTCGCGGACGCTAGAAACCCCCCTACATTTTTCGCGGTTCCCGACTTCACTTGTACTTTCTCTTGAAGTACGTGTACATGCCGGTCCCTATGACCAGCAGCAAGAGCAGCATGACATAGAATCCGTAGCTGTGGCTCAGGCCCGGCACGAACTGGAAGTTTGTACCGTATATGCCGGCCACAAAGGACATCGGCAGGAAGACCGTGGATATTATCGACAGCTGCTTCAGCACCTTGTTTATGTTGTTCGACTGTATGGACGTGTAGGTCTCGAACGCGCTGGTCACGGCGTCCCTGTGGGACTCCAGGCTGGAATAGAACCTGAACATGTTGTCGGATATGTCCCTGAAATAGAACAGCATGCCCTCGGACACAATCGGCGACTCTCCGTGGTATATCTTGCTTATTATCTCCCTCTGGGGGCCGACTATCTTCCTCAGCTCCGTCACCTCCCTCCTGTGGTCGCTCAATATCCCGAGTATGCCGTCCGTCCTGCCCTTCAGCAGCCTGTTCTCGAGGTGCTCTATCTCCGAGTCTAGCTGGTCCATCATCGTGACGTAGCCCTCGACCTCGGAGTCCATTACGCCGTGCATCACCCTGTCTGGGGAGACGTCCGGATATATTCCCGACATGAACTTCCTCCTCACCGACTCTATGCTCGCGGACGCGACTTGGTGAACTGTTATTATGAAGTTCTTGCCTATGCAGAAGTCGACCTCGCTCATCCGAATCTTCTTCACCTGCCTGTCGTAGTAGACCTCGTGGAAAATAACCATCGTGTACTCCTTTCCAACTATGTCTATCTTCGGTAGGCTGTTGGAGTTCCTCATGTCCTCGACTGTGAGGGGGTGTAATTTGAACGTTTTGGATATGAAATCGAAATCCTTCCGGCTGCCCCTCTCAACATCAACCCACACCATGCTGCTTCTGGACATCAGTCCCCGTATCTTCTTGACGGAGATGTTCTTTACGGGCTTGCCCCTCTTGAAGGCGGCTATCTTCAGCATGGTATGTTATAGCTATCTCTCGCGGCTGAAGATAAAACAAACTCACAAAACCTCTCCGAAAACTTATATACGCCGTTCCCGAATTATTCTCATGCCAAGAATGGGCAAAAGTGAAAAGGGCGAAAAGTGCTCTTGCAATCCTGTATGGATGATCGTATCTGCCATCGTGATGGCGGTCGGACTCTTCCTAGTAGTACAAGGATTTGTTTCGCAGCTTCAGCTTCAAGGCAGCTTAGAGTCTACAGGCCTGTCCTGGACGATAGGCTACTACTTCGTCGGAATACTGTTGATAGGTGCCGGTAAGGTCATGAAGTTGAAGGCGTGCGCATGCTGCTCCGCTCACTGCGGAATGGTCAAGTAAGCACACAATCGATTCTTTGATTTTATTTTATTTTCTTTTTGACGCCCGTTTCGGGCACCCCATAGCTCGGTACAGGATATTTCTTAGGCTATGTCGAAAGAGGCCGACACGGAAGCAGACACCTCGACTTCTCCCTGCGCGACCTGTGTCGATCCGCCAAGGACGTCCTTCGCCACCAAAGCCTCAGACCTAGCATAGAAGGGGGCCGCGTAGAACGAGGACTCGCTGGCGCTCCTCACCCCGACTATCCTCGAACCCAATCCGGAGGCTATCGACTGCGCCTTGCTCCTCGCCTGGGCAGCAGCGTCGTCTAGCATCTGAGACCTCACCTCCCTCTCCCTTTCGTCGCTCAAGTAAAACGATATTTGGTCTATCCTGTTTGCCCCAGAGTCTATGACACCATCTATAATCTTACCTGCATCATCTATCTGCGACGTCTTCACAGTTATCACGTGCGTAGTTTTGTATCCAGTCCGCGTCACCTCGCCAGTCCTGGGGTCGTATTCCGTCATGGGGTAGACAGTCAACTGTGTGGTCTGGAAGTCGCTCAGAGGCAGATTATCCGCCAAGAACGCCATCACAAGGTTCGACACCTCGGTGTTCTCCTGCTGAGACTCTTTCGCGGTCGCGGCCTCGCTCTCAACTGCTAAGGATATGGTCATCTCGTCGGGGGCGACCTTCATGTCGGAAGTGCCGCTGGTGGTTATTATTTTCATGCCCGCTAACGACGCCGTGCCGGAGACGAAGACTGCAACTGCGACTATGACTATCGCAACTGGTACGGAGAACTTCTCTGCAACGGAAAGGTCCGCTTTCATCTACTTGATCCTCTTCAGCGTCTTGATGTCCAAAATTTCAAAGTACTCTATCTCGGCCGCCGGGACAATCTCGCTCTTCCTGTCGTCCGGTATCTCCATCTCCAGGACTTCGAAGTTCTCCATGTCCATTATCTGCGCCTTGCCGTCGCCGAGTATCGCTAGGACCTGGCCCTTCCTCTTCAGGATTATCGGAACGCTGACCGTGTCGTGCGAAGGCTTGATTATGCTCTTCGTCACCCCATCTAGGAGCCCTCTCGCGTCCAGCCTCACCTTGGCGTGGCCGTGCTTGCCCGAGGTCGATATGTTTATCTTGTCGACACGGCACGGCACGTCGTCTAGTATAACGAAGCTCCCTTCCTTGAGCTGACTTATCCCCACTGTCGTTTTGTCTGCCATTTTTTCATCTCGCTGCCATCTTTATGTCCTCTCTCTTGACGGTCACGCGCTTCGCGTGGCGGCATGCCGCCACGGCCTCCGTCGCTACCTTGTCGGACATCTCCAAAAGTGCGACCCTCATCTCCCTCAAGGCGGAGGCGGACACCCTCTCCGCGCCTGCTTTCCTCGCAACCTTCTCCAGAGGAGACAGCGGGAAATCTTTGACCATAGAAAGATATCGAAAGTGTCATTTAAATAATTTTTTTGCCCCCCGGATGGGGGACGAAACTGAGACAGACCGAGAAAATCGGCCCTCAGCCAACAGATTCTTTGCTTGAAGGAAAGATTTTCTGCCGCCCGAAAAGCTTTAAATGCTTATCGGCTCATACTTTCTTAAGTCTTGTGGACTCTCGTCCGATAGACAGTGATGAAAATGGCAACAAAGACCGCAAAGAGCTCGAAGGGCGTGAGAAGCGTAAAAGTTATGAAGAGCCCGAGGGGCTCGAAGACCTCCAAAGAGGCGAAGCCCGTCGCAAAGAAGGGCAGGATATGCCCGGACTGCAAGAACACAAACTTCACCGAGGACTCGACTAGGGGTGAGCTGGTGTGCTCGAAGTGCGGCCTAGTAATGCAGCAGGATATTATTGATACGGGTCAGGAGTGGAGGGCATTCGACTCCGAGCAGATGTCGAGGAGGGCCAGGAGCGGTGCGCCTCTGACCTTCACGAAGCATGACAAGGGTCTGACGACCGAGATAGGCAAGGGGCTCGGCGAGCTATACAAGGTGCACGCCAGGAAGAGGGCCCAGTACTACAGGCTCACCAAATGGCACAAGAGGCTCATCAAGTCCAAGGACAGGAACCTGTCGTTTGCGCTCTCGGAACTGCAGAGGATAGTCTCGTTCCTGAATCTGCCCAGGCCGATCCACGAGAGGATTGCTCGTTATTATGAGGAGGCCGTGAACAAGGGCCTCGTCAGGGGAAGGTCCATCGAGTCTGTGGTGGCCGCCCTGACGTACGCCGTGTCGCGCGAGTTCGACTCGCCTAGGACGCTTGACGAGATATCCGAGGCATCTGGTGTGGAGAAGAGGGAGATTGGAAGGACGTACAGGTACATCGCGAGGGAGCTCCACGTGAGGATACTGCCCGCGAACCCCGTTACGTTCATACCGAGGTTCTGCTCCATGCTCGGTCTGTCGGACAAGGTCCAGGCTAAGTCCGTCGAGATTTTGAAGAAGGCGGAGAAGTACGACGTCACGAGCGGCAAGGGGCCGACCGGCGTCGCTGCTGCCGCGATCTACATCGCGACCGTCCTCATAGGAGAGAAGAGAACCCAGAGGGAAGTAGCTGACATAGTCGGGGTCACGGAGGTCACCATAAGGAACAGGTACAAGGAACTCATCGAAAAGCTCGGCATAGAGGAAGAGGTCGAGAAGAAGACGAACGGCGAGTGATTCGGACTCGAATTTATTTCTACCGGCTCAATATACAATGATGAAGAAGGTCCACAACGGTGACAAGGGCGAGACTTCTCTCGTGGGAGGTGCCGTCTCGAAGAACGACCCGCGCGTCGAGGCTTACGGCACGATAGACGAGCTTAGCAGCTTCATTGGAATGGCCCAGTCCGTTTCCACCCAGGAGAAGGTAAACGTAATTTTAGACAGGGTGCAGAACGACCTCTTCTCAATCGGAGCCGAGCTCGCCACCGTGACAGCGAAGGGCAGCGAGTCCAGAATCAAGGCAGACGACGTACTGTGGCTGGAGAAGTCGTCGGACGATGTCGAGTCCCATCTGACTCCCATAAGAAAGTTCGTCCTTCCCGGGGGCAGCAACGTGTCCTCTGCCCTGCATGTTGCAAGGACGGTTGCACGGAGGGCCGAGAGGAGGCTAGTGTCCCTCTCCAAGAGCGAGTACGTGAACCCGGAGATATTGAGGTACGTCAACAGGCTGTCCGACCTCCTGTTCATCATGGCCAGATACTGCAACGAGAAGCTCGGCGTCAAGGAGAGGACGTGGGGCCCAGAGGGCATGCTGGGCATCTGACGGTGTGGAAATATGAGGCTTGTCTTCGGCGTCGTTTACATTCTGATTGCGGTTGTTTTCGCTCTCGACCTCTATCTGGATGTCTCGTCCATGGGCGTCAGCGTGCTGCTCTCGTTGTATCTAATCTCAAAGGGCGCAATATCCGCCGTGATGAAGAACAGCGTCGTCAGCGCCCTCGACTCCGTCTGCGGCCTCTATTTCCTGCTGATGTCCTTCGACGCGTTTACGGTGAATCTTGTGACCGTCATATTCCTGCTCTATCTCGCCCAGAAGGGGGCGACGAACGTCTTCAGGGGAATATACTAGCCGCGGTCAGACTTTCTTCAAAGTCACGCTGACTCTGCCGCTGGCGTCGGCCTCGATGAGGGTGAACTGCCCCTCCCTCCCGTATCCGCTGTTCACGACCAGAGTCTTCTTTATTTTTCCCAGACCCTGGTGCTCGTGGAAATGTGAGCAGACGCACACCGCCGGCTCGTACTTCTCTATGACCTCGCGCGTGACCTTCTCGCCGTAGTTCTTCTTCGCCGCCTCCAGGTAGTCGTGCAGCTTGTACGGAGGATCGTGCGTCAGAAGTATGGCCCTGCTCGGGTCCTTGATCTTTCCGAACAGCCTCTCCATCCTGCGCCTCATGTCTTCCCTGACCTGCCTTATCCCCTCCATGTTCGGATCGTCCTCTGGGAGGTCTCCAATCAGGTACTCCTTAGCCGAGCTGCCGCGATAGCCGCCGAATCCTATGACGCTGAAGCCACCGACCTTTACGACCTTCTCGTGTATGAACTTCAGGTTCTTCCCCTCGACCTGGTCTATGAAGAAGTCGCCCGAGTTCTCTAACATGCCCCTGCCGTCGGTGGACACCGAGTCCCAGTTGCCGTGCACGTAATAGAGCGGTATTCCCAGTTTGTCCAGGTCGTTGAAAACCTTGGCGGTGTTCTCGGCTGCTATCCTGCCCCACCTCGCGAACTTCTTCTCGGAGTCTATCTGCACCCTCAGCGGCCAGAACTGGGATATGGGCCCGAAATTCTCGACTAGGTCCTTCTCATACTTCCTCACCTCGTCGTCGTGGACGCTGCCTGTGAAGTCCCCTGACACCAATATGGCTTCCGGTCCCTCCCTCTTGATTGCCTCGACGACGCTCTTCTTGAGCACTCCATGTATGCAGCCCAGGGCCACTATCTTCAGGGACATAACAAAAACTACTCTTCGTCCGTCTTCAGATTCTTTGCGAGCTCGTGTATGAGCTTCCTCACATACTCGCGCATGTCGTTGACTTCCTTCTCGGATATCTTGTCGAGCTTCTTGTCGTCGGACATCTTCTTCATCTCGTCTATCCTGTTCCATATGTCCCAATAGTAAGGATCGACCTTCCTCGTGTCTATGAACTCCTTCTTGAAGGCGTCCCTCAGCGGCATGTCGATCTTCCTCATGACCTCGGCCGCCTCCGCCTCCTCCGGCATCTTGTGCAGCGTCTTGAGCGCGGTAATCGCGGCCTTCTGCAGAACCTCCTGGGTCCTCTCGAGAATCTTCTCCTTCTTCCTCATCTCGAGCGCGTTCAGGAGGCTGAACATCTTGTCGGTGTACTTCTCCGCCCTGTCGAGCCACTCGTCCACGAACGATCCGGATACCTCCATCAATTCCTTGTGCTCTATCTTCTTCCTAATCTCGATTATCTCCCTGAGCCACTCGCCGTACTCCGGCTCGAGTATCCCTGGCTCCACTAGGTACCTCTTCACCTCCTCGTACGCCTTGTTCGGCACCGGCGGCTCCAGACCCATGAACATCAGCACGGCCTGAGACGTGTTGAGCATCGCATAATAGGAATCCTCGGCGAGCATGAGCAGCTTCACCGTCTTCGCGCGCATTATCTTCTTGGGCGCTCCTTCCATGTAGCTCTCTATGGCCTCCCTCGTGGACGGTATCCTGCCCATTTCGAGGAGCCTCTTTATCGGCTCGAAGAACCCCGTGTCGTAGATCGGCACGCCCTCCTTGATGAAGTTGTATATTATCGGGTGCGCGACCCTCGCGTAGTCCCAGAACTCGGTGAGCGTGTATGTCGGCTGGACCGACAACAAGTTCGTCTTGTCCTCCTCTCCCTGTGAGTTCTTCGTCACAACGACGGAGCCTGGGACGTTGTCCGCAATCTGCTCGAGCTCCTCGTCTATCTTCTCCTTCATCTCCGGGTTGAAGTCCATGGCCGTGTCGTCTATGACGACGAAGACGTCTATGTCGCTCAGCGGCTTGAACTCCTGCCTGGCGACGGACCCCATCATCACGACGGCCTTGACGTACTTCCCGTACTTCTTCAAAACCTCCTTGGCGAAGGCCTCCGCTATGGCCGCCCTCTCCTCCTTGTTCTTAGGGCCCTGAGCCGCGGGTCTGGCCTCGTTCTGGTTTTCTGTCAACTGTAATCACTTGTTCTTGTAGACGCTTTCTTTGTAGATCTTTCCCAGAGAAAAAACATTGTTTCCCAGATAGAAAACTGACATGCTCCTGCCGTGACAGCTCGCGGCTATGGCCTTGCTTATTTTTCCCACATACTCCATTCTAATCTTCCTCCGGCAGCTCTTCTCCTAGGACTTCTTTCGGGATGAGCTTCTTAAACCTGTCTATGATGCGCCTCGACAGGACGAGCGCTCCCTCAAGGTATGCGGAGTCGACGTCCTTGACGACCTTGTGGTCTATGTCCTTCCACATCTTGTTCATCTTCTGGAAGTTCTCGACCCACTCGGCCTCAAGCTTACCCTCCTGAACCAGCTTCTCCAGGAACTTCGGTATGTCCTTGAGGTCCGGCTGCGCCTTGTAGTGGTGCATCACCGTGGCCTGTATGATGTCGCTCGCGCAATACCTCAGCTCGAACACCATCGACTTCATGTCGAGCTTCACCTTCCTGTGCCTTGCCTCGGCGGCGCGCGCGCGTATGCTTATCGTCTCCTCGCTCGGCGGCAGCAGGCCCATCGCTAGCATCCTCTGCACCGGCTTGATGAAGCCGCTGTCGTATATCGGGAGGCCGTACCTCAGGAAGTTGACGAGCTCGGGCGACCCGGTCTTAATCCAATGCCAAAACTCCGTCAGAGGCGTGGTCTGGACGTGCACGTCCTTCAGCTCGTGCGCTATGAGAAACAGGTGCGACTGCACCTTGTCTATGTCGTCCGTTCCTTTCGTCGCCGTGTCGTCCAAAATTACCCATACGTCCGCGTCGCTTGTCTTCACTGCGTCGCCCCTCACTATGGAGCCGAAAATAAGGACCGATTTTATCATGTCGCCGTAGTGCTTCCTGGCCTCGTTTGTGAACTTGACGACCCTCTCGATTACCTCCTCTTTGTTCATTCCTTCCTCCGCCTTGGGCTGCTTCTTCGCGAGATGCGTGTCCGCGAGCTCTTCCTGCAGCTTGTCAAAAGCCATATTATCACTTGATGGTCTCGGCTCTTAAGTGTTTGACCGGTTTCTGGAAAGAATTATAAAGCTCCCTCCGACATTAGATTAAGATGCAAATGAAGGCCGTCATACTAGCCGCAGGGATGGGCACCAGGCTCAGACCCGCAATCGGCGAGAACCAGAAGACCATGGTAAAGTACTCGGAGAAGCCGCTCCTCCAGAGGACGGTCGAGGTACTCCGGGACAAGGACCTGAAGGACATAGTCATTGTCGTCAACTACATGAAGGAGCAGATAATGGAGTTCTTCGGCGACGGCTCCGAATTCGGCGTGAGGATGGAGTACGTTCACCAGGAGAACCCGAAGGGCGGCACGGCCGATGCCGTCAGATGCGTCAGGGACAAGATATCGGAGAAGAGCTTCGTCCTCATCTACGGGGACAATATCTTTGACAAGAAGATACTCGACGCTATACTCAAGAAGTCCGAGCACTTCGACGGGGTCCTCTGCGGAAAGACCGTTGCCAATCCGAGCAAGTACGGTATAATGCAGGTCGACGGATTTCACGTCAAGAAAATAATAGAGAAGCCCGAGGTGCCTCCGAGCAACCTCGCCCTCACCGGGCTTTTCGTCCTGCCGAGGGAGATATTCAGGGCGATAGAGGAGACGAAGCTCTCCGTGAGGGGGGAGTACGAGCTCACGGACTCCATACAGATTCTCATCGACGAAGGATTTGATTTTGGGTTCCAGATAGCGGAAGGCTTCTGGATGGACCCCAGGGACCAGGACGAGATACAGATGGCGGACTCTTTCCTGAAGAAGTCAGCGTAGCTCTTCCTTCTTCCACTCCTCGGGCTTCTTTCCCTTGTCCAGTGCTGCCTTGCCGAAGAACGTGTACTCCTCCTCCGGGACGGAGAGCATGCCCTTGAGCGGGTCCCAGTAGTGCTCCTTCATTATAGCGGTCTGCCTCTCCATCGACTGGAACCCGTCGGACGACACGCCGAAGAACGCCAGCGGTAGCTTGTTCGGCTCCGTGTCCTTCTTCAGCTCGTCTATGATTAGCCTTATCGACGTGACAGACTGGCCAAGATAATGTACGGGCATGTTGCCTCCTCCCCTTCCCCCGCCCCTCTCGAAAATTATCAGGCCCCTGTCCTTCATGCCGAACCCCTTCTTCCTCATCTCGTACGCGTACACGTAGATCCACCTCTGGCCCTCGCTCCCCACGTCTATCAGGTCGTGGCCGGGCGCGTACGGCTTCGGCGACCCTACATGGAACCCCGTGAAGTCCTCTAAAGAACCGTCCGGACAGGATCTTATCTCATCTATGGGGTCGAACCCGTTGTGCAGGTAGTGCTCCGCGTCTATCCATCCCTTGATGTACGGATGGTTGAACGCCTTCACCATCAGATGGATGTGCCTCGCATGGATTATCCTCTGAAGTCCCTCCCTCTGGTTCTCAAGCACATCCGGTGTCTCGAAAGTTATGACGACCTTGACTTCGTTCAGCTTCTCGAGGGCGGTCTTCTCGTAGAACGGGTCCCACTCCTTCTTCTTCCTCGCGAGCTCGAGCTTCTTGTCTTGGATCATCTCGGGCGACGCCTTCTCCTTGAAGTGACCTATGATGTATCTAGTGGCCACCATCGCAATAATCTCCGGGAAAAGGTTTACCAGACCCTTCTTCTTGTCGAAAAGCTTTATCTCCTTGTCCTTCGTGCTCCATTCTTTTTCCAAGTCCTCCATTTTCTTACTTCCGAAGAACATGTTCCACAACGGCTCGTCCGAGTCGCCCCTCCTGAATTCTAGATACTTAGCAATCAGCGCGTACGCCCACTCCTCCTCGATTATCATCCCCCTCACCCTCCTCAGCGCAGACATCGTCAGCCAGTCTTCAAAGGCAGAATTGAATATCTCCTGTTGCTTATTCTCGTCCTTGGACGGTTCCTTGAACGCGGCCATAAATTCAGCATATTCTTTTTTCGTCTCCTCTTCGCTCTGCTTGCCGCCAGAAGACTGCCTCTTCCCGAGGAAGGATCTTACCATGGCGTCTATCACCTCTTCCTCGTTCAGGTAGAGTCTCCCCGTTTCCCTGGCGTAGATGTGGTACAGGACGTTCCTTTGGAACCATTTTTTCAGCTCCACGTTGTACGGCTTGTTCAGGAAATCCTCCCAGCTGTCGCTGCCGTCTATACACGCCTGTATGTGGCCGCTGTATCTGAACTTCTCGACAAAGAGACCGAGAGGGTGCGAGTTGGAAGCATGGAAGTTGAGGTAGTACGGCCTAAATTTGAAGTACTGGCTCTTGTCCCCTGGATTCCTAGTATCCTTACCCATTACAAAATAATCATAGAGTCCGTCCAAGTATTGATGGAGCCTCCTGTGGGACTGTTTCCAGTGAACGTCAATAGAGCTTTCCCATGCCATCGTCTCGCCTATCTCGCCGTGCGCGCCCCAGAAAAGCTGCAGGCTCTGCATGGTCTGGCGCAGCCTGTCGATGACGTCGGGCTCGACGAACTCCGCGGTGTTCTCAAAGTCCACCTGCACGAAGTTGGCGCCGCTGGTTGTGGCGGCGGATATCTTCTGTGCCAGACCGAGTAAATCCGAGGACTTGGCAATCCCATACCAGCCGCTCGTGATTCCTATGTCGTAACTTCCGCGCCCGGTCAAAGACTAGTCACCTCAAGGCACTCCGACTGCCGACCTGAAGTATCCTCTCGCTAGGGCGTAGGCGGTCCCGTTGACCTCCTTCAGCATTATCGCAGCCACCCTCTCCATGAATATGGTGTCGTACAGGCCGGAGGACCTGGTGAGCTTGAAGGACCTCTCCCAGTCGGTTGGTTTTTTCAGCTTGCCTTTCGCCTCATTTTTTATTGTCTTCACCTTGTTCCCCTTGTTGAAGAGGTTCGGATAGTCGTTCTTGATTGCATCCTCGAGTTTTTGGCCATCTACAGACTCTCCGACCATGTCGGTGATGTAGTTCTCGACCTCCTTCTGCTGCAGCTTCAGCTCCAGCAGTCTGAGAAGTATTACATTCTGCGAGTCCAGAGGGCACATGAGCGGGTGCCTCGGATAATCGCCCAATATGAAAGTCTCCGACTCCGTGCCGTCGGGGTTCCTGACAACGACGCGGAACGTCTCCACCTCCAGGCACATGAAGTACGGGCTCGGCAGCCAGTCCCACCTCCCATATTCCGTGTACATGTCGTTGAGCTCCTTCCTGGCATCGAGCACGTCTATGAGGTCGAGCTTCGCGCGGTAATTGAAGTTGTCTTTATACCACTTTGACATCGTGTCCTTCAGATACCAGACCCACTTGTCGACTGGCTCTATCCCGGTCAAAAATGTCTCGAGCTCGGCGTACCCCTTCTCCTTTACTATGTCCCAATTGTCGCTTATCGAATCCTTCATATCCTTCGGATACCTCATTCTCGTTATCGGTATCTTCTCTTTGAAGTACTGCAAAGATGGCCTGTGTATCTCGGGGGGCCAGAAAGGCTTCCACATCCAATATTCGGCCGCGTCTATAGACACCGCCTGGGTGGACGGCCTCCACCAAGAGAAACCCTGCAGAACGTCCCTGCCGGTCTTGGTCTCCCCCATCTCCCTAATCATCTTGTGCCTCATTATGTAGGGCTTCACCATGTTCCTGTACTCACCTATGGAGCGCTTCCTAGCGGAAGAGAGCTCCCTCAGGTTTTCCCATCTACCCATCACGGTGCCCTTGAAAAGCTCCCTCCATTCCTTGTACAGCTTGTTCTTGGTCGCGAGCACGACGCCTTCCGCCTCTGAAAACTGGTATTTTGTAGCTATCTTCCCCGGGTCGTCGTCCTCGTCAGATATGCGCATGAAGTCGACGATTATCGTAGGCCACCTGGACACAATCAGCTTCAGCGCGACCCCCTCGCCGGTGTGGACATCCACCTGGTCTATGAAAATTGACTTCAGCGTCTGGTTGTTCTTCTTGTATTCCTCCATATTCTTCTTCGTCTTGGCCTCCTCCAGCCTCTCGAAATAATTCATATATTCCTTATACCTCCTCATGTCGTGGTAGATGAGTTCGGCGTCCGATATGGAAGTGTGGACGCTGTGCAGGGCAGCCTTAATCTGACCTTCTAATGTCTGCTTCTGCTGCACCGTGAGCTGGTAATATTGAGAATGGACTGGAGACACCTCTATCCACTCGTTAGCCTTGACGATGTGGAACCCGCGCTTCCTCATCTGCCACATGAAGCCGAAAAATATACCACTCGCCTTCCCGAGAGGGGTGTCTATCATCATCTGCGACCTCGCGTTGGGCGGGGACATGTGGATTATCTCGCCCGGTATGAACCCCGCATACAGACCTTCGGCCGCCCCCATGTTGGGACCGAGCATCGCGGGCAGACCGTCCTTCGCGTACTTGTGGTTGAGGTACGCCCCGCCTACCCAGCTCATGTGAACACCATCAGCCCTATGCCAGTTGCAGTCATTATAGCGCCGATGAGTATCCCGGTGTACGAGAACGCCTTGGATTGATACTCGTTAATGTCGGGGAAAACAAAGATCATGGCCAAGCCCCCGACTATGAGCAGACCCCCCGCCAATCCCGTTACTATATCTGGCATAAGAAACACTATCCTTTTAAATAATTAATAGGTTACGACAACTAATAGGTATCAGTATGCCCATATTCGCAAGACAAAAACTCACTATAGAAGAGGACTGCCTGCTTCCGACTCCTAAGATATGGCTCACTTATACGGGCCCGAACCCGCACAAGGCATACGCGAAGATAATGGAACTCCTCAAGGACAATTTGAAGATTAAGCCCGAGAACATCCAGGAGAGGGACTTCAAATGGGACCGCGCCGGCGTGCCCGAGAAGTTCTCCGGAGCGATAGAGGCGTTCAAGGACTTCGACCGCTTCACCTACATGCTCCTCTGGGTTGACTTCAACGGCGACGTGAAGCCGAGCAAGGAGTTCGGCAAGGAGGGGAGCTTCCGCTTGTCCCTAGACGCCGTAATCAGGACGGACTATCCGCAGGACACTGTCTGGGAGAAGAGCCTCATATACGAGATTTTCAGGTCGTTCTGGCACAAGATGTTCTACCAGGAGAGGAGGTACGTCTACAGGGAGCAATGCCGCGGGCTTCTCCTAGACTTCCAGCGCGAGATAAAGGCGTTTTTGAACATACTTCCGAAGGAGTGAGATGAGTGGACCTCCGCCTCTCGAATGTAATCAGAGACGAGATACCTGCGCCGAGGGAGTACATACAAATAGACTATAAGGGTCCGAACCCGATGGCCGTCTACCACAGGCTGGACCAGCTGATGAAGACTATATGGGAGGTCAAGGGGACGAACATGTTCGAGCCGGACTTCAGGTGGGACATAACCGCCGACCCGAGGCCGTTCTTCATCCACCTCTTCGTGGACAAGGGCATAGACAAGCTCACCAGCTTCAGGGTGGACATCAAGATGCAGGGATCTCAGCCGACGGACCCGACGAAGGACGGCGTCCTGAGGATAGAGATACACGGGTGGCTCGAGACGAAGTTCGACGGTTTTCTAGGCAACCCGATAAACAAGTTTCTGTTCCCTCTTTTCTTCTTCCCGTACATGGCGGGCTACTACCAGCCGAGGAGGAGGCGCTACCTCGAATGGCACAAGAGGAGGATAGACAGGCTGGTGGACGAGATAAGGACAACGCTTAAAATACCATCCGTACCAATACCATGATTATGGGACTGTTCGACGGCGTCAACTTGAACTTTTTGAAGAAGAAGGCGGACGACACGTCAGTCGACTCCGGCCCGGGCGACTATTCCTCGTCGCTTGGCATGAACAAGCCCGTCTTCGGCCCCGACCAGAAGATGTCGTACGACGAGCAGCAGCTACCTCAGAACTACCCGCCTCAAAATTATCCGTCGCAGGGATACGGCTCCGCCCCCCTGCCCCCGCTTCCGCAGCCGTCGCAGGCGCACCAGAACCAGTTCGCGTCTCAGGAGAACATGAAGGCGAAGATCGACCTCATGATGACCCAGGTGGACAGCATAAGGCTGCAGAACGAGAACCTCAACGAGAGGCTCGTCCAAATCGAGAAGATGGTGAAGCAGCTCCTCGAGATGGCGAAGTCGAGAAACCCATTCTAGACCCTAGACAGGACGTCGTTCCGCCGGAAAATCCTATTCGGGCGCTTCGTCGCGGCAGGACTCGCAGAGCCAGTGGCCCCCAACGTCGGCCAGCTCCTCGGAGTCAACCTCGCAACTTTCGCATGAGTTCAAATCGGTGCCCCTCCTCTTGTCCGTTATCAGTATGGGCCTAAAGGAGCGGGAGGCGAGAATCCTGCCGTGCATCGACTCCCAGAGACTGACCTGCGACATGTTGTGGTGAACTATGACGTCAAAGTTGAAGTCGCGCTCGAAGCCCTTGACCAGCCCGGGCTCGATCGATTTTATCGCGGTCCCCATCTCGTAAAGGTAGCAGCACGGGCAGGCGATCTCGTCCACCTCGCTCTTGCAGGAAACACAAAAGCCACGGTTCGCGTCGTTGGAGAGCACCCTCCTCACGTCGGAGTGCTTCCCCCTCAGGAGAATCCTCACCTGGAACGGGTTTGTCGAGTTGGCCGAAACCCATTTCTGGATGTTGTCAAACAGGCAGTCGGTGCAGATGAAGTTCGTCACCGGCTCCAGGCATAGACGGCATATCGTCGTCTCGTTGTTCTTGTATATCATTTTCTTCCATCTCCGAATCCATCTACTGTCCTAATGCCGGAACGGACTATATATGGGTTGCCTAAGAAAAATGGTGATTTTGGGCCGAAATCATAAATTATTTATATAAAACACGGCTTCCTGCCATATTTTCAAAGAATAAAGCTTATATGCCTTAAAGAATTAAAAAAACGTGTTGAGGGCATGAAAACTAAAAATAATTTAGACGAAGTGAACAAATACATCATTTCCGAGATGATTAAGGACGGGAGGGTGAAATATACGAAGCTCGCCAACGACCTCGGCGTCACCCCAGCGGCGATAAAGGAGAGGATTGACAGGTTGATTAAGAACAGGATAATCAAGCCCACTATTTTGATAAACATCCAGGAGCTCTATCCGGTGGGGGCGGCCGTCGGCATAGAGGCGGACCAGGACACGGTCGACTCGTTGATTAAGAGGCTCTCGAACTCCCCGAGGGTTCTCAGGATAATGCGCGCCTCGGGCAACCACAACCTCATACTGTCCCTGGTGGCGGAGGACTTTGCCAATCTTGAGGCGTTCATCAACAACCAGATACGGTCCGAGGCCGGGATAAAGCACGTCGAGGTCAACATAACGAACAGCTCGGGCATACACCCCGACTTCGCGTACCTCAAGCTGGTCGGCGAGAAGGAGCCGATGCTCGAGAAGATCAAGAAGAGGGTAAAGAACAGGGCCTAGACGGATTAACCTGTGTTATTCTGCGGTGAACAAAAATGATCATAGGGCTCGTTGGGAAACCGTCTTCCGGTAAAAGCTCGTTCTTCAAGGCGGCGACGATGATCGACGTCAAGATATCGCCCGTACCGTTCACGACGATACAGCCGAACATGGGAATAGGATATGCAATAATCGACTGCGTCGAGAAGGAGTTCGGACTGAAATGCAGCCCGAAGAGCGGCCACTGCAAGGACGGGAAGAGGTTCGTGCCGGTAAGGATGGTCGACGTCGCCGGCCTCGTCCCCGGCGCGCATGAGGGAAAGGGGCTGGGGAACAAGTTCCTCGACGACCTACGCCAGGCTTCGGTGTTGATACACGTCGTCGACGCGTCGGGCCAGACGGACGAGGAGGGCAACCCTACGTCGGGCCACGAGCCCATGAGGGACGTGGAATTTTTGGAGAGGGAGATAGACTGGTGGATGCACTCAATCCTGGAGAAGGCCGGCCCAAAGCTCTCGAAGGCGAAGACGCAGGAAGAGGTCGTCCAAGTGCTCTCCGACCAGCTCAGCGGTCTGGAGATCTCGAAGCCCGAGATAGAGGCGGCGCTCCTAGAGCACGAGAATCCTATCTCGACCGAGTTCGCAACGGCCCTCAGGATGAAGTCGAAGCCGATAATCATAGCCGCCAATAAGTGCGATGTGGAGTCGGCGAGGGAGAACTCGAGAAAATTGAGGGGAGAGGTGTCTGCCGTCCCCTCGTCCGCGGAGGCCGAGATAGTCCTCAAGAAGGCTGCGGAGAAGGGGATGATAAAATACCTTCCGGGCGGCGGCTTCGAGATTGTCGGCAGTCTCGACGACAGGCAGAGGCACGCGCTGGAAATAATCAAGCAGAAGGTCCTGGACCTGTACGGCTCGACCGGCGTTCAGGACTGCATAAACAAGGCGGTATTCGAGACAATGGACTGCATAGCGGTCTACCCGGTGGCGAACGTCAACAAGATGTCCGACAAGGAGGGCAACGTGCTGCCCGACGTGCACCTCGTGCCGAGGGGGACCACCGTCAAGGAGCTGGCGTTCAAGATACACACCTCTCTGGGCGAGAAGTTCATAGCCGGCGTGGACGCGAAGACCAAGAAGAGGCTGGCGGCGGACTACGAGCTCAGGAACAACGACGTGGTCGAAATAATGTTCGCAAAGTGATTAAAGCATCGGCTACAAACATTTGTTAGAGGAAAATGTATTCTCTGGACATAGACAGGGCCCTGAAGGCGAAAAAAATATCTGTGGGTGACAGGGTCGGCGTCACCAAGGACGGCTTCACCGTCGAGGGGATGCTCCTCCCTAGGATAGAGCTCTCAGACACGTCGTCCCTCGTGATAAAGCAGGACAACGGGTACAATGTGGGCATCAGGTACGGAAAGGGCGTCGAGATTGAATTTTTAGGCAAGGGGAAGGCGGTGTCGCACAGGCACGCGGTTGTGGAGGCCCAGCACGACTCGAAGAAGCCGCTAGTCTCCATAATGGGGGCGGGCGGCACCATAGCCTCTAGGGTCGAGTACGACACCGGTGCGGTTTTCCCAGAGTTCTCTCCAGGTGACCTCCTGAAGTCCTTCCCCCAGCTGAAGGGGATAGCCAACGTCAAAGGGCGCGAGCTCTTCAGGCTTTTCTCTGAGGACATGACGCCGGAGCACTGGAAGATTATTGCCAAGGAATCGGCGAGGGAGATTGAGTCCGGCGCCGACGGCGTCGTCCTCATGCACGGCACGGACACAATGAACTACACCGCCGCGGCCCTGAGCTTCATGCTCCAAAGCCTGCCGGCCCCCGTCGTTGTCGTGGGCGCGCAGAGGAGCAGCGACAGGGGCAGCAGCGACAACCTTATGAACCTGGTCTGCGCTACCAACGCGGCGGCGCACTCCGACGTGGCCGAGGTCTCGGTCTGCATGCACGCGACGAGCAACGACGACTACTGCTACCTGCACCAGGGGAACAAGGTCAGGAAGATGCACACCAGCAGGAGGGACGCTTTCCGCTCGATAAACACCCTGCCCTACGCGAAGCTGTGGTTCTCCGACGCGAAGGTGGAATACCTCAGGTCAGATTATTCGAAGAGGTCCGGCAGGAAAATCAGGCTCGACGACAAGATGAACCCCGACGTGGGGCTCATCCAGATACATCCCGGGATAAAGCCCGAGCTCATCGAGGCCTCGAAGAAGTTCTTCGACGGCGTCGTCCTCTCCGGCACGGGGCTGGGTCACGTCCCGACGAACCCGTCGAACGAGAAGTTCGCGCAGAGCGTGGTGCCGGCTGTCAGGAGCCTCGTAGACTCCGGCGTCCCTGTGGTCATGGCGCCCCAGACAATCTACGGCAGGCTCGACTTGAATGTCTACAGTGCCGGCAGGCTCCTGAAGCAGGCCGGCGTGATAGGAGACGGGGCGGACTGGCTTCCGGAGACGGCTCTGGTGAAGCTGATGTGGGTCCTCGGCCACACGAAGGACATGGACAAGGTGAGGGAGATGATGTCGACCAACTTCGCGGGCGAACTGTCGAAGGACATAGAGCCGTCCTCGTTCCTGGTGTGAGTGATTCTTTGTCGGGCGAACTGGAATTTCTCCGTGAGGTAATCAAGCTGAAGGACATCGAAAGATCTGGTTGGGTAATAACCGGCGTCGAGGAGCCGGAGAGCGTGGCGGACCACTCGTTCAGCACTGCCATGCTCGCAATGGTTTTCGCCAAGAGGCTCGGACTCAACGCCGACAAATGCATCAAGATGGCAATTGTGCACGACATCGGCGAGGTCTACACGGGCGACATAGCGACGAGGCTCGATGAGAGGGACCAGACAGTGAGCAACGAAGAGAAAAAAAGGTTGGGTGACGACGCCACGAGGAGAATCATATCGAAGCTGCCGGCCGACTCCGCCGGGGAGTTCCTGGACTTATGGAGGGAATATGAGGAGAGGAAAACTCCGGAGTCCGTTTTGGTGAAGGATCTCGACATACTAGACTACTGCGTGCAGCTTCTCGAGTACCGGGACAGGACGGGCGATGACTTGACTGTATTCCTGAAGACCGCCGACATGAAGATTAAGACCCCCGAAATCAGAGAAGTTTTCGAGGAGATAAGGGAAATGGTTAGAAAATGAGCGCCGACAAAGAAGATCTGGGCCTGAAGGCCGGCATAGAGGTGCACAACCAGCTCAACACGAGGGAGAAGCTGTTCTGCGGCTGCTCGACCCAGATGAGAGGCGAGGTGCCAGTCGGGACAGTGGTGAGGAAGCAGCACCCTGTGGCGAGCGAGCTCGGCGAGTACGACGTGGCCGCTCAGTACGAGGTGATGAGGGACAGGGTTTTTGTTTACGAGGCGTTCCGCGGCGAGACCTGCCAAGTCGAGATGGACGAGGAGCCCCCGCACATGTTGAACCAGGAGGCGCTGGAGACGGGGATAGCCGTGTCTCTAATGCTCAACTGCAAGATTCCGGACGAGGTGCACGTCATGAGGAAGGCGGTGATAGACGGTAGCAACACCACGTCCTTCCAGAGGACTATGGTCGTGGGCATGGGCGGGCACATGGAATATAACGGAAGGAGGATACCCATAGACCAGGTGTCGCTGGAAGAGGACGCGTCTTCGATAGTCGGCGAGGAGGGCGGCATAGTGAGATACAGGCTCAGCAGACTCGGGGTTCCCCTGATTGAGATAGCGACCGGACTCCTCGAGGGATTCTCGCCCAAGGACGTCGAGGATATAGCATTCGAGATAGGGATGGTAGTGCGCTCGACTGGCAAGGCCAAGAAGAACATGGGCGCGATAAGGCAGGACCTCAACGTCTCCGTGAGGGGCGGGGCCAGGAACGAGCTGAAAGGCATACAGGAGCTCGGCATGCTGTCCGTCGCCATGGAGAACGAGATCAACCGCCAGATATCGCTCATCTCGCTCGCCGATGAACTGAAGAGGAGGGGGCTAAAAAAAATACACGACGACCCGGTCTGCGTGTCGGACTTCCTGTCCGGAACGGAGAACAAGATACTGAGGTCGACGCTCGACAGTGGGGGCAACATATTCTCGGTCGTGCTCCCGAAATTCGACGGTCTATTGAAGAGGCCACTGTTCGAGGGCAAGACGCTCGGAAGGGAGATGGCGGACGTGGCGGTCGCTTTCGGCCTGAAGGGACTCTTCCACACGGACGAGGACCTCTCAAAGTATGGGCTCGTCGAGGACTTCGAGAATCTCAGGCGCCACCTGAAGGTCGGGAAGGAGGACGCGATAATTGTTCTGGGCGAGGGCAAGACGAAGGGAAGGGTCGCAAAAGAAATAATCGAGAGGGCAAGGATTCTTCTGAAGGGTCCGCAGGAGGGCACGAGGAGCGTCTCCCCTGACGGCTCAAGCAGGTACAACAGGCCGCTGCCCGGCTCGAAGAGGATGTACCCTGAAACTGACATACAGCCGGTCCCGATAAGCGAAGATCTGATTGAGAAGATAAGGCAGAACCTGCCAGAGCTCATACCGAAGAAGGCGGCGAGGTTCAAGTCGCAGTACAAGATGTCTGACTCCTTGGTCAACGAGATAATGAGGTCGCCGCACGCCGACATATTCGAGGAGTCGATAAGGCGCAGCGGGGCGGACGCTTCAGTGGTCGCGAACACGTTCGTCTCGGTCGCAAAGGATCTCCAGAGAAGGGAAGGCGTCGACATCGGTCCGGTGCCGGACGACCTGTTCTTCGACATGTTCGGCGCCGTGTCGAAGGGTATGCTGGCGAAGGAGGCCATACCGGAGGTCCTGAAGTACGCCGCGAAGCATCCGGAAAAGTCGGCAGCCGAGATAATGGGAGACCTCAAGCTGGAGATGATGACGGAGAAGGAGATAGAGGAGGTCGTCTCGAAGACCATGTCGGAGGCGGAATCGAACCCGGGCAAGCTCGTTGGAATCGTCATGTCGAAGGTTCGCGGCAAGGCGGACCCCCAGCTCGTCATAAAGACGGTGAAGAGGCTCTCGGAAAAGAGATAACATTAAGATTCGGAAACGCGATTGTTTTTTATGGCAGAAGCAACGATGATAGACTTTCTGTTCACCTTCGGGGGCGTGATGAGCCTCGCAGTAACCACTGTCATATCTGGCATGATTCTTTTCCTGACCTCAAGGATAGTCGGGGCCAAGGGAGGATTGTTGGCGGCCATGGGCGTCGCATGTCTGAACGTCATAATCAGCGCCTTCGTGTTCGAGGCGTACATATTCCCGCTGATGGCGTACGACAGCCAGGACATAGCGACGATGCTCCAGACGAACGTGCTCGGTTTCGTCCTGGCATCGGTCATGCCCGGCGTGGTCTGGGGCTTCCTGGTGATGCTGCTCCTGAAGGTCGGTCCCGTGCAGGCCGGGATGATTGCGTTCACTCAGTGGCTGTTGAGCCTCGCTTTGAGCTACTTCGGCGTGCTGATCTTCCTGCAGAGCTTCCTCTAGATCTCGGTGTGTATCTCGACTACGTCCATGTCCTTCAGCACGTAGTCCAGCCCGACCTTCTGGCCGCTGTACTTGGTCTCGTTGAAGACCCTGGCGAACATGAACGTCTTCAGGAATTCCTTGTGTATGTTTGACGTGAGCTGCCTCACCGTGGAACCGGGCCTCATGGCGACCGGCGGGAGCTGCTTCTTGCCGTTCGGGGACTTGGTGTAGACGCGTATCAGGTTCAGCTTCTTCCATATAAGGTCCTTCAGGCCGTCCAGGCCGAACCCGTCCTTCGCCGACACGTTGATGTACTTCGACCTCTCGACGAAGCGCTTGTTCCTCACAAAAATCGTCTGCACCGTTATCGCCTTGTCGTCCAGGAGCTTCTTTATGGCCGCCTCCTGCTTCGTCACGTCCTGAGTCGAGTCCAGCAGGACGAGTATCAAATCGCAGGTCCTGGCTATCGAAAGGTACTGAGCGTCGAAGGTCGACGGTATCTCTATCACCTGTATCGGGACGTCCCCATAGAACATCATGCCCACGTTGGGCTTCTTCGTCGTGAACGCGTGGTCGCTCACCTTTACCTGGGCGTTGGACAGGGAGTTCAGGAGCGTGCTCTTGCCGGACTGGGTGGGACCTATCATGCACACCTGCGCCGCGCCCTCCTTCCTCAGGCCGACTCCGGTGCTCTTGCCAGACTTCGACGCTGCTTCGGCCTCGTCCCTCAGCCGGGCGAGCCTCTTCCTCAGCTGGGCGAGCATGTGGTCGGTGCCCTTGTGCTTAGGCAGGGTCCTAATCATCTCCTCAAGGGCGGCTATCTTCTGCTCCTTCGTCTTGGCCTCCTGGAACCTCCTCTCGGCGATTCCGTACTCGGGACCAGCGTTGACCGGCATTAACTAGTCTAAGCGGCAGCTGTTTATTAAAATTTCTACTCTTCCTCGGCGTCGCCCTCGATGTCCTCGTCCGCGTCTTCCGGCTCCTCCCCGCGCTTCGTCGCCCTCTTTCCTGGCGTCACCTTGTATGAGTCAATCTTATGCCTGATTATCCTGCGTATCTCGTCCGGGTCGTGGACGTGCCTCATGACTATGGTGTTGTTCTCGTTCTGGCCCTCAACCTCTACCGTACCGTAGTTCAGGAGCCTGCCGAGTATCCCCTTGGACACCTTGACCTGGCCGACGCTCTGGTGCGGTATCGAGTGCCTCTTCTTCCTCAAGACTCCCTCAATCTTCACCACCTCGCTCCCGGACACCTTGTACTGCTTGAGGATACCTTGGACGAGGGACTCGGAAGCTAGAATCGCAGCAGCCGACCAAAACAGGACATAGATCAGAATCTGGCTTTCCCCCAGGTCAAACCTGGACCCTACAAGGAACGACAGCACGACCAAGCCAGCCGCAAGGACGTAGTTCCCGACGAACGCCCTGGCGGAAGCCCTGTAACGGACGCCGTTCTCCGTGTTTTCCATGGGTTATACTCAGTTTTCCAAGGGGATATTTTTGAGGATTCAGCCGGCCCCGGCGGCCTGTAAAATGAAAGAAAGAAAATTAAATTAAAAAATCCTGTGAAGCGGACCTGTTTTACTGGTCCTCTTCATCAGTGGATTCCGCGTCGTCGGCGGGCTCGTCGCCCTCCTCAGACACGTCGCCTTCGGCGGACTTGACCTCAGTCGCAGTCACGTCGGAAGCCTCGGACATGTCGTCCGTGCCCTCGACGGCCTGTTCAGCGCTCGCAGCGTCGGCCTTCTGGCCTATTGCGAACCTGTCCCTGACGTCAGTTATCCTGATCTTGGTCTTCTCGCCCTGCTTGGCGCCGTTCACGAACACCACGAAGTTGTTCACCCTCGCTATGCCGTCACCGCGGGAGCCCGTCTCTGATATTTCGACGTCGTACTCCTCGCCGACCTTGACCGGCTTAGGCTCGTCGGATCTGCTGTCCCTAGAGTCGTTGCCTCTTCCGAAGCCGCCGCCTCCGAACCTCCTTCCGCCGAAGCCTCCGCTTCCGCTACTTCCTCTGTTACCTTCGAATCTCATATTTTGTTTCCTCCTTTGTTTTTTGTGTTTTTTCAGCCTGGTTTTAGGCCAGGCCACTCGGAAATTAGGAAAAGTCCTTTATTCAGTACTATCCGTAATCTGAGTTGATAGATATTGTCCTCAGGCAGATATTTAAGCTTGTCAGTATACCTACGTGTAGCCGAAAGGGGGTAATATGCCCCGATTCGAAGTTATAGGATAGGGAAGCGGAAAACCTTAGGTTTGAGATAAAATGAAGTTCAAAATCAAAGGGCTGGACAAGAGGGTAAAGCTCCTCTTTGGAAAGAAGACCACGCTTGGCCTAGCGACGCTTGCAGTTTTGACGAAGTCGTTCCCATTGGTGTGGCTCGTGGGGGACGCATTGTTGTCCATCAAGCTGTACCAAAAACAGAACCAGGAGGAGCACGCCCTGAGGTGGGCCCGCCTGGGCATAGGCGTGACGTGGTTCGCGGGCGTCCTCAACCCCCTGGTGGCCGGGTTCTTGATCTTTATCGACGGCGCGTGGTCCATATTCCGCTACCGCCAGCTCCACATAACACAGGACTTCATAGAGGACGTCCCGCGCATGGCAAGGATGGGGGTCGGCCTGATAATGATGGCCGCCCTGCCTATAACGCTGCCGGCCCTCGGTCTCTTCTAAACGTCAGTCACGGAAGGATTCTTTTCTAGGTTCGCTACCCCAGAAGCCCGAAAATTGAACTCAAGGTAGCGCCGAGGAGGGGATTTGAACCCCCAAGGGCTTGCGCCCGCCGGTTTTCGAGACCGGTGCAATACCGGGTTATGCGACCTCGGCATCCCGTATTCAAAAATTAGCAGGCGCCCAGTTAAATCTTCTTCGGGGCGAGCTTGACGTTCTTCGCCCGTATGTAGCCGCTCGACGTCCTGGAGTCCCAGACCTTCTCGTAGTCCCCGACCACTATCTTTTTAGAAAACAGGGGGCTGTTCGTGACGAACGTCTCGGCCTCCCCACCCTCGAACTGTATGTTGAAGTGCGACTTTTGGGCCAGCATCCTGAGCTCCTCCACGACGGGCGTGCTGATCTTCCTGCCCAGCCAGTTTTTGTCAAGGCCATTCGTCGACACGGCGGTAATCATTATGTCCATGGCGCCGGCCTCCTCCTTCATGAGGTCGTAGGCGTCCCTGCCCCATAGTGGCGCGACGCTCTGAATCTCAAGCTGTCTGCACATGCCGTCTATCCTGGACTTCTGGTACTCGCTGGACACCGCCCCGGAAAGGACGCCGTCTATCTGACCCTTCAGGGAAGATATCGCCTCCCTCAGGTCGACCAGCTCCGACTCCTTGTTTCCGGCGGTCTCCTTCCATACCTGCCTTATCCCCATGACTTCGGCCTGCATCCGCGTCAGGTCTATGCACGGGTAGTGGAACATGTAGGAGTCGTCCTTCTCCGGTGCCATGGTGATGAGGTGCGTCACCTCGTGGCCGGACTTTATGGCCTCCATTATGGCGAAGGTCGAGTCCTTCCCGCCTGAAAATAATGCTGCAAGCCTCATTAGACCTTATGGGACTCCTGAGGTTAAAACCAGACGCGCACTTGCGGACCCCTAGTCCCTCTTCGCCGTGGATTGCACCGGGAGCACTATCTTCCTGTACAGCGGATTTTCATCGTACCTGTAGAGCCCCGGCGCCTCGTCGCCGCACTTCGGCCTTATCTTGCAGAAGTAGGGCTCGCTGTTGTTGTAGAACCTCCTCACCACGTCCAGCTTCGCCTGCTTTTCCATGCTCTCGCTCGAGAGCGTGAACTCGAATATCATAGGCACGACGGCGCGCCTCGACCTGTACTCCGCCAACAGGTCTATCTCTGCGACCGTCGTCCTGTCCTGATAGAAGACCGTGGGACCCATCTTGCGCCTCACGAACCGGTAGTCGGACGGCCACGCCCCGAGGGCGTACTCCGCCACCGCGATGTCGACCGAGGGCTTTTCCCCGATGATGTCCCTCACCAGCCTGCTAAGCAGCCTCTGGAACCTATGTCCCTTTGAAAAATATTTTGCGTCTCTTTCGTTGAGGACCTCGTCGTGGAGGAAGCTCTCCAGCGGTATGAAGACCTCCCTGTCCAACTCGTCCGCGATAGTCTCCTCAACTAACAGACTCATCGAAAATTAAACACCAGCGAAGAGATATATCGCTTTCGAATTTCCACTCATCGCGCCCAGTCCTGCGGCACGGACCCGACTACCATTTTCTTCTCCCGCCGCCCGTGGCTCAATATTCTAGTATGCGGAGTGTTCCCCATCTCTATCCCGACGTACATGGCCTCGGCTCCCATCATGTTCGATATCAGGCCTGATTTCCTGCTGGCCGACACGCCGCTGTGGTTCTTTGAAACCGTAGCCTCAAAAATTATCGGCACGCCGTCCGCTTCCATGTCGTTTTTCTTGTACCTCAGGAAGTCGTCTATCTCGGTCAAATTCCTCATGCTGCGGTCGTAGATTATGAAGTTGCCCTCGCCCATTATCTCGACCACCCTGTTACCGATTGCGCCGAAGACCGAGCCGTTTTTCACTGACATGTAGTTCATGTAGTCGTCCGATATAAAGAAGTCGGGCACCAGCCTGGACACGGAATAGCCGTCCGAATCCGACACCTTCGAAACCATCCTGGAAATATTGCCCCTCACGTACCTCTCGAACGAGCGCCCCACGTCATCCCTCCTCTTGAACGGATCGTAGTAGAAAGGTCGGTCTTTGAAATAGGACTTGAGCGGCTCCAGGACGTCCTTCTCGACCGAAGCGGCAATTGGGTCAGCTAAGCGCTGGCTCATTCTAAAAACATCTATGGATAGTTAAGACTTAATATCTGCGCCGGGGTCTAATTGTTATGGCGCTTCTCAAGACCGGCGACGTCGAGGTGCGCGACTACCAGAAAAACATAGCGAAGGCGGCGTCTGAGAGGAGCACTCTCGTCGTCCTGCCCACCGGTATGGGGAAGACGCTGATCTCCGTCCTGGTCGCGGTGGAGAGGCTGGAGAAGTTCCCCGGTACGAAGGTCCTCATCACTGCCCCCACGAGGCCTCTGAACGCCCAGCACAAGAAGAGCTTCGAGTCCCTGACGAGCATACCGAAAGGCAAGATAGTTTTGGTGACGGGCAAGACCCCGCCGCACGAGAGGGCAGAGATGTACGATGGCGCGACCGTCGTAATCGCGACGCCGCAGACGATAGAGAACGACCTAAGAGAGGGGAGGCTGAACATGCGCGATTTTTCTTTCGTCACCTTCGACGAGTCTCACAGGGGCGTGAAGGACTACGCGTATTCCGACATAGCGAGGAAGTTCATGCTGCAGTCGAGGCAGCCCCTGGTTCTGGCTCTCACGGCCTCTCCCGGCTGGACAGAATCGAAGATCAAGGAGGTGTGCAAGAACCTGTTCATCAAGGCCGTCGAGATAAGGAGCGAGTCGGACGGCGACGTCGAGGAGTACGTCAAGCCCGTCGACAGGGACTACGTCTACGTCGACTTCCCAGAGGACTTCAAGAGGATAAGGGGCCTCCTGCAGGACGTGCTGAAGGAGGACATGGAGTGGCTCAAGTCCCACCACTACGTTCCGACCACGATACCGAGCAGGACCATGCTGCTGGGCCTTCAGAACAGGACCGCCGCGAGGTACTCCGCCACTAAGAACTACATGCTCATCTGGCCCCTCATCAGGTCGGCCGAGGCCATCAAGCTCAGCCATGCGATTGAGCTCATCGAGACGCAGGGAATACCATTCCTGCACGAGTACTTCGAGAAGATGAAGGGCAGCAAGAAGAGGACCGACCAGAGGCTGTTGAAGCACGGGAAGATTATTGACGCAATCGGTCTGATTGAGGGTCTGAACGACAGGGACATAGACCATCCGAAGACGGACAAGATAAGGGAGATGGTGAGGGACTTCGTCGACAAGGACCCAGAGACGAAGATAATAATTTTCGCGAACTTCAGGTCGACCGTCGACAAGATCAAGAAGTTCCTGGAGAAGGACGGGATACCGACGGAGACGCTGGTCGGGCAGTCGATGAAGAACGGCAGCGGCATGTCGCAGGACGAGCAGATAGACGTGTTGAAGAGGTTCAGGGACGGCAAGTTCAACGTCCTGTGCGGCACCTCGGTGAGCGAGGAGGGGATAGACGTGCCGTCCGTCGACTATGCGATATTCCACGAGGCCGTGCCGAGCGAGATAAGGGCCATACAGAGGAGGGGGAGGATAGGCAGGCACTCGGCCGGCAAGGCGATATTCCTGATAACGCGGGGCACGAGGGACGAGGCGTACTTCTTCTCCTCGATGAACAAGGAAAGGAAGATGAAGAAAGTCCTGAGGGACATGAAAGAGACGGGAATCGTCAACAAGAAGAGGAACCTCATGGACTGGGCATCCGACTGAGATATCCGACGGTAAAACAAAGAAAATAAAAGTGGTCACATTGTTCGAGGATAAAATACCTATTCTGAGGCGCGCCCTCTGGTTCGTCCTGAAGCTGAACTTGCTGGCGCTTCCGCTGTATCTCGCGGTCTATTTCGGTCTGGAGTCCACGGAGTTCCGGGACGTCTGGGCCGCCGGGCTCTCGCAGTCGCTGGGCTCGCTCGGATACGAGACGTCGCTGGACGGCCACAACATAGGCGTGAAGAGCGGCAATTCCCTGTACCAGATAGACCTCTCATGGGACTCGACGGGCTGGAAGTCCCTATACGCCATGTTCGCGCTCGTCTTCGCGTCCGGCGTCGGGAGCCTGCGCCAGAAGCTCGCCTTCCTCGCGTTCGCCCTGCCTGCCATAGCCTTCTTCAACCTGCTGAGGTTGGTGACGACCTCGCTCGTGTACGTCAACTACGGCCTGCCGGGCTTCGACCTGGTCCACGGCCTCCTCTGGTCAGCCATGATGGTGGCTCTGGTAGTGTGCGTGTGGTACTACCTTTACCTGAAGGATAAAAGATAATACCCCTGAAAAACGAACTTATATCATGCCCGAAGAAGACGGCTCGGCTTCTGAACAAGAGTCCCACGTTATGTCAAGCGAAGACGTGCCAAGGCCGAAAGAGGAGAGGAGGGCGGAACCGCAGCACCATCCGAGCGCCTCGGACATAGAGAACAAGGTGAAGTTGTCGTTGTCGCATACCGAGAAGAAGATAGTAGACCTGGAGATCGGCCTGGCGGAGTTCAAGGACACGATGTCGAAGTTCTCCGGCATGAGCCAGGAGTCAATTTCTGACATAGCGCAGCTGCCAGACATCAAGCAGAGGGTCGAGGACCTGGAGGACCTGGTCATGGTAGAGACCGCCGGGATAGAGGAGCTCAAGGACCTCATGGAGGACATAAGGAACGGGATGGGCCCGCAGAAGCCCGAGTCCCAGATGGCGCCGGAAAAGATTGCGCTTATCGACGAGCTCGAGAGAAAGATGTCGTCCCTGGACGAGGTCAAGAGGGGACTCGACGACCTGTCCCACGAGATAGCATCCATGAAGCAGGGCGCGATGCAGGCCGGGTCCCCGTCCATGCCTCAGGACACGCAGCTGCTGTCCGCCAGGATAGAGAACGTCAAGACCGTCCTCGAGGAGCTCATCAAGAGGAAGGTGGAGGTGGACATGAAGATCGAGAAGCTCGACAAGACCATGTCCTTCATGCAGACCAGGTCTCCGGAGCAGATGTCCCAGGAGATGAAGAGGGACTTCGAGGCTCTAAACAGGAACTTCTCAGTTGTCAACTCGAGGATGGACGCCATAGAGGGCGTGTCCAAGAGCCTCTCGGACGACATGCAGAAGGTCAGGTCTCTCATGCAGAGGTTCGACACGTTCGACAAGGCGTCCGGCCTCGCCAAGGACCTGCAGGCCAGGATGGAGGAGTTCAAGTTCATCGAGAACGAGGTCAAGCGCGTCTCGAGCAGGGTGGAGGGGTTCTACGAGAACCTGGACCAGAGGCTCGACAAGATAAGGGAGTTCGAGCGCGTCTTCCCGCAGCTGAGGCAGGAGTTCGACAGGATGAGGGACGAGATAATGAAGAGGATGGACGAGAACAAGATATCCGTTTTGGACAGGGCGACGAAGGACGAGACCAGCGCGCTGAGGGACAGGATGTCGCAGCTTGAGTCGAAGCTGAGCGGCACCCAGTTCAGGGACATGGAGGCCGCCGTCGACAGGATGAAGCAGGACCTGAGGCAGGCCGTCAAGGAGGCCCACGAGCCGCTCAACGTGATAAACATAGAGATCTCCGACATGCTGTCGAGGATAGTCGGCATGGAGACGAGGCTCGGCAACATCGAGAGGATGTTCCAGTCGGGAAGGTCGCGCCCGGTCATCATCGAGTGACTCCGACGGGGCTTTTAAATACAACCAGCCAATATTATTGAATGCCTGCGGGCACCACCGTAATCATAACCGAGAAGCCGGACGCGATGACTAAGATCGCTCAGGCCCTCTCAGAAGGCAAGGCGAGGAAGGTCGAGAAGAGGGACGCCTTCTGGTACGAGCTGAAGAGGGGGGACAGGAACATAATTGTGGGGTGCGCCGTCGGCCACCTGTTCGGCCTGGACACGATAAAGGACGGCACCGGATGGAAGTACCCGATATTCAACGTCCAGTGGGTCCCGTCCCATTCTAAGAAGGGCCACGAGTTCTCCAAGAAATATTTTGAGAACATGGAGGAGGTGATGAAGAAGGGCAGCAGCTTCATCGTGGCGACGGACTACGACACCGAGGGCGCGGTCATCGGCTACAACGTGCTCAGCATGATGAGCAGCAAGAGGGACGCGGCGAGGATGAAGTTCTCGACGATGACGAAGGACGAGATAGTCGATGCCTATGAGAACGCGAGCAAGCATCTCGACATGGGCCAGACCGAGGCGGGCCTCACTAGGCACTACCTCGACTTCTTCTGGGGGATCAATCTGACGCGGGCGCTGACGCTCGCTATAAAGAACTCAGCTGAGAAGGGATTCGCAATTTTGTCGACGGGCAGGGTCCAGGGCCCAACGCTATCGATGCTCTACGAGAAGGAGCTGGAGATCAGGAAGTTCAAGCCGAAGCCCTTCTGGGAGCTGCAGATGCTCGTCAGAATCGGCGGCAAGGATATCCCGGCATCGTACGAGGAGGACAAGCTGTGGAAGGAGTCCGAGGCGGACTCTGTGCTGAAGGGCTCGAAGGGCAAGGACGCCGTAGTCAAGGACGTGAAGAAGAGGGAGTACAAGCAGTCTCCGCCCGTCCCGTTCAACACGACGGACCTCCAGTCCGAGTGCTACGCCCAGTTCAAATATTCCCCGACGCAGACTCTCTCCATCGCTGAGAGCCTCTACCAGAAGGGTTACATATCCTATCCCAGGTCATCGTCGCAGAAGCTGCCGGCGAACATAAACTACGTCAAGATAATCAGCGCGCTCGCCAAGATCAAGGTATACCAGTCCTTCGCGAAGGACCTCTTGGTCAAGGACAAGCTCGTGCCAAACGAGGGCAAGAAGGACGACCCGGCGCACCCCGCCGTCTATCCCACTTTCGAGACCCCGGACGTGAAGTTCCTGACCTCGCAGCAGAGGAAGGTGTACGACCTCATAGTCAGGAGGTTCCTGTCCGTGTTCGCCGACGCGGCCACGAGGGAGAGCAACACCGTGTCCCTCGACGTCGGGGGAAACATGTTCTCAGTCGTCGGCAAGAGGACGATAGAGCCCGGATGGACGGAGTTCTACTCGCCCTACATGTCTACCGAGGAGCTCTTGCTGCCTGAGATGGCGGCCGGCGACAGGCTGAAGGTCACCAAGCTCGAGTCTGCGAAGAAGGAGACGCAGCCGCCGGGGAGGTTCAGCCAGGGCTCGATACTGAAGGAGATGGAGAGCAGGAACCTCGGCACGAAGGCGACGAGGGCAGAGATATTGAAGACCCTTTATGACAGGAACTACATCCTCGGCCAGAGCATCAAGGTAACGAAGCTCGGCGAGAGCGTCATCGGGGCGCTGAAGGACTACGCCCCTAGGATACTGAGCGAGGAGCTCACCAAGAAGTTCGAAGACGAGACGGACGCCGTTATGGAGGGCAAGATGAGCAGGGAGAAGGTCGTCGAGGACGCTAAGGAGGCGTTGACTGACGTGCTCGAGGACTTCAGGAAGCACGAGAAGGAGATAGGCAAGAAGCTGCTCGGAGCCCTCGTCGAGTCGAGGGAGGACGCGAGGAGGCTCGGCTCGTGCATAGTCTGCAAGACCGGCGAGCTCAAGATACTGAGGTCGAGGTTCAGCGGCAAGTTCTTCGTCGGGTGCTCGAGCTACTTCCGCTGCGAGAAGTGCAAGTTCACGAGGACCGCGTGCAAGTGCAAGTGCGGCATGTGCGGCGGCGTGAAGGGCAAGTGCAAGTGCGCCTGGAAGGAGAAGGTCTGGCTCCCGTCGTGCCAGACCGGCTACCCGCTGCCGGGCATGGCCAAGATAGTGCCTCTAGGCAAGGCGTGCGAGAAGTGCAGGACGCCTATGATACAGGTCGTGCGCAGGGGCAAGAGGCCGTTCAGGATGTGCGTCGACCCGAAGTGCGAGACGAAGGCCGACTGGGGAAAGAAGAATGCCAAGGCGAAGCCGCGGGCTAAGGCGGCTAAGAAGGCCTCCTCCGCCTAGAGTTCTTGTGGAAGTGCAGGCCGGATCCCCGCTGGCGCCAGGGCCTCCTGTGGAATTCCAACAGGCGGGATATTTTGCGCCTGATTGAAAACAAGACGGCCGCCACGCCAATAACTGCCAGAGCTGTGGTGGCATATGACAGATACGCCGTCTGGGGCTCCGCGGCGTCCCCGGACGAGTCGGGACTTTCTTCGGCTGCCGTCGTGTTCTCCACCAAAACCACATCGGGAACATTTTCTTCGGAAACAACGGGGATCTCGGTCGTATTGTTTTCTTTCTCAACTGAGACGTTCGATTTCTTCAACGGGGCTCCTCCTCCGCCTCCCGAGGATGAGACCGAGACGGGCGCCGGCGACGACGCGGCCTCGCCTGCCACCGTGAAGTCGCTGAACTGCGTTGTGTTGGCGAACACAACGTTGCTCGACGTGTCCACGCCCCCGATGAACTGGCCGTCGAACCTGACCCAGGACGAGCCGTTCCACCTGAACAGCCTCAGCGTGCTCTCGTCCGCGCCCGATGGGACGTCGGAGTCCAGGTAACTGAACCTTATCACGGCATAGGTGAGGTTGCTCGCTATGCGGGAGCTCACGTTTATCCTGAGGAACTTGCCTATCGAGATTCCGGACGGGTTGGCGCCCACGGGGTTGTCGCTGCCAACCGACACGTTTGTCTCGTTGTTGATTACCGTGTCGTTGGTCAGGAAGTCTAGGGTCGTGTTCGCCTCATCGGCGTCCACCAACTCCAAGGTCCCGTTCTGTATGCTCACGGAGAAGTTCCTATAGAACTCCCTCACGGAGAAGAAGAAAGTCTGACTGCTCCGAGAATAGTTCGAGCTGCTTCCGTTGTATGACGCGGTGACATTGTAGATCCCCAGGTTCAGTCCCGAGGTTCCGATGAAATATGAGGCGGTGTTTGAAGACGAGTTGACTTCAATGGACGTCCCGCTGCTGTTCAGGAATATGGAGACGTTCAATCCGGCGCCCGTCACGTTGACCCTGGCGGTGATGTTCACCTGGGAAGACCTGTCATAGGTGAAGTTTCCCTGGGTACCGTTGAGGAAGAGGCCTATTGAAGTCGGGGCCGTGCTGACGGAAGTCAAGTTCGATATTGAAAATGAGGTGTAGTTTTGGGTCCCGTTGTACGTCAGGGTGTAGTTGTGGGTGCCAGACCCTAGAGTTACGTTTTCGGTGACGGACCTGCTGGAGCTCGTGTTGACGACCGTCCCATTTCTGGTCAGGCTCAGAATGAAGGAGACATCCCCAGTGACGATGGTACCATTTGCTGCTGTGAACCCGCCGAACACCGTGGAGTTCGAGGGTGTCGACGACAGGATCATCGCCGGCTGTGCCTTAGACAGGTTGAAGGTGCCAGATGCGGAGTTCCTGTTTCCGAGCGTGTCGTTCGCAATCCACCTGTAAGTGTAGTTACCGGCCGGGAGGTCGGTCTTGTTGGCCATGAAGACGCTGGAGCTCGAGTTCAGGGTCTGGTAAAGATACACCGTGGAATTCTGGGACGAGTCCCACTCGAACGTCACGTTCCCCGTGCCCGTGAACTCGGTCACCGTCACGTTGAACGAATAGAACGCGCCGGACGAGTAAGACGTGTCGTTCGTCTTGGTGGAGTTCGTCATGTATATCGTGGTGTCCAGTACGGTGAAGTTCAGCGCGTCGGTGGCATTCTGGTTCCCGGCGCTGTCGTTGGCGTATATCCTCCACAGTACTACGGTTCCATTGGGAACGGACGAGTTCGACCATGTGAAGTTGCTCCAGTTCATGGCGAAGAGCGTCTGCGGGGATCCATAGTTCTCAGTCTTGTTCAGGAACGCGCCCGTCTCGTTGGTCGACAGCACGGCAAATCCAAGGTTTACGTTGCTGGACCACATGGCGGAAAAATTCACCTGAGATCCCCTCTCGATCGTTGAGTTTCCCGAGACGTGCGACGAGTAGGTGGAGCGTATCTGCTGAGACGTGTTGAGAACATCTATTCTCGGGAAGCTCATCCCGACTCCGGAATCGTATATCATGACGCCACTAGACTTGCTGATGCTCTCCAGAAGGCCCACGGCAGGCTTCGCGTTGTACAGGAGCTTGTACTTCTGGTACAAGATGGCGAACATCCCGGCCGCATGCGGCGTCGCCATGGAGGTGCCGCTGAACTCCACGTAGCCTCCCTGTATCCTGGTCGAGTTTATGGTGGACCCCGGGGCGGCCAGATCCAGAATGGAGTTCCTGTTGCTAAAGCTGCTGAACACGTCGGAGTCCGTGGTAGATCCTATCGACGTTGCGTTCGTCACGCATGCCGGGTTGGACATTCCAGACGTGCTGCCGTCGTTCCCAGAGGCTACCACGACCGTTATGTTGCTGGAAATGGCTGAGTTTATCGCAGCCGTCATTGAAGGGTATGTGCCGTCGCAGTATCCGGCATATGTACCGCCGTCTCCCAGGCTCATGCTGATTACGCTTATGTTCAGCGAGGTAGCGTTGCTCACGCACCAGTCTATGCCCGCCACAATGTCCGACAGGGTCCCGGAAGGCGGGTTGCCCGGAGCGAGCGATTTTATCGCTATTATGCTGGAGTTTGGAGCTACCCCAACTATTCCGCCGTTAGCACCAACTATGCCTGCTACATGCGTGCCATGGTCGACGTCGTCCATGGGGTTGTTGTCGTCGTTGACGAAATCGTATCCTGCAACTACCCTGGAGCACCCGGCCGTGTTTATGTCGGACGTCGCCGGGCATCCGCCAAGGTCAGGGTGCGTGTAGTTGACCCCGGTGTCGATTATACAGACTCCTATCCCTCTACCGGTAAGATTGACCCCGGAAACCGTGCGCGACCATGTGACTGAGGCGTTTACCAGGGGCACGCTGGTCTGCAGCTGAGCAATGAATATTGGGTCTGGCTCTATGCTCGTGACGAAATCTTCCTGGGACAGTTCGTCCAGATCTTCCGGTCTGATTTCCACCGAAAAAGAATCTATTGTGGAGTAGTCGTGGGTTATGTTACCAATAAGCTCGATTGCCTCCCTCTGGGCAGATTCGTCGCCGCCCGAGGTCTCGACGATGACCTCTATGGTGTCGTTCGGATCGGCGGCTACCTCCTCTTTCACATCGTCGTGTACTTTCGATTCGAACTCAACTGAATGGAACGAATCCTCCCCCAAGGCCGGCGCCATGGCTACCGCCAGACCGAGCACTGAGACCGCCAGCAAAATTGCCGCAACTTGTTTCGTGCCCATCCGACTCCCCATTGAACTATTTTCCACGGTTGGCTAATGAACGTTTGCCCGAATGAAAAAAGCCTTAAGCGAAGACCGTCGATTGATGTATAATGGCTGGTACAGGGTCTGTTGTTCTATGACGTCCATGGAAGAGAGGCACTCAAGGATATTCGGCGCGGGTTTCGAATACAAGTTCGACCCGGACGTGTGGACTATGAGGGCCAACACGCTGAAGTCGTCCGCGTCCGAGATTGAGGATATTTTCAAAGACAGAGGTTGCAGGTTCGAGATTATACCTTGGTGCAAGGACGGTTTCTGGGTATGGACCGACCATGTGCTGACCAAGACCAAGGAGTACTCCGAAGGCATGATGACCTCCCAGAGCTCTTCGAGCATGGTGCCGCCGATTTTGCTCGACCCCAACGGCGAAGACATGGTCCTCGACATGGCTGCCTCGCCCGGCTCGAAGACGACGCAGATGGCGGCCATGATGGTGAACGAGGGCGCGATAATAGCGAACGACGTCGATAAGAGGAGGCTGGTCGCCCTCAGGAGCAACCTACAGAGATGCGGTGTCCTGAACGTCGCGACCACCGTCGGGCGCGGTGAGGAAATATGGAAGTCCGGGATGAAGTTCGACAAGATACTGCTTGACGCGCCCTGCACCGGCACCGGCACTATGAACCCCAGGATACTGAAGAACACCGGCGAGAGGCTCATAGGAGGGTTCTCGAAGAGGCAGAAATCCCTCATAGAGTCCGCATCGAAGTCCCTAAAGGACGGTGGCGTGCTGGTCTACTCTACGTGCAGCGTCGAGCCAGAGGAGAACGAAGCCGTGGTCGACTTCGCCGTCGAGTCGCTCGGCATGAGGACGATTAGGCTGGACATCGAAATACCGAAGAAGTTCCTTGCGGATCCTGTATCGGAATGGGACGTCGAAAGCTACGTTAAGGGCGTGTCTGATTCTTTTAGGATATTGCCGACTGGGAAAACGGAGGGGTTCTTTGCATGCGCTCTAAGTCTTTGAATGTGCTCGACAAGAGGAAGGTGGAGGACCTCGAGAGGAGGCTGAAGGTCAACGGTTATGATGTGAAACTCTCTGGATTCTTTGTTCTCTCTGATTGGAAGGGTGGGGTCTGGATATCCTCCGAGAAGATGGCAGAGGTCGACTTCTCCAAGCTGGACGTGACCTCGATAGGGATGCACGTCGCCGAGATAGGCAGGGACGGGAAACTGAAGGCTGTAGATTCCACCAAAAATTAATTTTAGCCTACAACCGTACACAAAACTTTATATACTTAGCCTACACTAATACACTAAATGTCCGAGGACGAAAGGAAGGAAAAGAAGGCCGTGATGTTCACGTTCACTATGAAGTCCTCCGGGGTCAGCAACTCCGAGAAGACGAAGTTCTACAAGGAGCTCTACGGCTGGACCCAGACAGTTCCTGGAGGGAAGAAGAAGTACGTGTACCACCGCGAGGGCGTGATCGAGGAGATGCCGCACGAGAAGGTCGACCAGTCTTCTTTCCTAGTGCCGGAGGGGGACGCCGACAAGATGATGGACTTCTTCGACGACTGGAGCAAGAAGGTCATGATGAGGACGTTCAAGGTCCTCCTAGACGACGGAGACGAGCTTTTCAAGGAAATGAGGCCGATGAAAAAGAAGATAATGCAGGAAGAGGAAGATTTCTAATATGGCAGAGAAAACGCCCGGCTCAGACACGAAATTGAAGGTCGGCGAGCTGACCGCGAGGGAGGAAGCTGGCAGGGGAATCGTCAGGATAGACTCGAACAACATGAACAAGCTCAGCATAAAAGAGGGCGACGTGGTCGAGATAGAGGGGAACAGGAAGACCGCGGCGATAGCGATGCGCGCGTACCCCGCAGACGTTGGTTTGAATATTATTCGCATGGACGGGATAACCAGGAGGAACTCTGGGAGCGGCGTTGGGGAGTTAGTAAAAGTCAAGAAAGCAGAAGTTAAGGAGGCCAAGCGCGTCACGATAGCCCCTGCAGAGAAGGGAATGATAATCCACATATCGCCGAACCTGATCAAGCAGAACATCTACATGCGCCCGGTCGCGAAGGGAGACATATTGATTCCGTCGCCTGTCGTCAGGAAGCGTGCCAGAGGGGGAAACATATTCGAAGAATTTTTCGGCTCCAATCCATTCGAAGATATGATATTTACACCGTTAGCAGGAGAAGTTAGATTCATTGTGACAAATACAGATCCAAGTAATTCTATAGTTAAGATAACTGACGTCACCGATTTGGACATTTTGGCAGAACTTCCAGAAGCTATGAAAATAGAAGAGAGAACTATGCCAATCGTAAGTTATGAAGATATTGGAGGATTGGGTCCAGTAATAGGAAAAGTACGTGAAATGATTGAAATACCACTCAGACACCCAGAACTTTTTGATAAACTTGGAGTGGAACCACCGAAGGGTGTTTTGCTCTATGGTCCTCCAGGTACAGGTAAGACCCTACTCGCGAAGGCCGTTGCGAGTGAGAGCGGTGCGAACTTCGTATCAATTTCTGGACCAGAAATAATGAGCAAATGGTATGGTCAGTCCGAAGAAAATTTACGTAAAATATTTGAAGATGCCGAAAAAAATGCCCCATCAATAATATTTATTGATGAAATTGATTCCGTCGCTCCGAAAAGAGAAGATGCTACAGGAGAAGTTGAAAGAAGAGTAGTTTCTCAATTACTCACACTCATGGATGGTCTTAAGAAAAGAGGCAAGGTCATAGTAATAGCTGCTACAAACAGACAAAATGCAATAGATCCTGCTCTAAGAAGACCAGGACGTTTTGATAGAGAAATTGAAATACCAGTGCCGGATTACAAGGGTAGATTAGAGATATTGAAAATACACACTGCAAATATGCCACTTGATCCCCCAATAGATTTACTAATAGTTCAAAATGGACTCAATGAATTAGCTGAAAAATTCAAAAAAGAAAATATCGAAGATGATTTCAAATCCAAAATAAAGAACATACAAAATAATACAAAACGAGCAGAAGATGAAATTAAGGAACACGAGGATGATATAAAACACCTAGAAAAAAACAAGGATAAAATATTATCTGAAATAGATTCATATGAAAAAGAATTAAAAACGTTAAAAAACAAAGAAAAAAAATTCAGAGACGATATAGAAAATTTATCGGATCAGATTATAGGACATTCTACGTCTCATATAGCTTTCAAATCTGAAAAGGGAGCCGCTAAATACAAGGAACTTCAGAGCGAAATTGAACAAATAGATTCTGACATATCCAATGTAGATAGAAAAATAAAAACAATTTTACCAAATCAGATACAAAGGATAGATAACGAAATTAATGCCCAAAAAGATGAAATATCTCAAAAAAATAATTTGATAAAACAACTTGGTCGTGAAAAAGAAGAAACTGAAATATTTTCTAAAAATATATATTTAATCAATAATGGAGTACTCCAGAATCATGTAACATTCTATCAGGAAATATTTTCAATATTCAAGAATTTGCTCTTAGAGGATATACAAAAAGAATACAGTTTGTCTAAAGAGGAAAAATTTAACATACTAAATGCTTATAGTATAAAGGATATTGAAGAGATTCTAACAGGGCCTCATGTCAAAAATATTGAGTATAGACAAAAAAAGGAAATTATATTGAAGAAGTTTGAGGACTTAAGTTCTATAGAAAATATTAAAAACAGAATTTTACCTAAATTAGATGATGAACAGAAAGAAATAATCCAAAGTTATCTAGGTATATCAAATAACTCAAGAGATTTTTGGATAAAGCTGGAATCTGGTATAAAAATTCTATTGGGAGAAAACTGGACACCAATAGAAAAGAAACTTAAAGAAAAAATTATTAAAGACATGGCTGAAAAAACATATGGCTATGTGGGTGCTGACTTATGGGCACTTACAAAAGAAGCGGCTATGAGTGTTCTAAGAAGAGTTCTTCCAGAAATAAATTGGAAGGAAGAAGATTTGTCTGAAGACATAATTAAAAAACTTGAGAAGGGTGTAACAAAAGACGACTTCGATAATGCTATTAGAGTAGTAGAACCTTCTGCTATGCGTGAAGTCCTAGTTGAAATTCCTAAAGTAAAATGGAAAGACATAGGTGGACTTGAGGAAGTGAAACAATTACTAATAGAAATGGTCGAATGGCCATTGAAAAATCCAGAGGGATTCGAAAGAATGGGTATACAACCTCCAAAAGGAATTTTGCTCTATGGTCCTCCAGGTACAGGTAAGACCCTACTCGCGAAGGCCGTTGCAAATGAGAGCGGTGCGAACTTCATATCTGTTAAGGGGCCGGAACTAAAAAGTAAGTGGGTGGGTGAATCGGAAAAAATGATACGCGACCTCTTCCGAAGAGCGAGGCAGGTAGCTCCCACAGTAATATTCTTTGATGAAATAGATTCGTTAGCTCCAAAAAGAAATATATCTGGAGGGGAACATTCGAGTGAAAGTATAGTATCCCAACTCCTAACCGAGATGTCTGGTCTTGAAGAATTAAAGGGAGTCGTAGTTATTGCGGCTACGAATAGACCAGACATTATAGATCCTGCAATATTGAGACCAGGTAGGTTCGATAGATACGTAATGGTACCTCCCCCAGACGAAAAGGCAAGATTAGAAATATTGAAAGTTCATGTAAATCATATGCCGCTGAAAGGGATAGACCTGAAGGAAATAGCAAAGTCTACCGACGGATTCTCGGGTGCAGACTTGGACTCGCTCTGCAGGGAGGCCGCGATGAACGCCCTGAGGGAGGACGTCAAGGCGGACGAAGTCAAGTCAAAGCACTTCGAAGACGCGTTGAAGAAGCTGACGCCGAGCATCTCGAAGGAGGTGCGCGCGCACTACGAGAAGTTCGTCGAGAGGCAGAAGCGCGTGCGCCAGAAGGAAGACGACACGATGGGCGTGTCCGGCTACATAGGCTGACCACCGCGAGTGGTCGCGAGCCGTTAAATGGCGCCCGGCGT
Source organism: Candidatus Aenigmatarchaeota archaeon (assembly GCA_016213525.1). Classification (GTDB taxonomy): domain Archaea; phylum Aenigmatarchaeota; class Aenigmatarchaeia; order CG10238-14; family SCSR01; genus JABABT01. The sequence continues at coordinate 18,286 of JACRAE010000005.1, read as the reverse complement.
GAAGTTATTTTCGTTCGTCATGCTGCTGTACATAGACATCGAGACTTTCTCGGAGAACGGGTTCCGCTCTGACTCTACGAAGGTCATATCGGTACAGTACAGGGACTTCGACGGGAATACGAAAATATTGAAGGAGTGGGAGTCATCCGAGAAGAACATACTGTCGTCTTTCCTGACGGATCTCAAAATCATGAGGAGGGACGGGTTCCTGATACTAGTGGGGCACAACATACTCAGGTTCGACGTACCCACCCTGATACGCAGGATGGCGGCCAACGGGATAGACGGCCACGGCAACCTGGAGGACTTCTTCTGCAACATAGCGACGGTCGACACTCTCCAGTGCATGCTGCCCTTCAACGGCATGAGGTTCAAGGGGCTGAACGCGGACGACGTGTCTTCGAGGCTCGACATATCCGGTCCGAGGCACAGGAACACCGAAGTCGAGTCGTTCTACAGGAACAGGGACTTCAAGAGGATAGAGGACCACGCGGTGGCCGACCTAGACTTCGTACAGAGCCTTTATTGGAGGCTGAAGAGGGAGGAAGTCAAACCCCTGACCGACGCAACCAGAAATTCCACCCTAAAACGTCCCAGGCATAACTAGGACCAAGACCGCCCGGCGTCTTACCTCCAAGGTTTTGGGGAGGATCCTAGAAGTCCATAAGTTTGGGTGTTGGGTGATTCCTTAGGGATCAGACTTGGTCTCCTCTTTCCCAAGACGCCGGAGCGGTCCTTGATCGATGAAAATTTTTTCTGGCTGGGTCATCCGTTACTGGGAGGAATCATCCCCAATTAAGCACCCATCAAGCAATATGCAGGTACGATAGACAATATGGAGCCGCTGCGGTGATTCCAAGATACGTTGTTTAGTGCATCCATATTCTATCTAGGCTTTCTTTGTCTGGTAATAATAAACTGATTTCTATGCTCCAGCATATAGTTTAATTTCGGCGGCGGCTCGGTATAATTTCTACTTGGAACGCTCATCCAAGGTCTTGTTTACGATGGCGTCCATCCTGGAAATTTTCGGGCTCTCTCTCCTCAGGTGCGTGTAGGTCACTCTTTTGAAATTCGCCTCAGCCCTCCTGACCTTGTCGAAAAGGACCTTGAGGTGCCTCTCCTTCACCCTGTATTTCATGTTGAGCTGCCTCACCATGATTTCGCTGTCGGAGAAGCACGAGACCTCGGCGTTTGAGAATTTCGATGCCGCTTGGAGCGCGGCTATCATGGCGGAATATTCTGCGGTGTTGTTCGTGCACGTCCCTATGAAACTTCCTCCCTCCTCCAACAGGCTTCCAGAGGAGTCGTAGACGCTGTAAGCAATCGCGGCCGGTCCTGGATTTCCCCTGGAACCGGCGTCAGTGTAGACGGATATCTTGCCGCCCCGATTGGCGCCGGTCTTCTTACCGAAAAAGCTGCTGAGCGACGGAATCGGCATAATCATATATAATTTTTCTGGGGAAAAGCGTGAAAATAACCTATTTAACCGAAATTCCCGAAATCTATGGTGAGGGAGAATCTTTGACAAGGGTTATAGGGATAGCATCCGGCAAGGGGGGCGTTGGCAAGACTACCGTCTCCACAAACTTGGCCCTTGCTCTGCGCGACTTCGGCAAGAAGGTCCTCCTCATCGACTGCAACCTCTCGACCCCTCACCTGGCGTACTACCTCGGCGTCTCGAACTACAAGAGCACGCTGAATGATGCTATGCTGGGCAAGGTCGGAATCGAGTCAACGCCTCAGCTGAAGGACGGGATAAAGTACATACCGGCGTCGCTGGACCTGAAGGACCTCAACGGCATCGACACGATGGACTTCAAGAAGCACCTTAAGAAGCTGGTCGCAAGCGACAAGTTCGACTACATAATTTTGGACTCGGCGCCGGGACTCGGTAGGGAGGCGCTGGCCGTCCTGGACGCTGCCGAGGAGGTCATCTTCGTGACCACCCCGTTCGTGCCCATGGTGAACGACATAATCAGGAGCGCGGAGGTCCTGAAGAAGCTCAAGGGAGTTAAGGGCGTCAGCGTCGCGATGAACATGGTGACCGAGGGTTCGCACGAGATATTCGGGAGGAGCATAAGCGGCCTCACCGGGTTCCCGATATCGGGCCAGATATCCTACGACCAGAACGTGGTCTACGGCCTCGTCGCCAAGTCGCCCATAGTCAACTTCAAGCCCAACGCCGCTTCGAGCGTCGAGTTCAGGAAGATGGCCGCTGGGATAGCGGGCGTCGACTACAAGGCCCCTAAGTCATACACGGTGAAGAGGGCTTTCAGGAAGGTGAAGAACAAGATCTTCTCCCGGAGCGTGTCGATGTCCCAGTCGAACGAGGACATCAGCGACGACCTCTCGATACAGAAGATGAAGTGATTGCATGTCGCTTCTCAAGAAGCTCGCAAAGTCTCTCATGTGCCTGGTGTTCACGCTCTCCCTCGTCCTTACGGTTCAGGTCTACAGCCTAATAGACTTCACCCAGCCCGACAACCTCAGATCGATTGTCGGCGGAATCATAGAGAACAACATACCGGACGGCCAGGGACTCGGCGGCGGCTCGGCGGTTATCAAAGACCTCAAGAGCAAGTGCGTCGGCAAGTCCTCCCTCGTGGGCGAGTTCAACGTGCCGGACCTGGTGATAAGCTGCTCGGAGGTCGGTAAGCTCGGGGATTCCGGCAATGTGAAGTCCTTCGTCGCGTCGATGATGGTGAGCAGCATCTACGAGAGGGACTACGGATGCTCCTTCCTGGACTGCATGAGGAACTGGCCGCCTCCGCTCCAGATATTCATCAGCAAGGCGGCTCATGACTTCTATGCCTCGATACTGTACTACATGGTGGCCGTGACCGCATTGACCGGCATCATATTCCTAATCCTCGTCGAGGGGGTCAATTCTAGGTTGAAGGCGATGGGCTTCGCGCTTCTGTGGACCGGCCTGCCCTTCCTGCTGCTGGGATTTTTCTCCGGCAGCATTCTGGAAAGCTTCGTTCCGGAAAACCTCTCGACCTCCGTGAAGGCGGTCCTCGAGTCCATAACCAACCCGACCTACCCGATATACGTCTACCTCTCGGTAGCGGGCTTCGTGATGGTCTTCGCCGGTTACTTCGTAAAGGCGGAAAATTTCAGGTTCTCGAAGAAAAAATCCGAATAGTCAGCCTATGTAGTTGATTTCCTTCTCGTGCCTCTTGTGTATCTTGATGTACCTGGTGAGCTGGTTCTCTATGAAGTCGTCGACGGTCATGACACGCTTCATCTTTTTGACCTTTTTCTTGACCTTAGGAGCGTTCTTCATAAATTTCGTTTGATTTTAATGCTAAAATACTCTTCGCCCGGGAAAATTTTCGCAAAAATAGTCAGTTCCTGTAGCTTTTCTCCAGGACGACTCTGCCCTGGCCGTCCATCAGGTACATCGAGTCCTCTTTGTTGGACCATATCGGCATGTCTCGGGACAGAAAGACCGAATCTGGAGAAGAGGTGCCGTTCCCCGTCACTATTCTCACCGTTGATCCGCCGTCCATCTCGAACGCGGGGATGTCGAAGTAGCCGTACCTGTTCCTGACCCTCCATCCCAACATTTCCATGTCGGATCCGCATTCGTTCTTGATTGAAAGGTATTCGTCCGCGAGGTTCTTCGTGTCGTCCCCCTTCGCGTTGTAGTGAAACTTCTCCAGAACTATGCAGTCTGAATAGTCCGACTTCTTCCATATGCCGAGCTCGTTCTCCATTGCATATCTTTCCGCTTCCTTGAAGGAATCCTCGTGCTTTTTGTCGGGGTTCACGGAATAGGCGTATGCGAGGCCCGACTGGACGAGCTCCAGGTTCACGAAATGGTCCCCGAGGTAGACGTATCTGAGGTACCTGCCGTACCTGTCCTTGTTAGTCACGTCCTTCTCCATCCTAACGTACTTGCCCTCGAGCTTTCTCAGCTCGTCCAGGACGTCCTCGTTGTACGGCTGGTTCTTCTCAGGGGCGTCGATTCCTATCAGCCTCACAACATCCCCGTTCGCGAGCTCTATCGTGTCGCCGTCTATGACCCTCGACACCGTGGCCTCTATACCGCGCTCGTCTGGACCGGTTCTTAGGTGCAGGAAGGTAAGGAGTACGATCGCAAACACGGCCGCCATGGCGTACAGCTTCCTCATCAGAGAACATTTCAAAACTTGAATAGTTATTGGATTAGAACCGCTTCGGGTGGTCCTCAGCCCGCTACCGCTCCCTTCTCATACCTGACGGCGGGCTTTAGCACGTCCTCGTCCTTCTTCCCATATTTTTTTATGAACTCGGCCGGGTCCGTTATCTCGCCCTTCATCACGCATTTTTGACATATCGTGGCGGACGTCATAGTTTCCTTATCCACCCATTTTTGGACGACGCCCTTTTTCTCACAAACGTCGCATTTGCCTTCGAACTTGGCAGAGTAGTGGACATCCATTTATTCATCTTGTCTGCTGGAAATATATAGACTATATCCTGAACTCCTCCCACTTCACCTTCTTCTTCTGGACGGCGTCCCTTATGCTCCTCTGACCCGGGCTCATGTCGCTGTCGCCGGACTTGACCTCGACGAACGTCACGCCGTCCACGGACTTGCGGCCGCTCTTCGAGTAGCCGTCGAACACCACAAGGTCCACCGGGTCCCCGACCCACCTCACGTCGTGAGGGTCGTGTCCGAAGTCCTTCAGGAAAGGCACCAGCTTCTCAAGCGTCTTGCCCGACAGGGTGCGGCCGCTCCTCGCTGCCGAGTCCCTCCTGATGTCGGACTCCCTCTCCGATATCTCCTGCGTCACTTTCTGCTCGAACCTAATCTTCCACTCGCGGTTCCTGGACCACATGTAGACGAACAGGCAGAAAAGGAGCCCCGCCGCAATCCAACCCAGGTTCAGATCGAAGGTCTCAGCCATCCAGAACTATCCTCGCGTCCACCGCGACTGCTCCCTTCTTCAGGGCTATCACCGGGTTGATGTCCATCTCTACTATGTCGCCCCTCTTCTCCAGCATGGAAGAAACCTTCACTATGATCTGGGCCAGCGCCTCCGCGTCGTAGGACTTGCCCCTGTAGCCGTCTATGACCTTGAACGCCTTCGTCTCGGCCATCATGTCCATGGCCTCCTTCCTCCCCACCGGCACGACCCTCATCGCCACGTCCTCCATCACCTCGACGAATATACCGCCGAGACCGAAGACCACGACCTGGCCGAACTGCGGGTCCCTCTTGCCGCCGATCAAAATGTTCAAGCCGTCCTCCACCATCTTCTGGACCATGACGCCCCTCAGCTTGGCCTTCGGATATTTCTTCTTCACCGACATCGTCATGTCCTTGAACGCCCTCTCGAGCTCGGAGTCTCCCCTTATTCCGACCGACACCCCGCCGACGTCGGTCTTGTGCGATATGTCGTCCGACACCACCTTAAGCGCCACGGGGTACCCGATGCTGTTGGCGAGTATCATGGCCTCTTCCGTGCTCTTTGCCAGCCTGGAGTCGGCGAACTTTATCCCATATTTCTCCATCAGCCTCTTCGACTCGACTATGTTGAGGGTTTTCATCAATCTACATTCGTCGGGGCGGAAGAAATATCTACCACCACGGCGCAATCTACCACATGTTCGAATCTATTTTTTCGGGCGTGGAAGGCCTCGTGACGAGCATGGGGTTCGTAGGGATGTTCCTGGCGACCTTCCTAGAAACAATTTTTCCCCCGATACCAAGTGAAATCGTCATACCTCTGGGCGGCTACGTCGCCAACGTCTCCGGCCTGGGCCTGCCGGGCCTCGCGCTGATGTCCGTGGCGAGCGCACTCGGTTCCACGGTGGGAGCGGTTATGATTTATGAGATAGCCCGCCGCGGCGGGAGGGCCGTCATACTGAAGTGGGGCAGGCGCGTCATGGTAGACGACAAGAAGCTGAAGGTCGCGGAGAAGTGGTTCGAGAAACACGGCGACCATGCCGTGTTCCTCTGCAGGATGGCGCCCGGTCTGAGGGAGATCATATCTATACCCGCCGGGCTCGCCAAGATGGACAGGCCGAAGTTCCTCGCGCTGACCTTCGCCGGGTCCCTGGTGTGGTCCGCATTCCTGGCGTCCATAGGGTTCTACTTCGCCGACGCGTGGAAGAGCATAAACCTCGGCGGCGTCCTGAACATGGTCGCCCTCGTCCTAGTTATGTCGCTGGCATCCTACTTCGTCTTCAAGCACTTCCAGAAGACGAGGAAGGCCTGAAGAAGGACAATACCTTCCTCTGCTCCCTGACGTTCTTCAGCAGCTCGCTCCTCTGCCTCCACCTGGCCCCGACACTCACCCTGGACGATATTCTCTGCAAGGCCTCCTGCAGCGTGGGAAACTTCTCCGGGGCCGAGTCGAACGCGCCCCTGACGGTCTCGCGCATCTGCCATATTCCCATCGGTACGTCGTAGGACGGCAGTATCTCCCTGACTATCAGTACCGACCCCTGCCTCTTCATCCTGATCATCTGCTCCATCGCCGCCAGCCTCCCCGCGTAGAACGCGCCCTCCGTGCTCGATGCGTACGTCTTCCTGCCGCGGTTCGGCTCGTAGTCGGAGCCTATGCTCGTCGACATCGGCGAGTTCCATATCTCGACCAGCTCGTACTGGTACTGGTCCGGTATGAAAAGTATCTCGTAGTGGTTCCCCAGGTACTCGTTGTGGAAGAGCACGTGCCCGTCGACCTCCTGCAGCTCCCGCACGTCCCTCATCATCGACTTGCCGACTATGTCGTCGACCGCGGTCACGCTCCACCTGGTCGGGACGAATTTCCTCTGGAACGGCACGCCAAGCAGACCGGCAGAGAATATCTTCTGTATCCTGCTGATGGGTATTCCTCTCCTGTAGAGGTCTACTAGTGCGTCCCCCGCCCGCATGTCGGTGTCGGAGACGACGTAGTCAACCCTGCGACCAACCGAAGGGTTCGAGGCGAGCCTCATCCTGTCCACCTGGCCGGCGCTGCCTATCGGGGTCGAGGCGAGGTCCGATTCGAATCCGAACCTCGGCTTGCTCTTCAGGCTAATCTCCACGTCCGCAGACTTCTTGGACATCGAGACCTCCTGCACGACCTCCTCCAGCTTCCCGGGCCTCGCCTTCACGGAGTCCGTCTGGAACCTAGAGTACACCATCTGGCCCCTGTAGCCCAGTATCTGGCCTATCGTCGCCTTCTCCCTGTACCACGTCTCGGGCGAGTCCAAAATCTCCGTGGTCTCGTGCTGCTGCGGGGGAGACAGGACGCCGACGAAGACCTTCGGATAGGAGTGCCTGCCGACAAAGATGGATGGCGGGGAGGTGCCCGTGAAGTCCTTGGAGCTCTCGACCACCGACTTCCAGAACTGGACCTTGTTGGCGTACTTCGAGTAGTCGATTCTCATCGAATCCTATATGGAGGGCGAAAGATTATACCGTTTGGGGGGCAGGCTTCCGGTCCTCGGGCATCCAGAATCAAATAAAAGTCGATAGCCCCGCCCGGATTCGAACCGGGGTTACCGGGTATCTTCTCGTCATCTTGAGATCAGCGCTTCAGATCAGCGATCCAAAGCCCGAGGTCCTGGGCCACTAGACGACGGGGCTATGTCTATTACTTGAGTTATCTTGGATTTAAAAAAATTTAAACAGGGTCGCCGAACTATTGTCATGCAGGACGAGGGATTCAACTGGAGGAGCGTCACGCTAGTCCTGATAGCAATCAACGTGGCCGTGTTCCTCGCGGACCCTCTAATCCAGCAATACCACGACGTCCTAGCTTTCACGCCGGCCTACGCCTACGACATGCCCTGGACGTTCGTCACGTCCGTCTTCATGCACGGCGGCATCACCCACATACTGTTCAACATGTTCGGCCTCTTCATGTTCGGCGCGTTCCTAGAGTCCAGGATAGGCTGGCAGAAGTTCATAATGATCTACCTCGTCGCGGGAATTGTGGGGAACGTCGGCTACATGCTCACGTCCGAAAATCCTCTGACGCCGGGCGTCGGGGCCTCGGGCGCGATATACGGCGTCATGGGGGTTCTGGCGGTGATAGCCTACCGCGCCCAGATCTACGTCATGCTCCTGCCGATACCGGTAAGGATGTACATAGGCGTGGTAATCTACGCCCTCGTCGAGATATTCTTCTTCAACCGGAGCAACATAGCGAGCGGAGCGCACCTCGGCGGCCTCGTCCTGGGAGTCCTCTACGGCTTCTATTTGAGGCACCTAATCAAGAAGATAGAGAGAAGGCACAGGGTAAGCTACGTCTGGGAGTGATAGAATGTACAAGCAAGTAATTGTGATGAGGAAGGACCTCAAGATGGGGAAGGGAAAGATGATTGCACAGGCCGCGCACGCGTCCCTAGGTTCGGCCTACCAGTCAGATGACGAACTGGTCGAGAAGTGGATGGAGGAGGGCTCGAAGAAGATAGTCCTGAAGGTCGAGGGCGAAAGGGAGCTGAAGGTGCTCGCCGGCGACGTGAAGAGGCTGAAGATACCGTGCTTCCTCGTCAAGGACGCCGGACTCACGCAGCTGAAGAGCGGCACCGTCACCGCGCTCGGCATAGGTCCGGCCAAGGAGAAGGACATAGACAAGGCGACCGGCAAGCTGAAGCTCCTCTGAGGCCAATTGACATATAATATAGGGGGCGCCAGGAGCGGCTAACCCTTAAAAAGGTTCGAAACTATTACTTCTAAGATTAAAATGGCGGTAATAGGTCACAGCATAACGTCGCTTCAGGCCAGCAGGAAGGGCCTGGTAGCCAAGAAAATCGAGATCAACTCCACACCGAAGGTCGTTGGCGTGAAGGAGAAGTCGATGGACATACAGGGCCTGAGCGAGGGCAAGCAGTCCGTCCTCGGCATAAGCTTCGAGTTCCAGACGGACTACAAGCCCGAGATAGGGTCAATCAAGATAGCCGGCGAGGTCGTGTACACGGGGAGCGACAACAAGAAGATTTTGAAGGAGTGGGAGAAGAGCAAGGCGCTGCCGCAGGACGTCGACGTGGAGATCAAGAATTTCTTATTGAGGAAGTGCCTCCTGATGGGCGTCAACATCTCGCAGGAGATGCAGCTGCCGCCCCCGCTGGTCATACCGTACATGAAGGCCAAGAAGGAGCAGTCCCCGAACTACATAGGCTGATTTTTTCTACCCCTCGAATTCTTAGACTGACGTGGAAATTTCCTCAGCACGACTTCAATTTGGTGCAGACCATCTTGTCCAGGGCGTCTTCAGAAACCAAGCCCTGGAAGGTCCTAGACTCTATCAAGATGGCCGGCGTCCTGTCTATGCCGAAGCTCTTCGCCAGTATCCTGACCGACGACTGGTCGATCTGGTGATTGATTGCGAAGACCTGGAGCTTCTCCCCGTACTTCTCCTTCAGCACGTCGATTATCCTGCCTTGATCTATGCAGTCGTCGCACGGCACCGAATAGAAGTAGAGTACCGGGACGCTGTTGTCTATGCAGCTCTGCTGTATGTCCTTGCTGAGTATCCATCCTCTGACCGCGAGGGACGTGTAGTCGCCCAGGAGGGAGTCGTAGACCTCCTTGCTCGCGCCGCGCTGCTCAAGGTCGACTATCTTCCCGAGTATGGAGTCTATCTTGGCGTTCACGTCCGACGAGAGGGTGGACAGGACGCTGCAGCTGCCCTCGCCCCTCATCGACAACAATGGAAGCTCCTGCTCGACGGTCGATATGTCCTTCCTGACCTCGCCTATCTGACCCTCGACGAGCCCGGATATGTCGCCCTGGAGGTAGTATCCCGTGCCCACCCCGGCGGCGTAGAGCACGATTGATATGACGGCCGCTATGAAGTACACCCTCTTCGCGCCGCTGTTCCTCAAAATAGCACCAATTATAAAGTGGATTACAATCATATTTAAGGACTTTACATGCTTTTGGAGCAGATACTCACCGCGGTCATGGCCCTACTGTCCGTGCTGTACCTGTCGTGGTTCGTCCTGTGCGCCATCCCCAGGAGGGGGTTCGGCAGGAAAATTTCACCCTCCATATCCATCGTGGTGCCGGCGTACAACGAGGCGGCCAACATAGAGAGGACGATAGGCAGCATAACGTCGGCGACCTATCCGGGAAGGAAGGAGATAATAATCGTCGACGACGGCTCCACCGACGGCACGGGGGAAATAGTGAAGAGGATGGCGAAGAGCGTGAAGAACCTGCGCCTGATAAAGACGGACCACGTCGGAAAGGCGATGGCGGTGAACGCGGCGATAAGGCACTCCAGGAACGAGATGCTGGTGATTTTGGACGCGGACACGGAGGTCAACGGCGACGCGTTCCTGCAGATAGTGCAGCCGTTCTCCGACAGGGAGGTGGCGGCTGTCTCCAGTACTCTCAGGGTGAAGGTGACGTGGAACCCGCTGACGTGGTTCCAGGAGTTCGAGTACGGCATCGCGACCGGGTGGAGGTACGCCGTGGACAACATCAACGGCTCCTGCATAGTGCCGGGGTTCTGCGCCTTCAGGAAGTCGATGATAGTCGACGTCGGGGGCATGAAGGGCGACACCGCCGTCGAGGACTACGACATATGCATGTACCTGAAGAAGGCGGGCTACAAGATCAGGATGGCGGAGAAGGCGGTCGCCTACACGGTCGTCCCCCAGACTTTCATCGGCCTCATCAAGCAGAGGATAAGGTGGAACCGCGGCACCCTTCAGACCATGAGGAAGCACAACGACGTGATTTTGAACAAGAAGCACGGCGCGGTCGGCCTCTACTCCGTGCCCATACAGTCCTATTGGTTCGTGCACGCGATGATCTACATACCTCTCGTCCTGTACCAGATAGTCTCGGGATACGTCCAGTGGTTCGCGTCGAGGGGGGACTTCGTTTCGTTCGAGGCTGTGATGTACTTCGTGAAATGGTTCACCACATACGGCACAATCGACTACCTGTTCAAGTTCGCCACTGCCGCCTATCCCGCGACCCTGTTGAATTCTCTGGTCACGGCTGTCATATTCCTCAGCTTCAGCTTCGGCGTCTGGTCGCTGCTCAAGTTCTCAGGTCGCACGCCCACTTCGCTGGTGGGTCTTGTGTTCTTCTTCCCCTACACGATGATAATGCTGTCGATGTACATAGTAGCCACGCTTCTCCAGGTCTTTGAGAGGGACAGGGGGGAGAAATGGGAGAAGGTCTCATAGCCTGAACGCGTTCTTGAAGAAGTTGTATATCGAGACGCTCCCCGCCTTCGGCGTCCTAACCCAGGAGAGCCCCATACCCAGGAAGCCCCTCATGTAGGCTGCGAAGCTGGTGTAAGTCAGGGCTATGCCGACGGTCAGGAGGGAGAGGTACGTCCTCGGCATGGTCGAGATCTGGCCAGACCTGTAGAGGCCTATCGCGGCGAGGAAGAAGAAGCCGGACGTTATCAGGAAGTTCCAGGCGACGTTGACGACGTCCGACATCTGGACCGCCTTCGTCGGCGTGAGCAACCATCCGAGGTTTCCCGTCACCACCAGCCCCAGGACGAAGGGCGCCCACAGGTAGCTGAGAGCTATGTATACGATCATAATCTTCTGTGATATGGCCAGCTTCGGACTGAAGAATATTGTCTTCCAGTTGTCCGTGAAGACGCGCGCGGTCCCGTAGGCCCACCTGGTCTGCTGCTTTATCAGCGAGCCTATGGTGACGGGGACCTCGCCCTTGACCTCCAAGTCATAAAGATAGACGGACTTGTATCCCCTCTCGAAGAGCTTGACGGAGAGGTCGGCGTCCTCTGTTAGGCTTTTCTCGTTCCAGCCGCCTGCCTTCTTCAAAGCCGAAGTCCTCACCGCACCTCCGGTGCCGCCGAGGAATGTGACGCCGAACATGTTCGCTATGGGCATCACGCAGCTGTAATAGGCATAGAGGACGCAGGACGCGTACCTCGTGACTATGTTAGCGTCGTTGTTGAGCCACCTCGTGTTGGACTGCACTATGGCCGTCCTCTCGTCCTTCTGGAAGGGCCCGACGACCTTCCTGAGGAAGCCCTTCTTCGGGGTGAAGTCGGAGTCGAAAAGGACTATGAATTCCTCGTTTGTCTTTGACAGGGCGCTGTTGAGGGCGCCCGCCTTCCATCCCCTCCTGTTAGTCCTCCTGGAGACGACGACCCTGCCGGGGTGCTTCTTCGCGTACTTGTCTATGATTTTTTTGGTCACCGGGTCCGTGCTGTCGTCCGCCACGACTATCTTGTATTTGTCCTTCGGGTAGTCGAACTTGAGGCAGTGGTCTATGCATCTAGCCGCGACGGGGTCGTTGAACACTGGGATTTGCACGCTCACCGTGGGGAGCTCCGCGTCGCTCAGCCTCTTGAAGAGGGCCTTCCTGGGGGACAGCATCGTGGTGAAGCAGACGAGATAGTACACCGTGGAAAAGAAGACCACGGGCACCAGGAACGCCTGGAACACCGCCAAGTTGACTAGGTAAGCTTCCATTCAAACAACCCTCTGTGTAGAATTCTCGCGCCAAGGCTTATTTAACCCATCTCAGACTTCGACTCCCATTGCCACCATCAAGAACTTGACCGTGGCTTCATCGAAGTCTTTGAGGCTGTCACCGCCGGATATCGTTATTACGTCGGCGTCGGAATCCACGTCCACGTAAGTCCCGTCGGCGATGTCCGGGTGCACGAGCGCGACTATCGGCGCCGTGTTGCTTCCCTTCAGGCCGTCGTAGCTCTGCACCTCCCTGACGGCGAAGTTTATGGTGAGGCCATATTTCACCTGGTACAGGGCGGTCAGCTTCTTGATTATCTCGGACACCTGGACCGTGTACCAGCCCATGGTGTTGGGCCTGCCGTCCGCTATCGTCGACTTGAAGACTATGGTGACGTTCCTAAGGGGCTGCCTAAACGATATGGACCCGTTCTGCACCACCTTGCTCGGCCTCACTATCTGCCTGTACAGGGTCTCTTCGTCGGGCCTGACCTCGACCTTCTCCGCCTCCCTGAGGTCCGCCCTGAAGGCCGTCGGCTGCCCCTCGAAGTCGGCTATGAAGACGGGGGCCATCTCCTTCAGGTAGTACTGGTAGGCCATCGCCCCTGCCACGAGCGCCCCGACTATCGCCAGGAAAATGAGCATCTGCTGCTTGCTGAACTTGAGGCTGAGCTTCTCCTTTGCCATAACGAACAGAATCAGAATACGCCGTCTGCGCTTAAAAGTTTTTCTTGCCCTTTATGCGGGCGGTATAATTGAAAAAATGAAGAAGAGGGGGGTTTTACCCCGCCCTCCTCCTCATCTTTCGCTAGTGTTCTTAGGCAGCTACTATTTGAGCGCTTGCCACAGAGGCACCAGTCACCGTGACAGAGCTTGCCGATACTCCGGCGAGCTTCGTCGCAGCCTGCTGCAACACGGACGTTGCGAGCCTTGTGTTCTCGGCTTCGTAGCCGGCCACTATCACGGCAGCCTTACCAGTCGTGAAAGCGTCGCTTATGACGCTAATCATGGCTGTGCCCTCCGTGATTCCAGAGGCCGACCCGTAGGCCGGATATGCTAGACCCATGGCCTCGGCAGTCAACCTGTTGACCGCAGGACCACCCACTAGGACCAGGTTCTTGGCCTTCTCGGCCGCACCGATCTCAGTGTCCAACTTCGTTATCGAAGTCGTGATGGGCACTAGCGTCTTTCCGCCCGAAGACGATGTCGAGCTGGTTCCGGATCCACCGATGGTCACGAAGACCTGGAAGTCGTTGGAGCCGAACTCAGACGGGACAGACATCTTGTACTTGTCGGAAGGAGCGTTGGAGTCCGGGTTGAAGATCTTCAATCCGTCCGGAGTCATCGTGTTCTCTTCCCAGCCAGAGATGTCCCTGGTTCCGTACAGAACGTCGTTCGTCTGCGTGGTGTCAGAGTCCGAGTGACCGACATAGTCGATCGCGCCGGAGTTCGCACCAGTCTCCTGTATGAAGAACTTGACGTCGCTTCCTACCTCACCGTTCACGGTGATGTTGAAGTTGGACTGTCCAGCCTGCAGGAGAGCCTCTATGTCTACCGGTATCGAGGCGCTTTGGTAGTCAATGTTGAACGCGGACGCCGTTGTCCCGTTCGTAGAGATGTTCGCAAAGTTCCTCAGCTTGTTACCGTCGTTCGAGTCTTCCCAGAAGAGCCTCGCGGCCTCACCTGTGGTCAGCTGAACGTAGATGTTGTCCGTAGACTTCGTAGTGGAGCTCACAGGTTCGGTCAACGTGAACGAGTCATCGTTGCCCTCACCGGAGAACTCTATTACGTGTGCACCGGACGTTACGATGTTGTTACCAGTCGAGTCCCTCAGGTCCTTGATCCTGTCGGTTATCTCGTAGTCCTGGTAGTCGTTCGTAGCGGCCTTGTCTAGGCTTATCCAGGCGAAACCTCCCGGCAAGTCGAGGACGTGGTTCTCATCGTCACCGACCATCGGCGGGTTGTCGTCCGTAGAGTCTATCCTCTCGTTGAACGAGACGTCTATTACCGGGGTTGTTCCCGTCAGACCAGATAGGCTCCAGACCCAGTCCGGATCGTCGTTGTCGCATCCGTCAGTGTGCCAGAGCGTACCGCACGGGATGACGTACTCGTCACCGTCGCTGAAGGTATCGCTAGCCTCACCGCCAGTAGCGGCAGTTCCTACTATGACAGTCGCGGTGTCGAACTCGATACCGTCGCTGTCGATTACGTCGGATACCTTGATCTCAGTCGAGCCAAGGTTCCTGACGCTGTCCTCGTTGACTACGGCAGAGTCACCGTTTACGGTAACCTGAGCCTTGTCGGACGAGGAGCTGGAGGTCGTCTGAACCAGAGTTACGGTCTTGCCGTCGCTCGTAGTTGCGGACTCACCAGCCTTCAATACGAACCTTTCACCCGTGTCTACGGTTATGGAGTTCGATGAAGCGTCTGTTATTCTCAACTCACGGCCCATGAAGTTCAATATGATAGGGTCGTTGTCCGTGGAGTCGTTGATGTAGTTACCTGCGCTGAGGGCCTCGTCGAAGACGTACTTGTACTTGACAGAACCCGTTAGGGCCTGCAGGAAGATAGCGTCTGTGAAGTCCTCGTCAGGGCTAGAAGCCGTCAATCCAGTCTCTATCGAGATGGACGTGGCGTCCGTCGTACCCAAGCGAATCTCCTCGTGTGCGTCGTAAGTGTCGGAGACACCGCCGATGCTTATGCTGACCTGGTCGTCGAAGAACGACGGTATGTCAGAGTCGTCTATTGTGCTCGTGAAAGCAGTGGATGCGTTGAGTCTGGTACCGATGTCCATGTCCTCAGTCTTGCCACCCTCTGTTACCACAGTAGCAGTTGTACCGGAAGTCATCGTGTAGGACAAGGCCGAAAGCCCTGCGACTACATCTCCGGCTCCCACTATGTCGGCCGGCTGAGCGTCAGCGCCAACTACCACGAAAGCGTCTACCTGACCGTTGTTCCCTAGGAACGTCGGGTAGGAGCTAAGCGGTGTTGCCGCCAATGCACCAGCAGCCAAGGTCGCTCCAGCCATTACGGCTGTAAGACCTGTAGCCATTATTTTCTTGATTTGCATTGTAAATTCCTCCTATTTTCGTGCTTCTCAGCATACACGAACGCTGACATGGGCTGGTTACCATGGTTTTTTCATTCTGAAAGCCCGTCAAAAACCGGCCAGTTTTGCTGACCAGCATTCTCCAGTCCTTCATCTTTACTTAACTAATACTATACATTCGGACGATACTTATACCTATCTAGAAACAATTGTTGAGGTATGTTTACTCTACCAAAAACAGGTTCTAATGGTTTCTATTATACCATAGAACGTTTCTAATTGTTCCTAAGAGCAATATAATCCGATAAAGACCAAAATAAGCCTTATAATAGCTTATTTTTTAAAAACAGTGAGAAGACCTAGGATGCAAATTTCTTCTTCGAAAGACTGACTATATTCGTCCTTCCGCGCCTTTCGACCTCCACAATGCCCCTTTCCAGAAGCTTGTGGACGACCCTGCTGATCTTTGCCTTGCTCAAATTGGTGTCCGTGGCTATCTTTTTTTGGTTTATCTTCCCCCCGGCCTTCTCGATGGATGAAATGACGTTCTTTTCATAGTCGTCCATGACCGATAAAATGACTTCTTGCGTCTTTTTGCGACTTTTAAACGCTATCAAGGCTATGCCACCACCAAAAATTATCCCCAATAATACCAATACTTCCTTGGGCGGTACGACAAAAGTAGGGGCAGCCTCTATAGCCGGCTCGTAAAACACCTGGAATGTCAATGGTGTATCCACAACGTCAGTCAGCCTCCAGACGACGGTTATCTTCCTCCCGTCGGTTGAGGTGGAGTTGGTCATAGGCACCACTGAGCCGCCTGGTATGTCCTGGCTCAGGATCATTCCCTCCGGAAGCCTCACCGCGGCGAAGACGTTCTTAGCCGGAATTTTGACGCTGAAGTCCCCAGTAAAGACGAAATTGCCCTGTATGGGCCTTATCATCTCGGACGACTGGAAAGTCATCTCAAGGGTCTTCTTTTCCTCGGTCAAGTTGGCGCTGCAGGATATGATGCTAACTCCCTCGAGCTGGTTCCGGCAGTCTACTGGGCCGGCGGTCGAGGTTGCGCTGAAGTTGCTCACCCTGAAGGGCAGCAATATACCGAATTCCTGGACCGGCTCTGCCAGGACGAAGACGAGCTTCACCGTGGCCACGTCGTGCCTGGCCAGGTCGACGTCTATTGAGTAGGAATTCAGCTCCTGGGCCGAAGATATGGCTGGAATTACGGAGAAAATCGCCAAAAACAGGGAAATTACGGCTAGAACCCGGCTGCTCATCATGGATACTCTCATTTCTTACCGCTTATAATTATGCCGCCGGCTCCCGCGGACGCGTAGCGGTGCATTATCTCGGCTACCGCGTTCGCCATCGACTGGACCTCCTCGAACTTCATCCTCATCTCCTTCGGGGATATGATCTCTATCGAGCTGGGGCCGAAGAAGATGACGGAATAAACGAGATTCTCGACCGAGCTCACCACGACGTCCACCTCGCAGACCTGGGAATAGGCCTTCTTTCCCTTGAACTGCTTCGGGGCGTCGTCCACCTCCACCACGTCCTCGTACTTCTCCTCGACAATCTTGATGTTCTCCATCTTCTTGACGCTGCCGAGGTGCTTCTTCAGGGAATCTCGCGCCACTTCCTCCGACCCGGCGAGGACCTCGAAGAACATCCTGGCGTGTATCCATCCCTTGTCGAGATGCTCCCCGAGAATTTCTTTCGACATAACAATCAAACTGGGTTTCAAATTAATAAATGAAGCCGTTCAGATGACGACGTCTATCCTGACGCCGCATCCCGAGCACCTGTCCTTCTGCATGACGTTTTTCTTCAGGTTTCCGCTCACCCTCTGGATGAGGAGCTCGCGGCAGTTGTAGCAGAACGTGTTCTCCGCGTCGTTCGGCTCTATCATGTTGCCTATGTAGACGTACCTCAGCCCCGCCCGGTTGGCCTCCTTCGCGCACGCCTCCAGCGTCGACATCGGCGTGAAGGGCAAATCGGAGAACTTCTCCACGGTCGGATGGAACTGCAGCAGGTGGAACGGCACCGTGGGCGCGAGCTCCGCGACTATGTGCTCCGCCAGCTTGGTGCAGCTCTCGACGTTGTCGCCTATCTGCGGTATAATCGTGTTCGTTATCTCGAGGTGGACCCTCTGCTTCTTCAGCTGCTTCAGCGCGTCGAATATCGGCTCTGGGCTCTTGATGACCTGGTGGCTCGCCATGAACTCCGGGTTCCCGCTGGCCTTGAAGTTGACGACCGCCGCGTCTATGTACTTGGCGACCCTCTTGATTGCCTCCTCGCTTATCACGCCCGTCGTCGAGAGGACGTTCTTTATGCTGCTCCTGTGCGCCAGCTTGGCGACCTTCGCCATGTACTCGAAGAAAAGGGAAGGCTCGCCGTACGTGTAGCTGATCACCTCGACTCCCTCCTTCTCGGCCATCTTCACGACCTGCTCCGGCGTCATGCTCCTTCCGACCTTCGGCAGCCTGTCGTGCTCTATCCTCCAGTTGTCGGGCGCGTCTCCAGATATCGACAATGACTTGGCGCCGGGATGGAAGTGGAACAGCGGCCTCTTCTCGACGGTGTCGACGACCATCGCCTTGAGCGCGCCGTTCGAAGTCACCATGCTGTTGCCGACGTTCTTCCTCATTCCGCACACTCCGACCTTGTCCTTCGATAAAAAGCAGTTCACGGCGCACAGGTCGCAGCGTATCCCGTTTCTTTCTTTGTGCCAAATCTGCGCTTCTTCCCACGTTTCCTGTGCCGTCTTTGTTTTTTTGACTATTGCCATTCTAATCCCAGAAATTTTAATACCTTAAATTAGTTTCCCTCCCTATTATA
>JACRAE010000004.1 GCA_016213525.1 Candidatus Aenigmatarchaeota archaeon | reverse complement strand
CTTCTCGTCCAGCTCCTCGTCCGGCATGTCCCCCGAGGCTATGCCCAGGGTCTTGTCTATGTACCTGACCCTCTCGTCGTACTTCGCCGCCAGCTCGTCGTAGTTCCTCTCCGATATCTCGGCCTTCCTGTACTCCTCCTCGAGGTGCGACCTGAGGTCCTGCACGTCGCGCTTCTCCTGCAGGAGCGCCTCCCTTGAAATTTTCTTGTTTTCTGCCATCATTTACCGCCGCCCTTCAGCTTCTCGATCCTCTTCTCGAGGGACTCGAGGTAGGTCTCGGCCATCTTGAACGCGGCCGTCTTGACCTTGTCCTTGGCTATGTTGAGCTCTATCTCGATGTCGTAGGTGTCGACCTTCCTGGCCTTAGCCTCGGCTATGACCTTGTCGAATTCCCCTATCTTCTTATTTAGGGTCGTATACTGATTAATTTCGTCTTCGGTCAGGGCGAACGGCGAGTGCAGCAGCGGCCTGAAGTTTATGAACCACGGCCTTCCGTTGTTGTACTCTGGGTTCTGGAACAGCCCGGTACCTATCGTCAGCCTCGTGACCTTCGACGCGTAGTCTATGCCGTACTTGGACTTGACCCTCCCTATGTCGCCCTCGTACTTCGTGCGCAGCTGTATCTCGTTCGCTATGTTGGCCCTGATCGCCCCCTTGAAGTCCAGCAGGACCTGCGATATGAGGAAGACGCCGATTCCCCACTTACGGAACTCCCTCGCGGCGCGCTCTATGGCCGTGTATCCAGACTTGCCTCCGTACTTCGGCAGGAGCCTGTGGACCTCGTCGTAGACGAGCAGCATCTTGATCTCCTTCGACTCCTGTGGGCGCATGTCGAACACGGACTGTATGCTCCTCCTCACGAATCCGTCCAGCTCGCCCGGCGGCAGCCTGTTCATCACGAACACCGTTATCTCGCCCGGATGCACGTGCTCGGAGAGCTTGATCTCCATGTTCGGGTCGTCGACCATGATGACGTTCGTCTTGAAGCCCCTCGCGTCCGTGGGCTTGAGGCCGAACCTCGGGAACAGGTCGAGCATCAGCTTCAGCTTGTTGGGCTTCATGAACCCGGTCCACTGGGCGGTCGGGTCGAAGACGACGACGGGCACCTTCCTCTTCAGCAATTCCTCAGCTGCAACCATGGCGCTGACCGACTTGCCGGACCCGGAGCCTCCCGCGGCTATCGAGTGCATGATGAGCTGCGGTATGTCTATGTACGACTTCACGTTCGTCTCAGCTATCCTCCCGACCTCTATAGAGTTGGGCCCGGCCTTCGGCAGGGTCTTGAAGTCGAGCGGCGACACGTACCTCGCCTTCGCCGCCTTGCCGGCCTTGTACGCCAGGAACCACTTGTAGCCCAGCAGCCCGGCGGGTATGCCGCCCCCGACGACCACGTACGTTATCGGGTTGAGGAAGAGCGCCCTCAGCAGCAGGAGGGGCAGCGGCATCGTGCTGACCTCGAAGTTGTCGGCGGAGCTCGCGAACTTGTTCCCGTTGGAGTAGACGGCCGCCACGTCGAGTATGTACTTGCCCTCGGGTATGTCGTCGGGCAGCTTGAGGTCCCTCCTTATAGTGTTGATGTTCTCCACCGCGAGCGTCTCCTTCACGGTCGTTATGACCTTGCTCTGGTCCTCGAGCGCCCTCACGGTGTAGTTCACGGTGATGTCCTCTACCTTCGCCGTCTCGCCCATGTTGATGAGCGATATCTCGAACACGAGCGTTCCTCCCGGCCCGATCGCATCGGTAAGTGCCTTCACCTTGACGTCCAGGAGCGACTCGGCCAGGGTCCTGACCGTTATCGTCACCGGCGCCTTGTACGTGCTGCTTCCCACAGTCACGACTATCTCGCCCGTGTATATCCCGGGCACCGCGGACGTCGGGGCGAACGCCCTTATCTGGACCGAGGACGTGGACTTGGCGCCTATCGTGAACGACGGCGTCTGGACAGTTAGAAGCGCGAAGGCCGGCCCGTCGACGGAGACCGACGCCGAGGACGCCGTGTCGAGGTTGTTCTTTATGTCTATGGAGAAGATCTTCTCCTCGCCCAGCACGAGCTCGGTCTCAATTAGCTCGGACTTCACCTCGAACGGCACCGGGCTCTCCGGCTCCGGTATCGTGCCGTTCACGCTGGACGTCGTGGTGGTCGTGCCCGTCCCTCCGCCGCCCCCACCGCCGCTGCCGCTTCCGAGCGTCGGAATCGTCACGGGCGGTATGCTGGACCCGGCCGCGCAGTCCGCCGGGCATATCGCCGTGGTCTCGCCGAAGGTCGCGCTGCACGAGTTGTCGCCGCATATGAACTCGGCCAGAACGTAGACGCCGTCGAGCGTGCTCTGGTTTACGGAGGCCCTGAAGCTGGTTATGTTTATCGAGCCGTCGGAGTTCCCGCCGGACGGGTTGGTCAGCCTGGTCCACTGCGTGTTGGTGGACGACGATATCTTGGTCGTCCAGTTGCTGCCGTACTTGTATATGCCGAGGTTGTTCGGGTTGAAAATCGAAACGCTGCATCCCGGGCTGACGCAGTCCGAGAAGTCCATGTAAACGGTGTTGTTGGTGTTGTTGAGGGTGGTCGCCACGTAGAGACCCTTCACGGCGCTGCTGGTGGTCCTGAGCGTCGGCACCTCGCCCATCACAATCGGGTTGAACATGTTGGTCGTCAGGTTGATGTTGTTTATGCTGACCCCGTGCAGGAAGTCGGACCCCTTCGCGGTCGCGACTATGTCGTAGGCCTTGACGTCTATCGTCCTGTTGTAGAGGCCAGTGGACGCGTTCGAGGTCACGTTGAACCTCACGCTGTTCGTCCCCTGGTCGTAGAGCAGGAACTCGCCGAGGAATGCGGGCTCGGACGCGCTCTCGACGTCCTTCGTGAAGCCGCTGAAGTAGACAACCGGGAATATGTCGAACGTCTGCGAGCTCGCGCCGCAGTTCGCGGAGAAGTCGCAGCCTACCGCGGTGAAGTTGTAGTTCCCTATCTGGGAGGTGTCGTTCAGGCCGAACGAGAACGTGTACACGTCGTTCTCCCTCGAGTACGCCGCGCTGAAGTTCTGCACCGTGCCGTTCGGATACCTCACCGAGAAGCTAGAGTTCCTCAGGCCCCCGGCCTCGGTCACGTTCGTCGTTATCGGGACGCTCGCGTTCACCGAGTTGTTGGACGGCAGCGATATGACCACCGTCGGCTTGATCGCGTCCGAGTACACCACCGAGTCCGGCGACAGCACCCACCTGGACTTAGACAGCGACAGGGTGTTGTTCGCCGTGACGTTCAGACTGTAGACCCTGCTAGACGACAATGAGGGCGCCGTGAAGCTCACGTACCACAGCGAGTCTGTGGCGTTGAAAGCGGACGACGTCACGGTGGCCTCCGACCTAGTGGAGGAGTTGTAGAGGAACACCGTGAACGTCGCGCCGGACGATAGCGGCACGTTGAGCGGCGAGGTCACATTGACGACGGCTGCGGTCGTCGACCCGGACGTGACTCCCAGCCTCGGGTCTGCCGAAGTGGGCTTCGTCACGTTGACCTTGTAGCTGAGGACGAAGGCGTCCATGTACGAGTCAATCTCCGTGACCGAGGTGTTCTGCGCCAGGTCGCCCACTATCTGGCTCCTGAAGTACCCGGTGTAGTTGGTGTCCGCCGTGACCTCTGGGGTCGTGAAGTTGACCTGTATGAACTTGGTCTCGCCGGAGGCGAACGTCAGCTGGGACGCGTTCAGGCTCAGGACGCTGCCGGCCGTGCTGTTGACCGTGAAGTTGAGCGTCATCGCCACGTTGCCCGTGTTTGTGACGTTGACGGTCCCGAAGGTTCCGGTGTCGCTCATTAGCACGCTCCTCCTTATCTCGGAGGGCGACACGGTCCATGATATGTTGGACGGCACGTTGACCACAACGGATATGTTGAACGAGTCCTGCGTGTAGTTCACGTTGAACACCCCGTTGTGGGACCCTGACGGGAAGTTGAACGGCGCGGCCACCGTGAAGTTTATCGTGGCCCTGGACCCGGGGGCGAGCGTGCTGACGTTCTGCGGGCTGAACAGCACGGTGAGGTTCTGGCACACCGTGCCGGACACGCATGTCATGTTTATGGCCGTGGCGTTCGCGTTTCCTGCGGACAGTATCGTGAAGCTGGAGTTCCCGGTGCCGGCTATCGAGGTGAACATGCTTATCGAGGGCGTCAGCGAGTACACGAACTGGTTCTCCGTGACGTTCACGCTGACGGTCGTGTTGGCGCGGCCGGCGGTGCCGTTGAGGTTGGTCCAGTTTGCGGACAGGTTCATGCCGTACAGTCCCGGCGAGGAGTTCGCCGCGACCGATATCGCCGACGTGTTGGTCGAGTTGGTCCCCCTGAGTATGGTCCCGTAGAGCATGAAGGACGGGGAAGCGCTGACGTTCTGCGTGGTGTTAATCGTGAGGTTGGAATAGAGGGCCCTTGCGCCTCCGCCGTTGACCAGGGTCGCGTTGAGTCCGAAGACCTGACCGGAGTATATCGTGACGTTGTCCGCCGTGATCACGGTGGAGTTCGGCGATATGGTGAGGTTGGTCGTGTCGGCCGCCAGTACCCCGGTCTGGGAAGTGCAGTTCAGCAGGCCGAACGTGTCGTTCGCGCATATCCTTATCTGGTGCGTCCCGGATATCGCCGTCGCGTAGGCGGTGCTGTAGCTGCTGTTGGAGCCGAGGCTCATCACCTGTATGGCGGTCGAGCCGTCGGGCCTGGTGACGTTGATGAACGCCGTGTGCACGGCAGTGTTGTCGGTTATGGTGGCGTTCACCGTGACGTTGTCCACGCCCAGCCCTATCTCGAATGACGTCGGCGATATTATCGGGTTGTCGATCGTCGGCGGTATGTCCGACACGTTGAGGGTGATGGTGGTCGTCTGGGAAGTGGGCGTGGCGCTGCTGTTGTCGATTATGACGTCCACAGTGTACATGCCCGGGACAGCGGACGACGGCACGCTGTAATCCACGGTGACGTTGCCCGTCGTCTGCTTCTCGAGGTCGAACGCCGTCACGAGCTGGGACGACCCGGCCGGATGCGGCAGGACGAAGCTGCTGCCGTTCCCTGAGTTGAATATGCTGAACAGTATCTTGATGTTGCCGGCGTTCCTCACGGATATGTTGCCTATGGTCCCCGTCGTGTTCGGCGGCGCGAGGACGGTGCTCATGCTGGACGGCGTCCTGGTCCAAGTGGTGTTCTGCGGCACGGTCACGTTGAACAGGACGCTGCTGTTTCCGGCGTTGCTCGTCCCGGCCACCAGGAACGTTTGATAGAAGCCGGGTGTCTGGCCTGCCGGCACCGCCACCGACACGTTGGACGAGAAGTTTGAGCCGGCCGTCAGCAGGCCGAACGACGACGGGTTGATGGTCAGTATGCAGAGCGGGCAGCCCGTCGCCAGGTTCCCCCCGATTGCAGACACGGCAACATCCAGCAGCTGGTAGTTACCTGAGGATGCCGTGGTTATCGACCCCGCCGACGTGGTCGCCTCGTGGCCGGCGCTGACCGCGAGGCTGACGGGCGTCGTGGTCACCACCGGGTTCTGGGAGACCGTCACCTGGGTCCTGTTCTGCGTGCTGTTGGTCGTGTTGTCCGGGTTCTTCCACTGCGCCGAGACGTTGGTTATTATGAGCTGCGGGGACGTCGCGGCGGGGACCGTCACCGTGAAGGTCCAGTTGCACATCTGACCTGACGACAGTGTGCCGCACGCCTTCGAGGTCTCGTTGTAGGAAAGCGAGCTCACGGGGCTCTCGGCGTGCGTCAGGTTCAAGTTGTACATTGTGGCCGGGCCGAAGTTCGTGAAGTTGGACACCATCTCGAAGGACCCGCTGGCCGACTGGGTTATCCCGAACACCGTCTTGCTGAGCGGCGACTGCCTGACTATGCCGTAGACCTTACCTATGGCGGTGAAGTTCCCGCCCAGGGTGCTGTTCGTGTTGAACTCGGGAGTGGCGTCCTGCGCGTACACGGTCACGTTGTGGATTCCCTCCATCCTCGGTATGTAGAGCGCGCTGTACCTCGCGGAGAAGTAGCCGAAGCCGGACTGAGGGACGGTTATGTTCGCCAGCGTCACTATCTCGTAGCTGCCGTTCGGCAGGCTTATGTTGGCCCACGCGGAGCTCACCTGATAATTGTCCGTGATGTCCGCCGTTATGTTGGTCGCGTTCAGGCTGGCCTCGAGGCTGGAGTTGGGCAGGATAGATATGTTGAATATCTGGGGCAGCCTCGTGTCTCTCACGGATATGTTGACCTCCGCCTGGCTAACGCTCGCCGTGTAGAACTGCGTGAGGTTGCTGCCTATGTTGCACCTGAAGGTTATGTTGCCCTTCTGCACCGGGACGAAGCTGTAGCCGGCGTGCCCGCTGGAATTGGTCTGGAAGCTGCCGTTGGCGGTGAACCCTGAGTCCACGTCCCACTTGTACGAGAAGTTCGCCTGGTAGTTCGGTATGCCGGCCAGCAGGTCGACGTCCCTCACGAGGCAGGTCGGGGTGAACGTGTCGGGGTACGGCGTTGTGCCCGTCGGCAGCACCCAAACCGCGTCCGCCAGCCCGGTTATCGTCACCGTGACGTTGGCCTGGCCCGAATCGTAGCCGTTCTTGGTGGCGGAGGCCATTATGCTGTGCGGTCCCGTCTGCTGCTGCGCGACGCTGGACTGGGACAGTATCGTGCTGTTGCCCTGTATCAGGAGCGACGACTCGTTGTACCACGATATTGTGGGCCCGAGGTCCCAATATGACTCGCCGTTCTCGCTGGTGCCGTTCGCCAGGAGCTGCATCGACTGGGACTTGGAGAACGTGCTGCCGTTCGCGGGCAGGTATATCGTCGTGTTCAGTATGCCCTTCACGGTGATGCCGGTCGAGTTGGTCGCCGAGTTCTCGTTCTGCGGCCTGGTCGAGTTCACGAATATTGTCAGCGTCCCGGGCGACACAGTGTCGGACGGGTTGAAGCTGAACAGGGAACAGTAACCCGTGCTGTTGGTGGTGCAGTTGCCCACGAAGTGGGTCGCGTTGTAGAACGTGGCGTTGGCTCCGTCGGCGTCCCCTATCCCGGAGTCCTTGACGTGGATCGTTATGTTGGTCGCGAACGGAGCGAAGGTGTCGTTCCTGTATATGGTCGGGTTCTGGACCGACAGCTGGTCTATGATCAGCGGTCTCTGGAGCACCAGGAAGGTCGACATGTAGGAGGCCGACACGTTGTAGTATAGCGTCGAGTTGTCAGCTATGAAGCATGTCTGGTTGTACGTGCCGGCGTTCTCCGTGCTGGTGAACCATGTGGTGTTGACCGCGCCCGCTGCGCTCGTGGACTCGTTCGCCAGCGACGCGCCGTTCTTCAGGAACCGCACCAGATAAGAGGATATGGGCTGCGAGTTGTTTCCGTCCCTCACAACGCAGCTCAGCGGGACGTTGGCGCCGGCCGAATATGCGCTGCCGTTGGCCGGCAGTATGGACGTGACGTTCGCCCATCCGAATATTGTGACCGGCGTGCTGTTGGACCCGTTGTCGTAGAACTGCCTGCTGGCGTTCGCATATATCCTGTCCGACCCGAGGGGGTGGTACCTGTCGACCGACCACCCGGTCGTGTTGTAGCCCGTCGTCAGGTTCACGAACGTGTTGTTGAGCCAGGTGATGCTGGCGTCCGTCACCTCTGCCGAGCAGTCGTTTGAGGTCGTGGCGTTCATCGTGGCGTTGGTCCCGCGGTTCAGCGTCTTGTTGGCCGCCGGGTTGGATATGCTGACATTCAGCTGGCCGAACACCGTGAAAGTAGTGTTCGACGAGTTCGTGAGCTTGTAGCAGCTGAAGCCGTTTCTGTCGGTCGTGCCTCCCAGCCAGTACTGGGTTCCCACGCTGCTGGTGCACGACGGGTTGTGGCCGGCGCTGCACGTCCCGTTGCTCGAGGTGCAGTTGTAGCTTGACGTGAAGACGGATGTGTTCTCGGTCACGAATATCGTCGCGTTGGCCCCGGTCGGATACGTGCCGTTGTCGGAGTCGAATATGCTGACCTCGAGGAACGCCTGGCCGGCGGCTATCCTCCTGACGGTGGAGTTGCTGCTGGCGGTCGTGGTCACCGTTACGTCGTCCCTGTCAAGCGTCATGTTCACGGCCGACGTCTGGTCGGTGAAGCCGAACGGGTCCGTCGTGTTGAACTTGAAGTACATGTACGGGTCCATGGTGGCATAGTCATTGCATGTGAGCTTGTGCGTGAACGAGACGTCCGTCGATATGCCCTGGACCTGCTTCGTCTCGACCAGCTGCCACGACGAGTTGTCCGAGGAGTTCCTGCTCTTCCACAGGCTTATGTTGTTCAGGTTCAGGTCCGCGTCCGTGAACGTCACCGTGAAGACGTACGTCTCGCCCCAGCCGCCGGTGTCGTGGTCGACCCTCGGATTGCTCAGCGCCGGGTTGTTGCCTAGGAAGAACGCCGACGTCTTCAGCGTCGTGTTGCTGACGTAGAAGCTCTTGGTGGCCGCGTAGCTCACGTTGTAGTAGCCCTTCGGCTTCCCGGCGGTGCTCTTGGTGCAGTTGTACCATCCCTGTCCTGTGGCGAACCCGTTGTTGTCAGACGAGGTGCACTGGTACGAC
Source organism: Candidatus Aenigmatarchaeota archaeon (assembly GCA_016213525.1). Lineage (GTDB taxonomy): Archaea > Aenigmatarchaeota > Aenigmatarchaeia > CG10238-14 > SCSR01 > JABABT01. The sequence continues at coordinate 116,025 of JACRAE010000004.1, read as the reverse complement.
GAGCCGGACGTCGGTATGTACGTGAATGTGAACGTCGCGCCGTTGACGATTGTGCAGTCGTCTACTAGAGAGCCGTTCACCGACACGAGATCTCCCTGCAGGAATCCCTGGCCATGGGGCTCTACGACCGTCGGTGACAGGAACGACTCGAGCGTCACCGTGTAGTTGGACGAGTTAAGGCTCTTGTAGCACAGGTCGTTCTGCACGCCGCCCACCCAGTTCTGCACGCCCGTGACGTACTCGCACTTGTTCTGGCTGCCCGGCAGGTCGAGCGGGAACCTGTACGATATGTTGTTGTTGGAGTCGGTCGAGACTATCTTGGCCCCGGCGAACACGCTGTTGTTCCTGGTGACCCAGAAGCTCGAGTTCACCCCGGACCCGACGCCGAGGCCGGAATCGACGTCGGTTATGTTGAGGGTCAGGTTCTTGTAATCTGTGCCGTTCCTCCAGACAGTGACGGCGTTGCCCGATATCAATGTTATGCTCACGTCGTCCTTCTCTATCGTCATGTTCCTCCTCTCGCTCTCGGTCTCATACCTGTCCTCGAGGGCGAACGGCGAGTTCTCGTCGTCCGACACGTTGAACTTGAACTCCCAGCCGTGCGGGTACTGGTCGCCGGCTCCCGCCTCGCAGGTGCCCCTCGACCAGCTCAGGGTCACGTTCTGGCCCACCACGGGGGGGTTGACGTTGGTCGAGTTCGCGTTGATCCACGTGGACGTCCCGTACCTCCTGACGTAGAGCGTCGCATTCACGAAGTCGAGGTCCTCGTCGTTCAGCGTGGCGTTGAAGTAGAACCTCTCGCCCCAGCCGCCGGTGTCGCCGTTCTGCTGTGTCGAGACGCCGGTCTGGTTGGCGACCGGCTTGGTCTCGGCGAAGAACGTCGTGTTTGTTCTCGCAGACTTGTAGTTCATGAAGGGCTCCGTGAGGTTCACCCTGACGTCGTACCACCTGGCCGGGAGTGCGGTCGTGTTCTTGTTGCACCTGTAGATCCCGGTCGACGGGTTCGATATCTCGGTGCACGAGAACGGCTGCGACGTCGAGTTGTGTATCGCCTCTATGGTAACGGTGGTCGCGCCCTGGTCGGACCCGCAGTCGTTCCTCACGCTGGTGTTCGCCACGACGTTCGGGTTCCCGGCGTCGAGCGTCAGGTTCTGGACGGACCTTAGGACGCTCGTGTCCGTGGTCTCGCCCTGCCTGTAGCCCCTCGGCGTGAGCTCGAAGTCTCCGTATATGCCGAGCGTGAAGTTGTTGAAGTACGTCGACGTGGCGTTCGGCGTGTAGCACCCGTCGGTGACGTTGACGTACCACCTCTGGGATCCGTGGTTGTACGAGCAGCTGGGGTTGAACGGATACGTGGCTATGCCGCTGGTGTTGCTGACGTTGCTCGACGACAGGAACGTGTTTCCGTCGGTGGTCACGTAGAACGTGACGGTCGTGTTGTTGGAGGCGGCGCTGCCCTTCGTCGTGTCGTTCACCCTCACGATAAGGACGTCTAGCGTGTTCAGCGACGTGTCGCTCCTGTTCACAATTGTATTGTTGCCCAGAACGTGCACCAACGTGACGTTGTCTGTCGTTATGTTGGGACCGAGGCTCTCCGAGGTCGTGAAGTTGTTGGTGCCGTCGTAGATTCCCCACTTGAACGAGTTGTCCGTCCCTATCTCGCCGCACGCGAAGTTGGAAACCTGCACGGAGCACCTGCCGGTCCCGGATATGATGGTCGTCGACGACTTGTTGGTGAATGTCGACCCGCCGTTGGTCGAGGTGTAGAGCGTGCACGTCACGTTGTCGCCTTGGAGGTCGAAGACGTCCAGAGAGTAGTTGTACGTGTACCCCCATCCCTGAGCCGGCGGATTGACGGTCTGGTTCTCGGTCGTTGGCGGCGTGTTGTTCAGGAACGTCTGGTTCACGAACAGCGTCCTGTTCAGGTTGTAGTACGTCCTCGTGGCGTTCACCCTGAAGCTCCAGTTTCCGCCGGTGTGCAGGCTCGTGTTCCACGTGCTGTTGTAGAGCCCCTGGCCGATGTGGGTCACGGGCGTGACGTTCTCCGACACGTAGGACGGCGACCTGGCCTCGTGGTACACGGTGGCGTCCGTTATGGCGTCGGAGCATTCGGACGTTATGTTGCTCGTCAGGTTCAGCACGTCGCCTACCAGTATTGTGGACGCGTACAGCGGGTACTGGAAGTTGCTCTTCAGCTGCCCGTAGAACGTCGTGTTGAGCGTCGCCGAGGTCGAATCCTTGTAGCACGCGTCGTTCCTAGAGCCGCCGACCCAGTTCTGTATGCCGACCTGATAGGTGCAGTTAGGGTTGAACCTGTACCTGATGAACCCTGACGAGTCTGTCTGGTTGGTGCTCCCGTTGTCGTAGCTAGTTCCGTTGTGGGTCACGAATATGGTGCCGTTGAACCCGCTGACTATGAACGTGTTGTTGTCCACGTCCCTTATCCTGACCGACATCGTCTCGTTGTCGGAGCCCTCCCTGTCGATGTCCGTCAGGTCTCCCTGTCCCCCGTACGACGCCGTGGTGTCGGCCTTGTCTATGCTGAACGACACGTTGGCGGTCGTGTTGACGTAGTTGTACACGTCGGTCACGTTCACTTTGTACTGCCTCGCGCCTATGTTGGAGCAGAGGAAGTTGTGACCGGTGAACGATATGGTGTGGAACAGCCCCGAGTCGCAGCTGCTGCAAACGGTCTGGTTCAACAATTGATATTCTCCCGTCAGGTTGCCCCAGAGGTATACGTACACGTTGTCCCCGTCCTCGTCCTGCACGTCCGCGGAGAAGGTCCACTTCTCGCTGAAACCGTTGTCTGCCGTGCCCGAGACGCTGGTGGTGGAGATCGACGGGCTCTGGACCTTCGGCACCGTGACCAGCCTGTAGGCACTCTGGCGCGTGCTCAGCAGCGAGGAGTTGTAGTGCTGCTTCGCGGCCTGCATGGTGACGTTGTAGAAGCCGGTCGAGAGCGACGCCGTGCTCGCGTTGGTCACGGTGCAGTTGTACCAGCCGCTGGACTCGTCCGTCGCCGGGTTGCACGTGAAGGTGGTGGTCCCCGCCCTTATCGTGCTGAAGCTCACGGACGCGTTCGTCACTAGGCCGCAGTCGTCCGTCACGTTGCCCCTCAACGTTATGTTGTCCACGCCCCTGACCACCGTGACGTTGTCGGGCCTCTCTATGGATATCGTCAGGTTCGTCGTGGTCACGTTGAACCTGAAGTCCGACGAGTTCACGTTCTTGTACCACGTGCTGCCGCTGAACACGCTGGAGGCGCGCCACGTCTGGGGGCCAACCGAGTACAGGCAGGACGGCGTGAGCTGCGTGTAGAACTCGCCCGTGTCGTTCGCCACGGTGTCGAGGGTGGCGAACGTGCTGCCGTCCCTGGTCGCGTAGAACCTCGTGCTGATGAACTCCGTGATGAGGTTGTTCCTGTCAGAGTCGTAGACCCTGACGCTGAGGTTGGCGTTTCCGAGCGGGTCGCCGACGAAGGCTGACCTGTTGACTGTCGTGTTGTTGCCGTATATCAGCTCTATCCTGACGTCGTTCTGCTCCACGGTGAAGTTCGTCCCGTTGTAGGTGTCGTTCCACATGTCGTCCTCGGTGACGTTGAACTTGTACTCCCAGCTCCCTATGTCGGAGCCGCTGGTGAAGGTCGTGGACAGGTTCACCGTGACGTTGGTCGCGCTCTGGGCGGTCGTGGAGTTCCTCAGCACGAAGCTGCCGGACGGCGTCGTCCTGACGTACAGCCTCACAGTTACCGTGTCGTTGTCGCGGTCGCTGACGTTGACCCAGAAGTGGAACCTCTCGCCCCAGCCGCCGACGGACGGACTCATGTTGCCTAGGCCGCTCTGGCTGAGCACCGGCTGGGTCTCGACGAAGAACGCGCTCGTCTTGACGCTCACGTTCGTGTTGTAGTTGGACGAGGACGCGTTCATGGTGACGTTCCAGAACCTGGTGCCGTACTCTACGGGCGCGCTGACGTTGAACGTGCAGTTGTAGTGGCCGTTATTCTCGTTGTTCACCGGGCTGCACGAGTTTGTCGTGTAGGACCCGCTGGCGTTCTGCGTGGAGTTGAATGCCACCGTCGCCGCGCTTATGGTGGCTCCGCAGTCGTCGGTTATGTTGGACCTTATGGTAACGTTGTGCGTCTGGCCGTCCTTTCCGACCTTCCTGTAGTCCTCGCCGTTCGGGTTGATCACGTTGTTCGTCAGGTCGCCGACTATCCGGACCGTGAAGTTGGTCGAGTTCGTGTCGTTGTACGCCGGGTCGTTGAACACCCCGCCCGTCCAGGACTGCTGCCCGACCAGGAACAGGCAGCTCGGGTTGAACGCGGCCACGGAAGCCCCGGACGAGTTGGTCGTGGTGGTGTTCGTCAGCAGGAAGTAGCCCGTGTCGTTGGTCACCCAGAAGCTCGTGTTGACCCCGGAGGCGACTATGCTGGCGTTCTCGGTGTCGTTCACCCTGACTACGAGCTCCGTCGTCTGCGACGAGGACCTGTTGACCGAGGACGCGTTCCCGGCGCTCAAAATTATCTGGACCTGGGACTTCGTTATGTTGGGCCCCGACGACGCTGTGAAGTTGTAGGTGTTGGACGCGGTGCCGTCGTATATCTGCCATATGAACGAGTTGTCGGTCCCGATGTCCGACACCTGGAAGTCGTGGACCGCTATGTAGCACCTTCCCTGCCCGCCTGCCACGGTGACATTGCCCTTGCTAATATAGCTGGACCCGCCGTTGGTCGAAGTATAGAGCGTGCATGTCACGTTCTCCGTCGGGTACTCGGGGTCCGCGACGTCCAGGCTGTAGTTGAAGAGCCTCGACCAGCCGCCCGAAGCCGGCGTCACGGTTGCGTTGGCAGCGGTCACGTTCCTGTTCTCCAGCAAGTACCTCGCCTGGTACACGGTGGAGTTGGAGTTGAAGAACGCCTTCGAGCTGTTGAGCCTCACGTCGTAGTAGCCCTCCGGCCTCTGCGTCGAGTTGAAGGTCGCGTTGTAGCTGCCGTTGAGCTCGTTGTAGGACGCGGTGAGGTTCAGGTAGCTGCCGCTCGTGTTGACCTTGACCTCGAAGGCGAACGCTGTGGCATTAACGACCGGGTTCTCGTCCGCCCTCGTCGGGAAGCAGTCCGACTGGGTCACGAACCTGTGGACTATCTGGTTCGTCACGTTGTACGTGCTGTTGTCCAGCGGGTCCGTCATGTTGTTCCTGAGCTGGCCCACGACGGTCACCGTGCTGGAGGCGTTGGCCCCGAACTCAACGTAAGCCGTGTCGGACTGGTTGACGCCGGCCCTCCAAGTCTGGACCCCCACCGAGTAGGTGCAGTTTGCGTCGAAGAACAGCAGGCCGTAGCCCGTGGAGTTGGTCGCGTTGTTGTCCACGTACACGAAGCTGAGGGCGTCGCTCGCGTTTATGGTGGAGAAGAACGAGACGTTCACGCCCGACCCGACCGGCGCGCCGGCGTCCGCGTCCCTCACCCTGACCTCGAGCCTGGAGCTGGAGGACCCGGACCTGTCGACCGATGTGGGCACGGTAAGCGCGAACTGCGCTTCGGCCTCGTCCCTGATTATGTTGAACGACGTGTTGGCCGTGGAGTTGAATGTCCCGAACCCGTCGGTCGCATTAATCTTGTATTGCCTCGCGCCTATGTTGCCCGGCTGGAACCTGTGACCGTCGAACGTCACCGTCTGGTCGCCCCCCGTCACCGTGACGTTGGTCGTGTTGAGCGGCTGGTAGGCCCCGGTCAGGTTGGCCCACAGCGTCACGTTGACCTTGTCCGCGGCCCCGACGTCGAGGTCCTTGAGGTTCACCGTGAACTTCCAGGTCTCGTTCCACCCGCCTCCCTCGGGGCAGCTCGAGGAGCAGCCCGTGGCCTCGGCTGATATGGAGTCGAAGGACGCCAAGGTAAGCTCGGGCTGGCTCACCAGGCGGAACGCGCTTTCTCTCGTCACGGTCAGGCTGTTGTTGTAGTACTGCTTGGTCGCGTTGATCGATATGTTGTAAGTCCCCAGCGGCCAGGAGCTGTCCGGGCTCAGGGCGCACGTGTAGGTTCCGTTCACCTGGTCCGTCGCCGGGGTGCAGGAGCCGTAGACGGAGCCGGCTTGGATGGCGTAGATGTTCACGTTGGCATTTATTACGTACCCGCAGTCGTCCGATACGTTCCCGCTCACAATTAGCGCGTCGAAGTTGACGGGCCCCCTCCTATATGTCCGGGTTCCGAGAGGTCCGACCACGTCGGTGGACAGCGGGGCCGTCGTCACGTTGAAGAAGAGGTCCGTGGAGTTCTTGTCATTGAAGTCCGAGTCCCCGGAGACGCCGGCCTTCCACCTGTGCGGCCCGACCTCGAACTCGCACTTGTCGGACCTGGCGTTGAGGTTCATCGACAAGTTCGCCACCCCGTTGGAGTTCGGCGGGCCGGTCAGGGCGGTCCCGAGGGACGTCATGTTGGACGTGACCGACACGTTCCTGTTGGCGAAGAACGTCACCGTCTTGCTGTTCGGCTGGAAGTTCCTGTCGGTGTCGTTCAGCAGCACGGCGAAGTAGACGGTGTCGGCGCTGTTGCTCCTGTTCACCGTCGTCGCGTTGCCCTGCTGGTGCGTCAGGTTTATGTCGTCCCTCTCCACGAATATGTCGGTGGAATTTGTCTGGTTGAAGTTCTCCGAGAAGTCGACCGACGACTCGGTCACGTTGAACTTGAAGTTCCTGTAGGTGCTGGCCGCCGCGGAGGAGAATGCGGGCGAGGATATGGTGAAAATGACCGTCGTGTTGAACCCGCTCGCCACCGACGCGTTTGTGGACCTCAGGGCGTACCCGTCGCCCGAGCCGGACGTGTTGGTGTACAGCCTGACCGTCAGGGTGTCCAGGTCCTCGTCGGAGGCGTTCACCCTGAACGTCCAGCTCTCGCCCCACCCTCCGGACCCGGAAGCCGGCGTCACCACGGCGGGCCCCTGCAGCAGCGGCTTCGTCTCTACGAAGTACCTGTTGGGGAAAGTCGTGGAGTTCGGCACGTAGTAGCCGGCGCTGGCGGTGAAGTTTATGTCGTAGAACCTCGTCGGCATCTCGGACGGCAGCGACGTGTTGAACGTGGCGTTGTACGTGCCGTTGTTCTCGTCGAAGACCGGGCTGTGCAGGAACGTCTGGCCGCCGTTCAGCTGGCCGGCGTTGATGTTCACGGACGTCAGGTTCACGGCTGCCCCTGAAATCAGGTCTCCCCTGTCGTTCGTTATGTTGGCCTTAATCGTCACGTTGGACCCGCGGAGGAACCTTCCCGTCGACGTGCTTGTCGGATCTATCGGGGTCGTAAGTCCGAGGGAAAGGCTCCCGAACACCGTGAGCGTGGAGTTGGACGAGTTCGTCACGGCGTAGGAACCGTTGCCCTTGACCTCGGCTATCCATCTCTGGGGGCCCACTTCGAACGTGTTGTTCGGGTTGAATAAGGCCTCGGAAACGCCGGACTCGTTGGTGGCGCTGAAGTTAGACGCCGTGAAAATCGCGAGGCTGTTGGTGACGTAGAAGTACACCGGGACGCCCTGGCCGACGAGCGCGTTCCTCGTTGTGTCGTTTATCAGGACCGCGAGCGTCGTGGTGTTGCCGACCGGGTTCGTGTCGCTCCTGTTGACGGAGGACCCGTTGCCCAGGAGGAACACGACCGACACGTTGTTCTTCGTTATGTTCAGGTTCTGTACCACGGACGTGTTGAACCTGTTGAAGGTGTCGTTCACCTCGAAGTACCACGACGCATTCCCGAACGCCTCTACGGACTGATCGCTCGGAGTGAAGCCGCTGTAGATGACATTGCACACACCCGGCGTGGCCGTCGTGTTCTGCGCCCTGAGCACGAAGCCGCCTGTGGTGTTCACGAACAGCCTGCACGTCACGTTGTTGTTCTCTGGGTCCGTCATGTAGGCGCTGAAATTGAAGGTCGAGCCCCACCCTCCGGGGTTCGGGCTCACCGATGGGTTGTTAGCCGACGAGTTAAGATTGTCGAGGAAGAACCAGTTGGTGAAGTTCGTGACGTTACCGTTGTAGTTTGTCTTGTTCACCCTCAGGCCGACCGTCCAATTGCCCTCTGGCTGGGAGGTGGAGTTCCAGGTGAAGTTGTAGGTTCCCGAGACGAGGGTCTCGACTATTGGGGTTGAGTTGGAGGACACGTTGTTGAAGTTGTAGAACGTGGCGTTGCCCGTCACGGAGGTTATGTTGCCCTCCTCGGAGCAGTCGGACGACACGTTGTATGTGTGGTTGATGACATTGGTCACATTGAACCTGCTGAAGTTCAGGGGCACGAACAGGCTCGGCTTCAGCTGCCCCCTGACGGTGTAGTTCTGCCCCTGCGAGTTCATCGAAGTGTCCGAGTAGCACGAGTTGAACCTCACCTCGGCGTACCAGAACTGCGACCCTGCCTGGTAGCTGCACGTCGGGTCGTGGTCGTACTCTATGAATCCCGTGGAGTTCGAGGTCAGGTTGTGGCCCGAGTCGTACGTCGGGGCGCTGTCGGTGCCGAACCAGAAGGTCGCGTTCACTATGCCGTCCGGCTCTTCCGTGAGGTTGACCGAATTGTTGCCCCGGTCGGAGTCGTTCAGCCTTATCGTGAACCTTCCTGTCACTGATCCCTCCCTGTTGACCGTTATGCCGTTCCCGGTGAACACCATGAACGACACGTTGTCCTGCTGGAACGTGGCGCTGAAGTTAGCGGTCTCGGACCTCAGGCCGTACGTGTCGCTCGCGTTGAACTTGAAGGTCACCCCGGGACCACCGAGGTAGTCCTCGCACGTGAAGTTCGGATGGAACCTGACTGTGGTGGCGCTCGTGCATCCGACGCAGGTCTGATTGCCGACCCTCTTCCATGGCGCGCCGGACACGCTCTTGAAGAGCCCGAGGGACACGGTGTCCCCCAGGTCGGCGTCCGACACCGAGACGTTGATCGTATAGTTGTACCCCCACCCCTCGGCGGTCGGAGTCATCTGCTCGTTTGTCAGGGACGGGCCCTTCCTTATCTCGTACGCGGACGTGTTGGTCGAATTTTGGTCATAATAGAACGCCTTGGTGGAGTTTATCGTGACGTTGTAGAGGCCCACGCCGAACCCGGAAGTGTCGAGGGAGCAGCTGTATGTGCCGTTGCCCGCGTCGGTCGCCGGCTCCGCGGAGCACGCCAGGGCGCCGGGGTACGACCTGAAGACGACGTTCGCCCCGGATATCCCAGTCGTGCACTCGTCGGTCACGTTGGCTGCCATCGATATCGTGGAGCCCTCCGAGTACACCTGGCCCAGGGGCGAGTTCAGGTTGTTATACAGGCTGGTGTTCACGATGACCGTGAAGTTCGTCGACGTGTTGTCCAGGTACCCGGCCGTGCCGGCGAACGTCGAGTTCCACCTCTGTGTCCCCACCTGGTAGGTCGGACCGGAGCACGTGCCGGGGTCCGTCCTGTCGGGCGTGGGATTGAAGTAGTATTCCGCCAGTCCGCCGTCGTGCGTGGTGTTGGTAACGCCGCTCTCCCACAAGTTTCCGTCGGTCGTGACGAAGAAGCTCACCGTGAACCCGTTGATCGCCGATGCCGTGTAGCCGTCGAAGAGCTGTACCTGCAGCTGCGTGGTGTTGGTCCCTATCCTGGTCACGTTCGCGCCGTTCCCGTTCTGTATCACCAGGTAGCTCGACCTCTTCGTCACGTTGAACACTCCAGCCGAGGTGGAGTTGGCGCCCCCGTACCTGTCGGACACGTTGAAGAACCACTCGTAGCCGCCTATGTTGCTCTGCAGCGTGAACGGGACGTTGAAGGTGAGCTGGTTGTTCGAGCAGTCCGTGCAGGACTGCGTGGACCTGGCGGTGAAGTTGGAGTTCGGCTGGCACCCGTTCGAGGACGTGTTGCCCCCGGTGCACCTGGCCCACAGCGTCACGTTGAGCACGTCGTCGTCGTCGGTGACGTTCACCACGAAGCTGAACGTCGTGCCCCAGGCCGACGAGTTCGGGCTCACCGAGGCGTTGTAGATCAGCGGGGACGCCTGATGGTGGGTCACGTTGTCGAACGTGTTGTTGCCCGGGTTGTAGGCGGGCGCGCTCGTCCCTACGCGGACGGAGTAGTTTCCGGACGGCCTCGAGGTGAAGTTAAGGGTGGCGTTGAACGTGCCGTTCCCTAGGTTGTTCGCCGGGTTCGGGACGGCGGTGAACACCGGGCTGCCGGCCGACTGGACTATGTTGAAGGTCGCGTTGGCCTCGGGCCTGTAGGCGCTGCACTCGTCTATGGCGTCGGACCTCACGGTCACGTTGTTCGGATCGTATATCAGGAAGCCCCCGGTCGAGTTGTGGCCCGAGACGTTGACCGCCGACAGGTCCCCGAGGATTGACAGGGTGAAGTTGGAGCTGTTGGTGCTGGCGTAGCACGGGTCGTTCAGTACTCCGACCATCCACTTCTGGCCGAGGCTCGCGGAATAAGAACACGACGGGTTGAACGTGTAGTTAACGTAAGACGTGGAGTTGCTGGACCTGTTGCCCGATCCGGCGTCGAACGCCGACGTGTCGAGGGTGACCCAGAACTTGGCCACCGTCACGTTGGCCGTCGCCATCACCGCCTTCGTGGTGTCGTTTATGGAGACGTAGAACGTGAAGTTCTGGCTGCCGGACCTGTTCACCGTCCCGCCGTTGCCGGACACGTTCAGGAACTCGATTGAATCCTTGCCCAGCGAGAACGTGCCGGTCAGCTCGTTGGATGCGAAATTGGAGGAGGTAGAATTGTCGCTCGCGTTGAACTTGAAGCTCCTGGTGCCCTGCTGCTGGCAGGAGAACGGGCTCATCGCTATGTAGACCGTCGTCTGGTTGCTCCCGGTGCAGTTGCCCTCGCACACCGCCTGCCCGAGCCTGTTCCACGGCTCGGCCCCGGCCGAGGACTCCCAGAGGTAGACCGTCACGTTCTGCGCCGTGTTCGAGTCAGTGACGTTGACGGAGAAGTTGTAGGTCGCGCCCCACCCCCCGCTGGACGGCGCCACGCCGGCCGCCGATATTATGGGCGGCGAGTTCGGCGGGGTCCCGAGGGTGAAGGCGTTGAGCTTGGTTGTCGACCCGTTGTTGTAGAACGTGACGTTGGACGTGTTCATCCTTATGCTGTACGTGTCGTTCTGGAGCGAGGAGGTCGCGAAGTCGCAGTAGAACGTGTTGTCAGTCGAGTTGTAGAGTATGGGCCCGCAGAACCTCTGGCCCGGCGACGGGTACGAGGAGTTGACGTAGAACTCGAACGTGGCGTTGATGAAGCCGGTCGTGTTGGTGAAGATTGCATTGCAGTCGTCGTTGGCCCCGGCTGTGACTCCAACTAGGTCCCCCACAAGGAACAGGCTCGTGGCTGAGGTGGCGTTTCTGGTAACTATGTTGGTGCTGGTGCCGTTCGCCGGCTTCAGGTTCCCGTAAACCGTCGTGGTGAAGTTCGACGACTGGTTGTTGTTGTAGTTCGAGTCTGACGACGTGTAGCCGAGCCACTTCTGGGATCCGACGCTGTAGGAGCAGCTCGGCGTCAGATAGAAGTCGACGTGGCCGGAGGAGTTGGAAGTGTTAGAACCTGCCACTGTGAAGGAGTTGCCGTTCGTGGTGAAGTTGAAATTCACAGTGGCGTTGGGACTAGCAACGACGGTTCCCCTGTCCGTGTCCGAGAGGTTCACGCTGAACTTGTAGGTGCTGCCCCTGGTGACGTTGCTGTTGTTGCCCTCTGCGTGGCCGATTATCACGTCGTCCTTCACCACGTCCACCGTGTCAGTCCCGCCGGTCTGCGTCACCGTCTGGCCGGACTGGTTGTTGACCATCTGCAGCTGGAAGAACCACGTCCCCTGGTCGCTGTTAGTGAAGTTCCTGTACCAATAGAACGCCTGTCCTATGCAGTTAGTACACCTGGTCGGCGTCTGGTTCAGACATGTCGGCGCCGTGCACTCCGTGAACGGGTCGGACCCCTTCTTCATGTATATCTTTATGTCCATGGGGTCCGAGTTCCCGCTGGTCGCGTTCACCGAGAAGTTCCAGTTTGGCCTGCCCCAACCGTCAGAGGACGGCGACCCGGACGCCTGAGCGAGCCTCCTCAGGGGGTTCACGAAGAAGAGACCGGGTGACCCGGTCTTGTCGGTCGTGTTCTGGTAGTGGAAGGACTTCGTTATGTTCATCGTGGTGTTGTAGAAAGAAGACGGAGTGGTGACCGTGGTAGTGTAGTCGCACGTGTAGGCGTTCGCTCCGACCGTGGTAACCGGGCTGCACTCAAGGAGGACGTTCGACGAGTTGTACAAGAAATACCTCACGTTGGAGGTTATGGGATCGGAGCAGTCGTCCGTCGCCGACCCAAGGAAGCTTATGGTGTTCTCCTGCGTGTAGTTTATCGAGCCCGTCGGGTTCGTCAGGTTCAGTAGCTGCGTGCCGAAGACGGACAGGTTCAGGTATATGCCTGACGAGTTGGTCGAGTTGTCGAAGTAGGCCGGGTTGCTGGAAATCTGGGCCTTCCACAGCTGGTTCATGGCGAAGTGCTTCGGCGAGCATGACGGGTCGAAGCTGTACACCGAGTACCCGGTACCGTTCGTGTTCACGGACGTGCCTGTGTCGTAGAGGCTCCCGTCCTTGGTGACGAGGAACGACAGGCTCTCCCCGACTATCACTGTTCCGTTCGTGTCCCTTATCCTCACGTGCAGCGTGGACGACTGGCTCCCGGTCCTGTTGGCGACGGTGTTGTTCCCGAAGAACTCCTCGAATACAACGTTGTCCTTCGTTATGTTGACCGTCTGCGAGGACGTGGTGTTCAGGGTCGTCGTGGTCGCGTTGTTGTCCGTCGCGTTGAACTTGAAGTACCAAAGCTTCCACCCCAAGACGGAGTCGGTGTCGTTGGGCTGCGGATCGAAAGTCACGTTGACCTGCGTGTAGTTCGTGAGGTTCTGAGTGAAGTTCGACATCAGGAAGAACGGCTCGATCCCTGCCGTGCTCCTCCAGAGCAGTATTGACGTGTTGGTGGTCGCGGTCGATCTGACCGTCACGTTGAATGTAAAGTTGAAGCCCCACCCGGCTGTGGTCGAGAATAATGTGGAGTTCCTGGTGAAGTTCTCGAGGTTTATCGTGTACGGCGACGCCGGGACGTCCTGCACCTCGAAGCTGTCCGTGCCGGCCGTCGACTCCTCGACTGTTCCGGTGGTGTTGTTCACCAACTGTATCTGGAAGAACCACGTCCCCACGTCGTCCGACGTGAAGTTCCTGTACCAATACTTTGTGCTGTTTATGCAGTTGCTGCACTGCAGCACGGTCTGGTTGAAGCACCCATTCGTCGATGTGTTGGTGCATTCGGTGAACGCCGCCGCGCCCTTCTTCAGGAACAGCTTCACGTCCATCAGGTCGGAGTTCCCGGAGCTGACCTTGACCGAGACGTTCCAATTGTTGGCGCTGTAAGGCGAGGACGTCGGGACTATGGACGCGTCCTCGAGCTTCCTTATCGGGCTTAGGAAGAACAAACCGCGGGCACCGGTCCTTATCGAGGTGTTCTGGTAGTGGTCCGTCTTGTTCGCTATCATCGTCGTGTTGTAGAACCCGGACGTCGTCGTTATGGTGGTCAGGAAGTCGCATGTGAACGCGTTGGCGCCGACCTGCGACACGGAGGAGCACTCCAGTCCGGTTGGTGTCGGATTTGTATAGTTCATGAAATACCTGACGTTCGGCGCCAGCGCGTCCCCGCAGTCGTCGGTCGTGGCCCCGAGGAAGTTTATCGTGTCCTCCTGCGTGAAGTTAAGGGTCCCGTCGGGCTTGTTGAACACCGGGGATATGTCGCCCCTGACGGTCAGGTTCCTGGGCAGAGTGTCCGACGAGTCGTTCTGTATGTACCCGTACGTCTCGGACGTGTTGACCTCTATCTTCCACTGCTGCTCCCCGACGACGAACTTCGGGGCGCCCGTGACGTCGTTGGAGCACGTCGCGTTGAAGCTCAGCACCGCGTGACCGGAAGAGTTCGTCCTGTTCTCGAAGTATGTGTCGGAGAAATAAGTCACGTTGTTAGTGGTGACCCTGAACTTGGTGGCGAAGTTGTTGAGGTAGGTGGAGTTCTCGTCCCTCGCCCTAAATATCAACGAGTCTATCTGGCTCCCGGTCCTGTTCATTATCGAACTGTGTCCCTGGACGTATTCCCAGAGAACTATGTCCTTCAGCACCGTGAGCGACGCCGTGGTGTCGTTCCCGTTGAGCGTGTTGTTGAACTTCAACAGATTGGTTGGGTTCGGCAGGTTGTTCGGGGTGGCGTTCCAGCTTATGGTGTAGTTTACCGTGCCGGAGGACGGACTGTAGGTCCTGCTGTCCACTATCGAATAGGTGAGACCTCCGTCGTTGCTGACCCATGACTTCACATCGAAGGCCGTGTCGGTGTTCGATAAAACAGTGACGTTGAGCGTGAACCCGTGCCCCCATGGACCGGAGCTCGTACCCGTCTTGTTCGAAACGGCGAGCGGGTTCGACAGGGCCACGAAGAACGTCGGGGAGTATATCGTTATGTTGTTGCAGCTGGACGCGAGGGTCACGTTCTCTGTCGCATTCGCGCCTATACACACGGTGTAGTTGCCGGCTGCGTTCGACGTGATGTTGTACCTTGCCGTGGCCGTGGACAGATATTGGAGGTTTTCAAGGTACGTGAAGTTGCTCACGTGGTTCGTGGAATTCCTGATGGTCACGTTCGGGCCCGTGACGTTGATCGTGGCTATTATGTTGGAGGCGTTGCCCGGCCCGTAGTTCGTTATGACGCTGGACACGTTGAAGTACTCGTCCTTCAGTGGGTTGGTCCCGTTTGTGGGTGAAGACGTGTTGAGAGATGCCCCGCATATGGCTAGAAGCGTGTAATCTTGGTCCATGAATTTCACGCTGCTGGAGTTCGCCGTGAAGGGCCTGAACAGGAACGTCCCGTTAGTCTGATAACTGATGTTCACAGTGTAGTTGTAAAATCTGGACGAGAGTAATTTGCCCGTAGGGAATATAGAGTCTATGCTGGGCCCGAACGTTATGTTCTTACCCTGCGTTATCACGACTGATGTGGTGTTTGTGCTGGCATTGTCCTGGAATATCAGGTCGTTCTGATGCGTGACCGTCACGTTGTCCTTCGTGTCTGTCACATTGAAGTTGATGGCCGGCTGGTTCCCCTTGTTGAAGACCCTTATCGAGGTGTTTATTATGCCGCAGTAGGCGGTTGAAGGGAAACCGGATGCGAACGTGGTCGCTGTGTCGTTGTAGAACCGGTCGACCTTCAGCCAGGAGCCGTTGACGATAAGCACGAACCTTTGTTTACCCCACCACTGGCCCTTGTTCTGGTTGGATTGTCCCAACAAGTTGTGATAGAAGACCTTGCCGCCCGGAGTGAAGTTCCCTATGTCCTGGAACGTCATGGTACCGTTCGTGAGGCTCGTGTTTCCCGGGTTCACTGTGATTGTTGCCAGGTTTCTGGTGGTCCACCTTACAAGATACCCCTCGTCGACGGAGCCAATCGGATAGCCGTCGTCCGGGACCCTGGTAAAGTTCGACTTGTTAACTATGAATCCGGGAGGGATTGTCAGATCCACCATATGTATCGCGCCAGCTGTGGTAGACGTCGTGTGCTCTTTGAGGTTGAACGCAAAGTTGACCCCCGGGTTCACGCTTGGCAGGACGGTCTGGTTGGAAGTTATGTTGAAACCCGGCATCGGCGATCCGCTGTGCGTGCCTCCGACTGCGCCGCCGCAGACCCCGTTGTCGTCGGTCTTCGTGATTGCCGCCGCGTCGCCCGTCTGCGGGTCAACCCAGTTGACCGTCGTCAGCTCGCCTCCGTTAACCCCCACGTCCTCAGGCCCGCGGAACCTGAAGGCCCCGTTGAAGCAGGACGACGTGTCTATCTTCTGTGAGACCCAGTTCAAGGCGGATGTCGTTATGGTGGCGTTCACCCCAGCCAACAGGATAGGAGCCTGTGTTTGTGAGATGGATTTTCCCGTCAGCTCCGTGGATATGTTCACCGTCAGGTTGTTGTCGCCGTAGTTGCAGACGTTAATTCCCCACTGCTCGCCGGACGCGGTCGCCTCGTCGCATGGATAGTTGTAGGACGGTGCCGTGTAGATGGCCACGGGTTCGACGCCTCCTTCCTCGGATGCCTGCAGAGTGAAGGACTTTGTGTAGGTGACGTTGCTTGAAGTGCCGTTGTGATTTATGTAGACCCTCAGAGTGTAGGTTTTCTGGGTTGCATCGTCCGGGACCTCGAACCTCCAAGTGAACACTGATTGATTGAACGATGAGTTGCTGAGCGACCTTGTTATAGTGGCATTCTGTGTTTTGTTGTCCCAGAAGAACCATCCTAACTCGGTCGTGCCGTCTAAAATTGCCACAGTGACGTTAGTCTGGACAGAGTTAGTACCGTTGTAGTTCGCGACTGGGACCGCAATCCTCCCCATGTTTCCCTTCATTACGGTGCCGTCCTCGCCGGACGGGGAGTATATTTTTATGTCCCTCGCCAGGTTCGCGTCCGTACAGTTGATTACACGGACGTCGATTATGTTGGTGCTGTCTTGGAATGCCCCAGGGTTCACAGTCGTCGTCAGTTTAATCTTGTAGTTCCCCGTGGAGGTCGCGTTCGTGATGTTGACCGTCCTATTGGAGAAGTAACACTGGTCTGACGCGCCGTTGACGCAGCTATTGGTAGTTCCTAGCTCCGTCGTTACCGTCTGGGAATTTATCATCCCTCCCCAATAATCCCACCCGCTGGAAGGCAAGTTTGTATACGCGCCTGACCCCTCAGGCAGTACCTGGAGCCCCTGTGTGGCAGAGGACGTGGCCGTGTCGTCCGCCTCGTCTGTCATGAGCATGGAAACATTATAGACCATTCCCCTGCACAGGGTGTTTTGGTCCGTGACGTTAAGCGAGCTGCCGTACCTCCAGGTCCATTTGACGTAGTAGAGGAACAGAGCGTCTATGCCCACGGTCCACTGCCTCGCCTCGTTGAACTCCCCGGCGCTGTGGGAGACTTTCGCCGGCCCTACTAGCGCGAGATACGGAGAGATGTCTGGGGGGTCGAAGGTGTACTTCACCGTATATTTCTTTCCCGCCTCGACGTTCCCCAAGGTCCACGTTATCGACTTGTTGCCCGGGTTGTTCGCCACAATACCGTCCGTCGATATGTTCCAGTTGAGGGGGACGTACTCCGTGAACGAGACCCCAGAGGCCGAGATCTTCGGCGTTATGTGGATCTGGAACCTCTCCCCGTCCAGGTACGTCACGGTGGGGCCGGCCCTCTCTATCTCGAAGTCGACGCTGCTCCTGGACTCGAAGTAGGTCGTGTAGTTGGAGGTTGTGTCGGCGCTCTCGGCTGAGGCGAATATCGTGAAGTTGCCGGTCTCCTGCACCGGGTGGTTGAGTGTGTAGGTTCCGTCATCTAGGTTCTTAATCTCACCCGAGTCCGTTATCGGATTGTAGGTGTAGCTGTGCGAGCTGCCCGACGGCGACGTCACGGTGACGAGCACCGCCGCGTCGTTGACCCTAGACCCTATCGGATTCAGAACTCCGACTATAATCGTCGCGTTCTCGCCGGGCGTGTATATGCTCTTCTTCGTGTTGATGTTGACGAGGCCGAGCGAGAACTCGGAATAGACCGTCTCCTCGTCCGCAGTTCCTGCGAGGGCAGAGACCTTGATTTTGTAGACCCCGGGCCTGAAGCCCATTGAGGTGTCGAGCACGGCGTCCTTCTCCTCCCCCGAATCGGAGAACTGTATGGGGCTTTCCCTCCCTTCCGGATCGACCAGGCTTATCTTGAACGGCTGGGAGGCCGCCGACGCCCCGAATCCCCTCGGCGCCTTCCTCTTCGCCTCCACCTTGTCGAATATGTCCTGATCAAGCACCGCGCTGAAGGATATCTTCTCGCCTACCCTGAACGCGTCCTTGGGCAGCCTGACGTCTATCTTCCCCAGGGTCGCCTTCCTTATGGTAAAGTTCAGGGTGGAATTCCGTTCATCGAAGTTGCCTGCCGAGTTGTAAGCCTGCAGGCTCGTGAGGAAGTAGACGCCCCTTTCTAAAAATATAACATTGTAATGGCTCCCGTTGTGAGCGCCCTCGTAATTGGTGCCATTGACTGTAAAAATCACTCCCGTGCTGTTCTCCGCCCTCGCCCATAGGATGGCGCTCCTGGTGGCGTTGCTCCTCTTCGCCCCGACGTCCGTGCCGTAACTCAGAATCAGGGGTTTGGACACAAACGTGTCCACAGGGACATCCACTATCTGGTTCTCTGCCGGCTGTTCCTCTTCGACTGGGCTCGTCCCTGTCGCATTTGATATAATTTCTATGGTGTCGTTTGTTGTGGTGGCGTTCCCTCCCGTCTGTTTCTCCTCCACATCTGTGACATTGCCCTCAAGGGACGGATCGGAACTGTCGATTGGCGTCGACTCGTTCGTTTGTGAATCGGATGGCTGGTCTGCGGGAGTTTCGGGGGTAGTTTCGTCGACAGTTGTCTGCTCCGATTCGCTTTGCTGACCGACGTCCTCCGAGGATCCTGGTTCTTCGGCCGTCTGTTCGGCTTCGGACTGCTCAGATGTGGCATTCTCGTCTCCGATGAAGAGCCCGGTTATGCTGGAGTTCGGCAACATTAGACCGGCCAGCAGTAGCGCCACGGCCGCGAATATGCCGACCGAAAGCTTCGAAATGGCCGCGCCGCCCGAACCATAAGATTCGTTCGGACCGCTCGTGACGGAACCCGTGCGTCCCGTTCTGGGCGATGTTCTCATCTGTCGGTTTCCTCCTCGACAGTTGGCTGGCTTCCGGGCTCCGTCAGATAGCAGACTTTTGCGCTGCTGATCTTCCTCATCGTGACGATGTTCGCCCCGACCAGCTCGTAGATGTACTTTGTGACGGTGTGTCGATGGGCTCCGACATGTCGAGCGACGTCGAGAATCGTCAGGCCGCCGGAGTTCCGACTAAGCACTTCCAGTATCTTCTCTCGAGTTTCTTTCTCTCTATTCATTAAGATGATGCACCGGTCTTGGACAGTTAATTACAACACATGTGTCGAACCATATAGCGTGTCTCTATCAATCGAGAAGTGAACTTTAGAGCGCTATAGGACGTGTTTAATGATGGAATTGAGCTGTTCTGAGAGGGTATTTTCTCGCGACTTGTTTTTCGCCAGAAAGTTCATAGAAAATAGCACCTGTCGACTGTCGACACTTCGACACTTGAACGATGGAATGCCTCCAGACGCCTCTAAACCCCATTTTAAGGCCAAAATTAAGGTTTAAGAGAGAAAGTTCACAGATAATCAACATGAACAAGCAGCTCAGGGAAGATCAGATACTATTTTTGCAGAAAATCAAGCCCTTCCTACTCAGGAATCACCATACGCCGACTATTGCAACCGGCAGGCAGGAGGTTCTCCTCTCGTTCAAGTCGGAAGACAAGCTGGGCGAGATAATCAAGAGGCTGGAGAGGCTGGAGAAGGCCGCTCCTGCAGAGGAGCAAGACGACGGTTTCAGGAAGAGCAGGATAAAGGATAAGGTTCTGACCGCGCTTCAGGAGAGGAAGAGGCTGACCGCGTCCCAGATGAGCGACGTTCTGGGCCTCTCGAGGACCAGGTGCAGCGAATACTTCCGCGAGCTCATGATCGAAGGCAAGGTAGAGGGCGTCCTAGTGGACAGGCAGAAGTTCTACAAGCTGGTGAAACAATGAAGACCATAGGCATAGTCGGCAAGGGCGGCTCGGGGAAGACCACGACCGCCATAAACCTGGCATGTGCACTCGGGTTGATGAACAAGAAAGTCACCCTTATAGACCTCCACATGACAACGTCCCATCTAGCCGTCGAGTTCGGAGTCATACCTCAAACTACGATAAATGACCATGTGGTGAACGGAGACAGGCTGGAAGACGCCCTGCATCCCCAATACAACATGTTCATGATACCGTCCTCGCTTGGTATGTTCGGACACGAGCATGTGAACCTGTCGAAGATAAAGCAGAACGTGAAGGAGACGTTCGATGACTTCGACTTTGCCATACTGGACTCGGCGCCGGGCCTCGGAAAGGAGGCTATTGGGGCGCTCGGCGCCAGCGACGAGGTTATCATCGTGGTGAACCCTACGGTGGCGTCAATTGCAGACGCGATTAAGCTGAAGCATGCGGCTGTCAGGGCCGGGGCCAATCCCATAGGAATCGTGGTGAACAGGCACGTCAACAAATGGTTTGAGGTGCCCGTAGACCAGATTTCCGATCTGGTCGAGCTGCCGATACTGGCCTCAATCAAAAATGACGAGGACTTCCTGAAGAGCCAGGCCGCGAGGACCCCGATGGTCTTCTATGACAGGCACAAGAGCGAGGACTTCTTCAAGCTGGCGGCCACGGTCGCCGGCACGGAATATAGGAAGGGCCTGTTCCAGTCACTTCTTCCTCATCACAACCATTAGATGGTGCTTCTCGTGGGGGTCCAGCTCGACTTTTTCCAAAATTTCGAAGTTCTTCTCCAGCTCCCCGACACACTCCCTGTACACTTCCTTCGGGCTCTTGACCACGTCTATGCTCTGTGATTTTATCGCTATCATCGCGAAGCCGCCGCTCCTCAGGAACTTGTCGCAGTTCCTTATCAGAATCGGGATTTGGTCGTCGCTCGCGACGTCCTCGAAAACTAAATCGACCTTCTCCAGTATCAGGCCCGCATACTCCTCCGGCTTCCTCGTGTCCCCGAGTATCGGAGCTATGTTGCCCCTCTCCTCCGCTATGGGTATTATCTGCCTGAGGACGCGCTGGCTTATGTCCACCCCGTATATCATCCCTTCCAGCCCCACTATGTCCGAGAAGTGCGACGCAGTGGTGCCGCTCGCCACGCCTAGATAGAGGATCTTCATGCCTTCGTGTAAAGGAAAATTCCTAATTCCGTTTTTTAGCGCCGCTGCCGGCTTGCTCCTGGTGAAGTCCCAGCGCCTATACTCAATCCCCTGACTCCTCGCAAGGTCCTCGCCGTAAACCCTCCTGCCCGGGACCATGTTCCTCGTGAAAAAATCGCCACGGTCGACGAAGACGCCATCGAATATCCTGTTCATGGGACGACCTCAGGCCTTCGAAGAGACTATCGTCTTCGCTTTTTCCGTCAGCTCTTTCTTCAACTTGTCGCCCCTGTACTCCTTGCCGTAGAAGTCGAGCTTCGCGGCGATGGACATCTTCGACGCGACGAGCCTGGCGAGCTTGCCCCTGTGCTCGTCCCTCGCGCCCTGTATCAGAGGGTGCCCGAAGATTATGCCGTGCCTCGGCGACCTTCCCTTGCCCTTGAGGAACCTGAACAGCGCCTTCTCCGCCCCTATCAATTGTATTGTGGAAGAGGGCATCCTTGACAGTCTTGCAAGGCCGCCGGACTTCGCGATCATCCTCATCGCCAGCGACACGCCCGCGACGTCCAGAAGGTTCGGCGCGACCTTCTTCAGTATCCCCTCCACATAACTGACCATGTCCTCGCGGAGCTTGTACATCTCGAGTATCTTGCCGGCGAACGACTGCATCATCCTGATGTCCTCGTCCTCCAGGTCCGCGCCCATGCTGTTCTTCTTCAGCCCCTCGACGTCTGCGTCGGTCACGTTCTCCCTGTCGCCGAACTTCGCGACCAACGTGGCGAACTTCTCATGGCCCGAGACTGCTCGATCCATCTCGGGGAAGTGGAGGCCGTACCACTCGCGCAACCTCTCCATGTAGATGTTTATCGACTTGTCCAAATCTTCGAGGGCGCCGTTCGCCTGCACCACGAGGCTGTCCCTTTGTATGGACTTCTTGATGTGGACCTTGGCCAGCTCTATCGTGGCCTTGGTCAAAAACTGGTTGAGGTCCGCGGGGTTCGAGAAGATCTTCGCGTCCACTGCCAACTTCCTGACGTTGTCCTTGACGAACTGCTCTGCCGGGCTGTTGGGCTCGACGTGCTTGACGCCGGCCTTCCTATAACCAAATATGAACTCCCTGAAGCCCTTCTTCCCCAGCACGTCGCGCACGAACCTTTCCTCGTCCAGCATCTCTATCTCTGACAGCTTCAGCTTCTCCGCGGCCTCCCTCGGCTCCTTCGGGAAGGCCTTCGACGAGAGCAGCCTGTTGTTCTCGTCCACTGCGAAAACGCCCACTATGGTGGACACTATGTACGCGCGCATAGAAACTATACTGAGCGTGCAGTTTAAAAGGGTTTCAATACCGCCCGGTTCCACCGATTCCTATGATGGACCACCCGTAAGCGTCTGTGCGCGGGCTGGATTTATCAGTCCGGAACACGAATCATTCCTTGATGGAGACCGTCGCCCGCTCTGTTGTCAAGAAGATTTACCCTCGGAGGGATCCGAATTCCCACAAGGGAGAGTATGGGAAACTCCTCGTTGTGGCCGGGAGTGAGATGTTCACCGGCGCCCCTGCAATGATAGGACTCGCCGCCCTGAGGGCCGGCTGCGACACCGTATACTTCGCGGGTCCGACCAGGGCCATGGACGTTACGGCGACCTTCTTCCCGACTTTCGTCAGCATGCCGTTGGAAGGGAAATACCTCGACAGGCACCACCTAGACCTCGTTTTGGACTTCGCAAAGGAGATGAAAATAACGGGACTCGTCATAGGCCCGGGGTTGTGGAGGAAAGACTCTACGAACAAGGCGGTAATAGACATCATAGAGGGATTCGACGTGCCGATGGTGGTCGACGCTGACGCGGCTAGAGCGATTGGAGCAAAGAACAAAATATTGACCGGGAAGGAAGCGATCGTCACCCCCCATTCAAACGAATTCCTAGACATGACTGGAGCGGAGGTGTCGGACAAAGTCCCGGAGAGGGCGAAGGCCGTCAAAGATTGGGCTAAGAAGATGGGCACGACGATTCTTTTGAAGGGTCCGACAGACGTCGTGTCTGACGGAGACCACGTGTCCCTGAACAAGACCGGCAACGTCAACATGACAAAGGGCGGCTTCGGCGACATGCTGGCCGGCGTGTGCGGGGCGCTGATATCCAGAAGGAAGGACAAGGTTTCCGCCTACGACGCCGCTTGCGCCGCAGCATACATTAACGGCAGGGCCGGAGACCTGGCATCGAAGCTGGCGGGTGGTGGCGTGATTCCTACCGACGCCGTGAACAAAATACCTGACATAATTTCAGGGCGCGCCTGAAGGTAGACTTTTATCTACTCGCGCATCAAATCTTTTAGGTCGATAGAATTGCCCCTCGGACTAGTCGTCACAATGACCCTCACCATGCTGTTGGTGTTCGGGTTCCTCTTCGGGCTGCTGGCTATGGTGGGGCTGTACTTCGAGCTGAGCGGCATCATGGTCGTCGGCCTTGCCGTCGGGATGCTGTTTTTACAGTGGCTCATAGGCCCCCATATAATCAAGTTCACGACCAACATGCGCGAGATGAAAAAAGATGAATATGACTGGGCGCAGGAGTTCGTCATAAAAATTTGTAAGAAGCACCACCTGAAGCCGCCGAAGATGTTCCTCGTGAACGACGGTAACCCCAACGCGTTCGTATTCGGACTCACCAACAAATCCGCCAATCTCTGCGTCACCAACGGCCTCATGGGGAAGTTGAGCAGGGACGAGGTCAAGGCGGTGCTGGCGCACGAGGTTGGGCACATGAAGCACAACGACATGGTCGTCATGGTGATAGTCGCGGCGATACCGATACTCGCGTTCTACGTGGCGAGGTTCCTCGTGTTCGCGCCGAAGGGCGGCGAGAAGAGGGACGTCGGATACCTGATATTGGTGGGTATAGCGGCGTGGATAATTTATTTTGTCACGAACCTCCTCGTGATGTTCTTCTCCAGGATGAGGGAGTACTACGCGGACAGGTTCGGCGGCATGAACTCAGATCCCGCCCACCTCGCCAGCGCTCTCGCGAAGATAACGTACGGACTGGGCCTCAGTAAGACGGAGTTCAACTCCGCGGCTAGGTCCTTCTTCATCGCCGACCCCTACACGTCTAGGTTCGAAGTGTCGCACTTCTCCAGCCAATTTTCAGACCTTCACATAACGAAGGATGAGGTCAGGAGCGCCGTCCTGTGGGAGAAGAAGAATGCATGGGCGAGATTTTCTGAGATTTTCCGAACCCACCCCCTCACCTGGAAGAGGATAAAAGAGCTTCATAACCTGCAAGAAGAGATTAGTAGCAAGTGATTACATGAAGAAAGGCGAGCTCGTACTTCTGATGTCTGAGGACTCGTCGCACGTTTTCCAGATATCCGACGAGAAGGTCAACACGTCCGACGGCTGGGTGGACTTGGCAGAAGTCAAGAAGATGATCTTCGGGAGCAAGGTGAAGACCAGCACTGGTAAGATATTCACAATTCTCAGGCCGAACTTGATAGACGTACTCAGGAAGCGCGTCAAGAGATCTGCCCAGGTGATGCTCCCTAAGGACATAGCGTCGATAATAGCGAACACCGGCATAGACCCGGACAGCCTCATCATAGACGCCGGAACCGGAACCGGATACTTCTCGATATTCATCGCAAAGCTGCTCCCGAAGAGCATAGTAGTGACATACGAGGTCGACAAGGAGTTCTTCGAGATAGCGAAGAAGAACATAAGGTCCGCGGACGTCTGGAACGTCAAAATAAAGAACAGGGATGTCACGAAGGGGATACAAGAGAAGAACGCCGACCTCGTCATGTTGGACCTGAAAAATTCCAGCCTAGCGGTGAAGCATGCTTACAGGTCGCTGAAGCTCGGTGGATGGCTCGTCATATACTCCCCGACGGTGGACCACCTGCTGAAGGTCACCAAGTCCGTGAAGAAGGTCGGACTTGCAGATTTCAGGATAATAGAGAACATAGAGCGTGAGTGGCAGTCCACGAAGACGATAAGGCCGAAGACGATGGGTATGATGCACACTGGCTTCCTGACGTTCGCCAGGAAAGTCTGATGTTTAAATTTATCCTAACCGAGTCAATTCTATTGAAAGGGGTTGTCGGCTAGCTTGGTTAGGCTTCGAGCCTCGGGTGCTTGAGACCTGGGTTCAAATCCCAGCGACCCCACTCTTCTTTATTCTTAGAATTTTTTTCTAGAGGGAGTCCTCGACCTTAGCCCTGTCGGACAGGATCTCCTCGGGGAAGATCTCCTGCTTCCTACTCACAATCCTCGCCGCCCCGACCTGCTTCTTTATCGACGCGGCGACCTTCGGGCCCACAACCTTCGATATGGACTCCTGCGTGGCCTTCCTCAGGTCGTCGAGAGACTTGAACCCGGACCTGTAGAGCCTCCTGGCCCTCAGCCTTCCGACCTGGTCCAGCCTCACCAGAGGGATGAGCTCCTCCCTTATCCCGTACCTCAGCCTCACCCTGAGCTTCCTGACCTCGTTCAGCAGCGACTTGTGGCCGAGAAGCAGGCCTATCTCCTGCATGGAGTAGACGAGCCAGTCCGTCGTGTCGAGCCTGTTCCTCATCTCGCCCGGCGCGACCCTGTACTCAGTCAGTATCTTGTCATCGGTCTCCTCGTTCATCCAAGACTCGAACAGCATCGTCGTCTTCACTGACCTCACGAACTCGTCGAACTCAAGGTCCCACTCCTCCGGCACCTTCTCTAAAAACAGGGCGTCCTTCTCCGCTATCATGCCCGCCATCTCCGCGAACTCCGTCGTCTTGGGGGACAGCTTCGGCGACATCTCCTTCGCGCTGCACACGGCGTGCAGGAAGCTGAAATAATTGTGCTCCTTACCCGCTGCGACCTTCAGGTTCTCCGCGAACTGGTGAGCCGTCTGCGGGTCTATGTAGAGCTCGGAGACCTTCCTGCCGAGCCTGGTCGGGTATATCTTGTCCTTGGAGTACTCGATGAACTCCCACTCGACGAGCTGGCCGAGTATGTCGACTATCTTCTCCTCTATCGCGGTGTTGTCTCCGTACTGGAAGGAATAAAAAGTCTTCGAGAAGAAGTTCATAAGCGAGTCTTCGCTGTTGACGAAGTTGCTCGCGATAAGGGCGAGCGTGTGCATCCTCAGAACCGGCTCGACGGCGAGCTTGGACCTGATGTCCTCGACGTCGCCCTGTATGAAGCGCCCCATCAGCTCCGACGCCTCCTCCTCGGACTTTGCCACGAGTATCGCCTCCCCGAAGTCGTCGTACTTCGGCCTCCCCGCGCGCCCGCTCATCTGCTTGTACTCCATGACGGGTATGTACGAGGAGCCTATGCCTGCGTAGAACCTCTTCGCGTCCCTGATGACGACCCTGAACGCCGGCAGGTTGACGCCCATCGCCAGCGTAGGCGTGGAAGTTATAACTTTTATCAAGCCTTCACGGAAGCCGTTCTCAATCATCCTCTTCTGCTTGCCGACGAGCCCGGCGTGGTGGAACGCTGACCCGTGCCTCACGCAGAAGGCGAGCCTGTTGCATTGTTTTGTCGGGGACTCGAGGACGTTCGATATGCCGTCCGCCATCTCGGAGAGCTTCGCCCTCTCGTCCTGGGAGATTAGCTTGCCCGTCGTTGAGGCCAGCCTCTCCGCTAGGCTCTCCGCGTTCCGCCTAGACGACAGGAAAAACAGGGCCTGCTTCTTCATCATTATAGTGTCGTGCATCACCGCGTTCTCCGTCTCGAGGCCCGGCTGCATCGGGTATGTCTTGTGAGACAAGAACTGTATCTTGTCGTTGTACAGTATCCCCTCGTGCAGCTTCACCGGCCTGAAATCGCTCACCACCAAGTTCGCGTTCAGCCAGTCGGCGAGCTCCTTAGAGTTGCTTATCGTGGCGGACAGCCCGAGTATCTGGGCCTTGGGCACGGATTCCCTGAGTTTCGTGAGGAGGACCTCGAGCGTCGGCCCCCTATGCGAGTCGTTCAACAAATGTATCTCGTCCACTATAATCAGACCCACCTGGGACAGCCACGGGGCGTTGTGCCTCGTAAGGGAGTCCAGCTTCTCCGTCGTGCACACTATTATGTCCCTCTCCGCGAGCCACGGATCTCCCGAGTCGAGGTCGCCGACCGAGAGCGCGACCTTGTGCTTGGAGCCGAACATCTCCTTGAAGTAGTCGTACTTCTCGCTCGCGAGCGCCACCAGAGGGGCTATGTAGATTGCCTTGCATTTCCTCTCCGAGAACTTTTTTATTATCGCCAGCGCTGCCATCAGCGTCTTCCCTCCGGCGGTCGGGATTGATATTACTAGGTTCCTCTCCGACAACATGTCCCTCTTCACTATGTCGGCCTGCGGTGGGTAGAGTTCCTCGACCTTCTCCTCCCTCAGCTTCTGTATGTAGAAGTCCGGTATGCCGTATTTGGAAAGCTCGTCTACCTTCATCGTGCTGATTTTGTCTCTTAGGGACTTATACGTTCTCGGTGGGGCTAAGTTCATTATCGCGCTTCTGCTAAAACTAAATATGATATCTCTCGGGATAGAGTCGACCGCCCACACGTTCGGAGTCGGCGTTGTCGATGACAGAGGAAAGATAATTTTCGAGGAGCGCGACATGTACGTGCCTCCCATAGGGGCCGGTTTCGTGCCGAACGACCTGGCAAATCACCACGAGAAAATCGCGGCAGCCATCCTGAAGAAAATTGACATGGAAAAAATAGACGTCATCTCGTTCTCACGCGGCCCCGGCATACCGAATGCCCTAATGATCGGGTCGACGGTCGCCAGATACCTGGCGGCGAAGTACAAGAAACCCCTCGTCGGGGTCAACCACGCTGTGGCCCACATCGAGATAGGGAAGCTGAAGACGGGATGTGAGGACCCCGTGGTTGTCTACCTTTCCGGCGGGAACACTCAGATACTCGCCCATGCGGAGGGTTCCTACAGAGTGCTGGGAGAGTCGGAAGACATACCCGTCGGAAACGCGCTTGACGTTTTCGCCAGGGAATGTGGCCTCAAGACGCCTGGGGGGCCAGAAGTCGAGAAACTCGCCACCGGGAGCTACGTCCAGCTCCCGTACGTCGTAAAGGGGATGGATTTGAGCTTCACTGGAATCCTGACCGACGCTGTGAAGAAGCGCGGAGAGGGCGCTGCCATGGAAGATCTCTGCTACTCGCTGCAGGAGACCTGCTTCGCCATGCTGACCGAGGTGGCGGAGAGGGCTCTGGCGCACACCGGGAAGAAGGAGCTCCTTTTGGTCGGGGGCGTGGCCGCCAACAACAGGCTGCAGGAAATGATGGGTATGATGTGCGGGGACAGGGGGGTGAAGTTCTGTGTGGTGCCAGAGAAATACGCCGGCGACAACGGCGCAAACATAGCCTGGACCGGTATCCTGTGCAAAAACTCTAGAGACAAGTCTACGGGAATAATCCAAAATTGGAGAGCAGATGAGGTAGACGCCTTCTGGGTCTGACTCAGATTAGCTCGTTCTCGCTCACGATGACGAAGTCGCCTATAGACTTTACCGCAGCGAAAGGAACCAATAGCCTGCCCTTGTCGTCCTGCTTCAGATTGAGGTCGGAGAGGTGCTTCGTAGGCTGCTCAATTATCAAGTTGAGGAGCTCCCCGCTCTCCGTGATGAAGTCTATGTTGCTGACGATGCCGAACTTGCGACCGGTCTCTTCGCTGATTATAGCCTTGCCGACTATGTCACCAGCGCGTACTTTTTGATCCATTTAATTCAACCTAACAAGTATTGGTTTCTTCGATTATAATAACCTTTTGGAGCAATTCTAATCATGGCGCGCCTTTTTATAGGAATAATGGTGCCGGACGGGCCGAAGCCCGACATCGCGGACCTCCAGGAGTCCCTCAGGAGGATGCCCATGGAGATGAAAGCCGTGGAGGGGAGGAGCCTGCACGTGAGCCTGTCGTTCCTGGGAAACGTGCGCGAGGACAGCGTGCCGGAGATAGCCGCCGACATGGACAGGATATGCGGCGGGCGGGTGGGTTTCACGGCCAAAATCGGGGGGCCGGTCCTGATACCGAACGCCGAGCACATGCGGGTGGTCGCCCTCGACGTGACGAGCAACGGAGACTTATTGGAGGAGCTAAGGAAGGAAATCGTGTCCGCCGTGGGAGGCGAGTCCCACCCGTGCCACCTGACCATCGCCAGGATTAGAAAGGTGAACGACAGGGAGTTTGTGAGGAGGAGCGTGCCACTGCTGAAGATTGAGAAGTACTTCGAGGTCGGCTCCGTCTGCCTGGTGAAGAGCGTCCTCACCGGGAGGGGGCCGAAGTACAAAATCCTCCATGAGTCGAGGATGGCATGACTAGGGCGCGGTCTGTGGGAACAGGAACTCCTTTAGCTCCCTGGCCTTCGGCTGCGACTTGTACTCCTCTATCGTCTGCTTCTCCCTCAATGTCTTGAATATCTCCTTCTTCGTCAGGTCCTCGACCTCCTTGCCCTGTGGCGCCTGGACGACGTAGTCCAGCTCGCCGATCTGCAGGAACTCCTTTATTATCAGCTCCCCTCCCCTGTCCCCGTCGACGAAGAGCGTCGTCAGCTTCTCCTTCGAGAGCCTGATTATGGCGTTCGGTATCCTGTTCCCGTCCATCGCTATCGCGTTCTTGATCCCGTTCTTCAGGAGGTTGATCACGTCGGCGCGCCCTTCCACAATAATTATCTCGTCCGATCCGAGGGTGTCCGGCCCGCACGGCAGGCCGTCGTAGTGCTGCAGCTGCGCCGTCCTGAACGACTCTTTGATGGTCTCCGACATGTTTATCGAGTTCGGGGCCGACTCGCCGGCGAGCCACTGCATGATCTCCTTCGCCCTGTCCATGACGAACTCCCTCTTTATGGAGCGCACGTCCTTCAGGGCCATCAGCTTGACGACGGACTCGCATGGGCCTATCCTCTCTATGGTCTCAAGCGCCGCCGCAATCAGGGCCGTCTCGGAGTTGTCGAGGCTAGTTGGTATGGAAATCCTGCCGCTGCTCTTGCCGTTCGAGGAGGAAACGTCGACGTCTATCCTGCCTATCCTGCCGGTCCTCTGAAGCTCCCTGAGCTCGAGGTCGGAGCCCAGAAGGCCCTCGGTCTGGCCGAATATGGCGCCGATTATGTCCGGCTTCTCTACCAGCCCTTCCGTCTCAAACTCTGCCTCTATGAGATATTTTATCGTCGATTGTGCTAGCTTTACCATGATTTTTTACCCCTGTGAGATTTGCGATGCTTGACTGTGTGAACTGTGAAACTGTAATGTGTAATGTGATGGATTGTGATGCGTGGGAGCTCGGTGACATCTAACCTAATTATTGAATCGAAAACTTATTAGCGCGGTCCGGCTAGCGCCCGAGGCTGAGGAACGCCTTGACGTCTATGCCGTCCTCCGGCACGACGACCTTCTGCGGGTGCATGACCCTTATCTTCCCGTACCCGAAGTCGACGACGAGGTAGAACTCGAACCCCTCCAGCATCTTCTCCATGTACTCGTTGAAGTAGAACCTCTTCTTGGCCGTCGCCTTCACCTGCAGCATTATGCAGCTCCCGTTCTTGAAGCAGATCAGGTCCGCCTCGCCGAGCGAGGCGCCGGAGCGCAGGACCCTCCAGCCCGCGGCCTCGAACATCTTCCGAATCTTGCTCTCCACCCTGTATCCTTTCTTCCTCGAGTCTACCATCGAGAATACTTGTCGCCGCTAGCAAATTAGTTTAAGTCCCACCGCAGTGAATTCACTTCATGGAAATCCTAGCGGTGGCCTGCGTGCACAACGACATCGAGAACCTCATGAAGCTCATCGACGCGGTCAGGGAGCAGGACTTCGACGCCGTCGTCTTCCCAGGCGACTTCACGGACCTCAACCTGCCGAAGGGCTTCACCCGGGTAGACGTTGCAAAGATAGTCGTGGCCGAGCTCGAGTCTCTCGGCAAGCCCTTGATATGCGTGCCGGGGAGCTGGGACAAGGACGTTTCCCCCTATCTGGAGAAGAAGGGCATCAGCGTCCACGGGAGAGGGAAGATAATCAATGGTATAGGATTTTATGGCTACGGCGGAGCGAGGACGCCGTTCAACACTTTGTTCGAGCCCGCCGACGGGGAGATAGAGTTGGGGCTAATCAAGGCGTACGAGGACGTGAAGGACGCCGAGGCGAAGGTCCAGGTCACCCACATGCCCCCAGCGAGGACGGCAATCGACAAGATATTCAGCGGCGCCCACGTTGGGTCGGAGGCTGTGAGGAAGTTCATCGAGGCCAAGAGGCCCGAAGTGGCGATAAGCGCCCATATCCACGAGGCGAGGGGCGTGGACGACCTCGGCAAGACGAGGCTCGTGAACCCCGGGAGGTTCCCGGAGGGCAACGCCGCCATAGTCTCGGTCCGCAAGGACCACTCAGAGGCCAGAATAATCAGCCTGATACAGGAAGTCGGAGCTCCTGCCTAATCAATATTTAACCATCAGCCCTTCCTTAGGAATATGGAACCGTACGTCGACCGCAGAATGAGGACTTTTGACGTGACCGTCAAGCCGTATGTCAGCAAGGAGGTCCCGAACGGCCTGATTTACGACGTCGGGCGTATCTTTTCCTCCAAGGACGGAAGATTCAAGGAGGAATATGAGAGTTTTTTCCTGGAGGATCCGGTTGACAAAGTGATTTACAGCACCATAAGGCTCAAGACCAAAATGAACGCTGCGGAAATGTTCCTAAAAATCAACAAAGACCACAAAAATACCACGCCCTTCGACCTCGGCCCGTTCTTCACAAGATTCTACGTGGATGACAAGTCGCCAGTGAAGATCCTGGAGCAAATCAAGCAAAATTCCGTACGCTACATCCAACCCGACGGAAGAAAGAAGCCGAGGGGATTGAGTGGGAACAGTGTGTATGCCAGTTCATCAAAGCAGTCTGTGTAACATAGAAACGGTTTTTATACCACCAAGACAATATCTTATTCCCGATAACCATGTCCGAACTCAGCTTTTCAAAAACAAACGAGCAAAGGGCGATGTTGGATTCGAACCAGCGGATTGTAGATAAAATTTTGAACTATGCGGAAACGCTCGACTTCATCAACATCCAAATTTTGCGAAAATTCTACGCCACCGGCCTTGCTTTCCCCAACGACACCCAACCCCACGTCTTTTCGCTTCTCTACATGGACATGAAGAACGTGCACAGGATACCGATAGGTATGGAGGCGCTCAGAAAGAGGGTCGACTTCCTCGTCTCTATCGGACTGCTTGAGAAGGTCGAGAGGTCCAATCCGGCCAGCTACCATCCCGTCAAGGGGCTCGAGCAGTCCGCGAGGGCCGTGATCAAGAGGTTCATGATGAACCACGGTCTGACTCACAT
The DNA here is from genome assembly GCA_016213525.1 of Candidatus Aenigmatarchaeota archaeon. GTDB lineage: Archaea > Aenigmatarchaeota > Aenigmatarchaeia > CG10238-14 > SCSR01 > JABABT01. The sequence goes on along the minus strand of JACRAE010000004.1, from coordinate 83,926 downwards.
CTGACTGGTTTTCTGTGAAACTTCCGCTCATTAAAAATTAAACCGGCCTTATCCTATAGAGGACCATCTTGCCCGTATGGACCGGTTCGATTATCCTATTGTTAATCAACTGCACCGCTATGGCCCTCATCGTGTTCCAGCTGACCCCCTTCTTCTTGGCTATATCTTCCTCCGTCATCTCCGGGTAGATTTTCTTTGAGAGGTGCTTCCTCCATTGTTCTATGGTGAGGGGGAATTGGGACTCTTGTAGTAGCTTGACCGCCATGTTTATCGTGTAGGGCTGGATTACTATCCTTGGCATGTTGAATGAATAGGTGACTATGGTATTTATGTCTTTTTATGACTTAGAATGCTCTTTCCAATCACATAATGACTTAAAATGATATCTTAGATCAAAGTTCTGATAAGCGTGCGTCGGTTTTGTTCTTCTTCTTCTTCTTTCTTCTTCTAAAAGAGAATATATAATATAATAACGGTGTGATAAAAACAAATTTTATTTTTCACCAAAAAACATGGTTTTTACGGACGTTTTCGTTCAAGATTTTCGGCGCACGCTGCCTTTCTCCACAACGGTAAAAACGTTCATAGATAGTAGTTGGATCTCTTAGAACCTTTGCAAAAAAGATTTAAACCCCAGATGTGGATGTATCGTTATGATGAAACGCGGACGTCCCAACGTTAGGGAGACCATCCAGTCAAATTTGATGAGCGTCCTCACAGGCTCCCAGACACCAATGACCACATCAACCCTAACCAGAGTTATCTCAAAGGAGGTCAACAAACAGGTCAGCTGGAACACGGTCCAGAAGTACCTCAACGAGCTCATCCAGACGGAAAAGATACAGGCGATAGAGCTCCCCCATTCGAAGATAGAGGACAGGACCGGCCTCACGGTCTACGTGCTGAAGAAATAGCGGCGCGACTCCAATCCTGACGTCAGGAACGACAAAAACCGTATATAGACCGGCGACAATCCTCAAGCTATGGACAGGAACGAGATAGTGAGGAGCTTCATCTCCGCGGGATACCAGCTCGGCATGGACGCGCTCCAGTACTTCGAAGAGAATCCGGACATGGTGCAAGAGTTCCTGGTGCTCGCCGCGGGGAAGCTGGAGAAGCCTTTCGTCAACAGGCAGACGGTCGATCAGATATTTTCAGGCATGAGCCCCAAGGTCAAGGTCGTCAAGAGCTATCTGAGGAAAAAGAGGGACGTCAGCTCAGGGGAGATGGCCGACTCATTTGCGAGGAGGTACGACAAGATGTCCGAGATTTTGTCAAAAAAATCAGACCTTGTCAACCTCCTTTCAATCAACAGGATAAGGCCCGAGAACAAGGCATTTTCGATCATCGCGATGGTGAGGGAGGTCAGTCCCGGCGACAGGAGCCTGGTGGTGGAGGATCCGACCGGTTCGACTACGGTCTTCGTCTCGGACTCGCTTGAGGGGGAGTTCGGCTACCTTGTGGAGGACGAGGTGATAGGAATCGTCTGCGACAACGAGAACTTCTCCGAGAACAAGGCAATCAGGATAGTGTACCCCGACATACCCCTGCAGGTCAGAGCGCCGGCGGCCGACAAGGACGTGACCTGCATGTTCGTATCCGACATACACATGGACGACGGGGCCTTCATGCAGTACAACTTCGAGAAGTTCGGAGAGTACCTCAAGAAGGTCAAGGAGGACGTGATGGTCTTCGTGCTTGGAGACATATCGTCTAACGAGGACGACGTGAAAAGGTTCTTGGACGTCTTCCCCGCGAACTTCAAGGTGATGGTGCTGCGCGGGCACTTGGAGGAGGAGAAGGAAGCACAGCTCCCGGACCCGATAATGATCGAGATAGCCGGCGTCAAGATTTTCCTGTCGCACGGCTCCATGTTCCAGAGGTACAAGGAGAAGTTCAAGGCGTCCGCCGAGAACACACTCCTCCAGATACTGAAAAAGAGGCACCTTTCACCCACCTTCGACCAGAAATCCGGCCTAGACGACGAGAAGCTCTTTCTGGACCAGGTGCCGGACATAGCGGTCGTCGGCCATTTCCACGAGCCGAGGACGACAAACTACAAAGGGACCACCATAATCTCCCTGGGCAGCTTCGTCGGCGAGCCGGTGTTCTGGTCCGTCAACTTGAGGACGAGGGAGACCACGAAGATAGACTTCAGCTGAACGGCGGCCGAAACAGCGGGAAACTATAAGTAATTAGTCGGCTTACTTCTCACCATGTCCGAGTTCCACATGCAGATAATGGACATAGACTACATCATGCTCGAGAACAGGCCGGTCATCAGGATATTCGGCCGGTGCGACGACAGGAAGACGGCCTGCGTCCTCGTGAAGGGGTTCGACCCGTACTACTACGTCCTCCCGATGCATGGTGAGGAGGCGGCCCTGAGGGAGTTCCTGAACAAGAGGTTCCAGGACCAAGTGGCCTCCATAGAGGAAGTGGAAAGGTTCCTGCCGTTCGGCTACAGCGAGAGCCCAACGAAGCTGCTGAAGATTGTCGGGAAGGACCCGTCCAAGGTGAAGGACATGAGGGACGAGATATGGAAGGAGGGACTTGCCAAAAAAATATTCGAGGCAGACATACTTTTCAAGTACAGGTACATGGCGGACAAGGACCTGCACGGCATGAGGTGGTACAAGGTAACCGGGAACCCGGTCAGCACGAGTATAGTGAAGTCAGACCGCACGGTCGAGCTCGTGAGCATGGAGCCCGCCGAAGAGAGACCTTCCAATCTGAAGGTCATGGCCGTCGACATAGAGATATCGACGCCGGAGGGCCTGCCCGACGCCAAGAAGGACCCTATAATTATGATAAGCTTCGCCTTCCTACCAGACCATGCCGGGAAGAACACGACGGTGCTCGTGGCGAAGCCGACGAAGCAGGCGGAAGGCGTGCACTCATTCATTAACGAGGCGGAGATGCTTCAAGAGTTCCTCAAGACTGTAGATTCTTACAATCCAGACATAATCACCGGGTACAACCTGAACAACTTCGACATGCCCTACATAATGGAGAGGCTCATCATAAACGGCCTCCCTCGGACGATAGGCAGGTGCACGAGCAAGTCCATGGTGTCCAGGGAGTTCGCGGGCAAGACCAGGAACTCCATGGTCGGGAGGCTGATAGCGGATGACTACGAGCTGATCAAGGAGATGCAGGTGAAGACCCAGCTGGCCGACAAGGGCTTCCCAAAGCTGAAAAGGTACGGACTGGGAGACGTCTCGAAGGCTCTCCTGAACGACACGAAGGATGACGTTTCTCACAAAGAGATACCGATTTTGTGGAACGGCTCTCAGGACGACGTGATACGCCTCGCCGAGTACGCGAGGAAGGACGCGGAGCTCGCTCTCAGGCTTTTGCTGGAGAAGAACCTCCTCGACAAGTTCTTCGAGATATCTAAAGTGTCCGGGGTGCTGATGCAGGACGTGCTCGACGGCGGGGAGGCGACGAGGGTAGAGAACATACTCCTGAGGGAGTTCAACAAGAGGAACTACCTGCTGCCGCTGAAGCCGAGCTCGAACGAGATGGAGAAGAGGATGAACGAGAGGGACGCGCTGGGTTTCAAGGGCGCCCTGGTTCTGGAGCCGATAGCGGGGCTCCACACGAAGCCCGTCGTGTACCTGGACTTCAAGTCGATGTATCCGACGATATTCATCTCATTCAACATATGCCCCACAACATTTGTTGCCAGCGAATCCGGCTACAAGGGCGAAGTGATTGAGACTCCCATGGGGGCGAAGTTCGTATCAAAGTCCACGAAAATAGGAATAGTCCCGCAGATAGTACAGCACCTGATATCCGAGAGGGACAGGCTTAGGCGGGAGGCTAAGAACACGAAGGACGAGAGGCTGAGGAAGATATTCGAGTCGAAGCAGATAGCGGTGAAGTACATGACCAACTCATTCTACGGCTACACGGGCTACGTCAGGGCCAGGATATATTCGCTTGCGGTGGCGACCGCGGTAACCGCATGCGGCAGGATGCTGATAGAGAGGACCAGCGCCAGCGTGTCGAAGCACAAGGACATGAGGGTGATCTATGGCGACACGGATTCCATAATGGTCGAGGTGAACGCAGGGGACGCTCCGGGCGCATACGTCCTGGGAACGGAGTTGGAGAAGGAGATAAACAAGTCGCTCGAGGGACTCGTCGAGATAAAGATAGAGAACGTCTTCACGTCCCTCCTGATTCTGTCCAAGAAGAGGTACGCCGGCATCAGCATGGAGCCGAGGGGGGACGAGTGGGAGGAGAAGACCGTGATGAAGGGGATAGAGACCGTTAGGAGGGACTGGTGCGACCTCACCGGCGAGACGTTGAACAATACTTTGAACATCATATTAAGGGAGAAGAACCCGAAGAAGGCGCTGGCTTACATCAAGGAAATAATCATAGCCCTAGGGAAGAACGAGATACCGGTCGAGAAGCTCGTGGTCACAAAATCCATATCCAAGTCCCTGAAGGAGTACAAGGGGGTACAGCCTCACATAGAAGTGATGAAGAAAATGAGAAAGAGGGACCCGTCGACCGCCCCCGGAATAGGGGACAGGATAGGATATGTCATAGTCCATGGGACACAAATGATGTCGATGAGGGCGGAGGACCCTGATTTTGTGAAGGCCAACAATCTCAGGGTGGACTCCAAGTACTACATAGAGAACCAAATACTTCCCCCACTGGAGAGGGTGTTCGAGGCCATAGGAATATCGAAATCGGAGGTCCTCGGAGCCGGCAAGATGCTAACCATAATGGAGGCCATGAAGAACGTCCAGAAGGTCGAGAAGAAAGCGCTCGGGTCGTTCGAGGGCGTGATGTGCGACAAATGCAGCCAGAGTTATAGGAGGCCTCCGATAATCGGGAGGTGCGATTCGTGTGGCGGTCACCTGTCGTTCTTCTCAGGCGACGACAGGTCTAAGACGGCAAATTTCTAAATCAAACGTTTTCTAAGCTGACCCTCTTGGCCCTCTCGATTATGGCGGCGTAGGCCGGCCTGGTCACCAGTATGCCTACCAGGACTCCGACTATGGTAGCTATGGCGAATCCCTTCAGCGCCCCGACACCACCAAGTATGAGCGGAATCATTGCAAACACGACGATGGCAGCCGAACTCCATATTATGTTCATGGCGGACTTGTGCCTGTCGAGGAGGGTCTTGCCCTTCTCTTTGAAGAGCTGGTCCGTCATTATTATCATCTGATTGACACCTGTGCCCAAAATGGCTATCAGACCCGCTATGACGGGTATGTCTATCGTCCAGGCAGAAATCGCCACGGTCGACGCCACCATCAACATCACTATGAGGGTCACCCACCCGACCATCCCCACAACTTCCCTCTTCCAGATTCCGATGACAACTGCGACTACAATCACGGCGGCCGCCAGGGTCTGGGATGTCGCCATCCCAACAACTATGACAATCTCGCTCAGGCTAATCAGTATCATGGGTAGCACAATCTTGTAGTCCCTGTACCTGTAGGCGACAACGATACCGACAGCCACTATGCTGGCGAGGGCGACGAATATCGTGGAGTTTATGAGGTCCCTGCCGGCCGTCTGGGTTATAGTGTCCACCTTCTCTATGTCGAGCCTGACAGGAAGCTTGCCCGATCTCAGGGTAGATTCTAGCCTGAGTTTCTCCTTGCTGGCAGCCTCGAACCCAATCTCATTGCCGGTTATGACGGCCCTGGTCACAGACTGTCCGGCTATGGAGGAGCCTATACCGAGGTCCGTTATCTGCTTCTCGTCCAGGAACAATAACATCCTAGATTCTATGTACCTGTCGGCCCCGCTCACCCTCGTCACGGGCTGCCCCCTCGTCAGCTTTGCAAACCTGTCGGCCCCGCTCTTGCTGACCTGTATTCCGAAGCTGAACTCATAGTAGCCATCCCCGACGGCTCTTATCCCGCTGTTCTGGGAGTCGGTCAAAACGTTAGTTATGTCGTCGCCTGTGAACACGTCCACGTAGAAGAGCGCGGTCCTGTTGTCCATCGCTACGAGCTGGAAAGTTTCATTGCCGATAATCAAAGTGTCGTTGGTCTTGTATGTCCTTCCATCGAACGTCAGCTCGTCTCCATCCATCCCTAAGATGTAGGTCTTGTTCAATATCTTGAAGCTCGCCTCGCCATCCGAGAACCTCACAACGTAGGTGAGCTTGGCAGCGAACCTCCCCTGCTTCGCCAAAAATTCCCTTATTTCGTCTCCGGTGGCGCCCGCCATCTCAATTTGTATGACGTCGCTTCCCAGCGTGTTAATTTTGACTTCCCTGAGCCCGTAGAAGTTGATTCTGTTCTCCAGCGTCTTAATCGTCTCCGCCATCTGCTGCTTGCTCACAGGCTCCGCAGGCTTCAGTAAGACGCGGGTGCCACCCTCGACGTCTATGCCGAACTGCAGGGTCTTGATCTTCTCCTCCCGGACATCGAACCCCAGGTAGCCGTCTCCAGCCGCCTCGCACCCGAAGGGCTTGGAGTCCACCACCATGGTTACATAGTCTCCGCCCCTGACGTTCTCAATCGCCCTTTCGAAAGAATCAACGTCGTCCATTACGAAACCGAAGATTCCGCTGACCTGACTACCTTCTTTTATATCACATTTGGAGTCTGGGTGAACATCGGACACCCTGACAAAACCGAAATCTAAGTAATTTGGAGCGAATATCATGGCGACCGACGCTATCAGTACACAGGACAGAAGCACGAACCTGAGGTCTTTGAACACGCTGCTCATTTACCATATCCCCCATGCCGCCTGTTTTTCCTGTCGAAGTACATTTCCAACATACCAGCGTTCAGTATCCAAGTGTAGACCAAGTCCGTGATGAAGCCTATGACCAGGATCTCCGCTATGTTTAGCAGGAGCTTCGAGGACGAGAGGAACAACACTATGACCATGGTGGCGGTTATTGTTGCTGTCAGGGTGGCGCCCGTCACGAACGCCTTCTTGTACCTGACCATGAAAGTGTCGCTTCCGTACGCGACCACCTTGCTGGTCAGAACTATGTTAGTGTCGACGGTGAAAGCGATTAACATCAACATGCCGGCGAAGCTCGCAAAGCTCAGTTCTATCCCGAAGACGTTCGCGAACGCGAGGGTCGCCAGTATGTTCCCGAGGCTGGCGAGGACTATCCCGAGGCTAGACACGGGATTCCTGTATATAATGAAAATAACGACGCTCATCATCACGAACGCTATTATCAGGCTGTTCCTCACCTGCTCGAAGAAGAGGTTTCCAAGGACGGGGCCTATCGTCTGTTCAGAGTAGTCAATAGGTTCTATATTCAAACTTCTCACGAGGTTCATGACTTGCGCGAGGCTTATTGTGTGCTCAACTTGGATGGTGGCGCCGTAGCCGGACGGGGTCTTGAGACCGCTCACTATCCCAGAGCCAAATTCCTTGTCAACCTCTTTTTCTAAAAGTTTGATATCAATCGGATCTTCTGTGCTTATCGTTACAAGAGTTCCGCCCTTCAGGTCAACGTCCTTGAGGACAAATTCCCCGGTGTCCACATAAGTCATGAGGAGCACCCCGACGGACGCCGCGAAGAGCAGAACCGGTATGAACATCAGTTTGCTAGGCTTCAATTCCATAAACCCATATCAACCCTTCAATATTTCTACCTTTTGCTGAGCTCGACCACCTTGTCGGCGTCCTTCCTGCTGTGGACGTTGACCCACTCGCCGGCTATCGGATACCCCATGAGCACGCCCTCCTTTGCGAGCTTCGGAAAAACGTTCTCCTGCAGGCTCCAGCTAATCTCCCCCGGCGGTATCTTGTCCAGGGCCTCCAGCTTCATAAAACCAATGAGCATGGACACGAGGTGCGTCTTCGGCTTCTTCGGGAACTCCTCGTAGCTGACTATCTTGTATCCGTCCATCTCGACTATGCTAGTGTTCCAGTCGAAGCTCGTCTTGGAGTGCACGGCCAGGGTCGCCACGCCCCCGTTCATCCTATGGAAGTCACCGAGTTTCTTGAGGTCGAAATCGAACCAGTGGTCGCAGGGCACGAATAGGAAGTCTGTTTTCAGGTACTTCCTAGCCCTCTCTAGGCTCTTGGCGCTGCCCAGTGCCTTGTCCTCCTCTATGTACACTATGGAGACGCCGTACTTGTTCCCGTTTCCAAGCGTCTCGTAGAGCTTGGACACGACGGCCGGGAAGCCCACGACTACTATGTTCGAGAATCCGGCCTCCCTGCACTTGTAGACTATGTCCTCTATGAGGCTCTTCTTTCCTATGCTCACGAGCGGTCTGTAGACGTCTGAGCCCTTTAAAATCAATTTCTCAGGCGAGCCACCTGCCAATATGACGGCGGTCTTCGCGTCCACCACGTTCTCCCTGAGTATCTTCTCTATGGCGTCCGACCTGGACCTTATGTAGATCCCATCCACCCTTTTGTCGACCTCTGCCAGGACGTTCCTGTCGAGGGTTATCGAGACCCTGTCTTTCATACTGAGTAATACTATTGTATTACTATTTATTACTTCCGTAATATACTTAATACGACGCGTGCCAATCCTTGGTAAGGTAAAGATATGAAAATCGTTGTGATAGGCGCAGGATACGTCGGAATAACCCTCTCCTGCCTCACCGAGTTCGGCCACGAGGTGACCATGCTCGGAAGGGACAAGGAGAAGGCCGCCAGGATAGCGCGCGGCGTGTCCCCGATATACGAGCCGGGGCTCGAAGAGGTACTCAGGGCCGGTATAAAGAAGGGGCTCCTCAAATCGACAACGGACTACTCCGTCGTGAAGGACGCAGACGTAATTTTCATATGCGTGGGAACGCCCTCGCGAGACGACGGCTCCATAGACCTGTCGCAGGTCGAGACGTGCTCAAAGTCGATAGGCGAGCAGATGAGGGAATCTGGGGGCTACAAGGTCGTCGTAGTGAAGAGCACCTGCCTGCCCGGCACCACCACAGACGTGGTGATACCGACAGTCGAGAAGGCCTCCGGCAAGAAGGCGGGCGAGGACTTCGGAGCGTGCATGAACCCGGAGTTCCTGAGAGAGGGGTCCGGAGTCTACGACTTCATGAATCCGGATAAGATAGTGATTGGCGGTATAGACTCGGCCTCGCAGAAAGTCCTGTCGGACCTATATTCAGGCTTCGACCAGAAGTTCCCGAGGATATTCACCGACACGAACACGGCAGAGATGATAAAATATGGGAACAACGCCATGCTGGCTACGAGGATATCGTTCATGAACGAGCTCGCCAACATATGCGAGCACTACCACGCCGACGTCAAGGAGGTGTCGCGCGCCATGGGGATAGACTCGAGAATCGGTCCGAAGTTCCTCAACGCGGGGGCGGGTTTCGGAGGCTCGTGCTTCCCGAAGGACGTCAAGGCTCTGATATCGGCCGCGAAGAAGGCCGGGGTCAAGCCCTCGCTCCTGGAGGAGGTCATGAAGATCAACGACTCCCAACCGGAGAGGATGGTCGATCTTGCGGAGAAGACGATAGGCGACCTGACGGACAAGAAAGTATCGATTTTGGGTCTGGCGTTCAAGTCAGACACGGACGACATGAGGGACTCTAGGTCGACCGTGGTTATACAGTCTCTGCTGAGGAAGCACGCCAAGGTCAGGGCGTACGACCCGAAGGCGATGGAGAACGCTAGGGGGATGTTCGACAACATGGTAACGTTCTGCGCCTCTAAGGAAGAGTGCGTCAAGGACGCCGACCTAGTGATGGTCATGACCGAGTGGGACGAGTTCAAGAACATGGAGCTCTCCAGCATCAACGCCCCGATAATCGACGGCAGGAGGATCATAGATCCGGAGAAGGTTGCGCAGAGGGGTCTTGTCTACAGGGGAATAGGATGGAAGGATAATTTTAGAGGTGGCCGTCCGTGATAAAGTCTGCAGTGATAGCCGCCGCGGGCCGGGGCACCAGGCTCATGCCCTCAACGAAGGAGCAGCCGAAGGAGATGCTCCCAATAGTCGACCAGGGGAAGATCAAGCCCATCCTGAACCTGATAGTCGAGCAGATACACGACGCCGGAATCAGCAAGATGTTCGTGATAACGGGCCGCGACAAGAGGGCTATAGAGGACCACTTCACGCAGAACTACGGTATACTCGAGCACATAACCGACAAGGAGGCTCTGGACTCAACAGAGAGCTTCTACAACTTCCTGGGTAAAATAAAACTGTCTTACATAAATCAGCCGAGGCCCGACGGGTTCGGAGCGGCAGCTCACCTCGCCAAGGAGTACGTCGGACACGAGGACAGCTTCTATTTCACTTCTGGCGACTCCATAGTGTACTCTTTGAGCAAGGGGCCCTCGAACGACTTCATAACCAGGTTGAAGGACGCGCATGAGAAGCACGGCGCGGACGCCACGCTCGCAGTTTTCGAGACGGACACCCCGCAGAGGTACGGTGTCGTCCTTGGGGACGAGGACGAGAACGGGGTCCTGCACCTGAACAGGGTCGTCGAGAAGCCGCAGGAGACCGTGTCGAACCTTGCGATATGCGGCAAGTACATATTCAAGCCCACGATTTTCCACGCCTTGGAGAAGGTCGGGGCCGGCCTGAAGGGGGAGAAGCAGATAACGGACGCCATAGAATGGCTGATAGAGAAGGGATACAAGGTCATAGCGATAAAACTGAGGCCCGACGAGATCTATATGGACATAGGCAATCCCAAGACCTACGTCGAGGCTTTCATAACCACCTCATTGTTCGACTCCAAGCTAAACGAGTTCACCAAGAACAAGGTCGAGCACCTCACCGAATTTTACAAGAACAATACGAAGCGCGAGTGAGGCTTCCACCATGAACCATATAATCGAAGAGGACCTGAAGGAACTGAACCACAACCTCTCCGACCTGTCGGACAAGATAGAGGGCAAGAAATTCCTGGTCACGGGGGGCGCCGGGTTCCTCGGCAGCTGGTTCTGCGACGTCTTGGACTCCTTCGGAGCCGACATAACCTGCGTGGACAACATAAGCTCCGGGTCGAAGAGGAACGTCGAGCACCTTATGGGAAAGGACAACTTCCATTTCATAAACTCGGGCCTCCTTGAGTTCGAATCGGACGAAAAATTCGACTACATAGTCCACATGGCGAGCATAGCGACGCCGCCGCTCTACATGAAATATCCGATTGAGACTTTGGACATAAACATAAACGGTACGAGGAAGCTCCTCGAAAAGGCGAGGGCGGACAACGTGAAAGGATTCTTGTTCATGAGCACCAGCGAGGTCTATGGGAACCCACCGGACGACCAGATACCGACGAAGGAGACGTTCCACGGGGTCGTCAACTCGTTCGGCCCGAGGTGCATGTACGATGAGGGCAAGAGGGCGGCTGAAGCCTACTGCTACTCATACTATCACACGCACAAGACCCCGATAAGGATAACGAGGACCTTCAACGTCTACGGTCCCAGGCTCGACGTGGAGGGAACCTCCCATTACGGCCGCGCGCTGATAAAATTCGTGTACCAGGCCATACACGGCACGCCAATCACGATATACGGCGACGGCAAACAGACCAGGAGCTTCTGCTACGTAACGGATCAGATAGAGGGCCTTTTCAGGCTACTGCTGACGCCGGGCATAGACGGCGAGGTGTTCAACGTGGGAAACAATAGAGAAATCACCATTTTAGAGCTGGCGGAGACCATAGTGAAGATAACAAAATCCAAGTCCACGATAAGTCTGGAGTCACAGCCGAATTACAACCTGAAGGACGATCCTAGGAGGAGATGTCCCGACACGTCGAAGGCGAACAGGATGTTCGGATACAGTCCGAGGGTCGACCTCGAGACGGGCTTGAAGAGGGTAGCAGAGTGCATGAGGAAAAACGAGGCGATTTAATTGGAGAACGCAGACATCATATTCCGGACGAACGACATCCGTGGGGTATATGGGAGGGACTTCGACGACGACACAGCCGAGAAGCTCGGAAAGGCATTCGGTTCATTCATAGGACCCGGCAAGAGGGTGGTTATCTCGAGGGACGTCAGGCCGACTGGCGAGAAGCTGAAGGAGAGGATGATATCGGGCATGTTGGCTGTCGGATGCGACGTGGTCGACATAGGCATGTCCACGACGCCGATGATGTACTTCGCCGTTCATCAGGGAAAATTCGACGCCGGGGTATCCGTGACGGCATCCCACAACCCCTCCGATTGGAACGGATTCAAGCTCGTGGGGCCCAATGCTTCGCAGTTTTATCAGGGAGGGGGTCTGGAAAGGATAAAAAAAATATTCGTGGACGAGGACTTCTCGTATGGGACGCGGACCGGCACCTCCACAAAGAGCGATGTGACAGAAGAATACGTCGGTTTTCTGTTGTCTAGAGTAAAGGCGCGCGGCAAGCTCAACATAGTCATAGATCCGGGAAACGGCGCCGCATGCGGCATAGCAGAGGCGGTCCTGAGAAAAGCAGGCCATGCCGTGGTTGTCATAAACGGCGAGCCCGACGGAACGTTCCCTTCGAGGCCGTCGGATCCGTCGGAAAAGAACGTGGCCCGCCTGAAGTCAGAAGTTCTTGCACGCGGGGCGGATATGGGGATGGCGTTCGATGGGGACGTGGACAGAATAGCGCTCGTCGACAACCTTGGGAGGTACGTCTCCTCCGGCAACATAACGATACCGATTTTCGCGCGTCACTACCTGCGCGACAACAAGGGCGGCAAGGTGGTATACGACGTGTGCTGCTCGTCATGCGTCGAGGAGTCGATAAGGGACGCGGGCGGCGTTCCTGTGGTGAGCAAGGTGGGCCAGCCCGCGATAAAGGGCAGGATGGCAGCCGAGGGCGCGGTATTCGGCGGGGAGTACAGTTCCCACCTAAACTTCGCGGAGATCCACAGCTTCGACGACGCCCTGTACGCCGGACTCAAGATGGCCGAGATAGTGTCGAGCGAGGGACGCACGTTGGCGAAAATTGTGGACTCGGTGCCCGTGTATCCGACCTCTGAGCTGAGGGAGGTACACTGCGACGACGACATAAAATTCGACGTTGTGAAGAAGGTCTCGGACCATTTGAAAAAAAATGGCTTCAGGACGCTCGACATTGACGGAGTCAAGGCATACAGCGAGGACGGGTGGGTTCTCATCAGGGCCTCCAACACAATGTCGACGATTAAGATGAACGCGGAGGCCAGGAGCCCGGCCGAGGCCGACAGGCTGCTGGAAATGGCGGTAAAGTCGGTCCGGGACGAGATAGGCAGGAGGAAGTGAAAGCATGCAGAGAAAAGCTATAAGTTCAGAGCACAAAAAATGTTTAATCTGGAGGGGAATGTCTGAATGAAAGTTCTGGTCACGGGGGGCGCAGGTTTCATAGGGAGCCACACAGTGGACCTGCTGGTGGAGAGGGGGCACGACGTCAGGATACTCGATAATTTTGAGAACCAGGTCCACGGCGGCAGCAGACCGACTTACATCAACGGCACAGCCGAGCTCACGAGCGGCGACATACTGGACAAGAAGACATGGGTCAAGGCATTGACGGGCGTCGAGGCGGTCATCCACCTAGCCGCCATGGTCGGCATGGGACAGAGCATGTACCAGCCGGTGAGGTACATGATGGCGAACAGCATAGGCACAGCCAACATGTACGAGGCCATAATAGAGAACCCAGAGATCAAAAACAACCTGAAAAAAATAGTGAGCGCGAGCTCGAAGAGCATATATGGCGAGGGTTCTTACAGATGCGGCCAGCACGGCGTGATAAATCCCGTGAACAGGCCCGTAGACCAGCTCGCGCGGGGACAGTGGGAGGTCCTATGTCCACACTGCGGAAATGAGATGGCTCCAGTGGGAATAACCGAGGACAAGCCGCCTCAGAACCTCGCCGCGTACGCCCTGTCGAAATACGACACAGAGAGGCTGACGCTCATGTTCGGGGACACCCTTAAGATACCGTCCATAACGTTCAGATATTTCAACGTCTACGGTCCGAGGCAGAGCCTGGGAAACCCATACACGGGGGTGGCCGCCATTTTCCTAAGCAGGGTGAAGAACGATAATCCACCCGTGATATACGAGGACGGAAAGATGGTAAGGGACTTTATTTTCGTAGAGGACGTCGCCATGGGCAACGTGCTCGCATTGGAGAAGGGAAGGGAGACCGACGTATTCAACCTCGGGACCGGGAAGTCGGTGACAATAGAGCAGATAGCGAGGACGCTCATCGAGCTGAACGGCAGGGAAATCGAGCCAAAGATAACCAACGAGTTCAGGCCGGGGGACAGCAGGCACGACTTTGCTGACATAGGCAGAGCCGAGAAGAAGCTGGGTTTCAAGCCAAAATGGTCCCTGAAGAGCGGAATGGAGAAGCTGGTAGAGTGGTCCGACGACCAGAAGGCGGTCGACAAGTTCGACCAGGCAGAGAAAGAGAGAATAAGATATTTGGGTGGCTAAAAATGTCCATACTAATCACTGGGGGCTGCGGTTTCATAGGATGCAACTTCGCAGACTACTTTTTGAACAAGGGCGAGGAGGTCACGGTCCTGGACAACTTTTACAGGTTCGGCTCCAAGCAAAACATGGATTGGCTGAAGTCCAGACACAAGGAAGGGCTCACATTCCTCAACGCCGACGTCAAGGACCCGAAGGCGATGGTGGACGCCGTGAGGGGTAGGGACATGATTATACACACCGCGGGCCAGGTGACGGTCACAGATTCCGTCACAGATCCCCGGAACGACATGGAAATCAACATACTCGGGACCTTCAACATATTGGACGCGGCTAGGCTCTCAAACGAGAACCCGTTCGTGCTCTTCACCAGCACTAACAAAGTGTACGGCGAGGGCATCAACTCCATAGACATCGAGGAGGCCGCCACCAGATGGAAGTTCGCGGACCCCGCCTTCAAGAACGGCATACCGGAAACCTTTACAACAGACTTCGACAAGCACAGCCCGTACGGGGTCTCCAAGTACTCCGCCGATCTCTATGTAAGGGACTTTAGCCACGTCTACGGGATGCCTGCGGTCAGTTTCAGGCAGAGCTGCATATACGGGACCAGGCAGTTCGGAAAGGAAGAGCAGGGATGGCTGGCTCACTTCGTGATATCGTCATTCTTCGGGAGGCCGCTAAACATATTCGGCGACGGCAAGCAGGTCAGAGACGTCCTGTTCATCGAGGACCTCTGCAGGGCGGCCGACATGGCGTCTGAAAACAGGAACAAGACGGCCGGCAAGGCCTACAACATAGGCGGCGGCGCCAAGTACACTTTGTCATTATTGGAACTGATAGAAATGCTGGAAAAGATCAACAACAGGAAAATATCCACAAAATATTTCGACTGGAGGCCCGCGGACCAGAAGGTCTACATATCCAACATCAACAAAGCCATGGAGGACTTTGGGTGGGAGCCGAAGGTGTCCCCGGAGGAGGGCGTGAAGCGCGTCCACGGATGGGTAGAGGAAAACCCAGGATTGTTTAAATAAACCCAGAACCCGAATTCAATCATAGGGTTCGATTTATGATAAATATAGTGTACGGGACCAGGGCAGAGCTCATAAAATTCTCGCCTCTGATAAGGGAGCTCAAAAGGAGGAAGGCGGATTTCAGGACAATCGACCTGGGTCAGCACGACAATGAGTCCCTCCATGGATTCCTCGACCTCCCAAAACCGGACATACATCTGGGAAAATCCATGAGGGGCGTGTGGTCTAGTCTCGAGGCGTCGCCCGCAACATATCCATTGGCCGCCGTCCTGGCTCTCGTTTGGGGGTCAAAGGTGTTTTTTTCTGTGTCTTCTGTTGTGGGCAAGGGCGACTTGATTGTAACTCATGGAAACACAATGGGCGTGCCCCCAACAATCATGGCAATCAAGGTAAGGAATGTTCTAGGAAAGGGGCACAGGATAGTGCATTTTGAGTCCGGCTTCAGGGGCGAGACCAAAGCGTCCGTGCTGCTTGACAATATATACAGGTTCGCGGACAGGAACTCCGACGTCCTGTTTACTCCATTTAGAAGCACGGAAAGAAACCTGAGGTCTGAGGGCATGTCGGGGAAAATAGTCTTTTCGGGAGACGTGATGAGGGATGTCGTTAAGCAGACACTGAAGATAAAACCCAGGATAAAGATTCCGAGTGGGGACTACGTTGTGGCCAACATAACTAGATCTATATTGAACAAGTTAGACGCAAGGCATCTGGTCGAGGCACTCAGGGACTCTCCGATAGACGTGGTACTGATAACGAACCCTGTCATAGAAAAGAGGCTGCAGAAGTTCCGTCTTGATAAGCTCCTCATGGTGCCCAGAATCAAGATGATGAAGCCCATGGACTATCCAGACTTTTTGCATTTGGTAGCGGCTTCTAGAGGGGTGGTTACGGACAGTGGCGGCCTGGAGGAGGAGTGCGCCGTAATGTCCAAGCCGTGCATAGTGACCAACGACTATCTCCAGATAAAAGAACTTAGGGACTTCGGAGTCGTGAGACTGACCGGATGCAACTACATCGGCATATTATCTGGGCTGAAAAAAATCAAGGATGGTAGATGGAAGGTCCAAAAAATCCCGTCTGAAGGAGACAGCCCTACAAAAAAAATAGCGGATTACCTCATTCAGATGGAAAAATTCCAGCCTAAGGAGTGAACATAAAATGAAGATAACCATGGTAGGATACACGATACCGCAGAGCAACATAAACGGCGCCAGCAGGGGAATAGCCCGCTACATCTACTATACAGGATCAGAGCTCGTGAAGATGGGGCACGACGTCAATCTTTTTGTAAGGGATGACGTGAAGCCGCCCGAGAAATGGATAAAGACGATATCTGCACCCAAAGTCAGTTGGATACCCTATCCAATGTTCGTGTACAAGAAAATACGGGGAGTCAGGTCCGACGTCTTCCAT
Organism: Candidatus Aenigmatarchaeota archaeon; assembly: GCA_016213525.1. Classification (GTDB taxonomy): domain Archaea; phylum Aenigmatarchaeota; class Aenigmatarchaeia; order CG10238-14; family SCSR01; genus JABABT01. The sequence goes on along the minus strand of JACRAE010000004.1, from coordinate 67,111 downwards.
GCAGACTACGTGAACACAGGAGCACCTTTGATATGGGCAAAGAAGAGACCAGCCGTAGTCGCCATACACGACGTGCTGCCGTTCTCCTACGACAAGAAGGATTTGACAGTCATGGACAAAGTCAGGGTCGCATTCTACATGAGGAACTTCAAGTCGATAGAGAAGGCCGACGCCATAATACTGGCGTCGGAATGCGCAAGAAATGAAGCCATAGAGAAAACCAGAATTCCAGAGGAAAAAATCCACGCCGTGCACTATGGAATCGATTCGGAAATGCTGAAACCTGCCCCCCCAAAAAATCACGATAAGATAAGAATTGGGTACATAGGTGGCCTGGATGGAAGGAAGAACGTGACGCTGCTCATAGAATGTTTCAAGAAGATATCGAGGGGTAACAAGAACGTGGAACTACATCTGGCCGGCACCGGCAGGAACTTCGAGAAGTTCGAAGAAATGGAAATCCCCAATATGTTCCTGCATGGGGATGTGAAATATAAGGACGTGCCGTCATTTTTGAATTCCCTCGACGTATTCGTATTCCCAACCCTCGGGGAAGGATTCGGTCTGCCTGTGTGCGAGGCGATGGCATGCGGAGTCCCGGTAGTAGCTTCTAACGTCTCGACCATGCCGGAGATAGTCGGCGACTCGGGAATACTATCAGATCCCACAGTGGCGGACATGTCGGAGTCCATAGAGAGGCTCGTAGTGGACAAAAACCTCCGCAGAAAGATCGGGAAAAGAGGGCTCGAGAGGTCGAAAGAATTCACATGGAAGAAGGCGGCAGAGAAAACGGTCGGTATTTACGAGGAGGTCATGAAATGACAAAAATAGTGATACCTTTCCCGATAAAACATCACAACGTCGATCCCAGGGAGGACTACTTTGAGTTATGTAGGGACATATGTCAAGGGGAGTTTGTTTCGATATCGTCATCGAAGACCGGCAAGATTATAGGAGAAATCAGCGGACAGAACGTGCATGCGCATGGCAGGGGTTTGCCATTTCCAGAGCTCTCAGCCCTCTTCGCGAAAAAATCGGTCTATACACCGCACAACAACCACTTGGGTAGTTCGGGAAAGACTCGATTCCTTAGGAAATTCATTTTCAACAGCTATGACTGGATAGCAGCCCAGACCGAATATGGCAAAAAAAATTACATAAAGGAGGGGGTAGACCCCAAAAAAGTGGTGGTGCTCCCTATACCAGTGAACTACCCATTTTTTTCCAGACCAAGGGGAGGCATCGAGTTCAGGAAGAAGTACGGTCTAGGTAAAGATCCATTCGTTTTGTGCATCAACGCAAGGAAGACGAAGAAACCAGAGGTAATAATCGAGGCTTGTAAGAAAGCCGGTGTGAGACTGGTGTTCGTAGGTCACAAGTCAAGAAAGGAGGTTCAGTCAGGGTTCGAGTGGCTTCTACCAGAGCCTGACATATTGGAGAAGGAGGGTAGGGATGTAATTTTCACGGGAAATTTGGATAAACACGGGGTTCTCGCGGCCCTGGATGCGGCCAACGTGTATGTGAACTCTTCAGAAGACGGCGGGGAATGTTTCTCTTTGGTGGTATACGAAGCTGCCTGCGCAGGCGTGCCTCTATGCCTCCCGGACTATGGCCTATTCGACGCTTTCAAGAGCTCCGCGCTATTCCATGGATACATGGATTCCGACAAGCTATCGGAAAACATTTGTAAGTACCTAAACAACGGAAAACTTGCGAGGAAGAACGCGTCCAATGCCAAGAGAGTGGCAAGGAAAGTCGACTATCCGATTGTGAGGAAAATGTACGAGAAATTCTACAGGAGAATAGGATTCTTGGAGGACAGCAAATGACAAATCTACGCGTAACCTTCATTGTTCTCTCCATTATAATTGTGGGACTAAATGCGTCAGTAAATTATTTCGATCCTTTCCAGGGGGGTTTGGGCAAGTACAGCACGTCCGTCGGGTCTTCTACTACGGTGCTTTGGGCATATACGCTGGTGTTCATTGACGTAATATATGTGGTTTTAGCATTCAGGCTGTTCCGAAGGATAGAAAAATAAATTTCAAGAAAGCCTGAGCGAATCCAAGCGCTCCTTCATCACCAAAAATATACCCTCGTCGACGCCCACCATCCTAACACCAGATTTCTTCTGGATTTTGTCATTGTTCATCCGTATGTTTGGCCTCTTGGCATCCAGCTTTAAATCGGATATTCTGGTCTTTTTAATTATTTTGTCGTCCACCCCGAGGGCCGCCGCGACCTTCGAGGCAAAATCATACCTGCTGACATAGTCTGATCCGACCACGTGGTATATACCATCTTCCCATTTATCTGTCATTTTGAGTGCAGACTCGACCAAATTGTCCACCAGGGTAGGCATGTTGTACCAGTCGACCGCCTCGGTAAATTCCTTTCCCTCACCAAGCTTTCTAATAACAGTCATCACGTTGTTTTTTTCTATATGAGCCGGACTCCATCTGTAAGGATGGTCCGTTCTGAAAATCATAAATGGAAGACCAGAATTCTTGATTATTTCTTCTCCCATCATTTTAGAGAGGCCATATTTGTTTTGGGGAGATGGTTTGTCGTCTTCATAGAAGACCTTTTCAGATTCATAGAAAACGTGGGCTGTAGATATGTAAATTATTTTACAACCGACATTTTTTCCGGCTACCACGATATTTTTGGTCCCATCTACGTTAATTCGGGTTGATAGTTCTGGTTTGGTCTCGCAAAGGTCCACTTTGGTCAGGGCGCTGCAGTGTACAATCAGGTCCGGTCTGAATTTATCAACAATGCGGTTCACAGACCCTCTGTCTGTGATGTCCATAGATTCGGAGAGCCCATCATCAATCCTGGGGATTCGGGACAAATATGTGTAGAGGACATCGTGGCCATTTTTCGAAAAATCGGTCACAAATTTAGATCCTATGACACCACTACCGCCCGTAATCAAAACCCTCATGTTATGGAGTGATTTTATGGGGACTTAAATTTATGCGGATTTCCGAGAAAAACAACATACCATCCAAGATAGCTGTCATAATTTCAATAAACGCGTCACAATCGTACAAACATCATTTAAATCAGAAATACATAGTAAATGTTGATGAAAGATTCTAACGTCCCAGAATCGGGCAAAGACATACGAGAAATACTGGGCATCGCCCTGAAGAGGAAGGATGTGATATCGTTGGCCATAGGCGAACCCGACTTTCCCACACCGAAGAGCGTCATAGATGCCACCAAAGAATCATTAGATAACGGCACCACTAACTATTCTCAGCCAAACGGCGTGCCGGAGCTGAGGCATGCCTTGGTGAAAAAACTGAGGGAAGAGAACGGCATCGATTCAAGCGAGGATGACATCATAGTCACATGTGGTTCAAGCGAAGCCCTCTTCATTGCTACCTTCGCTGCCATGAAGCCGGGGGAAAAGACCCTGATACCAGATCCGGGATATATGGACTATTCTGAAGTTGTCAGGATGCTAAACGGAACACCGGTTCCGACAAAACTTTCCAACGAAGGATTTTCCTTCGATTCAGATATTCTCAGGAAGACCATAGACGAAAAAACAAGAATACTCTTCCTAAACTCACCATCAAATCCAACGGGTACGGTCATGAGCAAGAGGGAGATGGAAGAAATAGCAGATATAGCGACGGAAAACAACATGTTGATTTTTTCCGACGAGGCGTACGAAAAATATGTCTATGACAACGAGAAGCATTACAGCATAGGCAGCATGAACGGTATGGAGGACAAGGTGGTCACGTTCAACACCTTTTCGAAGACTTACAGCATGCCAGGGTTCAGACTAGGATACTGCAAGGGACCTTCTGACATGATTAAGAAAATGATCCAATTGAAGTTCGCCATAACAGTATCATCTCCTGCATTTTTGCAACATGGCGCGGTGGAAGCCCTAAAAATACCAGAAAAGGATATACAAAAAAACGTCAACGTTTTTGACGACAAGAGAAAATTTGCCTCGAAGAGGCTGAAAGAAATAGGATTCGATTTCATCATTCCAAAAGGGGCGTTCTACATATTCTTCAGGACACTCGGCGGCATGAAATCCCAGGAGTTCTCAGAATTTCTTATCAGGGAGGCGAAGGTCCTGACCGTGCCCGGAAATCAGTTCGGAAGCTCGGGAGAAGGGTTTATCAGGATGAGTTATGCAACATCCAAGGACAAGATATCCGACGCAATGGACAAGATAGAGATGGCAGTAAGAAAAATAAAATAAAATTTGGGTGTAAATAATGACGAAAAACATGTTGACAATAATAGTGCCAGCACACAATGAGGAGGGAAACCTTTCAAGATGCGTTTCCAGTCTTTTGAGGGCCTGTAGGGGCCTGAAATTTGAAATATTGTTGGTGGACGACGTGAGTAGCGACAACACACCAAAGATTGTGGACGATTTGTCAAGAAAATACAGGGTCGTGAGGGCGATTCATAGGAAATATCCAAACGGATTCGGCAGAGCCATAAAAACAGGGCTGGAGAATTCCAGAGGAAGCATAGTCATGCCGTTCATGGCTGACATGTCGGACGACCCTAATACGATTCCAAGAATGGTGCGCGAGATTGAGAAGGGCTATGATATAGTTGTTGGGTCCAGATTCATCAGGGGCGGACGTACGGTGGACTACCCGTATATGAAATATCTAGCTCACAGGATTTACAACAAGGCACTAGCATTGGTTTTCATGAAGAACATCAAGGACTTTTCGAACGCCTTCAAGGCCTACAGGAAAAGTATATTTAAAAATATCACGATTAACAGCGACGGATTCGAGATAACTTCTGAGATGATATTGAAGCCCATGGTTGTCAATAAAGTAAAGATATTGGAAGTTCCCACCATCTGGAGGAATAGGAAGAGCGGCAAAGCAAAGTTCACGGGACTCTACAAACAAGGCTGGAGATACGGAAGGATAATGCTGGAGGCTCTCAGGCTGAGGATAGAGAGATAATAGGATTTAGAACTTGTAACGTTTCGTCACATATCTGATTATAACTTGCAGCACCTCAAATCCGTACGTGTAAGGATTTACGTGCGATATCTCGCCAGCGTATATTGTTGGTATGGGAACCTCTTTTATTCTGAGTCCCATGCGGTTCGATATCAAAATCATCTCACCATCATAGTGGCAAGTTCCCTTGTGAGAATGGTAAATGTCTGCAAGCTTCTCGAACGGTATTTTTGTCAGAGCCTTTTTATTATAGAGCATGTAGCCCGAATGGTACTCCGATATATCGAGCCCGGAAACTATATTCTCAATAAATGACGATATCCTGTTGCCCACAAATTTGTATGAGGGCATACCTCCCTTCAAAGCCTCCCCGCCCAATATTCTGGAGCCCTGGACGACGTCAGCTTTGTTATTCTCGAGAGGCTCTAGAAGCTTGTCGAGATATTCCGGAGAATATTGGCCGTCGGAGTGAAGCATTACTACAACGTCCGCACCCATCGCCAAGGCTGCTTTGTACCCAGTTTTTTGCGTCTGGGCATATCCCCTGTTAACCTTGTGAGTAATCAGTTTGATTTTCTTGTATAATCGAGATAATTTTTTTACGACTTTCGCGGTGTCGTCCCTGCTACCATCGTTCACTATGATTATTTTATGTAATTTCCGGTACACACTTTTCGGGATTCTCGGAAAAACGCTCTCTATGGTCTTGGCGGCATTGTAGGCTGGCATGAAAATTATTATTTTCATATAACCAACAGAAGCCCTCAGTTCTTATGTTTTTCTAAGAATCCGACCATTTTCTCTATGATATACTCGCGCATGTCGGGGTTTATCCCCTGGTAGCATCCTATGAAGAACGAGTCTGTGGTGGTCTTGTTTGCGTTCGTAAGGTCGCCGTGTATCCTCTTTTCTATGTTTCTGAAGGCCGGCTGGTCTAGTATGTTGCCCGTGAACAGGTAGCGGAATTCTATCTTCGCCTCTTTGAGCATGTTTGTTATGTCTTCCCTGTTGAAACCGGCCCCGTCCCTGATTGTCAGGGGTATGGAGTACCAAGCCGGGTCGGAATTCTTTTCAGCCTCTGGCAAAATTAATTGATCCTCGTACGGTCTCAGGGCCTTTACAGTCTCCCTGAAGTTATCCCGGCGTATTTCGTTGAAATTCGGGAGCTTCTTGAGCTGTTCCCTTCCGAATGCTCCCTGTACCTCGACGAGCTTCGAGTTATGGCCCTGATTTATGAAAAGGTAAGCCAAATCATATCTGCCTATGTTGCCTATGTTGAGATTGTGCCTCAGCTTGCACGACTTACCCATATCGTCACCACAGTAGGGACAAGGAAGAGCTCTTCCCCACATCCTGAGGGACCTGAGCAAGTAGTTCATGTTCTCGTTATTCGTAGATATCATGCCGCCCTCCATAGTCGTCATTTGATGGGCAGGATAGAAGCTGAAGGTACCCATGTCCCCGAAAGTACCTATCATTTTGCCGTCGTACATTGAACCTGCGGAATCACAGCAATCCTCAATTACGTAGAGACCATGCTTCTTCGCTATCTTCATTATCTTGTCTAGGTTGCAAACATTGCCGAACAGGTGGACTGCTAGTATAGCCTTGGTGTTCTCGGTTATGGATGCTTCTATATCGTCAACGTCCATGGTGTACTTCCCAAGAGTAGTGTCCACTAGGGCAGGCTTGTAACCATTGAAAAGTATCGAGCTCATAGGGGTGGCGAAGTTCAAGGCGCACGTTAGGACCTCGTCTCCCTTTCTCATCGGATTTTCTAGGTGCTCGTTCTGGAGCGCGTTCAGGCTAATGAGATCGGCGGCTGTTCCAGAGCCGACGGCAACGCAGTGTCTCGCGCCGAGATAATCTGCAAATTCGTTCTCGAATGATTCTACCTGCTTCCCAGCAGCGAGCCTACCGTCGAGTAACGTTTGTATGGAGGCGTCAATCTCGTTTTCGTCCTTCACATCACCGGAATACTGAATAAGATCCTTTCCGAAGGTGAATTTCTTTGATTTTTTCAGTTCGAAGAAGTCTCTTACCAGGGAAGATATCTTGTTTCTTATCTCAGCCTCATCCATCATATACATCTCTTGATGAAGGATATTAAATCTTGTTGGGGGTTAAAATCCAGTAATTTTCTGGCTTTCGATATGTCGGGGTTATAGCCCTTTATCTCTCCAGTCCTCAGGCCGTCTTCGACCACCTTCACGCCGGGGTTCACTATGTCCCTTACCATGTTAGCCAGGTCTAGCAGCGTGACCTTTTCACCAGTTCCGATGTTAAAGTCTCCAGTAACGTCCTTCTTCAGGGCGGAAATGTAGGCAGATATGACGTCCTCTATATAGACAAAGTCTAGGAACTTGTTACCAAAGACCGTGAGGTCTTTTCCAGATTTCGCCTTGTCTATGAACAACGAAACTATTCTTTTCTCCAAATCGTCCTCTCCGTAGATTATGCTCTTCCTGAACTTTACAGTCTTCACGCCGTATATTTCCTGATGCGCGTTGCATATGGTCTCCCCGCAGAGCTTAGTAGAGGCGTATATGCTCTTGGGGTCCTTTGGGTGATTTTCGTCTATCGGTAGATATACGGGCTCCCCGTAAACCAGGAATGTGGATGCAAAAATAAACTTCTTGGAGCTCGTGAATCTGGAGGCGTCTATTACGTTGAACGTGCCATTGACATTGGTGCGGTTGTAAGTTTCCGGAAACTTGTTGCTCTCAGATTCCCTCGACAATCCAGCCAGGTGATAAATGGCGTCTATGTCCTTCAGATCGCTCTCGAATGTTTTTTTGAGGCTATTGTAGTCGGTTATGTCGCACTTGATGAAGGTGTCTGCCTTATTCGGCTGCGGGGGGCTCCTGATATCCAAGTTGACGGTTTCGTGTTCTTCCGCAAGCCTGTTGATTAAATGAGTACCCACAAAACCCGACCCACCAGTGACCAAAATTTTCATAAGATATTAATCAAAATCCGCGTTTAAATATATCTTATAACTGTTCGAGTGAAATTACGTTTATGTTCGAGATAGTGTCTATGCTTCTCATATCCGTACTGCCCGGATATTTCATCGCGTCTTACTTCAAGCGTCTAGACTGTGTTGAAAGGCTCGCTGTGAGTTTCTTTTTAGGATTTCTGTTCTTGGGGGGTGTAGGGGTATTTTTGCACTTGTTCGGCATCCCGTTGGAGTATTCCCTAGTGTCCGTATTTTTACTTCCGCTAATTTTGTTGGTGAGGAAGCCGGAAACCAAAATATCGTTCCCAACAAGCCTTTTGTTGGTCCTGTTGGCGGCATTTTTGCTGAGGTTCGCGATGCAGTTCCTATTCGACTTCCCGTTTGGGTTCGATACATTCCTTCATATGGACCTGGCTAAGACTTTCACGACCCCAAACTGGTTTTCCGTCAACGTCAACACGATAGGGGCTATGCAATGCTCGGATTTTCCATGTCCAGTTGACGACAGGCCACCTTTCTTCAACTTCGTCACAGGATTATTTTTTAGTGTATTCGGTCAGAGCTACGAGATAGCGAAGTTCACGAATGTCATCCTAGGCACCCTAATGATAGTTCCCATATTTCTTATCGGAAGATCCTACGGGAAGGCGGGGCTTTTCGCCTCGGTATTCATAGCGGTAAGCCCATTCTTCATAGGACAGTCGGTGGACACCGAGGTCAGGATAATAACCGCATACGCGGCCCTAACATCGTTGTATTTCTTCATGTCCAAGAATCTGGCATTATCGTTCTTGTTTCTGACCATTACTTTCCTAATACACTATCCGGAATCCATAATTCTGGGCATAACATATCTGATATTTCTAGTAAAGTCCAGGTTCAGGGGCGTGATAACCAAGCAGAACACCATGGCTATAATTTTGTCTCTGATCATAGTTTCGCCATGGGTTGTCAGAAACTACGAGTTTTTCGGGTCGCCGCTCACATCTTCCTCTAGCAGGTTCGTGAATCTAAACAGCGAGTATGAGATTCTTCTCCTACCAGGAAACGAACCAAGCGCCCAGAAAGAAATTTCTCAGGTAATCCGCGACAAATTGTTTATTTTCCTGCGGGCGGTTTTCCCAGTTCCGTTCACAGGCGGCAATTTCAATCTGAACTTCCTCTCAAATGAGAACATGATTAACAGATCTTTCATATCTTTCCTAACGCTTCCGATAGCAGCGCTCTCCATGATTTATCTGGTGAAGGCTGCAATGAGGGCGAAAAGACAACTCGATGTAATCTTAGTCTATGTGATAGTAGGTTTCGCGTTCGCAATCGCGGTTACCAACATAATAATTCCGATAGAACTTAGCATACTTTTCCCACAGGTAGCGTTGCTTAGCGTGGCAGCATTCTCGGCCTTCGAGAAAATAGGAAGCAAATACAAGAAGGCTATAGCGGTTCTGATAGTAATCTTCATAATATTGCAGGTGGGCAATTACACGTTGAAAAACGATGTGAGGAGGGACTTTGCGCAATCATGGATAACGCAGAACACGGAGATTGAGGACAAGATAATGTTGAGATGGACAGACACGTACGTCACCAATTTTTTGACCGGGAGGAGCACAATAGCGATTCGTTACGGGAGCCAGCAGCAGTTTTTGAATTTTGTGAATGAAAGCGGGGCCGATTACATCGTTGTGGACGATACCGACGTTTTCGTCGGGTCGCTACTCAACAAAAATCTGAATTCCAGCGCCTACACAGTGGACTTGGATTTCTTGGGTGAGAACTTCCAGAATGTAGGAACCTACAACGTGTATGAGAAGGGGATATTCAAGGAACACAAGAATACCTACTACATATTCAAAACATAGTCAGACTATCTCGGGCTCCGGCACTGGAACTATGAACCTACCGCCAGATTCACGAAAGTCTTTTTGCTGACGCATTATATCGTCCTTGAAATTCCAGGCCAAGATGAGCAGATAGTCTGGCTTATCTTCGTAGATTTTTTCGAGTGGTACCACAGGTATGTGTGTTCCTGGAGTGTAGAGACCCTGTTTTATCGGATTTATTTCGGCTATGAAGTCGAGGACATTGTCATCGATACCGCAGTAATTCAGGAGAGTGTTGCCCTTGGCGGGGGCCGTGTCGCCGGCTATCTTCTTTCCGCCTGATTTCAGGTCCCTCAACATAGCGACGAGATTTTTTTTGAGATTAGAGACCCTGACTGAAAAGTCCTTGTAAGTTTCCAAGTCGTACAGACCCCGCTCCTTTTCAAGCCTGACGAGATCTTGCACATTTTTGGCGGCGACCGTTCCAAGGCCCTTCTTCTTTACAAAAATCCTCAGGGACCCACCATGCACCGGTATCCTGTCTATGTCGACTATAATCATACCAAACCTCTCATAGAGTTTGATAAGGGGTCCAACCGAAAGGTAGGAGAGGTGCTCGTGGTATATCGTGTCAAACTCGATTTTCTCCAGTAGGTCCATCAAGTAGGGGAACTCTAGGACTAGCACACCATCGTCTTCCAGCAGAGCACCGACGCCGCGCATGAAATCATCTAGATCGTCGACATGGGCGAACACGTTAGTACCCGTGATTATTCTAGCCTTGCCGAACTTCTTCGCCACTTCGGACGCCACATTTTCGCTAAAAAAATCATTAATGACGTCGACATCCTCAGATACCTTGGTCTTGGCAACGTCGGACGGGTCTATGTTCAGAGTCGTGACACTAAAACCGCTGTCATGGAAGCATTTTAGGAGGGTCCCGTCGTTTCCGCCAATATCCACCACCAAAGACCCCTCAGGGACGCCAAACTTCTTATTTATTTCAGCAGCCATGTCCATCCAGTTAGACCTCATTGTGGTCGATATCGAAGACACGTAGACGTAGTTTTTTGTGAAAAGCTTCTCTGGCGGCACCACGAAACCCAGTTGAACCAGGCAGCAGCTGCCGCAGAAATACACATCCAAGGGAAATTTCTCTTCAACAGAGTCCAGTTGATCCTTTTTCAGGAAAGCATCAGACGGCGGGTGCATCCCCAAATCCAGGAATTTGTACAGGTCTTCGGACTTGCATATCCTGCATCGAGTTATTCTCATATACCCACTACTTGTATCGTTTGATTTTATCTTTGTTTTCTCTGAACCATCTAACGGTCTTAGCTATACCAGACTCCAGTCCAACTTCGGGCTCGAATTCAAGTACATTCCGCATCTTTTCGACGCTCCCGCACCTCCTCCTTTGCCCGCCGGGCTTCGTATCGTCGACTTCCAATTTCGCATCCACAAATCCGCTCTCTTTCAAAATTATCTTGGCTAGATCCAGTGTGCTTATTTCTCTCCCGCTAGCTATGTTGATTGGATCGGCCTTCGGATGCTTTTCCAAGACCCTCATGGCGCCCTTGGCCATGTCGGTGACATAGACGAAGTCCCTCGTCGAGCTACCATCTCCCCATATACTGAACGGATCTGTCCTGCTTTCTGCCTTTACTATCATTGCGGGTATAACGTGCGACGTCTCACCTCCGAAGTTATCCCGCGGCCCGTAAGTGTTGAAAGGCCTGGATATGCCAATCTTCATTCCAAATTCTCTATGGTAGAATATGGCCTGCTGCTCTCCCATCCTCTTCATCCAAGCGTAGGCCTCGTTGGTCCTGTCGGGGATGCTTTTCATTCCATCTTTTTCCTCGTAGGGGATCTCGCACTCAGAGGAGTATATACAAGCCGAGCTCTGGTACAGATACCTGTCGACGTTTTCCTTATGGGCAGCCTCTATCATGTTTGTCTGCATCAAAACATTCGGCGTGAACATCTGAACGGGATGTTCGATGTTGCCGATGACGCCCGTTATCCTAGTCGCGAGGTTGAAAACGACTTCCATCCCCCTTACGGCCTTTTCGCATCCCTCTCTTTCAGTGAGGTCTGTTTTGATAACTTCCATCTTTTTTAAATATTCATTGGAAAAAATATTTTCCGCCGGAGTTCGGAACTCGTTAATCCTAACGTCCGCGCCCTGGTCCACGAGAATCTCCGCTAGATGGGATCCTATCATTCCAGTGCCGCCGGTGACCAGGACCCTCTTGCCCTCGTAGAAGGACATCCAGCTCACCAGTCTTTCAGGCCGACCCACTTGTCCTTGTTCTTGGAATACCAGTCGATTGTCCTAAGTATCCCCTCTTCCCAAGTGACTTGTGGCGTCCACCCGGTCAGCTTATTGAGCTTGGTGAAGCCGACCTTCAGCCTCAGGACGTCGCTTTCCCCCGGTCTGAACCTGGTCTTCGTCGATGATAACTTCTTGTCGCCCCAGTAGCCGTTCTGCTTTCCTATCTTCAAGATGAGGTCCGCCCATCCCTGAATTGATATGTCGTTCCCGTAGCCATAGCAGTAAATCTCGCCCGGCTTGCCCATGAGGGTCGTGTGCATGTGGCCTCTGACGCCGTCCTCGACGAAGCAGAAGTCCCTCCTGGGCGTCAGATTCCCAAGAATGATGTTGTCCCTGCAGAGGGCCTGTGTGATTATCGTGCCCGTTATGTACCTGGGGCTTTGCCTGGGTCCGTAGTTGTTGAACATCCTGGTCACCACTCCAGGCAGGCCATATGCGTGGAAAAAGTTCATCGTCAGGAAATCCCCCGCGAGCTTAGAGGTCGCATATATGCTCTTCGGGTTCACCGGGCTGTCCTCGTGAAGGTGTATCGTCTCGTCCTCGAGGTTGTCGAGGTTCAAGTTGTTACCGTACTCTTCTGAAGTGCCTGCGTAGTCGACCTTTTCGACATCTATGTCTGAGTCGACTATCGCCTGTAGGAGGTTGAAAGTACCCATCGTGTTGGACATTATAGTCTCAACGGGCCTCTCCCAGGACTCCCCTACGTGGGCCTGGGCGGCAAGGTGCATTATGTACGTCTTGTCGTGAGCAGATTCCTTAATCTTCTTGAGGGCCATGAAGAGGGAGTGCGCGTCGGTCAGGTTACCCCTGTGGACGACCACCTTGTCGGCCACGTGCCCTATGTTAGTCAGGGTACCATGCGCCGTAGACTCCACAAAAACATGCACCTTTGCGCCGAGCGACACGAGCTTCTCCGTCAGGTGCGAACCTATGAAGCCGTCCGCGCCGGTCACGAACACCGTCCTGCCGTTGAATTTGCTTTCTAAATCTGCCATCTGAATACCACAATCATAGATTAATTAGGACAAGTATTTAAGTAATCTAATTATATTTGGTCCAGTTGAAAGAACTATCCCTAATCATACCATTCAAGAACGAGAACGAGTACGTTAAGACGGTCATAGGCACGGTCCACAAATACCTCACCAAAAAAGGAATAGACTTCGAGATAATAGCAGTTGACGACAGCACCGACGGTACATGGGAGATATTGAAGGGCATGCAGAGGAAATATTCCGACTTTAGGGCCGTTCAGGGGTGGAAGCCCGCTGGGTACGGCAAGGCAATAAGGAAGGGTTTCAGCCTGGCGCGGGGGAAGATAGTCGTCCCATTCAACGGGGACATGTGCGACTCGCTGGACGATGTGATGAAGTATGTCAAAATTATAAACAGCGGCTACGACATGGCGTTCGGTTCTAGGTACGTACCCGGGGCGAAGGTGACGAACTACCCCAGATTCAAGAAGGTGTTCTCGATGATGACGAACTTCTTCATAATGGCCGCGTTCAGGGTCAGGTGCAGCGACATAACCCAGTCGTTCAAGGCCTACAGGAGGGAGGTCGTTGAGAAGATGGATCTTGTGTCAGACGGCTACGAGATAAGCCTTGAGATAGCGATTAGGGCCATACGCAAGGGCTACAAGTACAAGACCATACCCATAAGCTGGATGGGCAGGAAGAGCGGCGTGTCGAAGATGAACCTCAAGAAGAGCGCTCCTCTGTACTTCAATACCGTGATGAGGCTTCTCTTCAACAAAATTTGATAGTAGGGGTAATTTTACTTCTTCCAGACCCTGAATGCGAAGTGGGATACCGGGTACATGAACGAGTGCTCCGGCTCCCTGTACTCTGACTTGAGACCCATCTTCTCGAACAAAGACTTCCAGCCTTCAGGCGTCCTATGGGTCAGCGGTATCGGCATCTTCACGTTGTGCTGCCAGTTCAACACATGGTCCAGCACCTTGGCTGAGAACGTCGGCCTGGTGTCGAATATCAGGACGTTGTCAGCGACCCTCAACGCCTCCAAAAGAATCTCCTTTTGTTTTCTCGTGTGGTGGAGCATGTCGTTCAGCATCGCAAAGTCGAATTCCTTGTTCCTGTATGGCAGCTTGGTCTCGCTGCTCATAATCTTGAATGGAATCCTTCCCTTCACGAAGTCCATTATATCGGTGCCCTGTATTTCGCACTTGAACTCATCGCCGATCATTTTGCCCATGCTTCCGTCCCCGCAACCGACGTCAAGGACGGACGAGTTGTTTTTGATCCAGGTCTTGTAAGCATCAAGGAGTATCTTGCCTCTGACGGTGCACGTGAATTTCATGAAATAAGTGCTCCATCAAAGATTATAATATTAACTGATTCCAAACCATAGTACGGGTTTGACATGTTCTACGAGATATTTTTGGTCGCGGCGATAGGCCTGATTCCGGGGTACCTCCTAGCATCGCTCGATAAGAGACTTGGGGGTATGGAGCGCCTCGCCATGAGCTTCGTATTGTCTTTCATTGTTTTTGGGGGATTCGGACTGTTCCTGCACATGTTAGGCGTACCGCTGATATACTCTCTGGCTTCCATAATTCCAGTAGTCGCGTTCGTGCTCTACAAGAAGACGAAGGTAGACTTCAGACCGAACTTCAAAAAACATAGGTATCTCTTGGTTATACTGGCGGCCGCGTTCATCCTGAGGTTCTCACTGCAGTTCCTTTTCCCGACTCCCCTGGCCGGAGACTCGTCGTTCCACATGGACCTGGGAAGGACCTTCACGACGGACGACTGGTTCGAGGTCAACGCAATCGACAGTTTCTGGTCCCCGATAAAGTTCCCGTTCCCCGAGGACTACAGGCCCCCATTCTTCAATTTCATACTCGGGTTCTTCTACAACATCTTCGGGACTTCGTTCTACATTTCCAAGATGGTCAACGTCCTCATGGGAGTCCTCGTAATCATCCCCACGTACCTAATAGCCAAGAAGATAGGTGGCGAAAGGGTGGCTCTCGTGGCCGCGGCCCTGATAGCATTCAATCCGATAATCATGGGACATTCATTCGAGTCGGAGGTCAGGCTGACGACGGTATACATGGCCCTCACGTCGATCTACTTCTTCATGAAGGGCAGGGACTACTGGAACTACGTTGGGATTCTGACAGGGCTGCTTTACATAACACACTACGCCCCCGGCACGATACTCATACTGAGTTACCTGGCCTACTTCTTCCTGACGGACCGTAAGCAGATACTGACCAGGCAGTTTTTCACCATGTTCGCCCTCATGCTCCTCGTGACGTCGCCTTGGCTCGCGAGAAACTACGTGATATACGGCGACCCGCTGTACAGCAGCTCCAGGTCCGTGATATTTGTCAGCGCCTTCGATCAGGTGTTCTCGTTCGACAAGCCCACGTTTGGGGAGTTCGTCGAGTGGGCGACGACACATCCCGGAGACTACCTGTTCACAAAAGCGACGAACCTATATCGCGCCCTCTTCCCTCTGCCGTTCCAGGCGGTCCAGGACAACTTCTTCATGAACTGGGACCCGACGACCAACCTGAACCTCGTGCTGAACCCAATGTCGATGGTCATAACGATGCCGATAATGATATTCGCCCTTTACTACCTGCTGAAGTCCCTCGGCAGGACCATAACGGAGAAGAACTTCCTGGCAATCTACATAATCATAGGGTTCGCGCTGTCCCTACTATTATGGAACACGAGGACCACTTTCACCTACAACTTCCTATTCCCGCAGGCGTTCGTCTTAGCCATACTCGGCGTGGCCTTCCTCGAGAAGCTGAGACCCCACATGAGGAAGATTGTCTACGTGGCGATAATCATACTTCTGCTTGTTCAAATCCCGACATACGCCATAAGGTCCAACATAAAGGCGGACTATGCCCAGAGCTGGATTAACCAGAACACCGGCGTCGACGACGTAATCATGGCAAGATGGACCAACATTCACATACTGAACCTGGCCACGGACAGGAAGATACTCTCCATACCGTTCGAGGACGCCGACACTGTTATAAATTTCGGCAGGCAGCACAACGCGTCCTACATAATGATAGACCAGCTTGACCTGGATTTGAGGAAGTTCACGATAGAGGACATGAATCAGAGGCTGGAGCTGGCCCACGTGTACAAGATAGCGGAGCCCGGATTCAGCAGGGAGAGGGCCAACACCTATTACATATTCAGAATCTAGCGCGTACGCGGAATAAAGTGTTTAAGTGTTCAATTCCCAGTCAATAAATATGATGGTGCTTTGATGGAAAACAAGGACGAATTGAGGGGCAAGATCGACAAGCTCATAGACTCCTACTTCGAGGGCGAGGATGAGAAGTTCGTCCCGGGGAAGAGCAAGGTGTCGCTCCAGGTGCCGTCCTATGGCAGCGAGGAGGTAAAGGAGGTCGTGGATTCTCTGTTTTCGAAATTCGTGACAATGGGCGAGAAGGTGAGGAAGTTCGAAGGAAGCTTCTCCGGATACCTGGGTTCGAGGTACGGCACCATGACCAACTCCGGGTCCAGCGCGAACCTGATAGCGCTCTCGGTCCTGACGGAGCCCTCGTTCAAGGGCAGGATGATGCCTGGCGACGAGGTGATAACACCCGGGGTGACCTGGATAACGACGGTGACGCCGATAGCGAACGTCGGCCTCACGCCAGTCATAACCGACGTCGACATGTCTACCTACGACATCAGCGTCGAGTCGATAGAGGCCGCCATAACGGAGAAGACGAGGGCAATAATGCCGGTCCACCTGCTCGGCGACCCGGCGGACATGAAGAGGATAATGGAGATAGCCGAGGAGAGGGACCTCTATGTGATTGAAGACTCCTGCGAGGCGCACGGGGCGATGATAGGCGACAAGAAGATAGGGACGTTCGGGGACGTCGGGACCTTCAGCTTCTACCTGTCCCACCACATAAACACGATAGAGGGCGGCATGGTCGTGACCGACAACGAGGACATACATGAGATGTCGAGGTCAATGAGGGTGTTCGGATGGATAAGGGACCTGAAGAACAGAAGCGAGATATCTCAGAAATACAGCGACATCGACGAGAGGTTCCTCTTCCTCAACAACGGGTTCAACTTCAGGCCGACCGAGCTCCAGGCGGCCTTCGGCCTGCAGCAGATAAAGAAGCTCGACGACTTCATAGACATCAGGAGGGAGACCGCCGATTATTGGAACAGGGAGCTGGGAGCTTATTCCGACTATCTCATGCTGAAGAAGGAGAGGCCGGGCACCAGGAACGTGTGGTTCAGCTACCCGATAACCGTCGCGCCCGACGCGCCGTTCACGAAGAACGAGCTTGTCGGGTTCCTGGAGAAGAACAACGTCGAGACGAGGCCCCTGATGACCGGGGACGTGACGATACAGCCAGTGATGAAGAACATAAGGTACAGAAAATCCGGCGACCTGAAAAACACAAAGTTCATCCACAACAACTCGTTCCTGATAGGATGCCATCAGGGGATAAGTAGGGACCAGAGGGAGTACGTCGTTGATGTTATTTCCAAATTCATCAGAAGCAAGGTTGGGAAATAAAATATTCTATAGAATCTTCGGCCAACGACAATGTGTTTCTATGACAGCTTGTAGACGGTGACGCCCGAAGACTCGAACGCGGTCTTCACATAGGGCGTGCCGCGGAAGGGGTCCGTGAACGGAGCCTCATATTCGCTGAACATTATGCAGTTGGCAGACCTGTCCCCCATAGCCTCCAGACTCGCATAAATATCCTTCTGCAGGGGGATGTTCTCATATCCCGTGTAATACCACACGTGGACGAAAGAGTTGCTCATTACCGGGGAGCTGCAGTTCTCTTTCACAAAGAACGCCGCGTCTTTTGAGTCGTCGTATCGGGCGTTGTTCTGGTAAACGCTTACCGCGCCGTATCCGAGGGCCAGGCTTCCCAACATGATGGCTATCAGGACAATCCCCATCAACCTCCTGTCTCCTTTAGCCATGCCGAAGAAGCCCGCGGCGGCCAGGATCAGCGACGCGGGCAGCAACGGAAGCAAGTATCTTTCTTCAACTATCTTTCCGAACACGAGGAACTGGGCGGCAAAGACCACGGCAAAGGACATCACCAGGAACATGTCCTTGGATTTGACCGCCCTGTAGAGACCGTAGAGAACCAGCGGGGCATACAGACCGGCTATCAGGAAGAAGTACGGCACGTAGAAAACAGCGCTCGACGGATCGAAGCCGGCGTCCGTTCCGGCCTGGCGTTCGGCGCCGCCGAGAGGGCTACCGTAGTTCGCCATGTTCATCAAAATCCAAGGCGAGGCGACAGCGGCCGCCGCCAGGCAGCCAAGAAGGAGACCCGGAGCGGCAAATTTTCTGTAGGTCCCCGAGAACAGGACGTACGCCACAAAGAACACCACAATCAGGAAGCCGTATTGGAACCTGGAGAGGAAAGTCGCGGTCATCAGCACGGGCAGGGCAACCAGCCAGCCGCGATGCGAGCCGTCCCTTGCGGCGGAGCTCATAGCCAGCATCGAGGCCGAGAAGAAGAACAGCGCCACGCCCTCGGTGAGGGGTCTGGAAGACATGAGAAGGAGTATGGAGGAGAACATTCCCATCAAGGCGGCCAGCCTCCCGACCTTCTCGCCGCCCACCTGTCTGCCGAGCAGATAGATTGCAACAAGGGAGAGGGTTGTGAAAATCGGCGATATCAACAGCACGCCTCCCTCCCCGCCTAGCATATAGAAGAACGACGCGACGAAGGCGAACATGGGAGCTATGAACCTGAAGTCGTACGGTCCCTCCTGTAGACCGAACACTCCCGTCTCTGCGTACTGCCTTGCGGTCGACAGGTATAGGCTCTCGTCTACACCAAAACTATGCGTCATGAGGGCGATGGGTATCTTCATCGCGAGGGACGCCGCGACGAGGATTATGAGGAAACGCCTCCCGTCCATAATCATTAATCTAATATGCAGGTTAAATGTATTCTAGTGAGCGGTAGCATGTCAAAGTCAGACGAGTCCAGCAGCAGCCTGATAAGCAACAGCTTCTACCTGATGCTGGACTGGGGTATGTCGACCGTGCTCTCCCTCGTTTTCTGGCTGATAGTGAGCAGGACGTTCTCGGTGTCTGATTATGGGATAGTGTCGACGTCCGTGAACACATCGCTCGTCATAGCGGCCTTCACCCTCCTGGGCATGAACGCAGTCGTCGTCAGGATGATACCAGTATACCTGAAGTCCGGAAGCATGGAGAAGGTCAACGGCATAGTGAAGTTCGCCATGAAGTTCGCGCTGGTGTCGAATTTCGTGGTCGCCGGTCTCATAGCCCTTTTCTCCGCTCAGCTGTCCGTTGCGCTCAAGCTGCCGTTGGAGAGCATATGGGCGATATCAGTCCTGATATTCGGGTGGGGCTTCTTCTACATGACCAACGGGATATTCCAAGGGATGCAGAACATGAGGCTGCTGTTCGGCTCCAACCTAATAGGGCAGGTGCTGAAGCTCGCGCTCCCGTTCGTCCTGTTTGGGATTGTCGTCGGATTCATGGGGCCGCTCGTCGCGTTCGTCGTGTCTCTCTTCGTCCCGGTGATTATAAGGGCGTTCTTCCTTCCGACGGGCAAGAGCTCCAGGGTCAGCGGAAGGGACATGGTGATTGGCATAGGGCTGCCGGTACTCGTGACGAGCATAATGTGGATCATATTCACGAACATACCGAACATCATAGTGAACTCGGTCACGGGCGACAAAGTCGTGACTGGGATATTCGCGATAGCCATGACCTTGATAGTTCCGATAGTCTTCATACCAATGACCCTAAGCCAGGCCCTCACGCCGATAAACTCTGGGCTGTCCGCCACGGCCAACCCAAAGAAAAGACAGGGGGATCTGATATCCCAGGTGATAAAGTTCACGTCCTTCCTAACCATACCCCTCGTCGCCCTTCTTCTGGTGTTCTCAAGCCAGATTATAATGTTCTTTTCGCACAAGGCGGAGAACCTGCCTGCGTCCGACCTGTTGCTGTTCCTCGCTCCGGGCGCTCTGATGGTCGGTATAGGCCAGATACTCGTGTCCAGCATATTCGCAGTCGGCGACATCAAGGCAACCAGGAACATCACCATCCTGTCCGTCGTCATATTCTTCGCAGTCGGTATCTATGCGACCTCAGTGCTGTCGTCAATGGGAATGGCCATAGGCTACCTGGCCTCGTCCGTGGTCCTGGTCATGATGAGCTACGTCTATCTCAGAAAGTATGTTGGACTCAAAATAGAATGGAGGCCCCTGTCGAAGATAGTGGTCGCCGCTCTCGTTTTCGCCGCGGTCGCGCTCCCGCTCAACGCCGCACTGCAGTCCAACCTCATGAAGCTCGGGGCAGTCTTGGTCGCGACGTTCGCCTATCTTCTGGCCCTCGGCGTCTTGAGATATTACACGGAGGACGACCTGAAGATAGTCAGGCACCTGTCATCGAGGTCCAGGCTCGCATCCAGGGTCCTGCGCCCTGTCGAAGCGCTACTACAGAAAATAATAAATTGAACTCAGAATATCCCGAGGAACGGCAGGACGGAGAACGCCGCCTGGACCGCCATCATTATCGCGACTATCTGGATCTCTGTGAACCTACCAGACCTCATCACTAGGTGGGTCCATGAGTAGACTTTGTTCCCGTACCTGGACTTTATGGTGCCGTCCCTCTGCACCGCTCCCAGATCCGACGCGAAGCTCCCGTTCGATTTAAACGACCAAAACTTAAGGGCGGCCTGTATCACGAACGGCATCATTGTAAGGAGCACCGCCTTCTCCATGTTCCCTATTATCGCGCCCACGGCCAGGACCGCGCCCAGCAGGTATGTGAGGCTATCGCCTGACAATATCCTGGCCGGAGGGAAGTTGTACCTCGCCAGACCGAGCAGCGCGCCGAAGGTCGTCAGGAACAGGACGGCCGCGAGGGTAGAGTCGTTGATAAGGGCGAATACACCGAGCGACAGCGTGTAGACCAGTCCCATACCCACCTCCAGGCCGTTGAAGCCCCCGAGCATGTTTATCGCGTTCGACGCTATCACGATGGCGGCGGGCACGAAGATGAACGGATACAGGATGCCGAGCTCCACCTCGCCGACGAGCGGCAGGAATATGTGGTCGGTGCCCGCCATTATGGCCATCAGGGGGAAAGCGGCCAGGATGGTCAGGAGCGGCTTCTGCCACCTCTTCAGGCCCTTCTTGCCCTCGACGAAGCCGTCGACCTTCACCTGCACGGAGTTGAGGTCGTCGAACAGGCCGACGAGGGCTATGATGAACATGCTCGTGATGCCCGCGAACACGTGGGCGAGCTCGTAGCTGACCCCGAAAACGAAGACGTTCATGAAGACGTAGACGAGGAGGCCGCACAGCGTCCCGGACAGGAGGGGTATGCCAGCAGAGTACGGCACGAGGGGCTTCTTCTGCTTGTGGACGTCGGTGGTGACCAGGCCTATGAAGCGGAAGTACCTTATGCCGTATTTGGTGGCGAAGTAGGTCGCGACCAGGGCGACGATAATTGGAACGATTATTGTAGCGTAGGCCATTCCAGTCCCTTGTAGTTAATGGGCACTGGAACGGTTATATAATTTGCCCCGATAATTGATACGTAAGGTCTACAAAATGAAAGTTTTCGTGACGGGCGGTTCCGGCTTCATAGGCAGGCACCTGTGCTGGGCACTGGTGAGGGAAGGCCACAGCGTCACCGTCGGGGACGTCAGGAACCCCCTGATGAACGGGGTGGACTTCGTGCCCATGGACATAACGAGGCCCGAGACCATACCGAACCTGAGGGGCTACAACGCGGTCGTCCACCTCGCAGCCGTGCTGGGGGTCGCGAACTCCGAGAAGAACCCGATGCTTACTCTAGACGTTAACATAGACGGCGTCAGGAACATACTCAACTCCTGCATCGAGGGGGAGGTCGAAAGGTTCCTATTCACTTCCTCGTCCGAGGTTTACGGCGAGCCCGCAAGGACGCCGATACGCGAGGACGACTTCTTCAATCCGGTCTCCCCGTACGGGGTCAGCAAGATAGTCGGCGAAGAGTACGTCAAGGTCGTGTCCAAGACGTCGGGGATGAAGTACAACATATTCAGATTATTCAGCGTCTACGGGCCGGGCCAGTCCCCGGAGTTCGTGATGCCGAGGTTCGTGCAGCTGGCGATGGAGAACAAGACGTTGACCGTCCATGGGGACGGGACGCAGACAAGGGCATTCTGCTACGTGAGCGACGTCGTCGACGCCATGCTACTCGCCATAAAAAACCCGATGAACGAGGTCTTCAACATAGGGAACTCCTCCGAGCCTGTCACAATAGAGAAGCTTGCGAAGAAGGTCATAGACGTGACTGAGTCGACGAGCAAGGTAGAGTTCGTGAAGGAGGAGGACTCTGGTAGGGGCAGGAAGAGGGACATATACCACAGGATACCAGACACAGAGAAGGCTGCGAACATGCTAGGCTTCAAGGCGAAGGTCGGGCTGGAGGAGGGGATAAGCAGGCTGGCTGACAGCGTGAGGGGAAGCTAATCATGCCGATATACGGGTGCAGCGAACGGGAAACGCTGGACAAAATAGAGCGCAGGGAAGTGAGTGTCTGCGTTGTGGGGTGCGGAACGATAGGGCTGCCCCTCGCCACATTCCTAGCCAGCAAAGGCTTCGGCGTGACGGCGTTCGACATAAGCAAGGATAGGGTGGAGTCGATCAACGCGAACAGGGTAAGGTTCGAGTACAATCCAATTCTTGGGAAGGCCCTAGCCGACAAGAAGATAAACGCCACCACGTCCCCGGAAAAGATGAAGAAGGCAGATGTCATTTTTGTGTGCGTGCCGACTCCCCTCAACAAGGAAAAGAGCATAGACCTGTCCATACTAGAGAGCGCATCCGAGACGATAGCGAAGAACTTGCAGAAAGGCGCGGTAGTAGTGTTCGAGAGCTCGGTCGCGATAGGCTCCACGAAGAAGATGTACAAACTAATCGAGAGGGTGTCGGGCATGGAGGCCGGCAGGGACTTCGGCGTGGCGTATTGCCCTGAGAGGTACAATCCGACCCTGCCGACTGAGAAGATGCCGCACGTCGTCTACGGCGACCACAAGGACTTCGAGAAGTACACTGTAGACAACGTGAGCCGTGTCATCAGCGCGATAGACGGGAGGAGCATGGCCGCGGCAAAGGGACTTTACTCCAGCTTCATCAACGCCGAGATCAAAGAGATGTCCACGATAGAGGCGGCCGAGGCGACGAAGCTGCTCGAGAACATATTCAGGGACGTGAACCTGGCTCTGGTGAACGAGATGGCGAAGGTCCTGCCGAAGCTCGGGGTCGACACTTTCGAGGTCATAAACGGGGCGAAGACCAAGCCGTTCGCGTTTCTGCCGCACTATCCCGGGACGGGTGTCGGGGGCGAGTGCATACCAGTCGACACGTGGTACCTCATAAAACAGGCGGAGGACGTCGGCTTCGACACGAGGCTGATGCGGGTCACGAGGGAAGTGAACGACTCGATGCCGTCGCACGTCGTGGAGCTGCTCGAGGACGCGATGAGGGAGGCCGGCAGGGGTGTGGAAGGGGCTAGAGTAGTGCTTCTCGGACTGTCGTACAAGAAGAACATAGCCGACGCCAGGGTCACGCCGTCGAACTTCATCATAGACATTTTAGAGTCGAAGGGCGCCGAAGTGTCGGTTGTCGACCCGGTCATGGAGATGGTTGGGTCCAAGAGAAGGCTCACGCCCATGAAGGGAGCATTCTCGGGCGCCGACGCCGTGGTAATGGCCACGGACCACGACGTTTTTAGGACCTTGGACATGGAGAAAGTAGCAGGAGAAATGAGAACGAGGGTCCTGGTGGACGGCAGGGCGTTCTTCAAGAAGGACGACATGATATCCGTCGGATTCGTTTACAGGGCGGTGGGAAAGCCGTGACGATGATAATTTTCGGAAGCAACGGGAGGCTCGGAAGGTCACTGTCTAAAGAGTTCCCCGAGGCGCTCACGCCCTCGCATTCTGAGGTCGACATAACAGACAAGGTCTCCGTGTCCAGTTACATGGAGGCCCACGTGCCGGACGTGGTGTTCCAAGGAGCGGCATGGGTCGACGTGAGGGGATGCGAGACTGACCATGCGAAGGCATGGGAGTTCAACGTAGAGGGCACGAGGAACGTGGTGGACGCGGCGGAGAAGGCTAACAGAGAGTGTTACTTTGTTTTTCCGTCCACGGCCTGCGTCTTCCACGGGGACCGGGGGGACTACGTCGAGACGGACACGCCGAATCCGATAAATTTCTACGGCGTGACCAAGATGATGGCCGAGATGATAGTGACGAGGATGAAGAACCACCTCATAATGAGGACCGACTTCGTGGAGCGCGCCAAGTGGAGGTACGAGGGCGCCTTCACGGACAGGTACTCGACATCCGTGTTCGCGGACACGCTTTCGAAGGGGATAAAGAAGATGATTTCGGAGAAGAGGACGGGGCTGCTCCACCTGACCGGCAAGAGCAAGATAAGCCACTACAATCTGGCGAGGATCACGACGCCGGAGGTCAAGAAAATGAAGCTCGCAGACGTCGACATACCCCTGCCCCGCGACCAGAGCATGAAGAGCGTGAAAGGCGGGGACTTCCTGGAAGTCGAGTACTGAGATTGAAAATGATTTAAGCAACCCCTCGGAAATAATTCTCAGGTATGCGAAGGAAGAAGCTGACCGTGCTGGTCGTAAACTGGAACGGTCTTGACCACCTGAAGGGCCTGCTGCCCACCCTCAGGAAGCAGACGTTCAGGGACTTCGAGGTTTTAATTTCAGACCAGGGATCGACCGACGGGAGCGTCGAGTGGTTGAAGAAGAACAAGATAAGGTTCATACAGAACGGGAGGAACACCGGGTTCAGCGGCGGCGTCAACCGCGGCCTCAGGAACGTGAGGACGAAGTACGTTGCGGTACTGAACGACGACATGAAGATAGAGCCAAACTGCCTCCGACTCCTTATGGGGACCATTGAGGGCGACGAGAGTATCGGGGCCGTCCAAGGACTGGTAGTGAACTGGGACGGGACTCACGTCGAGAGCACGGGGCTCGTGGTGACCTACGGCTCCTTCATAGCGACAAGGGACAAGGGGAAGACATTCGTGAAGATGAACCGTCCACACGTGGAGGTAGACATGGTGAACGGCTCGGCGACGATATACAGGATGTCTGTTTTCAAGAAGATAGGAATGTTCGACGAGGACTTC
Organism: Candidatus Aenigmatarchaeota archaeon; assembly: GCA_016213525.1. Lineage (GTDB taxonomy): Archaea > Aenigmatarchaeota > Aenigmatarchaeia > CG10238-14 > SCSR01 > JABABT01. The sequence continues at coordinate 41,819 of JACRAE010000004.1, read as the reverse complement.
AATCCGATATACAACGAGGATGCTGACATGTCGATAAGGATGAGGAACGGCGGCTACAAGATGATGCTGCAGCCCAACGCGGTCCTGTACCATCACAGCGGCCCCACGGCCAAGAGGCTGGGATACGTCGGACGGCTGATTAACCACCGCAACAGGTACAGGCTCATGAGGAAGCACTGGACCAGGGCGCAGTGGGCGAAGGCGGCGATGTGGTTCCCGCTGGTCGCGGGCTTCTACATCGTCAAGAGCCCGGACCTCGCGCCGTTCCAGGCGACTTTCGAGTTCCTGACGGGGCAGCTAGACAGGAAGAAGTGGCGCGGCTAGAATCCTCCGAGACGCGACCAAGAGCTGTAAGGAATCAGAAGACTATCGTACGACCCTGTAAAGGACGTTTCCGGGGTCGCAACCTCCGGTCTGTGCGCACGCGGCAAATTCCTGCGTCCCGTAAGCCGGTCCGTTCTCATAGACCCACTGGAACGTCTCGTTGTGAGCCCTCATGAGGTCGAGGAAGGCTACCGGATATGCCTGGCTGTACGCGGCGTTGCTCAAGGCGAACTTCTGGACGAACACGTAGTCTATGCCGTTCTTGTCCAGACCCTCCTTGACGAGGGTCAAGTTGTTGCTGAGGAGTATGTCCGCCTTGTAGTCGGTCTCCCACACGGACGCGCGCTCGCAGTTGTACCTGGTGGGGTACGTGTTGAGGGAGAACAGCCTGGCGTCCTCCGGCAGGTTCTGCTTGACCCAGTCGCACGCCTGGAAGAAACTCGGGACGAAGTTCTTCACGCTGTCGAGCTGCGCGAGCCTGACCTCGAAGCTGAAGAACGCTATGGCGAGCACGAACACCATAACGGCCAAAATTATCCATCCGTTCATCTTGTGCCCCTCCTTCTTTATGCTGCCCCAGTAGGTGCCCGCGGCCAGGGCTATGAGCGGGGTCGCGCTAAGGAAGTACCTCGCGGTGTCCTCAGACCTGCCCTCGGTTATGCCGCCGTACTGCAGGAACACGGCGCCGAATATCAGGACGGTCAAAAGTATCGCGACGTCCGCCGGCTCCCTCCTCTTGGCTATGATGAGCATACCGGCCAGGAACGAGAATGGAACCAGCATGGTGCCTACCAGGGCCAGTCCCTGAACCGGCAGGTAGAAGCCGTACGCGAACTGGATGTAGTTCATTATTCCAACGTTGAGTATCGAGCCCTCCGTGCCGCCGCCCGCATTTCTGCCCTCAAACACATCCGTCCCGGTCTGTATCTGGCCCCTGGCGTCGCAGTTTCCCTGTACGATGTTGTTGAGGCTCGTGCATCCAGGCACGTAGAAGAGGCCCACGTTCCTGGCCGCCCAGGGAGACACGACCAGGAGCATTATCAGCAGCGCTATCCCCCACGTCTTGGCTATGGCCTTCAGGTCCTGACGGTTCTTCGACCTGATAACTTGGATCACGCCCATGAGCACGATGAGGATTGCCATGAACAGGCCGGCTATGTTCGTGAACAGCGCAATCCCCGAAAAGAGCCCGGAAAGGACCCAGAACTTCGTCTGGTTGGTCTTAATTGCGGTGAGCAGGCAGAGGAACGCCATGCTGAAGAAGAAGACGTAGGGCACGGTGGTGTAGAAGAGGACGGAATAAGTGACGAAGGACGGTATCGCGACGGCGATTGCGGCGCCGAGTATGCCGACGTTCTCCGAGTATAGCCTCCTGAGCAGGACGTATATCGCCAGGCCGGTCATGAACGAGACGAAGGGAACGAGGACCTTGACTATCACGGGGCTGAACCCCATCAGGAAGTAGAAGCTGCCTTCAATCAGGTTCCAGAAAGGGGCGCGCGAGAACCTCTCGGGGTTTATCGTGGACCCGAAGAGCGGCGTGGTGCTCGAGAAGTCGACCTCCGTTCCGATGTACCTGGCCGTTGAGACGTGGAAGCCCTCGTCCCCGAACGCTATCGGATTGCTCAGGGTCATCATGACCTCGACGATGAAAACGGCGCCCAGGAACCCGAGAAGTATGAACTTCTTCAGCTTTTCGAGATCGAACGAGACCTCAATTTCAGCCATACAAGAGAATTATATTGAGCCGTTTATAAGTATGATTAAAATGGCAGAGAAGAAACGGAAGGTATCGATACTGATTGCGTCAAGGAACGCCAGGGATGACCTGCCCAAGCTCTTCGCCTCCCTGGGGAAGATCAGCTACCCGAAGAGCATGTACGAGGTTGTTTTTGTGGACGACGGGTCCACCGACGGGAGCTGGGAGATAGCCAGGAAGTTCGGTGCCCGCGTGTTCCGCTTCAAGGAGAGGCGGGGCAGGGCGGAGGCCAGGAACAAGGCGCTGAGGCTCGCCAAACACCCGCTCGTGGCGTGGATAGACTCCGACTGCGAGATAGCGGACAGGGACTGGATACAGAACATGATGAAGCACATTGGCGGAAAGGTCGTCGGGGTCGCGGGCAACCAGCTGAGGCCGCGGTCCGGGCTCTCGAGGGTCCTATGGTACCTGCCTGGGACCGCCTACACGGCCGGGCATCCGGGACCAGCCTCGTTCGCCCCGACAACGAGCAGCCTCTTCCTGAAGAAGCCGCTCCTCGAAGTCGGAGGGTTCGATCCGAAGATGATAACGGCGGAGGACTTGGAGATATGTTGGAGGCTCGGCGAGAGGGGATACAGGTTCGTGAAGACAAACGAGGCCGAGATATACCACAACTTCCGCTCCACAATGACAGGCTTTGAGAGGCAGCAGTTCGAGCGGGGGGAGTTCGGAGCCTACCTGTTCAGGAAGTACGACAGGGGAGTCCTCTGGAAGAAGATGGACAAGATGATTTTCCTGATGCCGTTCGCGGGAACGGCGGTCCTTCTTTTCCCGAGTTTAATCTGGGTTCCAGTCGTGGCGCCCGCGCTGTTCCACTTCGGCCTAGGATACGTCAATTTCTTCCCTGCCGTCATGTGGAACTATCTCAAGAACGAGAGGAGCCCCCTCGGACTCCTGCAACTGGTTGCTGCGGAGTACGTCAAGACCTACGCCACCCTGCTGGGAATGCTGGCATATCAGATAAAGAACCTGAAGAACTAGATCCTCTCGCAGTAGAATCCTATCATGTCCCCCAGCGTCTTCTCGAGGGGGACTTCCGACTTCCATCCAAGGTCCTTCCTCGCCTTGCTGCAGTCTCCCACTATGATTGGCAGTTCCGCCGGCCTTATCAGCTTCTCGTCTGCGACGTACTCCATTTCATGGCCGAGGCCGAAGTCCTTCTTCGCAATAGAGACCGCCATTTCCATCAGCTGTCTTATGCTGGTGCCCTTCCCGCTACAGAGGTTGTAGACGTCGCCCGGCACCCCCCTCTCCACGGCCGCCATGTAGCCGCGGACTATGTCGCGCACGTCGCTGAAGTCCCTTATCGACTCGAGGTTGCCTAGCACAATCTCCCTCTTGCCGTTCTTCACCCCCTCTGCGACCTGCTCGGTTATCCTGCTGGACACGAACTCCCTGCCCCTCCTCGGGCCCGTGTGGTTGAAGGCGCGCGTCACGTAGACGTTCATTCCATAGCAGGACGCGTAGGTGCGGCATATCTCCTCGGCCATCCTCTTGGAGCACCCGTAGGGTGATATGCCCACCGTCCTCATCGGGTTCGTCTCCTTTATCGGGGTCTCGGGCACTATCTTTCCGTCGCCGTCAGTTTCAGGCGCCGGGAGAATGACTTTGTACCTGTCTATCATTCTCTTGTACTGGGAGTCGTCAACTATCACCAGTCCGTACTCCTCGCTGCTGCCCGCAAAATGAACACCTATGTCCTTGTCGACCTGCTTCACGGCGTCCAGGACGTTGGTCGTGCCTATGACGTTGGCGCGGAACGTGTCTACGGGAGACTCGAAGCTCTGAGGCACGAAGCTCTGCGCCGCCAGGTGGAACACGACCTCCGATTCCGACTTCTTTATTATATCGGCTATAGAACCCGAGTCGTTGAGATCGCCTCTATGCAGGGTTATTTTTTTGCCCGCAAGTAGGTGGTCTATGTTTTTCGTGGTCGTCCCCGATTGGATTCTCACGAAGCCGTTGACGTTCGCCCCCCTCTCCACAAGCGCCTCTGCGAGCCATGACCCGACGAAGCCCGTACAGCCTGTGATGAGCACGTTCTTGCCGTCCCAGAAAGTCGACATAAGATTAAAGTTAGAAGACCAAGTTATAAATACAGTCGGTTGTTAGAATGCCAAAAACTAGAAACAAGCTCAGGGTCCTGTACGTTCTGGATTTTTTCTATCCGCACGTCGGGGGCGTGCCCACGGTCTTCAAGAACCTGTGCCAGGAGGTAGCGAAGCTTGGGCATGACGTGACTGTAGTGACGTCCAAGGAGAGGGATTCGAAGGACTTTGAGGTGTGGAACGGAATCAAGATACATAGGTTCGGCAGAACGAGGGAGCAGTTCCTGATGGGGGCTTCCGCTCATCTGATGTCGAGCCGCGATAGGTACGACATAGTTCACACCTGCACGTATTCCGCCATGATACCGTCGTTTTTGTTCTCCTCGACGACCCGGACGCCCAGCGTGATAAGCGTCTACGAGGTCTGGTCGCTGAAGGAGTGGGTCGAGTTCGCGAGCCACAAGGGCCCGTTCTACTTCCTGGAGGAGAGGACCCTGTTCTCGCTCCCCTTCGACAAGTACATAATCGCGGCCGAGCACACGAGGAAGGACCTGAAGGAGATAATCGGGGTGCCGGATTCCAAGATGGAGAAGATAATGCCGGGCATAGACTCGTCCATATTCAGCCCCCGGGCGAAGAGGGACAGGAAGGCGTTCAGGAAGAACTACGGAATAGGGGACGACGAGGTTGTGGGGTGCTTCGTCGGTAAGGCCACCGTTTTCAAGGGCATAGAATACATGTTGGACGGTCTCGAGGCGGCGCTGAAGAAGTCGAAGAACAGCTTCAGGTTTATTTTCCTGCTCTCCCGGTCCCATGAGAGCGGGTACAAGAATTTCATAAAACGAGTGCACTCCTCCGAGGTCCTGACGAACGGGATCATACTGGCGGAGCCCTCCGTGGAGCACAGCTTCGCGTCAAAACTGATAGGCGCGTCGGACTTCCTCGTCATGCCGTCGCTGACCGAGGGTTTCGGCCTCGCCGCCGCGGAGTCCATATCGATAGGGACCCCCGTGGTCGTGACGAGGGGGACGTGCCTCGAGGAGATAGTTGAGGAGGGCAGGAATGCGCTCCTCGTGAGGCAGAGGAGCGGCGAGGACATAGAGCGCGCCCTTCTCAGGATGGTGAACGACGGGGCACTGAGGAGGAGGATGTCCAAGCCCAAAAAATTCTCGGCCTGGTCCAAGGTGGCGCAAGACCACGTGAAGGCATACATGGAAACAATCGAGCAGCGCAGGGGATCCTGAAATGTCCCGCAGTAAGACGAGGTCTCCGGGGCGAAGGAAAAGGATACTGATGGTCGCGCCATCCCTCAGCGGGAGCGCCTATATGATTCCCTACATCTACGCCAAAATCCTCATGAAAAAATACGACGTGAAAATAATAGGCGCGGCCTTCGGAAAAAAGATGTTCATCGAAGACAAGAGGATGGACGTAGAGAACCTGGAGCCCCACATAAGGAAGCCGGTGCAGGTCGGCATGATTAACACAGTGCCGATAAACCTCGCGAGGCTGATGAGGAACGACTTCGACATCATACACTGCTTCAAGCTGCTCCCGCACACCATACCGGTCTGCTCGATTGCGAAGAGCATCCTAAGGAAGCCGCTCGTGCTGACTATAGACGACTTCGACAAGGCCTCGCCGGAGAACCCGGTGAAGAGGGGAATACTCGAGATGTCCGAGAAGTTCTACCGGTCGGCGGACGCCGTCACCGTCCCGTCCGAGGGACTCAGGAAGATATACGGCGGGACCGTCATATACCCGCCGATAGACATAGATGCTCAGATGCCGAAGAAGTCGTCCGCGGAGAAGCTGAGGAAGAGGCTGGGTCTTCAGGGCAAGATAGTCGTGACCTACATAGGCACGCTCTACAAGACCAAGGGTATAGACGTCCTCATAGAGGCGGTGAAGAGGACGGGCAGGGACGACATCAGGCTGGTCCTTTTCGAGTTCGGCAAGGAGACGGAGACCTACAAGAAGATGTCGGGCCCCGAGACTATATGGGTGAAGAAGAGGACGGGGGAGAAGTCCCTCGACTATACGATGATGTCCGACATATACGCGATTCCCACCAGGGACACGCGGTACACGAGGGTGCAGACGCCGGCCAAGATATTCGAGGCCATGTCGATGGGCCGCGCCATAGTGGCGAGCGACATATCCGAGATACCGAAGATACTCGATTATGGGAGGGCTGGCGTCCTGACGAAGCCGGGGGACGTGGAGTCGCTGAAGGACGCCATACTGAGGCTGGCGGGCGACAGGAAGACGAGGCTTAAGTTGGGGGCCAGGGCCAAGAGAATCTACAAAGAGAGGTGCCACTACAGGAAGCAGGGCGAGAAGCTCCTGAAAGTCTACAGGGACCTCGAGAGGAAGATTGGGAGGGGAAAGAGATGAGGGTCTGCCTGAGGCGCGGCTACCACCACGTGTTCGACGATCTTGTGAGGCATCCGCCGAGGGGTGTCGAGTACACTATACCTAAGGCGACGTCTTCGCGCGGTCAGTCAGGTATGATGAACGTCGTGAAGAGGAAGGGATGGAGGCTATATTCGAACCTGATGAAGAAGCCCAACGTCGTGCAGGTGGACTGCGCGGCCGGCACGGACCTGATACATTCGAACAGCGGCTTCCTCGTGGCCAACAAAGCGCCATGGGTCATAGACCTGGAGCACGCCGCGTCCTTCGTCGGTTTTGAGTCTGGGAGGCTGGAGGGCGTGAGGTCGACGGTGCAGAGATACCTGTCGTCGGAGCACTGCAAGAAAATAATGCCGTGGACCAAGGCAGGGGAGGTCTCCGTCAGGAATGGACTGAGCACCCGGGGATTCGTCGACAAGATTGAGGTCGTGTACCCGGCTATGATGCCCGTCAAGATAAAGAAAGAGAAAGGCCCCATCACTAACCTCCTGTTTGTGGGTCAGGGCTTCTTCGGGAAGGGAGGTAAGGAGGTCCTGGAGGCATGCGATGCACTGAGAGACAGGTACGACTTCAACCTGAACATGGTCAGCGACGTGCCCAGAGAGTTCCAGAAAAAATACAGGCAATTCAATTTCGTGAGGCCCAACATACCCAGGGAAGAGCTAATCAAGAAATATTTCTCGTCGGCCGACGTCTTCGTGCTGCCGTCTTACATAGACACTTTCGGCATGGTGTTCCTGGAGGCGATGAGCGCCGGCATACCGATAGTCGCGTCGAACAACTTCGCGATACCCGAGATCATCGGCGGGGCGGGCGTGACGGTGGACGCCGGTAAGCGCACGATGTTCAACCGCAGAATGCTATTCAAGACCTCGTGGGAAAATTTCAACAAAGGCGTCAGGCAGGAAAAGCCGGAGATTGTGAAGGACCTGGAGGGTAAGATATCCTATATGATAGACAATCCGTCCGTTAGGAGGATGATGTCCAGGAAAGGCGCGGCCATGGTCGCGAGGGGCAAGTTCTCCGTCGGAGAGAGGAACAGAAAACTTAATAGGATATACGAGGAAAGTCTGAGGAGATGATTGGATGAGGGTTTTCGTAATAGGCCACATGGTGCCGTGGGAGATACCGTTCTTTTTCGCGAACAACTTCAAGAGGCTCGGGCACACGGTGGGGACGTATGACTACGTGGCCAACCCAACCCACGTGTTCGGGAAGCTGCCTATAACCAGCCTCCCCAGCGTCTACCCGAGGCTGCAGAGGATGGGATTCAGGAACCCCGACACCCTTCTGAAGAGCGAGGTGAAGAAGTTCAAGCCGGACCTGGTCCTCGTTGTGAAGGGCGAGTCCATACTGAACGAGACGATAGAGTGGATAAGGAAGGAGACCGGGGCGGCCGTGGTGAACATGGCCCCGGACGACCCGCAGCTTTTCAACGCCCTGTCGAAGCATGTCGCCCCGGCGTACGACTACGTGTTCACCGCATCCACCGACTCGGTAAAGAGCTATCATGACATAGGCGTCAAGGCCGAATGGATAGGATACGCCTGCGAGCCATCCGTCCACAGGACTATGAAAGTCTCCGCCGAGGACAGGAAGGTCCTGGGAAGCGACATATGCTTCGCGGGGTCGTGCTACCCGGAGAGGGTAGTCCTGCTCTCAGCCCTCAGGGACTACGACCTGAAGATATGGGGGTCCAGATGGACAAGGCAGAACGCGATGATGAAGACATTTTTCAGGCTCATGAAGATGGACGAATACAGGGGAAGCTTCAACTTCGGGGATTCCGCGAGGACGGTGATGACCACCGACATATGGAAGAAGTGCACCGGCCGGGGCGCCTATGGGAACGACCTGTTGAAGGCATTCAACTCGTCTAAGATAATCATAAACATACACCACGTCCTGATGAGGGACGGCGGGACGCAGGGCAACCTTAGGGTCTTCGAGGCCACCGGTTGCGGGTCCTTCCTCCTGAACGACCTGCCGAAGGGCATAGAGAAGATGTTCAAGCTCGACAGGGAGATCGTGTGCTTCCGCGACGGCAAGGACATGGCGGACAAGGCCGACTACTACCTGAACAATCCGGAAGAGAGGGATAAGATAGCGGCCCGCGGCCAGAGGAGGGCGTACGGCGAGCACACCTACATGCACCGGACGAGGCAGATACTGAAGACCGTGAAGAAAATCAGCTGACGATTTAAACGTTCCAAATCAAACATTCTATTGATTGCGATGGACGAAATACCGGCGGTCATTCTGTGCGGCGGCCAGGGAATGAGGCTCAGGGAGCTCACAGAAACGGTCCCGAAGCCACTCGTGCCGGTAGGAGAGATGACGCTCGTCGAGCACGTGATGAAGATCTACGCCCATCAGGGTTTCAAGAGGTTCGTGCTGCTGCTCGGGTACAGGGGGCCCCAGATAAGGGAGTATTTTTCGAGCGAGGGCTTCAAGAGGAAGAACCCGGACTACAGGATAACGTTCGTCGACACGGGCGAGAAGACGCAGACGGGCGGCAGGATTAAGATGGCGGAAAAGTTCATAGAGTCCGACACGTTCTTCGCCAACTACTGCGACGGGCTGTCGGATGTGGACCTCAAGTCCCTGCTCGAGTTCCACAGGAAGATGGGGAAGACGGCGACCCTGACCGGCGTGCACCCGATGTCCAGGTTCGGCATCATCGAGGTCAAGGATGGGCTGGCAAAGTCCTTCAAGGAGAAGCCGAAGATGGCCGGGATAGTCAACGGCGGCTACTTCGTCTTTGACAGGAAGATATTCGATTATCTGGACGAGAAGTCCGTACTCGAGGAGGAGCCCCTGACGAGCCTGTCCAAGGAGGGCCAGCTGGCGGTCTTCGAGCACGACGGCTTCTGGCTGTGCATGGACACGTACAAGGAGTACGAGATGCTCAACGACATATGGAACGGCGAAAAGACCGGGACGACGGGGGTGAAATTCAGCAGACCCCCGTGGAAAATATGGGAATAGATAAATACTTCCCAGCAACCGTTTTTAATATGGCCTCATTTTCTGACAGGCGCGTGCTGGTGACTGGCGCGGGCGGCTTCATAGGGTCTTGGCTGACTGAGAAGCTCCTCGAAGAGGGCGCGAAAGTCAGCGTGCTTATAGACGATTCGGGGGCGATAGGCACCAGCGGCATAGACCATGTCATAAAGAAGACGCGGGCTTTCAGGGGCAACCTCACCCGACCAGAGACTCTCTCATCCGCAGTCAGGGACCAGGAGGTCGTGTTCCACCTTGCCGCCCTGACGCAGGTTATACATTCTTTCAGCATGCCTAGGGAGTTCTTCGACGTGAACGCGACTGGGACCCTGAACCTCCTGGAGAAGCTGAGAAAGTCCGACGCACTGGATTTTCTGGTGTTCTCGAGCACGGACAAGGTCTACGGCGAGCCTCAGAGAGTCCCGATAGACGAGTCGCACGCGCTGTCCGCGAAGTCGCCATACGACGCGTCCAAGCTGGCGGCGGACGTCCTGATAGATTCTTATCATTCAACGTACGGGACACCGGCCGCCAAGATAAGATGGTCCAACACGATCGGTGGCAGGGACACGAACATCCTAAGGGCTGTCCCGGACTTCGTGTCGTCGATAATGCGCGGCAAACCACCGACGATAAGGGGGGACGGAAGACAGGTGCGCGACTACATGTACGTGACCGATGCGGTGTCTGGGATAATGGCGGTGGCGCAGAAGAAGAAAAAATCAAACGGCGAGACGTTCAACCTCGGGACGGAGACGCCAACGAGCGTCCTGCAGATGTCCAACCTGGTGATAGACGTCATGGGGATGCGCGGCAAGATGAAGCCTGTCGTGCTCGGCAAGAACAACCCCGGGGAGATCAACGTCCAATACCTGTCATCGAAGAAGGCGAGGGACGCCCTCGGGTGGTCGCCGAAGGTGGGTCTGAAGGACGGCGTCTTGAAGTCAGTCGAGTGGTACAGGGCGCACCCGGAGTGGTACGACGTCATGAGGCGCGTCAACGGATACTGGGACGCCAAGATGAAAAAATAAGACACCCTATTTATTGTCCGGAGAATCAATTTTGATTGGATGTCAGATGAAAAGAGGCTCAAGATAGCCTTCGTGTACCCGTTCCCGTTGGCAATCGGGAAGAACATACCGAAGTTCCCCGGGAACTTCGGCGTGGGGGGCGGAGAGACCTACTCGTTCAGGGCCGCCATGAAGATGGCCGAGAGGGGTCACAAGGTCACGTTTTTCACGGGCAGGTTTCCTGGAATAAAGAAGAACACTCTCGTCATGGGGAACCTGCGCATAGAGTACCTGCCGGTCAAGATATGGAAGAGCATAGCGTACTACGCCGTCATGCCGTCGCTCGTCCCGAAGCTCCTGTTTGGGGGGTTCGACGTGATCCATTCCTGGCAGTTCCCGACGGCCTACACATTTTTAAGCGGCATAGTCGCCAAGGCGACAAACAAGAAGTTCGTCGTGTCCCACGTAGGCCTGACACCCGGGATATCCAGAGCGACCAAGATGTTCTCGAAGATGAACACGGGCATAGTCGACAGGGTGATATTGATGACCGACTTCGGCAGAAAATACTTCAAGGGATACGTGAGGGACAGGAAGATAGACGTGATATATCCCGGTATAGACACAGAATTCTTCGCCCCGACTAGGGACAGGTCGCTCGAGAGGAAGTACGCCGGAAAGAAGGTCGTGCTGTACGCCGGTAGGCTGATACCGTCTAAGGGCATAGACTACCTCGTCAGGGCGTTCGCCAAGGTGACCCAGAGGCACAGGAAATCCGTGCTCATACTCATTGGTCAGGGCCACATGGAGAAGCGCCTCAGGGAGCTGGTGGCAGAGCTCAAGATATCCGACAAGGTCGTGTTCACAGGCTACGTGCCAGACGACAAGATGTCCGCCTACTACACTCTGGCGGACGTTTTCGTCCTGCCGCCCGTCTATAAGGACTCTCTGGGCGGATACGCACCCGAGCCGGGGGGCTTCGGACTCGTGCTAGCAGAGGCCATGGCGTGCGACACGCCCACTATAGCGACCAGAGTGGACACGATACCCTACTGGATCAAGGACGGGCACAACGGCCTTCTATGCGACCCTAACGACTCGAAATGCCTCGAGAAGAAGATAAACCTCCTGATCGAGAGCAAGGCCGTCAGGGACAGGATAGTCAGGAACGCGAAGGAGATAGTCTACGAGAAATATTCCCTCGAGAAGGTCGCCGACCAGATGGAGGAAGTCTACGGAAAGATAAGACCGCGGGGCCGCGTGTAGCTAACCTATAACTTCAAGATTCCAAAAATTGTTATTGGGGAATTGGATGAAACTAGTAGAGCGCCTTGCAGGAAACACCTTCTACCTTTTCGCGAACTGGCTGTCGGTCACCGTGCTGTCGTTTGTTTTCTGGATAGTCGTGTGGAAGAGCCTGCCGCCGGAGGCCGCCGGGATAATATCCACGTCGGTTAACATGATCATACTCATATCCACGTTCGGCATGCTCGGCTTCAACGCGACCCTCACGAAGCTCATATCCGAGTACTCCAAGAAGAAGCAGGACGGGAAGATAACGGCTCTGATAGGGTTCTCGAACAAGCTTCTGGTGACGGTGAACGTAATCACGAGCGTCGCGTTCTTCTCCTTGGTGTACTACTTCCAGATAGACCTCAACATGCCGATAGAGGCCCTGGCGGCGATATCCGTAGGCATAGTTGTGTGGCCGCTTGTGCACTCCACGACTTCGATACTTGTCGGGCTCCAGAACATGAGGAGGATATACACGACCGACTTTGCAATCAATATCTTCAAGCTAATCGCCGCGGCGATTCTTGTGTACGCAGGATTCGGATTCATGGGGCCGCTGGCCGCCATAGTGATGTCGTTCGGAATCGTCGTCGTCCTCAGGAGGGACGCTCTGAGGCTCGGCAGGGCCGTCAGGGAGAAAGTGGACCGTCACGCCGTGTTCTTCAAGTACGCCGCGCCCGCATTCGTGGCCTCCGTATCCTGGGCCCTGTTCACGAACACGCCGACCATAATCCTGACGCTGTTCGACTCGCTGAAGACCACGGGGCTGTTCGCAGCCGCGCTGAGCATCACCAGCCCCCTCGCCCTCATACCCGGGATAATATCCCAGGCCGTCTTCCCAATAACTTCCGGGCTCTCTGGGTCCAGAAACCAGTCGGCCGCGCAGGCGAAGATTATAAAACTCGTGATGAGGTACGTGTTCTTCGTGTCGGTGCCGATTATGATAATATATGCGTTCTATTCGAAGGCGCTCGTCCTCGTCTTCACGCAGATACATTACCTCGACGCCGTCCAGATGATTCCGATAGTGGGACTGGCGGTCCTGGTCCAGAGCATAGGTCAGATACTCGTGTCCAGCCTCTTCGCCATCGGAAAGGCCAGGTGGAACATGGCGGTCTATCTGGTAACGGCGGCGTTTTTCATCTGCACGTCGATACCGATGACTATGCTGCTGGGGGCGGACGGGCTCATAGCCAGCTTCGTTGCCGGCGTCGCCGTCTTCGCCACAGCCAGCTATCTGGCTCTCAGGAAGAACCTGAAGTTCTCCATGCCTTGGGTCTCGATGGCGAAGCTCGCGGTGCCGTCGCTGCTGCTGTTCTTCATCCTACAGTCGTCGTTCGCCCTCGGACTAAAGGCTCTGGAGACGCTGCCGATGCTCGCGCTCGGTCTGGTCCTGTACATATTCATTTTGGGTAAGCTCAAGTTCTACTCGACCGACGACGTGGCGATTCTGAGGTTCGCCGAGTCCAGGCTGAAGTTCCTGTCGCCCCAACTGTCGGCCCTGAGGAAGTTCGTAGACGTCAACAGGGGGCCGGGCTGAGATGAGGGTGCTCGTCACCGGCGGCAGCGGGGCCATGGGGTCGAAGTTCGTCACGGAACTGGCGAAGGGAGGGAATGATGTCCTCTACACCTATCTCTCCAGGGACGCCCCTGTCCACGGGGGCGCGTCTAAGTCACTGGACGTTACCGACAAGGAGTCCGTGTCGGAAGTCGTATCCGGGTTCGGTCCGGACACAGTACTACACCTGGCCGCCCTGACGAACGCCGACCTTTGCGAGACGAACCCGTCGCTGGCGGACGCGGTCAACGTCCGCGGCACGGAGAACATAGCCGAGGCCTGCAAGAAGGCCGGGAGCAGGATTGTTTTCATGTCGTCCGCGTTCGTGTTCGACGGTTCCAAGCCAGCATTCTCGGAGGACGACGCCCCGAGACCCATAAACCAGTACGGAAGGTCGAAGCTGGCGGCCGAGAGGTGCGTCGAGAAATCGGGCCAGCCATTCATGATTTTGAGGACGGACCTCCCGTACAGGTGGAGCCCAAGACACGTCGAGAAGAACAACATAATGAAGCTGATACGGGCGTTCGAGTCTGGGGAGAAGTACAGGGAGATAACTGACTGGTTCAACACCCCAACGCTAGTCGACGACCTTGTCACGGTCACGAATGCCCTCATCGGCGATTGGGAGGACGGGACTTACCACGTGGCGGGCCCGGACTTCGTGAGCAGGTACGAGTTCGCCTCGAGGGTCGCCTCGGCCATGGGCAAGGACCCGGAGTCGATATTGGGGATTAAGAGCGTCGACTTGAACCTGCCGGCGAAGAGGCCCAACGTGTTCCTCAGGAGCGATAAGGCGGAGTCGAAGACCGGAATCAGGATGAGGAGCCTGGACGACGGGATAGAGGAGGTGCTTCGGCAGGCTTCGGTTGAAAGGTCTGGATGAGTAGGAAGCGGCTCCATGAAGCAGCATGTCAAGGTTTATGAGCCTAAAATAAGGAAACATAAAGAGGCTCACGGATGATAGACAAGTTGTACCAGAAGCTCTCGAAGCCGATTTTCGACAACATCCAGTACGTGATACTGCTCGGAATAATCCTCATCGGCGTCTGGCTGAGGCTGATCAACTGGAACCCCAACTTCATCCTGGACTACGACCCGTGGTGGTTCTTCAGGCACGCGCAGGAGATATTGAACAACGGGTTCCTGCCTCCCAAATGGGACATACTGAGCTACTACCCGCCGGGAAGGCCGACCGACTACTACCTGGGCTGGTCCTACACCATAGCCATTTTCTACAAGCTGACGACCATGTTCGTCCAGATGAAGCTCGAGACGTTTGCCGGCATGTTTGTCGCCGTCTTCGCCTCGCTGTCGGCGGTGCCGGCGTACTTCCTCGGGGCGCAGGTCACAAACAGGTGGGGAGGCCTCATCACGGCGTTCTTCGCAATCTCGACCGTGACGTTCCTTTCGGTCTCGATAGGCGGATACCCTGACAGCGACGCCACGACCGTGTTCTACTCGTTCCTGACGATAGCGTCCACGCTTTACACCATAAACAAGATTGACAAGCTGAAGCTAGGAAACCTGTCCGAGATGAGGCAGTCGTGGTCCAAGATTCTACTGTACCTGATTCCGTCGCTCATCAGCTACTGGCTCTTCGCGCTCAACTGGAGCAACAGCTGGTACATCTACTTCATATTCTTCTTCTTCATACCGATGCTGATCTTCTTCAGGGTGGTCGAGGCCCTAATCAGCAAGAAGGTGAAGCTAGGACTGCCACTCATCGTTGCCAAGATAAGGGACCACAGGAACTTGATATTCACAATCCTTTTGATTGGCTTCGTGGGAGAGGCGATGTCGCTCGCGACGAGCGGCTGGCCCTTCAACACAATACCCCCGCACGACCAGCTCATACAGGGTCTGAACATAATCGGCACCAAGAGCTGGGCGGTGGCCGGATTCGTCGCATTGATGGGGATAATGGGCGCGATATGCGGCCTTGCTCTGGGAAGGCTGAACGCGACCATCATAGGCGGCATATCCGGGGCGGTGCTCGCCATAGTGCTCGTGCTTAGCGGCATAACGGGGAGCTCCCTCGTCGTGAACCAGTCCGTGGCCGAGCTGCAGCCGCTGGACGTTTTCACGCAGTTCAACCAGGTTGTAGGAAGGGTCGGCCAGGTGCCGATGTTCCTCGCCGCGGCCGCGCTCGTCATAACGGCTCTCAAGCTCGTATTCAGGAAGGAGATCCACACCGCGGAGTACTTCGCCATAATTTGGATGATAATTTCTTTCCTGCTGATAACGAAGGGAATAAGGTTCTCCTTGCTGTTCTCAATATCGATAGCGACCGCCGCGGGATTCACGGCTGGCAATTTGATAGCATATTGTAGGGAAAGGAACAACAACGTCCTGCTCGGCACGTTCGTCGCGTTCTTAATTCTGGGCGGCCTGATGTTCTTCGACGAGAACCACCAGTTCATCAAGCAGGCCTCGGGCGGTCTGGACGTCAGCGACAACTGGAAGAACGGCCTCGCATGGCTCAAGGAGAACGGCGACAGGGACTCGCTCGTCAGCACGTGGTGGGACCCGGGACACATAATAACGGGAAGCACAGGACTGAAGGTGATGGCCGACGGCGCGCACTGCGGGTTCTCCTGCCTGTTCCTCAACCACGACAGCAGGATACAGGACATGGGGCGCGCGTTCGCGATATCCAGCGAGAACGAGTCCGTCAGGATACTGAGCAAGTACAGGGGAGTCACAGATAAGCAGTGCGCGGAGCTGAAGCAGAAGTTCGGCGACCGGTTCCCCGCCGAGGCGTGCGACCCGATATCCGGCATGTACGTGCTCGCAACGTCCGACCTGATAGGGAAGTACTACTGGCTCAGCTTCTTCGGGACGGGACAGGGCGCCGCGTTCACGCAGTGCGGCCTGAACCAGCAGGAGACGGACAGGCTGAAAGCGCCGACGTACGTGTGCTCGGCAGGCGCGCCGACCGAGATATCGGTCATACAGCAGAACACGACGCTGTTCGCAATCATGAACTCGCCGCAGCAAGGCGTGAGGAACGCCCCGATAAGCCATCTGGTCATATACCAGAACGGCGCCGACCTGGGCTTCACGACGACGCAGGTCGGCAACGTCGTCGACGGCCTCGCGTGGGTGGACCCTTCGTTCCAGACGCTCGTCTACATGCAGCCTAAGGTGAGGGACTCCGTGTTCACGAACATGTTCTTCTTCAACGGCCTCGGTCAGAGGGACATAGGGCTGCCGGCGCTGAAGAGCTACGACATGGTGTACCAGAACCCGGAGATGAAGATCTTCAAGGTCGACTTCTCCTCGGTCGGAGGCGGCGCGTAGATGGGAGACATACCGAAGCTGCCGTTCGAGAGGATATTGAAGAAGGCCGGAGCGAAGAGAGTGGCGCAGGACGCGCTCGAGGAGTTCTCCATCCTAATGGAGGAGAGGATGCTGTCGCTCGCCGCCGAGGCGCTCGCCCTGGCGAAGCACGCCGGAAGGAAGACGATAACGGACGAGGACGTCAGGGTCGCCAGAAGGAAGATTCAGTCGAGTTGAATTTTAGCCGTCACCAGAAGCAACCGGAAGTCTACCCCGCAAAGGGTTTAATTACCAGGAGAACAAGTTGTTTACGTTTGGCATGGCCACTCTCGAAGAAATAGTCTCAGAAATTTCCAGGCAGTCGGACACGGCCGCGGAAAATGTCAATTCTCTTATAGAGGACAAGCTCATCGAGTTTTCAAACATGATAACGAAGGAGGCCGCCGCCCACCTCGTGGCGCGGGACCTGGACGCCAAAATAGAGACGGCGCAGACGAGCAAGTTCCAGATCAAGAACCTGGTGTCGGGCGTCAGGAACGTGAACCTCGTGGCGCGCGTGTTCAAGACGTCGCCGATAACCGAGTTCCAGAAGAAGAACGGCGAGAAGGGCAGGGTCGTGAATGTGTTTTTGTCGGACGGGTCGGGGTACACGCGCCTTCCTCTCTGGAACGACCAGGTGAAGATAATCGAGGACGGGTCTGTGAAGGTAGGAGACGTCGTTCAGGTGTACGGTGGGATGTCGAAGGACAACGTTTACGGCGAGGTCGAGATATCCATCGGGAAGTTCGGCAGCATCAGGAAGGTGGACGACGACTCGCTCGTGCCGGGCATGGAGGACATAGGACAGGGCTTCATCCAAGAGAACCCCCAGACCAAGATATCCGGCCTGGTCCCGGGGAACTTCGACGTGCGCGGCACCATAGTCCAGGTTTTCAAGGGCAACTTCATCTTCGAGAGCGACGGAGGGGACAAGGCGATGTTCATATCGTGCCTGCTCGACGACGGGACCGGGGACATACGCACGGTGTTCTTCAGGGGTCTCGCGGAGCAGTTATCGGGCACAACGGCCGCGGACCTAGACGCGCTCGATCTGGCGTCGAGGCACGACGTCGTGAAGAAGGGAGTGCTCGGCAAGGAAATAATGATATCCGGGAAGGTGAAGAACAATAGTTTCTTCAACACGCTCGAAATGGTTGCGGACTCGGTCGAAGATATAAATCCTATCGAGGAGAGTAAAAGGTTAGTCGAGGAATTAGAAGCGAAGATTGGTGTTTGATTATGGCAAAAGCTGGGGAGAAACAATTCGAAATCGAGGACATAGACGGCGTCGGAGCCAAGATAGCCGAGAAGCTCAGGGAGATTGGATACACTGATCCGATGACGATAGCTGTGACGTCGCCGCGCGAGCTCGCGTCGATAGCGGAAATCGGGGAGGGGCAGGCGCAGAAGATAATCAACTCCGTCAGGAAGAACATGAACATAGGGTTCGAGACGGCTGACAAGGTTCTTGAGAGGAAGTTAGCCTCACACAAGATAACGACAGGATCGAAGACACTCGACAAGCTCCTCGGGGGCGGGGTGGAGACGCAGGCCATAACGGAGGTCTACGGCCAGTTTGCGAGCGGCAAGTCCCAGCTCGGCTTCACGCTTTGTGTGAATGTCCAGCAGCCTATTGAGAAAGGCGGCCTGGGAAAGAACGTCCTCTTCATAGACACGGAGAACACGTTCGCCCCCTCAAGGATAGTCCAGATAGCGAAGCATAACAAGATGGACCCGGAGAAGGTGCTGAAGAACATTTTTGTCGCCCGCGCCTACAACACGGAGCATCAGATGCTGCTCGCCGAGAAGGCGAACGAGATGATAGAGGAGAAGAACATCGGTCTGATTGTTGTCGACAGCCTGACATCGCACTTCAGGTCGGACTTCGTCGGGAGGGGGGAGCTAGCCCCCAGGCAGCAGAAGCTCAACAAGCACCTGCACCTCCTGCAGAAGCTGGCTGATGCCCACAATGCCGCAGTGTACGTCACAAATCAGGTGATGGCGAGGCCCGACATACTTTTCGGCGACCCCACCGCGCCGGTCGGAGGTCACGTGCTCGCGCACCAGGCGACTTACAGGCTCTACTTCCGCAAGGGCAAGGAGGGCACGAAGATAGGCAAGCTCATGGACGCGGCGAACCTGCCTGAGGGAGAGTGCATCTTCAAGATAACCGAGAACGGAATATCCGACGTCGAAGAGAAGTCCAAGTAGGACACCGAATTTTATTTAAGCGCCCTTACACCATCTGGAAAAATGAAGGTCCTCAAGCGCGGGGCGGAGGCCACGATATACGAGTCAGTGTTCGACGGCCAGGACGTCATAGTGAAGGAGAGGTCAGCGAAGCGCTACAGGATACCGCAGATAGACGCGGCGCTGCGCTCGAACAGGACCAGGCAGGAGATCAAGCTCATGCGCGAGGCGCGAGGGCACGGCGTGATGACGCCGAAGATAGTTCACTCGGACGAGGCTCTCTCCGTGATAACAATGGAGAAGATAGGCGGGATTGTGATGAAAGACTTCCTGCTGAGGAAGCCCGTAAAAATTTCGGTATGCAGGACGGCCGGAGAGGGGATAGGGAAGATGCACGCCGCCGGCATGGTACACGGAGACCTCACGACTTCGAACATGATCGTGCGCGGAAGGGACGTGTTCTTCATAGACTTCGGCCTCGGGAGGTTCTCGAGGAGGGTCGAGGACATGGCGACGGACCTGGGCGTACTCCGGGAGGCGCTGGTCGCTGGAAACTACAAGACGAGCGGCAGGCTGTGGAGTTCGATAGTGTCCGGATACAGGAGGTCGAACCCCAGGTGGAGGGAGGTCATGCTGAGGATGGGCAAGATAGAGTCGAGGGGCAGGTACAAGTCGAGGGCGCCCGCCGGAAGAAGGTGACTCCGCGCCGCCGCTAGATTTAAAGGGTCGGACCCCAATTGTTTTGTATGAAGGCGAAGATTAGGCACGCGCTGCACGGCCACGGGAGGCATGAGGCCATAGAGAGGTACATAATCCTCGGGATAATCATGGGCGTGGTGCTGGCTGGCATAGGGACGGCCGCGACAGTCCTGGACACGAAGGGCGTACCGGCCATATTAGCGATGGTAGGAAGTTTTATAACGTTTATTTTCACAGTAATCTTAGTCTTCTACTGGTTGGTCAGGAGAGACGAGTAAAAAGCGAGATGATTTGATGGCAAGAATGTACAGCAGAAAGAGGGGAAAGCACGGCTCTAAGAAGCCACCCACGAAGGTAGTGCCGAAGTGGGTCAAGGTGAAGGGACCCGAGGTACAGGAGATTATAGTCAGGCTCGCGAAGGAGAGGAAGACGTCGGCCCTCATAGGGACGATACTGCGCGACCAGTACGGCATCCCGGACTCCAGGCTGATAACCAAGAAGTCCATATCCGAGGTCATGAAGGAGACCAGCAATTATCCGCAGATGCCCGAGGACCTCATGAGCCTGTTCAAGAAGGCCGTCGAGCTGCGCGACCACATGGGCCACAACAAGAAGGACAAGAAAGCCCTCGTCGGCCTGCAGCACCTTGAGTCCAAGATAAGGAGGCTCTGCAAGTACTACTCGAGGGAAGGCGTCATACCGAAGAACTTTAAGTACGACCCCGAGCAGGTCAAGCTAATAATTCAGAAGTAACAATCTAGTCTAGTGATATCTTGTTTCTAGAGGAAGTTGAGCGCGCGGCCGCCGCGTCGAAGGAGCTCATACGCACGAGGAGGGTGAAGGTCTTGTCCCAATTCGACGCGGACGGCATAACATCGGCGGCCATACTCACGAAGGCTCTGGTCAGGGAGGACGCGAGCTTCGAGGTGAGGATACTGAAGCAGCTGACGTCCGACATAATCGCAGACCTGAAGCCGACGGAAGACGACCTGTTGATACTCTCCGACTTCGGGAGCGGCCAGCTCGACATGCTGAGTGAGGTAATCGAGAGGACGAATGTGGTAATTTTGGACCACCACGAGCCAAGGAAGTTCGAGCACCCGAACCTGATACACGTGAACCCGCTCCTCACCGGCGAGGCCGAGATGTCCGCATCGATAGTGTGCTACATGTTCGCCAAGTTCCTCGACCACAGGAACGCAGACCTGGTGGACATAGCGATGATAGGCGCCGCCGCGGACGAGGCGGACGAGAAGTGGGAGTTCAAGGGGTTCATCAAGAGGGTCCTGGACGAGGGGGTGGCGATGGGCAAGATATCCGTCGTGCGGGGGCTGCGCCTCTACGGAAGGAACACCAGACCCATATACAAGTCGCTCGCCTTCACGTTCGACCCGTTCATACCCGGCATATCGGGTTCCGAGTCGCAGGCGATACAGTTCCTTTCCGACCTCGGGATACCGGTGAAGAACGGGACCGAGTGGAGGACGCTCAAGGACCTCACGATGGAGGAGCAGCAGAAGATGGCCTCCGCGATGATAATGGAGAGGCTGAGGACGGAAGACGACGCATCGGACATATTCGGCGACATACACACGCTGTTCGGCAGGCCGGAGGAGCTGCAGGACGTGAGGGAGTTCGGAACCCTGATCAACGCGTGCGGCAGGACGGGGAACCACGACATAGCGCTGAGGATACTTCTCGGCGACTACTCGGTCATGGACAGGTGCTGGAGCGTGATGGAGGGCTACAGGGCGACGATAGCGCAGGGGATAAACTGGGTGAGGAACAACCAAAAGAGCATAGTTTCGGCCCCGAAGGCGACCATCATAGTCGCAAGGGGCAGCATATCTGAGATGGTGATAGGGACCGTCTCGACGATAGTGCTGAGCTCCGGGATAATCGACCCTGGAAAGCCTGTGTTCGGCATGGCCTACACGGCGGACGGCCGAATCAAGGTGTCCGGTAGGGTTTCAAAAGCCTTAAAAGGAATAAATATAAAGGATATTATCTCGGCAGTCGCTGAGTCGCTCGGGGGCGAAGGCGGTGGGCACGTGTCCGCCGCAGGAGGCCTCATACCGAGGGACAGGGAGGCGGACTTCATCCGCATCGTGGGCGGCGTCGAGGAAAAAGGTGAAATGATTGGCAGTTAAAAAGACAAAGTCGAAGGCATGGTACACTATAACCTCTCCCGAAATATTCGGCGCGAAGGACATAGGGAAGACCACGGCGAGCGACCCGGCTTTCCTGAAGGGCAGGAAGATAACGGTGTCGGCGATAGAGATCACGAACAATTTTAGCAAGTACTACGTGAAGTTCCAGTTCCGCGTGGCTGACCTGGTCGGGAACAAGGTCGTCACGGAGTTCGACGGGTCCGAGTGCATGAGGGACTACATAGCGAGGATGGTCATCAGGTACGTGAGGAGGATAGACGCCGTGCAGGACCTCGAGACGAGGGACGGCGTCAAGATCCGCGTCAAGTCTTTGTCCATAGTCTCGAAGAAGATGAAGAGCAGCATAGTCAAGATCGTCAGGAGGCGCATGCAGGAGCTCGTGGCGGACGAGGTCAAGAAATCCTCGCTGAGCGACTTCCTGGAGAGGATGCTGGACGACAAGGCCAAGACGAGGATACTGAACGAGGTCAGGAGGATCTATCCGATAAGGAACTTCGAGTTCAGGAAGACCGAGATTCTCAGATAAACAGCGCCTTTACTATTCCGGTTCCGAACACGTTGAACAGCAGTATTCCCAGCACCGCCACGGACGTGATGTTTATCGCCGTCTTTCCCGCCTTCTCGCTCTTCAGGACCTTCGCGAATACGGCCTCAAACACATGGCCCCCGTCGAACGGCTTCATGGGTATCATGTTGAACACGCCTATCCCTATGTTGAAGATGAGGAGCCACTTTAGGAGCTGCATGAAGACAGACACCGATTCCTTCCAGGCCATGTACTCCGGTCTCAGGCCGAAAGTCACGCCTATGTAAGAACCATGGCCAGTGGTCGGATTCGCGGCCGTGACGACCTCGTACGTCCCACGGTCGGTCGCCACCTGAATAGTGCTACCGGACTCGGTGGCGTTTAGTACTGAGCTGAGGTTGCCGATGTGGGTTATCTCCACGCTGCCGACCTTCTCTATGGTCCCCTCGAGGCCGGCCACGTCGGCCGGGCCGCCCGGAACGTTCGCCTGCCCGAACATTATATAAGAAGAGGCGATTAGGACCAGAAGGACGACGGCCGCAGTCATGAAATTTCCGAAGCTGCCGCCCGCGAATATCTTCAGCTTCTGCATCAGGGTCAGCCTGTAGACCTTCCTCATGTCGGGGTCGACGAACGCTCCGAGTGGCAGCACGAAGAAGGTCATCACGCCCCAGCTCCTGACCGGCACGCCTGCGAGCCTGGCGAATATGGCGTGCATAGGCTCGTGGACGGAGAGCACCACGAAAATAGAGATTATCCAGAACCAGAACGGGACCCCGACTATGCCGGACGGGTACTGGTATTCGCCCACCGTCGGTAGTATGGGCGAGACGGACTGCTGACCCAGAACCGTGGCGTAGAGTATGCTCACGATGCCGAAGGCCGCGGCGACGAATCCGACCACCACCCCGACGGTTCCGAACGCGTTCAGGAACTTCCTATGCGAAAATATCCATTTGTCCATGACGTACTGGCCGTGCTTCCACCTGCGTATGATGAGGCCGTAGTTGAACTCGACGTTCTTCCTGTCCAGGACCAGAAGCACGCCCACGAGGGAGAAGAAACCGAAGACGGTTATGACGTCGAGGCCGATCTCCATAAAATTTATTCACGCTTCTTGGCTTTCTTCTTTTTCACCGGCTCGGGCTCAGATTTCTTCGGCTCGATTCCGGCCTTCTCCTTCAGCTTCGCAACGAAGTCCATGAAGTCCTGCATCTTGTCGAGAGAGAGCGTGAAGCCCTGCTTCGTCGGCCCCTTGTACTTCATCGAGTTGACCCAGACGCGGAAGTCTATCCTGTCCTCGCCCGAGTAGTCGGTCTTGTTTATCACGAGGACTGACGTCTCGTTGAGCTTGAATTCGCCCAGCTTCACCACGGTGACTTTCTTCTCGCTTCCGTCCATGTGGAATAATTCTCCCTGCCACCTTAAATCTATAGGCGCGGACAGTTATTTTGTGAGAAGGATCAAGTACGGCCTGGAGCTGGGGATAAGGGCGGAGATGGAGCCCATAATCAGGGCCGCGGAGATAGCGAGGAAGAACAATCTGGATTATTTCCTGGTACCGGAGACCCATCCTAAGATGGCCGGCGTCAACGCGTTCGACGCCCTGGAGAGGATATCCGACCGCGGCGGCAAGACAACGATAGGTACAGGAATAGTGAGTGTGCACTCCAGGTACAAGGAGGATATTCTTAGAGAACTGAACAGGATCTGCCCGCCAGAAGGCACGAGTTTGATTTTGGGTATGGGGGCTAGCACGGATTACATTGCTAAGATGTGGGGGTTCGAGAAAAAATATTCTTTGTCGAAGCTCAAGGAGTACACGATGCACCTCAAATATAATCTAGGTCCCGACCAAAACGTCAGGATTTTCTGGGGTGTCTCTAGGGACAAGGCAAAAATAACGGCGGCTTCTAGGTTAGCTCCCTTTGAATCCGTCAGGGACCTGAACCCAGACGGCGTGATACTTCATATGGAGACCCCCGGGGAGGCCAAGAGGACGGCAGAGATGCTGCGGGAAACTATGAGAGAATCGAGGAGAAACTACTCCAAGTTCGAGGTGGCAGCAATACGGCTGGTATATTTCGATGACTGGGACTCCGACTGGAGGGACTCGGCCAGGCTCACTATAGCAAACTACACTGCGAACAACAGCGGCTACATTCCGGGACTAAAGAGAGCGGGCTTCGAGGTGGAGGTCGACTCAATCAGAAACGTTTACAGTCAGACAAAGAATCCTTCCCTAAAACTAGAATATGCGTCGAAGGAAGTCACGGGCGAGATGCTGGAGGCCCTGACTACACACGGCAGGCCCGGAGAAGTCGCTGAGGGCCTCCGCGCCTACGGAAAAAATTCAGGTGTCAAGGCGGTGATAGCAGGGATGGATATGGGCAAGAAAGATTACTACAGGCCGGAAAACATAAAGAATTTAGAGGAACTAGCACAGAATCTACACTGATAGACATGAAGTCCGTTTACCTTTCCCCGATAGACGTGACGTTCGCAGGCCACGAATACACAATGGACCAGCTAGTGAACGACATATTCAAGGACAAAATGTCGCTTGGGGTTCGGGATTACGTCATGGACAAGATAGGCACGATAGGCAGGGTCTACAAGAACCGCAATTTTTTTGAAAAGTCAAATACCGGGCCCGAGCGCCTAGTCGACATGTATGTTAAGTCCGCCGAGTACACGTTGTCCAGAGCGGACAGAAGCCCCACAGACGTCGGCCAGATAGTCACAGTAAACGACAATTATCAGCAGGATCTTCCGTCGCCGACTGTAGAGTTGGTACCTCGATTGTCTCTCAAAAGCACAATCAGGACAGACAATAGGCAGGGCATGGCCTGCTCGGCTCTGTCTCAGAGCCTCATGGGCGCGTATGCAAACACCGTGCTGCCTAACTCAGGTGACGGCACGCTAGTTTTGATTGGAAGCTGCTATACAGACTGGTTCCTGCCGAACTTGGAAAAAATAGGTAAGATAGAAAATACAAAGGACAGGGGCTTCTTGGACATGATGTATTTCCTGATGTTCAGCGACACGGTGGCTTCGACCTACGTTTCGGGCGAGGAGCCGAGATTGGAATATTCAATTTCGATAGACTTCGACATGATGTCAAACAGGAAGGACACTTCCCCAGACGCGCACAGAAAGGCTACGGTGAAATATGTCGGGGAGAGTGGGCTGTTCCCAAGAGAGCTCGATGTCGACTCTAAGAGGCTCAGGGAGTCCTGTGCAAACCTGTCTTCCGAGAACGTCGCGACCCTCCAGAAGAAATATCCCCACCAATACGACAAATCCAAGCTGGTGAACCTTCACACGGCGGGGAAGAGTTTCATGGACAGCGTGTCAAAGAGCTGCAATTTAGATTCAAAGAAGACCGAGCTCAGCTACAGGATATTCAACGAGTGCGGCAACACAGGGGCGGCCAGCTCCCTGCAGCTGATGAAGGAGTCCGTGGAGAGGAAAATACTGTCAAAGGGCGACTACGGCGTCATGGTAGACTACGGGTGGGAGGGCGCAGACGCCTTCATCTACCGACTGAATTGATCTCCAATTCCTCTAGATATTTCTTGATGAAAATGAAAGGACCGATCTGTATCGGCAGGCCCCTATTGTAATTTTCCCTGAAACCCTCGGCCACGTTCCGATAAAAATTGCTTATGGAATTCCTGTCGTCCTCGAACATCTTAATCTGATTCTCGCATGACTTTTCTATCACCTGTGGCAGGATGATTCTTAGAGCGTTCCTCACGTCGTCCTTGCCGTAGTCCTCGATTGCCATTTTCACCAGGTTGCTGTAGGCGTCCTTCTCGGACTCTATGCAAATTCCCTCTTCCTGAATCCGTTTCATGTAGCTGCTGAAGGAGGTTTTCTGCTTCGACATAAGATGTGGCTCTCTCCGAAGGTTAAATTCTTGTGCGGGGGGTGGGATTTGAACCCACGTATCCACTAAGGAACCAGCTTCTGAAGCTGGCACCATTGACCAGGCTAGGTGACCCCCGCTTTCAATTCCCTTTTTTGTATTCGCCCAGATAAGTCTCTACGTTCTCCACTCCGAGGAACCTCTCGAAGTCTATGCCGCCGAACTCCTTGAAGTGCTTCGGGCTCTTGAAGAAGACCCACTCCTTGAATGGGATTATCGTGCCGTAGCTCCTCGCGTTGTTGAAGATGCTGTCCCCGACCTCGCCCTTCAGGTCCTCTATGTTCACTGGGTACTTCGACTCGTCTATGTTCATGAACGCCCCGTTGGCCGACGGGTCGAAGAGGAACATGCCGGTGTGGACGTGCTCGTCCGGCGACATCTTGACGACGGGCTTCTCCTTGAACCCGGTGACCTTCTTCGTGACCGGGTCGACGTGGTACTGGCCGAACTCCGTCGGTATCTCGATTGCGCCCACTATGGTGACGCCCGTTCCCATCTTCAGTCCCTCGAGGTGGAACGCCACGAGCTTCTCGACGTCGACCGCTATAACGTCGGCGCCGTTCGTGGATATGATTGGCTTGTCGGGGTCGAGCAGGCCGCTCCTTATGGACTCCTTGATTATTCCCGCCCTCCCCAGCCTCCTACCCTCGGGCTCCTCGAGATAAGTGAATTTGATGCCTGTCTGGTCCGACACGCTGTCCAGATGCCTCTTCAGCGTCTCTGCCTTGTACCACAGAGTCGGGAATATGTTCTTGATGCCGCACTTCACGAACGGCAGGAGCGTCCAGTCTATCATTGGCCTGGGCTTGAGGCCGACCTCTGTCCTGGGTTTCACGTGGTTCCCGTTGGTGACGGGGCTCCACCTCTCGCCCATTCCGCCGGCGTGCACGACTACCTGGCAGTCCTTGATGTAATCCTTGACGTCCATTTAATCACTTCATCCTTATCTCAATTAATACCTTCCATTTCCCCGGCGAGTACAGGCCGACCTTGCTCTCCGCCTCTACGTCGTATTCCCTTCCAAGGGCATTCATCTTCTCCTTCACAGCAGCCCTGCAGTCCTCATAGAGGCGCTCCTTGTCGCTGACCATGTATACCTGTATCAGCCCGCCGCTCTTGCAGCAGTCCGCGGCGACGTCTATGAAGTCGAACGCCTCCACCATCGGCATGACTATCTTGTCGAACTGGCCCGACATGTTCGCGCACACTATCCTGACGTCTCCCATCAGCGGGGTCACGAGGTGCGCTATCTTGTTGATCCTTATGTTGTCTTTCATGTATCGGAAGGCCTCCGGGTTGAACTCGACCGCCACTATTTCGGAGAGGAGGGGCTGCGATTTCGCCATGCACACCGGGTACGGTCCGACCCCGGCGAACATCACGAGGACCCTGTCCCCCGGCCTCACGCGGCTGGACACGTGCTGCCTCACCGTCGACTCCCTGGGGGAAAAATAAACTTTCTGAGGGTCGAGCCTCAGCAGGTATCCGTACTCCTTGTGCAGCACCTCTGTGTTGCTGTCGCCGGCCACGAACTTGTAGGTCTTTGTCCTGTAGCTGCCCTTCGTGCCCGGGAACTTCTGCAGGACTGACACGACGTTCTTGTTCTCCGCTATGACCTCCTTGGCGACGTCCTCTATCTTCTTCTCCGAGCCCTCCTCCAGCTCGACGAGGGCGACCATCCTGTCCCCAGATCCGACTATGTCCATTCCCATGAAACAGATTCGCCGCCCTTCTTTTTAAGCCCTGAGGAAGTTTCGTCCCGCAGACGCGGGGGATGAATGTTTAAGCGTGAAAAGCGCAGGTTTTTCTCATGCTGACTCTGATCGGACTAGGCCTGAACGACGAGTACGACCTGACGCTACGCGGGATAGACGCCGCGAAGGAAGCGGACAAGGTCTACTGCGAGTTCTACACCGGCAAGTGGGCTGGCAGCGTCGAGAACCTCCAGGAGCTGGTCAAGAACCAGGTCTTCATGCTGAAGAGGGCGGACATGGAGGAGGGGTCCGGCAGGATACTCGAGGAGGCGAAGTCCAAGAAAGTCGTTATTTTCACGCAGGGCGACCCGATGGTGGCCACGACGCACGCCACACTCCTCGTCGAGGCGAGGAAGCTCGGCATAGAGACCAGGATAATCCACAACTCCTCCATATTCTCCGCGGTCGCGGAGACGGGCCTGCACGTCTACAAGTTCGGCGCCACCGTCACGGTGCCTTTCATGGAGAAGACAATGGGGAAGCTGCCGAAGTCCGTATACAATCTGATAGGAGAGAACAAGTCGAGAGGATTGCACACGCTGTGCCTGCTCGACATCAACTCCGACGCCACCGGCTTCATGACGCCGACGCAGGCGGTCGACATACTGCTGGCTATGGAAAGGGAGTTCGGAGAGGGCGTGATCGGGCCGTCGCAGAAGGTCGTTGTGCTGTGCAAGGCCGGCGGCAAGTCGCAGATTTTCTACGAGGAGATAGAGGCGTTCCAGATAGGGTCCATAGAGTCGACGCCGTCCGTTCTGGTCCTGCCAGGAAAGCTCCATTTCACCGAGGAGGACTACCTCCAGAAGTTCAAATCCTCATGACGCGAAAATTTGGATATAACAACCCCGGAAAGGCATTTAAACCTCCCATCCATAGTGTCAATTGATTGAAATGAACCTAGAAAAGTCGCTTTACAGCGTGGACAAGATTGCCGGCAGCCTCGGAAAGGAGTCCAAGGAGAGCGCCGAGATAGTGAAGCTGACCAGCACCTACTTGGGCAAGGAAAGTGGACTCAAGCCGATTATAGACATCATAAAGGGATACGTGAAGGGCAAGAGGTCCTTCAAGGACGAGGAGGTCTTGGCTTTGGCCGGCGCCCTCGGCGACGGTGTCCTCGACAGGATGTACAAGGATTCCAGCGGATATCTCAGTAAGAATCCGACGTACGGAAAGGCAAGGAAGGTAGCCGAGGAGATGAAGAAGAGCGCTTCCTACATGAAAAACTTGGGCAAGAAGCTCATGAACCACATTGGAAAGTACAACCTAGGCCAGCTTTACAAGATAGAGGACTTGATATCTGGCCAGAAGAAGCAGGCGGCGGACAGCTACAGCATGTACCATAAGGGAATAGTCCCGTACATCAAGAAGTACACCAAGAACTAATTTCAGAAATTCTTTCTTCCGGTTTCACTTATCTGGTTCTTACTTCACTACCCAGAAGACGGCAAGTGCCATCACGGCTATGACCACAATCAAGGCAATCATCGACGGGTCTATGCTGCCGAAGTATATCGGCGATCCGAATCCACCGCCTCCTCCGCCAAGGTTCAGTCCCGGGAAAACCTCCGCCCCGCCGCTGGAAAAGAACAGGACCGCCGTAAGCACAACGGCCACCACACCGCCGATCATCGCGGTCTTGCTGAAGTCCGGGGCCTGGCCCTTGTTCAGCGGGGTCGCGACCATAAACAAAACAACCATGAACGCTATTATCGTGACGGCGTAGATCAGGGTACCGGCGAATATGTTCGCGAGGAAGTCCGTCATGCTCATGATTGCGAAGCCCGTCGTCGGGGTGATCATGATGAAGGCGGCGCACGCGAACGAGATTATCGTGTTAATCCTGTTGACGCCCTTGTCCTCCTTCGGGTCGCCGAATATCTTCATCTTGGTCAGCAGGCCGTACAGGATGGCGAAAAGGATTATGAACGGCAGGAAGAACTGGAATATACCGACCGTCTGAAGGTTCGTGATGACCTCTGCTATCGTGGCCATCTAGCTCAGCTCTTTCCCCCGCCGCCACCTCCCCATGAGATGCCGACGACGACTATTGCCATTCCGATTATCAGCGCCCCGGCCATGAGGGTGTCGTTGTCGAACCCGCCGCCGAATCCTATGCTGCCGGAGCCCAGGCTCCAGTTCGGGAACAGTATCTTGTCAATGCCCACCGAGATAGCTATCGTGAAGGACATCAGCACGCCGGCTATGATGAATATACCTATGCCCCTGCCTCCCTTGAAGTTGTCGCCTATGACCTTCGGCAGGTCGGGGGGCAGGAACATGCCGGCTCCGAGCACGCCTATCAGGAGCGTCAAAATGATTATTGTCCCCTTGAAGAAGAACTCCGCGAACATCTTCTCCACTGGGATTCCGGACAGAATCGGATATGCCCATACCATGAAGCCGGCCACGAGGGCTATTATGGCGTTGACGGCGACGTTCTCCTTCGGGTCGCCCATGACCTTGCTCTTCCTGAGCAGGCCGTAGAATATGGCCGCAGTCAGGAGGAAGGGCACTATGAACTCGAAGAAGCCCAGGCCCTGGAGCTTTTGTATTGAAGTAGCAATCTGTGACGCCATTTATCCCAACTCTAACTCGTCTTCCTCACTATCGATGCGGCTATGATAATCAGAATCATGAAGATGATTAGGGCAGCAACGATTATAACTATATCGCTGGGAGGACCGGGCAGTTCCGGCTCTATGCCGGTCACGGCCGGGTTGTTGGTGTTGATGAAGACCGTCAGCAGACCGCTGGTGACGAATATTCCTATGCCCAGCGCGAGCATCGTGTAGAGGAAGCGGCTGCTCTTGAACTTGTCCATGAGGACGCTGCTTATGTCGGGGTAGAATGCGCTCGCTATCAGCACCGCCATGACCAAAATAACGATGAAGGTCGTGGACTGGACGAAGAACGTCGCCAGCTCGGTGCCGTACGCCAGTCCCGTGAGGATCGGGAACCCCATGACGAGGAAGCCCATCGACAGGGCCACGACGGCGTTGATCACGCTGCTGTCCCCGAGGACCTTGCTCTTCCTGAGCAGGGCGAACATGAGGACCGCGACGATGACGAACGGGAAGAAGAAGTCGTAGAAACCGAGAGATATCATCTTCTGGACTACGACTTCAAAAGGAGTTGGGTCTTCCATGTCAACCAGTAATTAGAATTGTGTCTGGAAAGGCTTAAGTATTGATTAGTGCCTTCCGGCCATGCTGCCCACGGCGAGTATGTTTTCCTTCTCCTTCTCGCGGTGTTTGAGGGTCTCAACCAGAACCTCTGCCTTGTGCGGGTCGCTGTACGCGTGTTTTTGTATCTCCTTCCTCAGCCTGGCTATCTCCTTGTCTAGGTTCTTCAGGTTGTCGTAGTTGCCCGGCCTGTAGGTGGAGGACCATTGGTCGTGGTAGACGCCCCTCGTCCTGCCCGCCATCCAGAGTATGGTCCCTATGATGAAAACTATGAAGAACGCCACCCAGGTGAACTCGCCGAGGAACGCGGCCATGCCGGTGATTATGCTCCATGCCGGCGTGATGCCAGCCAGGAGCGCGACGCACAGGGCCAGGATGATATTGACCTTCCTGGAGACCGGACCGTCGCCGAATATCTTGATCATGTTGAGCATGCCCCACATCACCACGAATATCAGGAGGAACGGCAGCAGCACGCTCGTCAGGAGAAGGTTCGGATTCTGTTGAGCCTGGACTATGATGTCCAGCATCGTACCGGCCATGCAAGATAATTCGGCGTCAAACGTATTAAGTTTAAATTCGTGGCGTCCGTAACTACTCCTATGAAGGTCCACGGAGCAGGCTCTGTTTTCGCTCTTGCGGTCGCGTTCTCGTTCCTTTTGACGCCCACGTTGGTAGCCGCGCAGTACTACGGGTCCAACCAGATAGTCGACTTCATATGGGTCAAGACTTTCGGCTTCGAGACGTCGTGGCTCCAGAATCCGAACGAGCTAATAACAAAGGCGATACTGCCGACCATAGCTATATACGCGATTTTCTTGGGTCTGCTCAGGACGCTGCGGCTCTTCCAAGGAATGGGCAGCATGGAGCACCTGATATCCGCCATCGTCTGCCTCTCGGCGATGTTCATGGGATGGGTCGGGTGGATCTCCGGGGCCATGGCGGTCCTGGGAGTCTGGTCGATAGTGATATTCTTCGCTCTGATGATTGTAGGCGGGGTCCTGTACAGCATCGGCTTCATCAAGAGGACCAAGTATGCCCAGATAGACAGCGTGATGAAAATATACGACCACGCCACGAAGAAGGTGAACAAGCAGATCAGCAGGGAGGACGCCCACATAGCGCGCCTCGGCAAGATGATGAAGAAGCTGTCCGAAATGGGCGAGGACGTCGACAGCAGCAAGTTCATCTCAATGCGCAGGGAGATGGCCATGTGGAAGATGCAGAGGAAGGAGTCGGTGGAACAGCTAAACAGGATACAGGAAGACTTCGCCAGCCTGCCGGCCGACGCGTTGGAAGAGAAGAAGAAGTGATTTTTCTACAGCACAGAAATGCTTAAATAATACTACTATAAGGTAGTAACAAAGGGAGAAAATATATGGCAGGCGAAAACACGCTACTTCAATTCCACCCGTACAGCAACCCAGAGGGCAAGTACAGGCCGAACATCATAACCAAAATGTTGGCCAAGATACGTCCTGTGCGTGACGAAACATATATTTTCCAGAGGCAGATAGGCGCCAGGAACACGGGGATATTGGAATTCGGCATAGACTTCGAGAAGAGACTTCAGGACTACAAATATTTCGGTTATGACGATGTTCCGATAGAGAAGGCGCCCGCTAAGGAGCCGTCCTCGGAGAAAATCGTCGGTCCGGTTCCCCAGCCATCCGTTCAGGCCGCGCCAGATGACGCGTACAAATCTTTCCTGACGATGTTGGACAAGATCATAGAAGGCCAGAATTACAGGACAGACAATATCCTGGCTACGATGTACCAGACCAACCAGGACAACCAGGCCGCGGAGACGGCGAGGCACAAGGAGACGATTGAGAGCCTGACCAAGGCCCTCTACCAAACCGGGCAGGAGCACGAGAGGACGGTGCAGGGGATTGTGCAGGAGATCTCCAGGATGAGGAGCGACTACGTGGAGATGCAGGCCCAGTACCAGCACCTGGTCAAGGAGATGGGGGACCAGGTGAGCAGCGTGATCAGGTCGTACGAGCAGGAGCACGCCAAGGAGAGGGGATTCCTGATGGAAATTTTGTCGGAGCAGAGGAAGAGCTACGAGTCCGTGCTGGACAAGAACGACGGCGCGTTCAAGTCCTACGTCCAGGAGCAGATGAAGATGGACAAGGAGAGGACGGCCGCCATCATGGAGATGAACCAGAGGAACTTCAACGCGCTGACGGACGCGGTCGAGAAGATTATTGGATACAAGCAGAAGCCCGCCTCAACGAAGAAGACCTATGCCAAGAAGGGCGGCAAGAGGCCGGGGATGGGCACGCTGTCGAGCCAGCTGGCGGAGCTCATCGACATCAACAAGAAGATACTCGACAACACGGCGGACAGCGCGGTGCTCGAGAAGAAGATGGTGTCCGAGCTCGGAGACACGAAGAAGACCCTGGACGAGTATCTTGAGAAGAACAAGCCGGGCTAGAACCTGAGCTTCAGGACCCATGGCAGCGCCCACAGCACGGCGCCGTATAATCCGGCCATCACGATAATCCTGAGGACCACGCCGCTGCTTATGCCGAGCATCCCTATTATCAGGGGCGCGATGTACATCGTTATGTTGTTGAATGGGAGCGCGAGGTACGCGATTATCCCGGCCACGACATAGTTAGTCCATCCCGGGAATATGTTGAAAATCCTGGTGAGCAGGAAGTAGAACATGAACACGTTCAGGACGAGTGGTACGATGAACAGGCTCAGGAGACCAGGCCACACGAGCCACTCGGGCCTCACGGCCAGGACCTCGGCTATCTTCGTCACGGCGTAGGAGTATTCGTACGGTATGCTTACCATAGGTATTGATTCGCTTCCTGAAAATTAACCCTTATGCCTACTGCTGCTCGCGCCTTACCTTCGACACCAGGTCGCTCAGGGCGCGCACCGAGTCTATGAGGGCGGGCAGCGTCTCCTTGAACGCCTTCTCCAGGCCGCTCAGCCTGTTGTCGACGTCCGAGACAGTCTCTGAAAACGACTCCATCTTCGCCATCATCGGGCCCTGCTGGTTCGGCGACGCCTTTGCGGACATCGTCTTCAGGTCGCCGTTCAGCTCCTCGATCTTCGCCTGCAGATCGGTGTACTTCTTCTGGAAGTCCGCCACCTTCTCCGTCACCTCGGCGACCCTTTGTTGGACCAGATAGTCGATGTATTCCTCGCTCGCGTACTGCTGCGAATAGTATCCTTCGGGCAGGCTGGTCTCGGGTATCTGAGGCATGGACTCCTGCGGCTGCTGAATCTCTAAGGACTCTAGTGTGGGCAGGCCGCCCATCGAGCCCTGGTGCTCCTTCTTCGGCTCCGGCTGCCACTGTTGCTGCTGCTGCACCTGTTGCATCTGCTGTTGCTGCATCTGTTGGACCGGCGGCATCTGCTGCTGGGACGGCCACTGGAACTGCTGCTGTTGCTGAGGCTGCTGCTGGTAGACGGGCTGCCACTGCTGCTGGGGTTGCTGCTGCGGCTGCTCCCCAGTCACTCCAATCCTCAGCGCCTGCGTCAGGGCCTTGTCCACCTCGTCTGCTGAAAACCCGTCCCTCCTCAAAATGTCAATCATCTCCGGCTCTGAGAAACCCCGGCTCGCCATCTCCCTGACCCTGTCGATGGGCGCGAAGCCCTTCCCCGGCATGACCTGGGGCTGCTGCTTCTTCTTCATGAAAGGTAAGTCCATAATGGCCACTTGGATACCATTGAGTTCGCTTTCAGTTGGTATAAAAATATGCCAAAGGGCCGAAATAGACCCGCGCGCACGTCCCTAAAACAGGCGGTCAGTACTTCTTCTGCGTCCTGTCGTCTATCGCCCTCTCGAGCTCCTCCCGTGTGACGAACCTGGAGGTTATCGGCGACATGAGGCTCATGTAGGACTCTATCTGCTTGATCTCCATCTTAGTCGCGCGCTTCGCCAGCTCCTTCTCGATCCTGCCGATGGCGCTCTCCGTCATAGTCATCCTGTCCGAGAGGGCCTTTATCGACTTGGCTAGGTTGTCTAGCTGCGCCTTCATTTCAAGGGCGTGCGAGGAGACCATGTTCTCCAGATTGTCGGCTGCGACTTCGAACCTGTCCAGCCTCTGCTCTGCGAGCCTTATCCTCCTGGTCTCGTCGTTGACCCTCTTGACCAGCTCGCTGGTAAGGACCCTTATCTCGCCTGGCTTGTTCTCGACCATTCAAAAAGGATTTGTCTTACGGAAAGATAAATTAAACCATATGGCCGCGGTAGAGTACGAGGTTTCGGAGGGCGCGCTCCGCATCATAGCCACCAACTGGGCCATCCCGCCGAGCATAGAGGACTCGGAGGCCACGATGGCGATAGTCATAGACAAGCTCCTGGAGACGAAGGACGTCAACCGCGTGATCCTCGTCGAGTCCAGGGAGAACGAGTACGACTTCGAGCAGACTCAGATGCTCCACGAGATCGCCTATGCGTACGACCGCATACTGAACCAGGAGAGGCTCCTCACGATGGCGAAGATCGAGGGGCCGAACTGCGAGAAGCACACCGTCCGCAGGCTCTCGGACCTGCAGTTCCTCATTTTGGAGGTCCTGAGGAAGGACCCGATAGGGGCGTACGTGAGGTTGAAGATCATGCTGAACTCGGAGAACAAGGCGGCCCAGAACCCAGGACCGGACCAGGAGTGCCATTACCATTATCTGGCGAACTGCCTCGAGCCGATGATGGCACTGTTGGAAGGCACGTCTTTGATCAAGCGCGCGATACCGAGGCTGGGGGATTTCAAGTTCGGCGACAGGACGCTGTACAGGGAGTTCTTCAGCCCCGTCATAAGGCCGAACTTCATGCTGACCCGCTACATGGCCGCGCCGCCGAAGAACGGGAAGTCGCTCGCGAAGTACTATGTCGGCAACACGCTCGTCGAGGTGTTCCAGATACCTGGGAAGGTCAGGCTCGTGTACCACATCACGCCGCAGGAGTTCACCCTGACCGAGGAGCAGTACAGCCTGCTCGACACCGGCAGGAGGTACCTGTCGGCGCACAAGCCAAGCGACGCGGAATTCACAGACCCGGAGAAGTCCAGAGACGTCTTCTTGAACATAGGCAGGGACATGATACGCGACCTGTCAGGCACGGGCGGAGTCAGGCTGTCGTCGGAGGAGGTCGAGAACCTGGCGACGATACTCACCAGGTACACGGCGGGCTTCGGAATACTGGAGCTGCTGCTGGCGGACGACAAGGTGCAGGACATATTCGTGAACTCCCCGATAGGGGCCGCGCCGGTCTACATCTACCATCAGGACTTCGAGGAGTGCGAGACTAATCTGATTCCGACGAGGGACGACGCCGATTCATGGGCCACGAGGTTCAGGCTCTTCTCAGGAAGGCCGCTCGACGAGGCGAACCCGGTGCTCGACACGGAGCTCATCACGCCCGGCGGGAGGGCGAGGGTCGCGGCAATCACCAGGTCTTTGTCGCCGGAGGGCCTCGCGTTCGCGTTCCGCCGCCACAGGGAGAAGCCGTGGACTCTGCCCCTTTTCATCAAGTCGAAGCACGTCGACCCCCTCTTTTCTGGACTGAACAGTTTCATCGTCGACGGCGGACGCGCAATGTTGATAGCGGGCGGGAGGGGCAGCGGAAAGACGAGCCTTCTGGGGGCCATACTCCTTGAGATAATGAAGAAGCACAGGATGATCATCGTGGAGGACACCCTCGAGCTGCCGGTCGTGGAGATGAGGAAGCTCGGCTACAATGTGACCCGCCTCAAGTCCAGGTCCGTCATCACGAAGGTCGAGACCGAGCTCGCTCCGGACGAGGCATTGAGGACGGCGCTGCGTCTCGGAGACTCGGTGCTGGTCGTGGGCGAGGTCAGGTCAACCGAATCTGTTGCATTGTTCGAGGCGATGAGGATTGGCGCGCTCGCCAACGTTGTGGCGGGAACCATACACGGCGAGTCGCCGTACGGCGTGTTCGACAGGGTCGTGAACGACTTGGGCGTGAAGCCGACGAGCTTCAAGGCGATAGACATAATCACGGTGTCGAACATGCTGAAGTCGCCCGACGGCCTGCATAGGTTCAGGCGCGTCATAGAGATGACCGAGGTCAGGAAGAAATGGAAGAACGACCCGGCGGACGAGGGCGGCTTCGTGCCGCTGATGGAGTACTCGGCAAAGGAGGACAGGCTCAAGCCGAGCGACACCCTGATGGACGGCGAGTCCGAGGTCCTGAACTCGATAGCTAGGAACGTGAAGGACTGGAGGGGCTCGTGGGACCTGGTGTGGGAGAACATAATGCTGCGCACCAAGATCAAGCAGACCATAGTCGATTATTCGGAGAAGCTGCAGAGGCCGGAGATAATGGAGGCGGACTGGACCACGGACTCGAACGACGTGTTCCACATAATATCGGACCAGGTGAGGCAGGAGGTCGGGGCGCTGGACTCGAACATGATATACGACCGCTGGCTGGACTGGTTCAAGGCCAGGCTGAAGTGAGCCGGGCCGGAAAGCGAATAATTATCCCATCAGAAACTAAATTCTAAGCAATGCCCATATCGCGCGACTACCAGCAATACCTCGCCACTGAGCTGGAGAAGAGGACCCCCTCGTTCTTCGAGGCTGTCTGCAACCTCGTCGGGCCGAAGCTGCCGATAGACATACCGATAGGCAAGGACCAGGAGCAGAAGATGTGGCAGCAGCTCCAGTTCGTCGGGTACAAGACCACGCCTACGGACATATTCAGGACCGCCATAGGCATAGCGATAGCCGGCATCCTCATAGGCCTCTCGCTCCTGCTGGCGAAGGCGGACTCTGTGTTCACCATAATTGCCTTGTTCGGCGGGATTCTGATATCCTATTATTGGACCATATACCTGAACCAGGCCGTGACCTTCACCAGGATCAGGGCTACTCCGGACCTCCTGATGTCGGTCCTGTACATGGTAATCTCCCTTAGGATAACCCCGAACTTCGAGAACGCGCTGCTTTTCGCGGCGACAAACACGACCGGCGTGATAGGGAGGGACCTGAAGAAGATAGTCTGGGACCTGTCGATGGGCAAGTACGAGAGCGCCGACGACGCCCTGACGGCATTCGCCAACAAATGGAAGAACGAGAACGAGGAGTTCTCCGAGGCCATAGACGTGCTGAAGACGTCCACGTTCAAGGCGGAGGGCGAGAGGGCGAAGCTCTACGAAGAGGCCATCAACATCATCCTGGAGAGGAACACCGACAGGATGAAGAAGTACACGCAGGAGCTCGCCGGCCCCATATCCATCATCAACTACCTCGGCATAACGCTCCCCGTGATGACGGTCATACTCTTCCCGATAATGACGCTCTTCATGCCCAATTCCATACCGCCCTACCTGCTGGTAATTTTGTACAACGTCCTCCTGCCGATAGTCGTTTGGTGGATGATAAACTACACCCTGATGAAGAGGCCGATAAGCTTCGGCGTCAGGACCGTGGACACGCACCCGGACGCCCACAAGATAGGCACGATGAAGATCAAGAACAAGACCTACAAGATATGGCCGTTCTCAATCGCAATCGCGCTGTCGTTCATCTCCCTCGGGCTGTTCCTGATATACGGTCTCGGCCAGAAGGACCCGATAACCCTGGAGAAGGTGCTCGGCGGGCTCTCGATAGTCTGGGGCGCGGCGGGGGCGGTGTGCTTCTACTCGTACTTTTCGTACAAGGGCAACGACAAGATAAGGGACGACATGGTGAGCACCGAGAACGAGTTCTCCGAGGCGCTCTTCGAGCTCGGCCTCATATTGAACAGTGGCTACTCCGTAGAGTCCTCTGTCGAGAAGCTCGTCAAGAAGATCAAGAACCTGAAGATATCCCTCCTCTTCGAGAGGACCCTGGACAACATAAGGAAGTTCGGACACACGTTCGAGCGGGCCATATTCGACAAGGAGACGGGGACCATACGGTACTATCCGTCGGTCATGATAACGAACATTCTCCGGGTGTTCTCGGAGGCCCTGAAGAAGGGCAGCAAGACGACGGCGAACGCCATGATGTCCGTATCGACGTACATGAAGAACGTCACAAGGGTCGAGAACTTCCTGCGCGAGATGATAGCCGAGACCACGTCGGAGATGCAGCTCATGGTGAGCCTGATGATACCCGTCTCGATGGGCGTCATCGTCGGGCTCTCGGCGCTGCTCACGCTCATCCTGTTCAACATATCGCAGTTCTTCAGCGTGATAGCCAAGCAGGCGATACAGCTCCCGGTCGGGGACAACAGCATACTCTCCGTCCTGGGAAGCATAGACAAGGTCGTCCCGATAGAGTGGCTGACGGTGATAGTCGGATCCTATATGATTGAGGTGACCCTGTCTATAGCGGTCCTGATGTCCACCCTGAAGAGCGGGGAGGACTCGATAGAAAAGCACAAGACCATGGCGAACTCGTTATTCATGGGGACGGTTGTGTTCAGCCTCGTGGCTGTCTTCGTCTTCCTCGCATTCAAGGGGATTGTTCAGCTTGGCGTCATATGAAAAAACGAAGGGCACGTCTCACGTAGAGATATTCAGCATCATCTTCCTGATTTTCGTGCTTGCCGCAACCGTTGTGGCGTACTTGTTGGTGGGCGGTTATTTCTCCAATTACGCCAAGCAGAACATAAACAGCGAGGCGAAGGTGTGCGAGACGTTCGAGACCACGCCGCTGTTCGGCCAGGTGAGGTGCTCCGGCCAGAAGGTCCAGGACGACCTCCCAGGATGAAAACGATTTTAATCCAGAACGCGAGACTATGTTCATGGGAATGAAAGGCGCCGAGGGCGTGCCGCTCATCGTGGTTTTCGCCGTCATAGTCGTCGTCATAGTCGTGGCGCTGGCCTACATGTTCACGCTGAACACGGCCAACAGGCTCGAGGTCGCCGGTGAGGGCCTGGTGAAGTCGATATCGCAGGGCGCGTGCGGCCTGATGGGGTCGCTGCAGGGCACGATATGCCCGTCGTCCAAGGGCTGACGCCCCGAGCCGCATCGCATTTTAATACTTTACGCCACATGTTCTCTTTCGGTTGAAATGGGAGAGGGACACTTTAAGGCAGCCAGACAGAAGGCGCATTTCTAGCTACGCGAACGTGAAATTCCCAGTCAGCCCGAACCTCAGGATAATGGACGACACGCTCCGCGAGGGCTCCCAGACGCCCAACGTGGTGTACACGGCCGAGAACAGGGTCAAGATTTTCGAGAAGCTCGTCGACGTCGGCATAGACCTTGTGAACGTGGGGTCGCCGAGCGTGAGGGCGGACTACGACGGCATAAGGGGCATACTAGCCCTGGGATACGGCGACGTCGAGGTGGTCGGGCACTGCGGGTGCTCGGTGAACGAGGTGGACGCGGCCGCCGACCTCGGTCTGGACAGCCTGAAGCTCTACATAGCCCCGACGGAGGCGC
Source organism: Candidatus Aenigmatarchaeota archaeon (assembly GCA_016213525.1). GTDB lineage: Archaea > Aenigmatarchaeota > Aenigmatarchaeia > CG10238-14 > SCSR01 > JABABT01. Next base: position 1,275 of record JACRAE010000004.1, on the reverse strand, counting down.
ACCTCAAGGCGAAGTTCCAAGACAAGAGATTCAGCGGGCTGGCCGAGATGAGGGAGTTCTGCATAGAGAGGATACAGGAGTCCGTGGACAGGGCGGACTCGAGGGGGATAAGGACCGTCAGCTACACACCAGAGGACATAACCAGCGTGATAGGCTCGGCGGACGAGACTAATTTTGCGATGAGGGCGATAGAGACGGCGCTCTCGAAGGCGCATAGGATAGCGCTCCCGGACACTAGGGGTAGGGCTGTCCCGGAGGAGATAGGGGGCATCGTCAGGCGCGTCAAGGACAGGTTCTCGAACTATAATTTTGAGGTAGAGGCGCACTTCCACAACGATTTGGGGCTGGCCGTTGCGAACTCGCTGGCCGCCGTCAAGGCAGGGGCAGACATAGTGCACGCCACGGTGAACGGCCTGGGCGAGAGGGTCGGGATAACCTCCCTCGAGACCCTCGATGCGGCACTATATTATGGAGTGGGGTTCGACACCGGCCTGAAGAAAGACAGGATGTACGAGCTGTCCAGGCTCGTCGAGTCAATGTCGGGAATGCCGATTGCGAGGAACGCCCCGGTTGTGGGCGAGAACGCCTTCAGCCACACGGCGGGCAGGCACCAGGGGGCCATAGCGAAGGACTCCAGGACCTACCAGACGCTCGAGTCCGACGTTTACGGGAGGGGGTCCATAATGGCTTTCGGAACCCTGACCGGGAGGGGCGGCGTCGAGGGCTTCCTTTCGGACTGCGGGGTCGACGTGTCGAAAGTCGGAAAGGACGAGATAGCGGACATAGTCGGCTCGATAAGGGGGTACACGGAGAGCAGTGGCTTCTGCGACCCGATAATGGCGAAGGGCTTCGCCGAGGCGAGGCTCGGATATACCATAGAACTGCCGCAAAAGTACAGGGACAGCGTGTTCAGCGAGACCTACGTGCTGATCAACACGCCGACGGGCGAGAACGAGATTACCATGGGGTCCCAGATAGTCGACAGCCTGAGCAAGATGCCCCACGTCATAAGGATAGACGAGGTTTTCGGCAGGAAGGACGTGAACTACATAGCCCTGCTGAGGTACAGGGCCGGCGAAGACTCCGCCGTGACGGCCACCAGGCGCGCCCTGTCCGGCATAGACGGCGGGATAAGCGCCGAGGTCATCCAGACGGGCAACAAGTACAGGATGTAGCTCTGTTCCCAAGTTTCGGTATAACAACACAGGAAAGGCTTAAATCCTTCACAGTCTTCCTAAGTTTAGGTGCAGAAAACATGTCGATATTGAGCCAGTT
>JACRAE010000003.1 GCA_016213525.1 Candidatus Aenigmatarchaeota archaeon | reverse complement strand
CCAGTCCCCGGTCCCGGAGCTGCCGTCGTTCGACCCGGACGCGGTCCCGGTGATGCACTTCGCCTGCTTCACGGACCAGCCGCAAGAGTTCGCCGTGTCGGGCGTGCACGCCGAGCAGGAAGTCTTAGAGGAGCAGCCCGATGAGACAATTGGAGAGTTCCCTGTAGACGACGACAGCCCCACACCCTTCGGCGGCTTCTCGCACGTGTACGCCCTTTTCTTCCTCGCCGTGTCCTTTATTATCTGCCTCGAGTTCTCCGTCGGCAGGAATATCCAGTTGTCCTTGCCGTTGCTGGCCTTATTGTCATAGTTAACCGGGTTTACCATCTTCAGAGCGGGGTCCACCTTCCCGGAGCCGCCGGCGTCTCCCTCGGCGCACGCCTGAGTGTCTGTGTTGAAGCCCTTGTTGGGCTGTACCGCGCACGCCTTGCAATTCGCCAGCCATGTGGGGTCGAGATCGACCTTCGGCGGCTTGGCTGGGACAATCGGCACGCCGCCCACGGTCCCTCCGCCGCCCCCTCCCGTCCCTCCGGTTCCAGAGGACGCCGGCAGATTCTTGTCAGGGTCGGTCAGGACGCTGTCCGACACCGTCTCGCCTGACTGGGACGGCTTTCTTTTCGGGTCGAATGGGTTCTGCAGGTCGAATACCGCGGACTGCGCGCCGCACCCGTCCGACGTGCATATCCTGACCCCCCTCTGCGAGGCCTTCGTCTCGCCGACGTAAGACGTCACCTTCAAAATCATGACCTTCCTGTCGTTCCCGCCGGACGCGTCTGCCGGGCTCAGCCTGAACGTCGCGCCGCTGCCCGAGAAGCTTACGTAGTCCGTGAAGCCCTCAGTGAACGTGCCGCCCTGTCTGTACGTTATATCGGTAGTCTTACCGTTGAATATCCCCCGCAGCACTATCCCCCACTTCATCCCGTTGTCGTCCCTCCTCGCCCCCTCGCCAACATAGTCGTAGTCGCTCGCCGGGGGCAGGAGCTGCTGAAGGCCGATCTTGTTTATGTTCACGGTCCGGGGTTCGCACCCGCCGGTGTCCTGGTTCTTTACAACAATCGTGTACATGAGTGTCTGGCCGGGGTCCCCCACCTTGCTCGGCGGGGTCACGCTCACCGTCGGGTCGAGCCTGTCCACGCAGTCGCGTATGGTGTCCGCGGTGATTCTGGCGCTGGCCTCCGCCTTCACGTTCTGCCCGGCGTTCTTGGCGGCTATGTTCGTCGCGCGGAACGTGACGACCCTGTACGCCTGAACACCAGGGGCGATGTCGCTCGGCGCCTCCACCTCCATCCTTAGCGTGGTCCTGCCGGGCAGCAGCGTGATGCTGTTGCCGGATCCGGCCTCGACCGTCCCGTCCGGCCTCGTCACGCTGATAATCTTGAATATGCTAGAACCGCTGTTCCTGTCGGACTCGCTGTCGCTCAGGGTCGCGTCGTTGCTGATGACGGTGACGAGGAACGTCTGCCCGGCCGCGCCGCCCGATCCCTGGTTCTCGATTGAGAAGTCGTACAGGATCTTAACCCCGGTGCCTAGCTGGTTGCCCTGCTTGACCTTCACGTACGCGTCGGCCGCGCCGGAAGTGGTGTACCCGCTACCGGGGATTATTTTGAGGGCGCCGTAGGCCCCGTAGACGACCTTGTTGCTCACCGTGAGGGTCACGGGCGCGCTCGCGTCCGACCCCGCGGGATAGTGCCTGTCGCGGACCCTGAACTGGTATGCCGTCTGCTCGCCTATCGCGCCCGACATCTTTGCTGTGAACTCCCTCATCGTGCCGGAGCCTCCCCTCGTCGGCAGGACGAGGCTCAGCCTCTCGGACGTGCCCTCCGTGGCGGAGAACGTCGTCCACGTGCTGTCTGCCAACTTCTTGTACTGGAACTCGACCTTCGTGAAGTCTATCTTCACGACGGAGGTCTCGAGCCATGTGATTGTGAACTTCACGGTGTCGCCCGCGCCGGCAGATGACTGGTCCGCGTATAGGGTGATCGGATACGCCTGTGCGAACGCCGGCGAGGCAAGGGAAAAAATCAACAGGAAGCCAGCCGTGAATAGAATCTTGTCTTTCGTCGTCACCTGCAGCACCCGTCCTCCTGGAAGCTGCCCGAGGCGCACTTTTTCAGCTCGTCGGGCAGTACGCACTGCTTGCCGTCGGAGCCTATGCCCGTGCCCTCAGGAAGGCCGCTTATGTCCGGCCCCCCGTTTGGGTCCTGCGCCGCTCCGCTCGTCGAGATGCCGCTTCCGGTCTCCCCGTACGCGACCGAGTCGCAGCTGGACTTGTCTATCTGTATCGTCCCGGCCTTCGCCTTCAGTTCATAATCATATGAAACCCTTCCGTCTATCCTCCACTGCGGGTAGTCGCCGAGCACGTCCCTGGCACCGGCCAAATCGAAGGAGCACGTTATCGAGGAGGCGCTCCTGTCGTTCGAGTCCAGCTTTATCTCGGTGTCAATCGTGTACTCCCCGTTTATGTCGCTCGCGCTCCCGGAAATTATGCCGGAGCAGGTTATCGGCAGCGGGGCGTACCCCTCGGGCGGCGTCTGCTTTATGCTGACGCCGTTTATGACGGCCTTGCCCCTGCCCGTGTTCCTGAACTTCACCTCGACCCTGGCCTTCTTAATCAGGTCGACGCTGTATATGCCGCCGAACAGGTTGGAGTCGGGTATCATGTCTATCTTCACCGGGCCGGGGAAAGTTATCGACTCCTTCTTTGTGAACGCGTTTCCGGTGTCCTTCGTCGAGAACTTCTTCACGTTGATGAACGCCTGGCCGTCCGTCTTGTAGGAATACTTCAGCACAGAGTCCGCGTCTATCTTGTCCCTCTTCGAGCCGCAGTCGGCGCTCACGTCGAACTTGCCCTCTATCGTGAGCGGGTACGTGTAGAGAATCGCCGGGTTGAGGCTCCCAGTAAGAACGGTGGAGCTGGACTGTTCACCCTCGCCTATGTTGAGGTTTGCGTCCAGGACGGCATCCTTCCCGTCCTGGTCCTCCATGTAGAAGCTTACCTTAGTGGCCGACGGTATCGCGAAGTCCTCGCCGTCCTGGCTGTACTTCTCGTCGGTAGCCTTGATCACGGTGCGCACTATCGCCTCCACTCCCGGCCCGGGGGGCACGCTGAACTGAAGGCCGCCGGACGACATCTCGAAGCAGTCCGAGCAGCCGACCTCCTGAGCCTTCGCGAACTGCGCCTGGCAGTATGCCATGGCGTCGATGTTGCCGCCTCCCTGGCTGAAGGACGACGGGTCGATCAGAGCCCCGCTCGCCAGCCTGTTCGCCCATGAGTTCTTGATGACGCAGTCCCACAGCTTCGCCTGGTCCTCGACCTGGTTCGACAGCCCCTTCCAGCTGACCCCGACCGTGTTCTCCAGGAAAGAGTTGAACGTCGCGTTGTAGGTGACGAACATGAAGCCGGACGCCACCACAAAAATACCAACTACCAGCAGGGTGACGGTGGCCGCGCTCGGGCTCCTGTTCACCATCGCGTTCTTCATCTTGGAGCCGGCGTTCTTCACGATGGTCCAGTTTCCCCTGCTGTCCTGCGCGTAGTCCAGGGGCTGCGGCGACGGGAACGCGGGCGAGGACGGCGAGGACTTGCCGGCGAACTTCTTCCGCGCCTTGTCGATTGCGTCCAGCATCTTCTTCTTCAGCGGGGACACGTATTCCTTGACCATACCTTATCCTGATTTAGTTTTGCAAAAGTAAAGCTATTATGTTCGACGGAAATCTGGGATTTCCGGGCTTCTAGCGCTCCAGGATGAACGGATGCTTCCTGTCGCGGACCGGCGCCTCCTTCAGGGTGTGTATCATCATCTCCCTCTTGTCGGCGACGTTGAACACGCCGTTCTCGTCCGCGATCTTCTGGGCCGCCGCGAGCTTGTGCGTCTTGTCTGAGTACACGGTGTAAAGGAGGTCGCCCTTCTTCACCCTGTCGCCGAGCTTCTTCGCCAGTATGAGGCCCGCCTGCTTGTCCTTCGGCGAGCCCGCGGCCCTCGCTATCGAGACGAGGGAAGCGTTGTCTATCGTCAGCACGACCCCGTCGCGGTCCGAGTGGACCTCGTAGCCGTACTTCCCTATCTCGATGTCGTCCGGCTGCACCTCAGAGTCGCCGCCCTGCTGGTATATTATCTCCCTCAGCTTCTTCTCGGCCTTCCCCGACTTTATCGCCTCTATAGCGGCCTTCGCCCCGTTCTTGTAGCCGGTCATCTCGAGCAGCGTGCCCGCCACGTGGGAGACCTTGTCTATCAGGTCCGGGATGTTGCTCTTGTTGCATATCGCCGACAGAGCCTCCCTGGCCTCGAGGCCCGCGCCGACCGCGTACCCGACGGGCTGGTCCCCGTAGGTGACGACGCACTGCGTGTGTATGCCCATCCTCTTGCCGAGCTCCATGAACTCCTTGCCCAAATGGTCCGAGTCCGCCGAGGACTTCATCTTCGTCCCCTTCCCGGTGGGTATGTCGACGACGAGGTACTGCGCACCGACGGCCTTCTTCTTGCTCATAATCGAGGGCAGCAGCAGCGGGTCTATCGACAGCGGGAACTCGGCGCGGATGAAAACATCGTCCGCCGGGGCGAGGCTTATCGCGCCTCCCCACACCATGCAGCCGTTCGTCTTCTCGACGACGCGCTTCATCTCCTCTATGCTGATGTCGACCGGCATCAGGGTCTCGGCGCGGTCCGCCGTGCCTGCGGCGGACGTTATGGCGCGCGAGGAAGTCTTCGGTATCGTGAGGCCGAGTGACGCAATCACAGGTACGGTGAGGAGGGTCGTCTTGTCGCCGGGCACGCCTCCGACGGAGTGCTTGTCGACGATGGGCTTCCTCTTCAGGCCGAGCTGCTTCCCGGTCTCTACCATCGACAATGAAAGGCTGTATACCTCGTCCATGCTCGGCCCGCCCTGCGCGTGGAGCGCGGTTACGAACGCCGCCACCTCAGTCTCGCTCAGGTTCCCCTGCACCACGTCGTCGACTATCCTGCGCATGTCCTCGTAGCTCAGCTTCCTGCCGCGCAGCTTCTCGCGGACCGCGCTCAATGAGTCCGGGGTCCCGGCCGGCTCGACCTCTATTGCTGCGCCCTGGGAGAGCTTCAGCTTGGTCCAGACCTCGTCCGACATGCCGAGGACGCCCTTCGGGATGGACTTCACAGAGACGTTGATTATCGCGGTGGTGCTGGCGCCCTTCGCATTCACCTTTAGCCTGTCCCCGCCCATGACGCCCATGTCGTACGCGTCGTCCCTGCTGAGAGTGACGAAAGGCCTTCCGCCGGTCTCTATCCCGAGATACTTCGCCCTGAGCTTCATAATGACAGTTGAGAATTGGGATTCATCGGGCTTTAAAATTGCTAATCTATCGGGTCCTCTCGTGGCCCCACTTATCAAGGGCCTGCTGCAGCTCCTTGCAGCCCTTCGCCTTCTCCTCCAGGTTCTGCTTGTCCATGTACGCCTCTATCGACGCGCGCATCGCGACCGCCCCAGCATAGCTCCCCTTCGGGTGCCCGTGTATCCCGCCGCCAATCTGCACCGCGATGTCAATCCCCATCCTGTCGAGGATGGGCTCGACTATGCCCGGGTGTATTCCGCCGGAAGTCACCGGCAGCACGGGTTTGACGTTGAGCCAGTCCTCGTCCAGCGTGTTCAGATCCCTGTTCGCCTTCACCTTGTTGAACGTCAGGTGGGACCTGTGCTCGTTCATGGCGTGCGGCGACTCCGCTATGTGCTCCTCTATCTCCACGACCTCCTTCCTGCCGCCGACCAGCTTGCCGACGCCGGCCGTGCCGATGTGGAGCTGGTCCACGCCCAGCAGACGCACGACTTCGCCGAGCGCGAGCATCGAGAACCCGTGCGACGGGACCCTCGTGAACGCTCCGTGCATCGCGCGATGGGCGTGTATCGCGAGTCCCAGGTCCCCGCACAGGTTCCTCAGCGAGTGGACGCCGGAGAACCCGCAGGTGACGACGTCTATCATCGCGAACTCCCATCCGAGGTCGGCGACGAACCTGGCCCTCCTCTCCATCTCCCTGAAGTCGGAGTGCGTGACGTTGATCAGGTAGCTCTTCCTGTCGCCCGTCTGCCTTTCTATCCTGTCGCGGATCTTCATGCACTTCGCCACCCTGTTCTTGAACAAATTGAACTTCTGGTTGCTGAGGTTCTCGTCATCCTTCAGCAGGTCGAGGCCGCCGAGCCATATGTCGTGACCTATCTGGCAGTGCTCGTCCGTCGTCATGCCGACCTTCGGCTTCGGCACGGAGAGCATGAGCGGCCTCTTCTTCACCTTCATGAACTTCCTTATCCCGTCGATGCCGAACTTCGGGCCTGGGAACGACCTGATTATGTCCCTCGTCCACCGTATGTCGTCGATCCTCAGGCTCTCGACCGCCTTCATGCCGAAGACGTTGCCCGCTATCGACGCGAGTATCTGGGACATGTTTCCCATCTCAAAATGATCCTGCGGGTAAGCTATCTTCAGCACGTACTCGTTGCCGACCCTCCTCGCGCTGAATATCTTCGCGGCGACCCTCTGCACGTGCGCGTACTTCAGCCCCACGACGGACTCGGCCCACGTGCCGACAGACGACTCGGAGCCTACCGCGCCCGCGGCCCTCTTCCACGTGGACCACGACGGCACCCTTATCCTGGAGCTGACTATGAGGTCGGACCTGCTCGGCTTGTAGTCGAGCTGCACGAAGTCCTCGTATCCGGCCATGTCAGAAAATTGGTTTCCTGTATATAATATGTTTTTTTCCCGCGGGACGGCTAAGCGTTAAATTCTTTCGCCCCTTCGTTATCTGAATGGAGAGGGACGCCGCGGGGGTTCTGCTGTACAACGTCGACAAGGTGCTGCTGATCCAGCATAAGAAATACAGGGGAAAGTACGGAATACCCGGCGGGAAGCTTGAGGGGAACGAGAGCCCCCTGCAGGCGGCGCTGAGGGAGTGCCGCGAGGAGACGGGCCTAGTGCCGACCGGGGAGCCCGTCATGCTGCCTGGGCCTTATTTTTTGGACAGCGAGAAGAAGAGGAAGTTCTCCGTCTACTATTTTCCCTCTTATGAGGGGAGCATGTCGCCCAACCCAGACGAGGGGAAGCCGGACTGGTACGACTACCGGGAGGTGCATTCGATGGAGGGGCTTCCGAACCTTCACGAGATAGTCGCGTGGGGCATGGGATACAGGAACAGGAACGTCAGCGTCCTATCATTTTTGTCAAGGCAGCGGGGCTCATCACGCCAGACTCCGTGACGACCGCGGTCACGTTCTTCCACGGGGTCACGTCGAACGCCGGGTTCCTTATCTTCACGCCGCGCACGTCCTTCTTGTCCAGTATCTTCCTGTAGATCTCCCTCCAGGAGCGCTCCTCTATCTTGACCGAGGCCCGCCTGTCCATCTTGTAGGTGCTCGCCACCACGTACAGGGGCTTCCTGTTCGCCGCGGCGGAGAGCGCCACTAGGCTCGTCCCTATCTTGTTGACGCTGCCCTCCCTCCTCATGGCGTCGGAGCCGACGACCACCATGTCGACGTACGGCATGAAGAAGTTGACCGCGTTGTCGCCTATCAGCGTGACCGGTATCTTCGCCGCGACCATCTCCTTAACGGTCCTGATCCCCTGCTCGAGCGGCTCCGTCTCGCACGCTATGACCGAGATTCTTTTCTTGTGCTTTACCGCTATGTGCTTGATGAAGGACATCGCCTCACCGGAGTGGCAGTAAGTCAGTATGACGGAGCCGTCCTTCACGATCTTATCGGCCTGCTTGGCCTCCTTCTCGTGGAGGGACTGCAGGGACTTGAGAACGGAATCTATCGACCCGACAGTCTTCTTCTTCTTCACGATCTCGATGCAGTTGTGCAGCACCACGGCGGTGGGCCTCGCCTCCTCCAGGAAATGCGCCGCGGCCTCGAACTTCAGGCCGAAGCCGTGCTGCTTCGCATAGCCGCGCAGGAACTTGAGCCCGAAAATCGCAATCTGGTTGGCGCCCTGGACCTTGAAGTTCCTTATGTCCGACACGGCTTTCTCGAGTGGCGTCATGTATTCAAATTGTGATTCCCAGATTAAAAGCGAGGAAGATGCTCGAGGACAGGAGGCAGGCGGGCAGGCTCTTGGCGGAGAGGCTCGAAAAGTATTCCGGGAAGGACCCGCTGGTCCTAGCTTTGCCGAGGGGCGGAGCAGCCGTCGCCGCGGAGATTGTGGACATAATCGGGGGCAGGTTGGGCCTGATCATTTCCAGGAAGATAGGCGCGCCGCGCAACCCGGAGCTCGCGATAGGCGCGGTCGCGCCGGACAGGTCCGTGATTTTGGACAAAAAAATGGTCAAGGAGACCGGGGCCACCGCGGAGTACCTGAAGAGGGAGGCCAGAATAGAGGCGATAGAGATAGACAGGAGGAAGAATATCTACGGCAGCGACCTGAAAGGGGAGGACGCCGCGGGAAAGATTGTCATATTAGTCGACGACGGCATCGCAACCGGGCACACGATGAGGTCGGCGGTCAGGTTCCTGAAAAAAATGAGGCCGAAGAAGATCATAGTCGCCGTTCCCGTCCTTCCAGGGGAATCCGTGAAAGATTTCCGGGCCGAGGTGGACGAATTGGTGTATCTAGACGCCCCGGACGACTTCGGCGCGATAGGGGCGCACTACAAAAAGTTCCCGCAGCTCACCGACGGGGAAGTAGTGAGATTTTTGAAGGGGCAGAAAACGTAAACGTTTATATATCTCCGATTACAATGTGTTGTTAATGGCAATCTTGGAGACGTTGGGCCAGCTTGGTTTCGACACAGCCGTGTTCTTGCCGAAGATTGCAGTCGCCGTCGTTTTGCTCCTCATAGGATGGATCGTAGGTTGGGTCGTTATCAAGGTTTCTAAGAAGATTTTCGAGATGGTGAAGATTGACAGCTACGTCACACACGAGGGCAAGTCGCACGTGCAGCTCTCGAAGATACTGCCGGTAGTGTTCTCGTGGTTCATCTACTTGGCCTTCATCCAGGCCGCCGTCGAGGCGCTCGGGATATCCTCCTTGGTCGAGGTCGTAGGCACGATAATGGCCTTCATACCCGGAGTCGTGGGCGCGATATTGGTTATAGTGGCCGGTTACGCAATCGGCGAGTATGTGAGGAGGCAGGTCGAGGTAGTCAAGGTGATGTACAGCGACATGATTGCGAGGGGGCTGTTCTTCCTCGTCCTGTACATAGCCGTGGCGACTGCGCTACCGCTGGTCCAGATTGACGCGTCCCTCATAAACAACATCCTGCTTGTCATCATGGGCTCCATCGGAGCCGGGATGGCGATTGCAATCGGGCTTGGCTTGAAGGACGAGGTCGCCAGCATGGCCAAGAGTTACAGGTCCAAGGTCGGCAAGTAAGATCTTCCCTGATTCTTTATGCTTCCGGAGTTTCTCCTTGCCTTTGGTGTCTATCCGGTCATTTTTGCGGCGGCCATCACCGCCTTCGCGATAGGCTTCATATGGCACGGTATGGTTTTCGGCAAGCAATGGGTCGCCTTGGTAGGATTCAGTAAGAAGGAGATCGAGTCGGGCAAGAAGAAGGGGATGGGGAAGCCCGCTTTCACACAGTTCGTTATCAGCGTCGTGATGTCGTTCGCCCTGTTTTCTGTCCTGTCCTTGACGGAGGCAACCACAATACCGGGCGCCACCATGACAGCATTTTGGGTGTGGCTTGGCTTCGTAGCCACGGTCCAGCTCGGTCCGGTTGTGTGGGAAAAGACGCCGTTCAAGCTGTACCTAATAAATACTGGATATTATCTGGTGTCTATGATTGCGGTCGCCAACGTCATCGTTATTCTCTTAACATGAAGCATGGGGTCTAGGGGATTTGAACCCCTATTATTCGCTTTCTTCTCTCATCCTTGCGTCGAATCTCCACACTAGGAAGTCTGGAGGCGAAAGTTCTACCTGGTTAAACTAAGACCCCTTAGATACCAGTAATAATTTCTTGCGGTAGCTTAAATTGTTCTTGAATCAGCGGTCGAATGTCGGGTCGTCATGGCCTTCCCTGCCCAGGTACACCTGGTTCTTCTTGCTGACCCCGCAGCACACCGTGCCCTTCGGGTACATCTTCCCGCAAATCTCGCATTTGACCGTAAGAGTAGAGTCCTCAGCCCCGTCCGACATAAGACTAACGAGCCTTTAGGTAGTGATAAGTGTTGCCTACGTTTTGGCTATGGGGACGCCGGACTTCTATAAAAAAATTATTTCAGCGGTCCTTGAGGCGGTTCCTCAGGCCCTCTATCCCAACGTAGCTGAGGACGCCGGCGAAGTCCGATATCACGTCCTTCGGCCAGTCCTCGTTTATCATCACTACAGACTTCCCGGTAACGCTCTCGAACCCCTCCCATCCGGGTATCATTATCAGCAGTGCCAAGACGGCGCTCACGGCAGCCGCGTGCCTGTACGCGCCCCCCTTAGGATCCGAGTTCTTCCTGATCATCGCGAAGAGCAGGCCGCAGATGGCAGCCGAGGCGAACGCGTGGGCGAACACGTCCATTATAGTCGCGGCGTCGACCGTCATGCTGAGCATCAGGAGTATTCCGGGGTTCTTGTAGTAGAATATCGCCAGGACGAAGGACACCGGTATGGAGAATGCTATCGCCTTGCCCGCCTCGGACCACACGTCGTCGTCCAGGATGCCCCACATCTTCCTCTTCATTGAGCCTCAGGTGGGAATTGAACCCACGACCATCCGCTTACAAAGCGGGCGCTCTACCGGACTGAGCTACTGAGGCGATAGAATAACTTACGTCGGGAATAGGATTTAAAAGATTCCTAGAGTCCGACGTACTGAAGGACCCATCTCAGCGAGTAGTAGCCGGCGTAGACGATTACCCCGAACTTCACGGTCTTCCCTATCAGCATCGCGAGGAAGAATTTGGTCCTGCTGTATCCGGCAGTGCCCGCGATTATGCCGCCTATGTCGGTCGGCAGGGGAGCGGCGGCCAGGAAGACGAGCGTGAGGAAGCCGTTCCTGTCGAACCACTTCTCCGCCGACTTGAGCCACTTGAACTTCTTCTTGATCAGCGCTTTGCTGCCGTACTTGCCGAGCCAGAAGCCGGTGAGCTCCCCAATGGCCGAGCCCACGGAAGCCGCAAGCGTTAGAAGCACCGGGTTCAGAGTGCCCGCCATACCGAAAATTACTATGAAGTACGGCACTGGGAATATTATCGTCGCGCTGCCCACGACCGACATCACAAACGCGCCTATGTAGCCGTATGCCTCGAGGCCGGCTAGAAACTCGGACAGCATTACATTTGTTTCGTTTTTAAATAATTAAACCACGAATTATTGGCATGGCAGACAGGATACGCGCCTCCCACATACTCGTTGACAAGCACTCTCAGGCGCTACAGGTGCTGGAGAGGCTCGGCAAGGGCGAGGACTTCGCGACGCTGGCCGCAGAGGTCTCGACGTGCCCGAGCAGGAGGAAGGGCGGCGACTTGGGAGAGTTCGGCCGCGGAATGATGGTGCGCGAGTTCGAGAAGGCCGTTTTCGCGCTGCAGAAGGGCGAGACCACGAAGGATCCGGTGAAGACAGAGTTCGGCTACCATGTTATTAAGAGAACGGCTTGAAAATATTTTTATCACGGTAGGAAGTCCTTGCTCTTGATCTTCTTCGGCAGGTACTTCTCCGTGACGAACTTCAGACCCTTTCCAGACAGAGCCTCGAGCTCGGCCTTGTACTTCTTCTTGAGCATCAGCTTGAGCTCCGCCTGCCACTCGGGCGCCTTGAACCACTCATAGTTCAGCATCTCCTGCGCCCTCTTCAGGTCCACTTCCTCGGCCTTGATTGTGAAATCCTGCAGCCCGAACTCCTCTATGTCGGACAGCGTGAGGCCGATGAACTTCGCGTTCGGCGTGCCCAGCCTGTCGGAGACGTGCGCCAGGCCGATTGAGCCGAACTTGATCACCGAGTAGATGTACCACCCATAGGAATCTGCGTCTGTGAAAATGTAGACGGGCAGCTTGTGCTCCGTCGAGAGCCTCTGGATGAGCCTCCTAGTCCCCCTCGCGGCCTGGCCCTGAGTCGTGACGAGTATGCAATTCTGGTTCTGCCAGAACTTGTCCTCGTGCAACCTCTCGAACGCAGCGTTCTTCTCTATGACAAGTATGTAATCCGCCTTCACCTTCTTGATCTGCACATCCTCGACGTTGGACGGTATCGCCCAGCCGCCGGAACCGAGCTTGCCCCAGTTTATCTCGTCCTCCCTGTCCTCTATCACGACGTTCCCAACGACCCTTCCCCTGATGTCAGCGTTGAGGTTGAGCTTCTCCCTCAGCGTGTCGAGCGTGACCTCGAGGTCTACTATCATTGCGTCGGACTCGGACTGGTCGTCGAACGTGTTCTCGTTCGAGTTCGGTATCGTCCTTTTCAGCATGTAGAATAGGTCTCTCAGGCTGGTGTGCAGCCTGTCCTTCACGAGGCCGTTCGTGGCTGCCGCCACGAGGAGGGTCTGCATGAACGGCTTGGCGTGCGCGACGTTGAAGTAGTGCCTCTTCGAGAACTTGTCGCCGAGCACGAGGGACTTCGTCTTCTGGTCGTATGTGACGTTCGACAGCGACCTGATGGGGATGTCTATGCTGGGGTTCTCCATCCTCTTGACCTCGTCGATTATCTTCCTGCCCATGGCAACGAGGTTCTTCTCCGTGTTGTCGCGCTTCGTCGTCTCAGCCATTCATAATCACCAAATCTTCCTCTCCTCTATCTCGGGTGGGTCCTTCGACATGTCGCAGTAGTACACCATACCCTTCTTGTACTTGCCCTTCTGCGAGCTTAGTATCTTCATCGCCTCGTCTTCCACTCCGGTGTCCTTGTGCGTCGAGTTCACCGCTATTCCGACAACGCCGCCCTTCTCAGACACGAGCAGCTTGTATCCGTGGTGCTCGACCATGGTAGTCTCCTCGCTGTTCTTGACGTGGAGGTAGTTTGAAGTGATGAAGTTGTACGCCTCCTGGGTCTTCGACCACGCCATTATCTGCAGGTTCTTCCTCAGCATCTTGTCGTCGTCCTTGTCGAGGTTCGTTATCAGCTCGAGCGCCTTTATGACCTCGTCCAGATACCTCTGGTACAGAAGGCTGGTCTTCTGGTGCTCCTTCACCATCCCTTTCTTCTTCACGTAGACAGAGATTCTCCTGCCGGCTTCCTGGAGCGCGAGCTTGATCTCCTTCACAATCTCCGGATAGTCGGCTATCGCCTGCTTTCCCTCGGACGTGTAGGGTACCCACACGGACGCGAAGTGCACAAGGAATATTATCGGCCCCGTCGGCACGTTCTTTCCAGTCTGATTGAACCCATATCTCTTCCAGTCCGTCTCGACGATGCTCTCCGATGTCGCGCAGTCGCCGCCGTGATACAACAACGGGACCTTGTTCGCGAACCTCACCATCTGCGCCGCGCCCTCCGGTTGCAGCTCGCCCCCGTAAGCTATCCCGACCTCGACCTGGAACGGGTTGCCCCTGTAGACCGCCGGCGGCCTCGTCACGGCGACGAAGAACTCCGCCTTGACTTCCTTCTTCAGCCCCTCCTCGATGAGCTTCTCACCCATAGGCGAGAGCACGTCCGTCTCCGGGGACTGAAGCTTGACCATCTGCATCGCCCTGTGCAGCCTCTCTATGTCCTCATGCGTGAGCTCGCCCGGCTTCGCCGCGGCCTCGATCTTCGATATCTTCAGTATCTCCTTTATCGCGACGTCCCCGACCTTGGAGAAGTCGTTGTTCAGGAATCCGGAGACGCTCTTGGACCCGGTCGACATCGCCATCCTCGTGAGTATGCCGAGCTCCACGCCGTACGGATGCGGCAGAATCTCCTGCGGCTGCTTCGGGACCTGGTTCGTGACCCTGTCGAAAACTAGCTTGCCGTTGGGCCCCTCGTACGTCATCTTCGCGTGCGGGTTCGCAATAGCGGTCTGCTTCAAAAATTCCGTGACGGACGCGCCCTTCTCGACGTACCTGCCCTCGGCCTCGAGCTCTATCTTGAGGCCCGTCTTGCCGTCCTTGTTCTTCACGACGTCCTCCGATATTATCTGCGCGGAGTTCTTGCTCACGTCGACCCTCAGCTCTACAGTCGCAATCTCCTTCTCCGTGGCCGACGTTATCTTCGTGCTCTTCCCCGTGGTGATTTGGGAGTACATTATGACTCCGGATATTCCTATCCCCTGGGTTCCCCTGGATTGCCTCAGCCTGTGGAACTTGCTCCCGTAAAGCATCTTTCCGAACGCGAGCGGGACTTTGTTCGCCATCACGCCCGGCCCGTTGTCCTCCATTGTTATCTTGAACTTTCCGAGCGGCGAGCGCGTCATCTTCGCCCTCTCCTCGTCTATGAACAACTGGTAGTTCTTGTCGCCGTCCTCGTTCTTCGTCTCCCTTATCTTGTACTCCTTGCCCGACACCTCGAAGATGTAGTCTGTCGAGCCGGTGTCCTTTTCAGTGTTCTTGAGCTTCAGGAACCTGTCCTTGATCTTCAGGACGGGCTTCTTGTCGAACATGAACTCGCCGAGGTCGTTTCCCTTGCTGTCGAGTATGTCGTACATGACCCTGGCCTCGATCTCCTTGATGGAGACTTTGATGTTCGGCAGGATTCCGGCCTCGTCGCACGCGTCCAGGGAGTTGTCGACCCCCTCCTTCACAATCGTCAAAAGAGACTTCGTGGGGTTCTCGTATCCCAGGAGGTGCTTGTTCTTCTCGAAGAACTCCGCGACGCTGACTTCCCTCATTTTCCCGGCGAGGTCCTCTGCGTTCTTCGTGTTCTTTTCAGCCATCTACAAACTCTCGGTATCCTAAAATGGTAAATGTCCCATATAAAGTTTCAGACGACTTTTCGGTCTTCCAGAGTCTTGAACACGCCCGCGTGTTTGGCGCCCCCTAGGAGCTGTTTAATAGCCTCTCTGGCGACGCGCACGTTCTCCCACTTGCCGATTATGCTGACGGTTTTCCCGCTTACCGCTATCTTCGCCCCGGAGTACTTCTCAATCAGGCCCTTCGACCTCCCCTGGGCCCCTATGACTCTCCCCTTCAGGACTATCTGCCTGTTCCTGGATTTTCCCGTGTACTGAGTCGTGTCGATGACGTCGAGCATGTAGTCGTCGTCCACCAGGTCGAGCGCGTCCTCCCAGTCGAAGCCGCGCCCGAACGCGCGCACTATCTCCTTCGTGCGCACGACGTTGAGGGAGTCTTCCCCCTCTATCTCGACCTCCTCGCCGCTCGCGTCTATCTTGACCTCGAAGAAGTCGAGGAGCTTCCTGTTGTAGAGGAGCCTCTTGTCTCTGAGAATCTTGAGCCTCGTCTCTGGTATTAGGACAAACTCTATCATTGCGAATCTTCAATCTCTACCGACTTCACGAAGCCCTTCCTCTTCAACCAGGCCGCTTGGGTGTGCGTGTACCTGAACCTTATGTCCCCCCTCTCGTCTCCCTGCACGGACCACGGCACGACCAAAACCAGATCTCCGACCCTCACCCAGACCCTTTTCCTGAGCTTGCCCGGTATCCTGCACAGCCTCTCCCTGCCGTCGTCGCAGTCGACCTTCATCTTGTCGCCGCCCACCATCATCGTGACGGAGCCAAGGACTTCCGGCAGTCTCGGAGTCCTGATCCTCGATATCTCTATCTCTTCCTGCGAAGGCTGGTTCTTGTCTTTCCCCATATAATCACTTCTCTATCGACACCAGGACCGTGTCCCGATAGCTCTTCTTTCCCTCTATAAGACCATAAAGCTTTCTCGAGAATTTTATCTTCGCGCCGTGCCTCTTCCTCATCAGGTCGGACACCGTGTCGACCGCGGCCTTCGAGCCGACCAGGAAGTCTATGCCCTCCTTCAGCTGCCTCTCGACTGAGATGAACGCGTACTTGTTCGTCTTGTTGAGCCTCTTCATCTCCGCTTTGATCTCCGCGACTATCGCGTCCTCCATCTCCTTCGGCACCCTGACCTGCAATGTAGAATTGAAGTAGCTGGCCTTCTGCAGGCTGCACATCTTGCACGTCATCATCTTCCTTATTATGTTGAGGGACTCCTCGACGTCCTTCTCCACCATGGCCGCCTCGACCCTGGCGTAGATGCGGAGGATGTCCCCCTCTATGCGATAATTGACGCTGTTGGCATCCCTCTTCTTCATCGTCTTCTTGATGAACTCCTCTATCGCCGGCTCCTGGCTCTGGTAGCCCTTGTCGCCGGTGAAGAGCTTGCCGCACTCCTTGCACGTGTAGACCACGACCTTCTGCGGGAAGTCGTCGCCCAGCCCTATCCTTCCGCCGAAGCAGTTCACGCACAGGCCGTTGTGGAGGTCGTTCGTCTCCTTTCCGCACTTCGGGCAGAACTTGGTCCTCTTCATGATATCTGTACGTTCGGATAAGCATTAAAAACGCCCAAAATCTAAGTTGTATTGATGCCCCGGTAGCTCAGCGGTTCCCTAGGGAGTTAAAGAGCACCCGGCTGTTAACCGGATGGTCATGGGTTCAAATCCCATCTGGGGCGCTCCCTTTTTCTAATTTAAGTCGAATCCGAACCAAAAACTCTGTATGGAAGTCTACGGTCTCGTGCCGGCGTACAACGAGGGCAGGAACATAGCCGAGGTCGTGAGGAGGCTCAGGAAGACCGGGATACGGCCGGTCGTGATAGACGACGCGTCGAAGGACGACACGTACGCGCAGGCGAAGAGGACCGGCGCGATAGTCCTGAGGCACAGTAGGAACGGCGGCAAGGCCGAGGCGATAAAGACCGGTTTGAAGTTTTTGTCCAAGAGGAAGTTCGACTACGTCGTCTTCATCGACGCGGATTTGCAGTACCTGCCCGAGGAGGCTCCTAGGCTTCTCGGGCCGCTGAAGAGCGGTCAGGCGGACTTCGTCGCGGGCTACAGGGACTTCAGCAAGGTTCCGTTCATGAGGCACAGGCTCGGGAACTTCGTGTGGAAGACCTCGTTCAACGCACTCTTCGGCACCAGGTTCAAGGACACGAACTGCGGGTTCGTCGCCATGAACAAGAGGGCGGCCGCGATAATATCCAAGAAGCTGTACGGCGGCTACATACTCGAGAACTCGATGTTCATCCAGGTGCTGAAGAACAGGCTGCGCTCGGATCAGGTGAAGGTGACGGTGAAGTACCACCGCAGCAGTGCGGTGAAGAGGGGGATACGCGTCGTCGCCGGCGTGTCGTTCCACATATTCAAGGAAGGCGTGAAGCACAGGCTCGGCATCAATTAGAATAGGATTTTCAAAGTTCCAGAAAATAAGTATAAATTGGACAAGTCTGTAAACATATTATCCGATGGGGTTGTAGCTCAGCCCGGGAGCGATCCGAGAGGGTCCCTGAAAGCATTCCGCTGAAGACGGAAGTGTCGCTGGTTCAAATCCGGCCAACCCCACTCACATGCCGACTATAGAGAAGAAGATAAGGCCGGAGTTCTTCGAGATGGTGCTCGCCGGGTCGAACCACTTCGAGGTGAGGGTCGCGAACTTCAAGGTCAGCCAGGGGGACACCATACTGCTGCGCGAGTGGGACCCGGCGACGAAGGGCTACACTGGCAGGTCGATAGAGAAGACGGTGTCGTTCGTCAACAGGGTCGATTTGGAAAAGATCGGCGACGTGGACGAGATAGTAGAGAAGGGACTCTACATAATGGAGATCGAGTAGGCGCCGGTCACGGAAACATCTAACCTTTATCAACCTTCCTGACCCATCTTTTCCTATGACAGCGGAGACCGCCTGGGAAGGCGAGATAATAGAGAACAGGATAGTCGTGACGGGCGAGGACGCCGTCAGGCTTTACGACGACCACGGATACGGCAAGCCCGTGCCGGAGGAGAACCCGAAGAGGGTCGAGTTGGACCTGGTCGAGGCCGCCTATCTTGTCCAGAAGGAGAAGCTCAACGTCTACGAGAAGGGCGAGGCGAAGAAGAAGAAGCTCTCCATCGAGGACCTGATGAGGCTCGGGGCGAAGGCCGTCAACGAGTTCCATCCGCAGTTCATAGTTTTGTCGGACCTGAGGGAGAGGGGCTACCTAGTCAAGACCGGGTTCAAGTTCGGCGCCCACTTCCGCGTCTATGAGAGGGGAGTGAAGCTGAAGAGGGGGCCAAAGGCGGAGCACGAGCACACGAAGTGGGTCGTCCACGCGGTCGCGGAGGAGTCGGCGTTCAGCCTGCCGGAGCTGTCCAGGGCGGTCAGGCTGGCCCACAACATACGCGCCACGTTCATCTGGGCAGTGGTTGATAAGGAATCAGATGTAACTTATTACAACATACAGAGGCTTACACCATAGGAGGTTAAACACATGGGAAGAATAAAAACGATATTCATCAAGAGGGTAGGAAGGGAGCTCTTCGAGGCCAACCCTGAAGCTTTCTCTAACGACTACGCTGCGAACAAGAAGGTCGTCAAGAGCATGACCGTTTCCAGCTCAAGGAAGAACCTGAATGTCGTCACGGGCTACGTCACCAGCCTGAAGAAACAGAAAAGGCTTTAAATGTACCGTCCGAACCTAGGTTCATGAGGAAGGACTCCGCACGCTCATTCCTAGTCTTTTCCGCCTTCACCGTCGTCTTTCTAGCATTTTTTGCAGGTCAGTCGTACGCGGATACCATATGCAGGGACGAAGTCCCCGACGTGACCATCTATCCGTCCAGCATCGTGTCGCCGCCCGGCCAGACGGCCGTCTTCACGGTCGAGGTCGAGAACGAGGACCCCGACAGCTGCGAGCTGAAGACGTTCAACATGACCGGCTACTCAAGCGACGGTTTCGGCATATCTTTGAATCCGTCCGTCCTCTACATAAGGCCGGGTGACTCTGAGACGGCCCTGATGAAGGTTTCCGTGCCCTCGGGCGCGACGAGCCTTACGTATGAGGTGTCCGCCCGCGCCACTGGCGGCATCTACACCGGCATCGGCGACGCCGAGATCACGGTGAGGGAGGCCATCGAGGACTGCGAGGTCCGCGTCGGCAACATGAGGTTCAAGGAAAAGGACTCCGACGAGTTCAAGAGCACTTTTGCGAAGGACGACGAGGTCAGGACCTACGTCGACGTCTCGCTCCTGGGAAACTCCCCGTCCAAGGTCACGCTGGACCTTTACGCGGACGGCAACGTAATAGAGTCCGCCACTGAGAACTACCCCGAGAACTCCGACACCACGTTCAAGTTCGCGACCAAGGTGCTGACCAAGAACTACAACGACAACATAAACATGAGGGTCGTTGCGACGGCGGCGTGCAACCCGACGGAATCCGACGAGGATGAGGACAGGGTCGAGATAGAGGAGTCCGACGATGACATAGAGATAGACTTTACGTCGAACAACCCCCCATCGACGGTCGTTGGAAGGGAGGTAAGCGCGAGGGCATTCGTCGAGAACCTCGGGACCGAGGATACTAAGGTCAACGTCGACGCCAGGATGTGCAGGGATGCTTATGGTTGCGACGTCGAGATGGACTGCGGCGAGTCCGTGGTCATAGTCGAGAACGCGGACGCCAAGAAGCACGTGAACGAGATCGTGTGCAGGGGAATACCGACGCTGCCTGGCAAGTACAGGGTCGAGTTCACCGTGACGTTCGAGGGCGACGAGGACCACGAGGACACCAACAGCTTCTTCGTTTATTCGACCGACGCGGAGCTGGCCGCCAAGAGGCAAGGACTGAACATAAGCTACTCCTCGCCGGCCGCCGCCGAGGTAGCTGAGGCCGTGAAGCAGGTGAGGTACGTGTGCAAGGGCAACCTCAGGCAGGCGATATTCACCACCACCAACGGCGTCAAGGTGTCGGACATAGAGTTCTGCCCCAGCGGCTGCAAGGACGGCACATGCTCCAAGAAGGCCGCCTCCAAGAAGGCCGAGCTGAAGCCGTCGGACAACGGCGACAGCGAGCCGAAGCCGAAGTTCAGCGAGCCGAGATACAACCCGGCGGTGTTCGATTTGGACAATTTGCTCGGGTGGCTCAAGAATTTAATGTTCTCAAAACCAAGTTAATGTGAGGGATTTCGATTATGGCGATGAAGGGCGACGACAGTTTCGGCGGAAAGTTCGACGAGTTCTCCATCATAGCGGTCGGGGCGATTATATTCATAGGGATACTGCTGCTGGCGTTCTCCACGCCTAGCGAGTTCCCGCCCACGGTGAGGCCGCTGGAGGTTAAGATGAGCCTCGACCCCGGGAGCTACGAGAGCTTCGTGTTCAACATATCCGGCAAGGTCACCGGCGTGAACATCACGACCTCGGGCGAGATAGCAGATTGGATACAGCTGTCCGAGACTGACATAGGCGCGCTGAGGGACAAGAAGAGCATAACCGCGACCGTCAACGTCCCGGGGATAGCCTCGCCGGGGACCCACAGGGGAATCGTGACCGTTTGGGGCAAGGAGGGCAAGGCCGACATACAGGTCGCGATAACAGTTTCATCCGTCAAGAAGCTCACGTCGAAGACGGTCCCGATGGGTGATTTCAGGGTGGCCTATCTTGCGGGCAGCAGGGCTCTCGACACATTCGGGAGCACGTTCGTTACGAAGAGCTACCTGTATGAGAAGCCGCTCAACCTCGTAGGCGTGATCGAGGACGAGGAGATGCCGATTTTGACCGGCGCATCGGTTAGGTTCATTGTAGAGGACGCCAACAACTACGGTCCCGTCATCGTGACCCAGAACGGCAGGCAGATATTCAGCGAGGTCGTCGGGCCGGGCGAGGTCATAGTGCCGCTGAACATGAGCGACCTCAGGAGGTCCAACACAGTCACCGTGAGGGCCGAGAACCCCGGTCTGTTCTTCTGGGCGGAGAACGTCTACAGCATACGCGACGTGAGCCTGGACATCGACTACCAGGGAAGGGTCGACAAGGTGTTCAACTTCAGCCTCTCGCCGGAGGAGTACAAGAAGTTCGACCACCTGCAGCTGGTCTACAACGTGGACGAGTCGACGGCCCCGCTGCCGCCGATGAGGATATCCCTCAACGGGCAGACGATATACGAGGACGCGCCCCCGGTCACGTCGTTCAACGTGAACATAGCGAGGGACATATTCGGGTCCCCGATTGCGATGTCTGACAGGAACTCCATGGTGTTCAGCTTCGCCCAAGAGGCGTCCTACACTCTCTCGGACGCGACGATGATAGTCTACTACAGGTCGAGCTGATACCAGATGCCGAACAGCAAGGGCCAAGACGACTCGACCGCCATAATAATTGTCGGTCTGATCGTCGTCGGAGTCATAGTGCTCTACCTTTATTTCCAGAACTCCGGCACCCTCAACCTGCCAGGGTTCCTGCAGAGCAACCAGATAACATACAGCGACGATGTCGTTCAGGTGATAGAGAAATTCATCTCCGACCAGACATTGTACGAGGGTCAGAAGACGACCATAGAGTTCATCGTTGTGAACAATGGGCCGAAGGACGTGAAGGGCGTAGAAGTCAAGCTTGACCCGCCGACGGGCCTGACGTCGACCATCAAGTGCGGCGACAAAGGGTCATGCACGTTCGACCTGCCGAAGGGCGAGCCCGTCGACGTTTTGATAACCCTGACCGCCGCGGAGGGCGTGACCCAGATAACGACGGCGGACGTCCACTACTCAGTATCCTATTCTTACGACGGCGAGCGCGAGTTCAAGATGCCGATTATAAACAGCAAGAACCCCCCGTCCGGCCAGGAGTTCTCGGCGAGCTCCAACACCTACGGCCCGATACACCTCGAGTTCACCCCGCCGACGGCCAGGCCAATCAGCGGCCGCGCACCGGCGATATACGCCTACAGCGACATACCGTTCGACATGTCGTTCAGCGTGCAGCACGTCGGGGGCGCGTTCGGCGCGGGCGATGTGGAGCCGATAATAATGAGCGGCAGCCAGCTGAAGATCGACAGGCTGGACGGGTTCGACCTGGTCAGGTGCGACAAGATTGAGACGGGCACGATGAGCCTCGTGGACTTCAGCACGACGACGAGCGACAGGCTCAAGTCGCTGACGGGCTTCGAGGTTCCGTTCGAGTTCGAGTGCACGTTCCAGCCGAACAAGAAGGACGAGTTCTACCACGGCGCGATAGGATTCAAGTTCAACTACCCGTACAAGATGGCCTTCTCCGACACGTTTACAATTCTGCCTAAGGACGACAAGGCCGCCGAAGACCCAACATCATCCTCAAGTTCCGGCGGCAGCACGGTCGGGGGCTCCACCGGAGGTTCGACCGGGGGGTCCACCGGAGGTTCGAGCCCGATAGTCATAGGCGCTCCGCCTGCCACCGATGTGGTTGTGTCCGGACTTTCAGTGTCTGCCGACAAGTCAGCGTACGCCTCCGGGGACAAGATGACGGTATCAGGCTCGATTTCCCCGCCATCGTCTGGAATCCAGGTGACGATAAAGATGACAGACGCCATAGGGAACATCGTTGGCATAGGCCAGAAGGCGACTGATTCCTCCGGCTCGTTCTCGATGGTGTTGTCCCCGCTCTCGTACGCGAACAAGGGAACTTGGAAGATACTCGCGACGGCGCCAAACGGCCTGAAGAACGAGGCCGCGATAACCGTTTCCTAGATTCTCAACAGCTTTAAATCATTTCCCTCCCAATTATCTTGAGATACTAATGGCCAGAGACACTACTTTTGATCATCTCAAGGGTCAGGGAAGCGGCGCAGCTATTGCTATAATAGCGGTCATCGTCATCGCGGTCGTCGCAATTTTCGCGTTTCCGGGAATCTTCAATTTCGGATCCGGTGGCGGGTCGATAGTCGGCCTCGGGATGGGCTCCGCAGGAGTCGTCATAACGAGCTTCGCCCCGGACATAGCGACCGTGGACGGTGACCAGCCGGTCTCCTTTGCGATGGAGCTTGAGAACAGGGGCGGCGCGGACGCCAAGAGCATAAAGTACGAGGTCTTCGGTCTGGGCGATTCTTTGTCGTGGACCAGCAAGAACGAAATAGAGAAGGGCGCGTCGACGCTCGCGCAGGCGAATCCGTCCAAGAACATACCCGGCGAGTTCACGAGGCAAGTTTGGGAGGCGACCCCGAAGGAGAAGGCGACGGATGTCTCTTATTCGGTCACGGGAAGGGTCGATTACACGTACCAGACCGTTTCGAACTTGGAGATGATTCTGTACCACAGGAACGACCCGGATGTGAAGAGCCTCGGCATCGGCCAGTCCAGGATAAGCTCGCTCACGACCTCGGCCGGCCCGATGAGCGTCGCGGTCAGGGGCAACATACCGCTCGTGTCCAGCAACACAGACGACTTCAGGATAGTCTTTGACATATCAAACACCGCAGGCGGCAGGCCCTACTCGGGCTCGGTCTCCTCTGACCTGGACAAGATTTCCATAAAGTCGCAGGGATGCACGATAGTCGGCGACACGAAGGTCAGGATGACCAGCAACAAGAGGACCGTGTCCTGCAAGGTCGATCCGAACGTGGCTGACGGCAAGCACGAGGGCAAGACGGTGCAGCTGACCCTGGACTACGGCTACCTGATAGAGGGCAGGACCTCGGTCAACGTGATCAAGTCCGACAACCTCAACTAGTCCTCAGCTTAATTAGCCTTTCTTACCAATCTTGTTTGTCGGGTCTGTAGTCTAACGGTTAGGACATCGCTCTCACACAGCGGAGAACAGGGTTCAATTCCCTGCAGACCCATCCCGTGTTTTTCCTCAAATTCCCCTGACGATTTTAGCCAGCGTGGCGATGTCGCCCTCGAAAACCGCGGCCAGCTTCTGGTTGTAGATGACGGCGGCCGGGTGGAAAGTCAGGAAGTACTTCCTGCCGTTTTTTTCCACCATCTTCCCGCGGTTCTTCGTTATGTCGGCCTGCCCCAGGACGGAGCTGCTGGCAGTGTTGCCCAGTACGCAGACCACCTTGGGCCCTATGGCGTCCAGCTCCGCCTCCAGATACTGCATGCACATGGCGCGCTCCTCCTCGGTCGGGACCCTGTTGCCCGGCGGCCTGCACTTCACGACGTTCGTTATGTACACAGAGTCCCGCGATAGGCCGTTCTTTTCAAGCGCTTCCGTGAGCCTCTTCCCGGCAGAGCCGACGAATGGCTCCCCCCTCTCGTCCTCCGTCCCGCCGGGGGCCTCGCCGACGAACACTATGTCCGATTTGGGACTGCCCTTACCGGGGACCGCGTTTTTGCGGGTCTTGCAGAGCCCGCACTTGGTGCAGCCCACTACCTCGCTCTTTATTTTTTCGAGATTCATAAAAATTCAATCCGCGGGTTTCTAGGCCTGTCGTTTCATCCGGGCCCGTATTCTCTGGTGCCATTTCTTTCCCCCGCTCCGTGACTTGGTCTTCTTGGAGGCGGCCCTTCCGTCATCCTCGTTCAGCCAGTTCCTCAGCTTCCAGTGCGCGTGCTGCTTTATCATGTAGAGGTCGGCTATGTAGTCGAACAGCAGGTGCACGAGGAAGGAGACGAAGAACACGAACACGTACGTGTCTATGTTGGAGAATATCGCCGCGGTTATTGTGACTATCAGCATCGCGGCGTAGTTGTGGAACGGCAGGAACGCCTTCCTGTACCTGTCGGCCTGTATGCAGAACCGGACGAAGTCCACTATGTTCTTGTGCCTCTTGAGCCTCCACATGCTGAAGTGGTCCAGGTCGGGAAGCACGGCGCCCAGGAACGCGGCCGCGCCGAGCTTGATCCAGTCCGCCCCGGGGAAGCTGTATACGGACAGGGCGGTGAGCCAGAAGGGTATCGACAGCTGCATCGCGTTGTGGTACAGTAGCCCCTTTGTCATTCCAAGCAAACATAGCACCTTTCAACCTATGGCATCGCATTGAACAAAAAGATTGCAGAGACCGCCACCATGACGAGCCAGAACCAGGGCTTCCACGTGAAGATCTTCGATCCGTCGAGCTGGCCGACGGGCATGAGGGTGGAAACCGCTATCCATGCGTTGACGTACGTCCCATACTGGAAGAAGACGTTTCCAGAAACGTAGAACGCCGACCACGAGAGTATGGCCAATATTATGTTGGTTCCCGGGCCGCCCGCGGCTATGATTCCCGCCTCCTTGTACGTCAGCTCGGTGAAGTTGGAGTACTTCTCAAACTTCCTCTTCCACTTGGCGAACTTCTGCGAGTAGATGACGACCGACCCGAGCGCAGCCAGCTTGAGGGTCGAGGCGAGGGCGAGCACCATGCTCATTATGGAGCCGAAGGGCCACAGCTTGAAGTACGCTTTCGCCCCGTACCTCCCAGCCAGCTTCTTGTACATCCATTGGCGCATCAGGGTGGAGACGACGGCTATGATGAAAATAGAGGGCACGAACTCGAAAAACCTGTTCCAGCTGCCGTTATAGGAGAAGACAGCGGTCGTTATCATTATGGCCAGTAGCACGTCTTTGAACTCGTCCTTGGAGAAGTCCATGGTTAACTATTGTGGTACGAAATACTTTAATGCCTCGGTGACGTTGCCGACCTCTTTGATTATTATCCCGTCCTCCGTGCTGCCTATGGTCGCCTCCGAGACGTAGCTAGTCCTGCATACTTTGAACCTCTTCACGTCTTCGCAACCGGACTCGACTTTGTACATCTCGCCTATTCCCTGACCCTCCGGCACCAGAAGGACCTTCGCCCCGGCGAGCTTCGCGGCCTTCGCCTTCGACTCTATGCCGCCTATCTTCCCTATAGTGCCGTCCCTGTTTATCGCGCCTGTTATCATCACGTCTCCGCTCAGCGACATGTTCTGGAGCGCGGCTATGGTGGCTATGGTTATCGATGCCCCAGCGGACGGACCCTCGATGACCTGCGTCGCGTTGCCGTTGCCTGACGTTATGTCGTAGACCAGATTGTAACCGGAAAGGTCGAGGCCGGTTAAGTTTGCGGCCACTGACCTCGCGGTCTGCATCGAGTACTGGGTGTCGACGAAGAACAGAAGGTGGTCTATGTTGGTCAGTATCTTTCCGTCGCCGGGCAAGACCTCCACCTCGAACTTTCCTATCACGCCCTTACCTTTCTGGTCGACGCCCGGGACGAATATCTCAGCCTTTCCTGGCGCGGCCTCGGACATCTCCCTCGGCGCGTCCACATTCAGGTAGGACGCCGCCGACAAAATGGCGGCCACAAGAACAACCACCGTCAAATTCCTCATGTAGAACTGATGAACTTCATCCATAATTAGCGTTTTCATGTTTGCCAATCGGAATAAAATTGCGCAGAGGACGCGCCAAAGGTGGAGACGTAGCCGCAGACTGGTAAACCCAGAACCTCTTCCTCCACCCCGTTTGTTTGCAAGCACCAGCCACGACAGCTTACGACTGCTCGGTTCCCCGCCTCGTCGAGTTCACTGTATGGCCAGCCACGCAAGACGAGGCTTCTCAGTCGGAAGCCTGGACCAACCTACAGCAGACGCATCGCCCCTTGACTACGGCCCGCCATGAAGACTGTTTGCGGTGCACGGGTAGCCTAAACCCGCGCCGGAGGCCCTCTGCATTTCCTACTTCAAAACGGGCGGATTTAAGCGTTTCTTCCGGGACATGCGCGCGAATTTTTATTTTGAAAAACACGCTCCGTTTCACGTGTATAAATTTTATTCCCACGAAATATTCCTATGAAGGTCAAGCACATAATGAGCCAGAATGTCTTCGTCGTGCACTCCGGCGCAAACGTAAGGGACGTCGCGAAGATGATGTTGGACAGGAGGCTGGGAAGCGCAGTTGTTTCGGACGGGGAGCGTGTCGTGGGGATAGTCACGGACCGCGATGTCCTCGCCACCCTGACGAACAAAAGGAAGTTCAACCCGGATTTGGAGACCGTGGACAAGATAATGTCGAGGTGCGTGCATTTCATAGGCGCGGAGGCCGAAGTGTGGAAGGCGAAGGACATGATGGTACGTTACGGGATAAAGAAGCTGCCGGTCATGAAGGACGGCCAGCTGGGCGGCATAGTGACATCGACGGACATAGCGGCCGAGGATTCCGACGTGCTCGACAGCCTGAAGAGCTCCGCATACAGGGCCGTCAGGGGATACTAGCCTTCACTTGAGTCCTTTCAGCCAGATCTCAATCCTGTCCATTGCTTCCTGTATCTTCTCGTATGACGTGGCATAGCTCATCCTGACGTAGCCCTCGCCGTACTCCCCGAACTCCGTGCCAGGAACCGTGAGAACCTTTGCCTTCTTCAGCATCTCGTGCGCCACCTTCGTCGAGCTCATCCCGAAAGCCTCTATGTTTGGGAACATGTAGAAGGCGCCCTCCGGCTCCTCGCACTTGAACCAGTCTCCCATGCCAGTCAGGCGGCGGTGCAGCATCTTGCCCCTGCGCTCGTACTCCCTTTTCATTCTCTCCACTTCCTTCTGCTGTCCTTGGAGGGCCTCTATGGCGGCCATCTGACAGAATGCCGGGGATGATATGCTGGAATAGAGCCTGACCCTGCTCATCGCCTTCAGGACGTCCTCGGGGGCCACGCAATAGCCGATGCGGAAGCCCGCCATGGAATACGTCTTGCTGAAGGTGTGGAACGTCGCAACCCTGCCGTGCATGCCATTCAGGCTTGCCAGGCTGATGTGCTTGTTCTTGCCATATGTGAACGCCTCGTACGCCTCGTCCGAGAACACCATGAGATTGTGCTCCATGACGAGGTCTGCAACCTCCTCCAGTCTCTTCCTCTTGATGACGCGTCCCGTCGGGTTCGAAGGATAATTGAGTATCATCACGTGCGTCTTGTCATCAATCTTCTTCTTCAGGGAGTCTATGTCGATGTCGAAGTTGTCCTCGTGAGACAGCCTCATCGGGACGGGTTTTCCCTCCATGAGGTCCGTCAGAGGGATGTAGTTGACGTATCCGGGGTTTGGGACGACGACCTTGTCTCCGGGCTCGATGAGGACCATCGATGCGATGAAGAGGGCCTCGCTGCTGCCGTTCGTGATGATGATTTCCGTGTCCGGGTCGCAGCCGATGCCGTTCTGCTTCCTAAGCTTCTTGGCAATCTCTTCCCTAAGATCGCGCAGGCCCTTGACGGGAGTGTAGTGCGTCATGCCCTTGTCGAGGGCGCGCTTAGCGGCATTGCGGATGTTGGCAGGCGTGTCGAAGTCGGGCTCGCCGGGGCCAAGCGATATGACGGACTTGTCCTCATGGGCTATGCGCATGATCTCCTCGAACTCGGTCTTCGGGAGGTCCGACTCCCTCTTCGCGATGAGATCCTTGATGTGCGCCCTCATTCAGACCGTCCCATGAAACTTATTTGTCGTGCGGGAGCTAAAAGTAATTGTGCTAGACAAGTTTTTTTCCCCAAAGAGCGTGGCCATAGTCGGGGCGAGCCACACGCCCGGAAAGGTGGGCTACGTGCTGGCGGAGAACTTCGCGAGGGGATTCCCCGGCAAGTTCTTCTTCGTCAACCCGGACCCCGAGCCAATAATGGAGCATCGCACGTACCCGTCGGTCAAGAGCATACCCGAGCCTTTGGACATGGTCGTCATCGCGGTGAAATCGACCCTCGTCCCGAAGGTGCTGAAGGAGTGCGTCGACAAGAAGGTCGAGGCTGTCGTAATCGTGTCGGCCGGCTTCTCGGAGACCGGCGAGGAGGGAAGGAAGCTCGAGGAGCAGCTGAAGAAGATTATTAATGGCACCAAGACGAGGGTGATAGGTCCCAACGTGGTGGGCGTGTTCGACCCGCACTCGAAGCTGGACACCGTGTTCCTGCCGCGCGACAGGATGAACAGGCCGAAGGAGGGCAGCATAGCATTCATAACGCAGTCCGGCGCGGTCGGCTCCACCATAGCGGACTGGCTGTCGGAGGAGGGGATAGGAGTCTCGAAGTTCGTCTCATACGGGAACGCGATGGACGTCAACGAGTCTGACCTCCTGGAGTACCTGTCGGAGGACGAGAAGACGAAGGTCATAGCGGTCTACATAGAGGGCGTGAAGGCGACGGGCAAGAGGTTCATATCCACCCTGAAGAAGGTCTGCAAGAAGAAGCCAGTCATATTTTTGAAGTCGGGCAAGACGGAGAAGGGATCGCACGCCGCGGCGAGCCACACGGGGTCGATAGCAGGGTCCGCGAGGGTGTATTCGACGGTCTTCAGGCAGTTCGGGGCAATAGAGGCCCCGGACTGGGAGGAGCTGTTCGACTTCGCGAAGGCGTTCTCGATGCAGCCCGCGACCAGGGGAGACAGGCTGCTCGTCATAACGAACGGCGGCGGCTTCGGGGTCCTGGCAACGGACGAGGCCGAGAGGCAGAAGCTAAGGCTGGACCCCCTCACGCCCCAGGCCGTCGAGAAGCTGAAGAAGATAGTCCACGGATACGCGTCCGTCCACAACCCGATGGACCTGACAGCCGATTCCAACGCCTCCACCTACAAGCTGGCGTTCGAGGCGGCGATGCCGAAGTACGACGGGGCGATTCTGATAACCCTCTTCCAGGTCCCGACCTTGGAGGAGAGCATAATAGAGACCGTGGCGTCGCTGCAGAGCCACGGAAAGCCGATACTGTGCTGCGCGGCTGGCGGGAGCTTCAGCAACCGGATGTCGCAGAGGCTCGAGGCCAGGGGAGTCCCGGTCTATCCGACCCCCGAGAGGGCGGTCAGGGCGTTCGAAGCCCTCTCCAGGTTCGGGAAGCACCAAAAGTCGGCATGAAATGCCGGAAATTATTTTTGAAAACATTCTAAAAAAATCGATAACGTTTATATACTTCGTATCCAGTTAAGATGGTTTAGGTGAAACCCTTTAATGGCAGCTTTTGATGAGGAAGAGGAAGTTTCAGAGGAGACTTCCGAGGACGTTGAAGAGTTCGCAGACGACGATCTCTGAGCCCCGAAAACCGTCATTTTGGCTTTTTCTTATTTTCTTCCTAGAACACTTCCCCACCGACATTTTATCGGGGTTCGGGCTAAGGAACGGAGCTATAACGAAGAAAGAAATCAAAGAAATCTCAATGAGATTCTGTTTTTAGAGGCTTCGCCTTATTTTTCGACGAGGACCTCGTAAGCTGCGAACAGGGTTCCGATCAACGCGAATATCCAGCCGATTATCTGGAATATAGCGAAGACGCTGCTGGTCACGCCGACACCCAAGTACGTTGCGATGTTCGGCATAACGCCAGCGCTGACAGACGCGACCTCTATGGCACCTGCGAACAGGAACCATACTCCGGCCAAGCCTATCCAGTTGAATCCCTTCTCGGCCTTGACCCTGAACTTGCCCCATTCGGCAAGGGCCACGACCAACAGGGAAGCTACCCCTAGTCCAGCCAATCCTTCGAGCAGGAATGTCATGCTGATAATTCGGGAGGCAATCATATAAACCCAGTATTTGGGATAATTTCTAAATCCGGTGGTTAACTTTAATATATAGCGCGACCAAATAAGCTACAATGGCTAGGAAGGCGTCCAAAAAAAAGGTTTCTAGGGAGAAGGCGCACCAGATAATCCGCAAATACCACGACATGCACCATGAGCACGTCATAGCCCAGAGGAAGAAGTACATGCCGATGGTGCTCGGCGCCGTCATAGCGTTCTCATTCATCCTTATCGGGCTCAGGCTACCCGGACTGGGGCCCGCCCTGCCTTCCACCATTGAAATGTGGATAATCATGGCCTCGATAATGATCGTAGGCGTAATCACCGTAATCTACTCCGCCCTGCGAGTGCTGCCCAATATGTCTGGTGAGATGGGCATAGGAGTGTCCTTCATCATAGGCGGGCTGATTCTTTTCGTGGCTGTGACCATCCTAGACACGCCGATTCACACCGAGTTCATCGAGTTCAGCCTCCTGACGCACACCCTGTGGCACATAACCGAGCTCGTGGGCGTGATAATGATGGGGATAGGCCTGCACAAGGTCGCAAAATCCGCTTAGACCTAATGGCAGCCTCGTTTTCAGTCCGATTAGATGAAGTTTCGACCCGTTTCAGGATTGAAAAGGATGCGCGGGCCCTGAGCCGGGCCCAAAAGCGTCTATAACTGGAAATAAATCAAAAAATCCTAAATATTTTGATTTGGTTTGTCTCTTGTCTGGTAAACCGGAGAAAGTTACTTCTTTCCCATCTTCATTGTCGCGTATCCAGCGGCAAAGGCGACTACACCCGATATAACCCAGCTGATACCAGTCATTCCGAGCATGGTGTCGACGCTGAGCCACGAAAGTAGGCCATTGACGATGAAAGCTGCCGCGACTGCGACTACTGCGCTTTGACTCATTTCATTTCACCAACACTTAATTCGGGAACTGGCGATATAAAGCTATTTTTTATGAGTCTTCCATAAAGGCGTTCTAAGCCGTTTTTGGGCTGAAATCGGCTTATTTAATGAGAACATCATCCATACGAAGACCCGCCTTGACAGCATATGGCCAGTTTTCCCATACGAATTGGTTTCTATGATGTTTCTGGGAGCCCGAAAACCAGTTCTGGCGTCTTTTGGAGTGGGTGTGCGGGGGGTGGGATTCGAACCCACGAAGGGACTAACCCACCGCGTTTCTTATCTCATCTTGTATCGAAGCTCAAGACTGAACCTTGAGCGCG
Organism: Candidatus Aenigmatarchaeota archaeon; assembly: GCA_016213525.1. GTDB lineage: Archaea > Aenigmatarchaeota > Aenigmatarchaeia > CG10238-14 > SCSR01 > JABABT01. Next base: position 1,579 of record JACRAE010000003.1, on the reverse strand, counting down.
GCGCAATTGCCGGGCTATGCGACCCCCGCGAGGAATAGTTGGCTCGGGAAGGATAAAAACGTTCCAGAATTTTGGGAGAAACCGTCTACATCTGCTCTAGTTCGCTCTTGAGCTGCTGGATCTGGCCCTTCAGGTCGGCGACCGTGGCGCCGACGCTGTGCATGTCCTGATAGTCCTCATTTGAAGACGGGGACGTGAAGCCGCTCGGCCTCACCAGCTCCTTGTCCAGCATGGCCAGCCTCTTCTCGACCTTGTCGACGGTGCCCTGAACGATGAGCATGTTCTGCTGCCTCGCCTTCTCCAGCTCGTTCATCGTGGCGAGCGAGCTCCTCAGGAGGCCCATCGAGCTCTTTATTGCGCCCAATGAAGAGACGAGGTTGCGATAACGGTCTATCTTCACGAAGAGCGGGGCGGAAGCCTGCTGGTTGACGTCGTCATGCTCTATGTCCCACTTGTTCTCGGACGGCATCTTCCATTCGTCGTTCCCCTGCGGCCTCCATGTCGGGACGCTGGACTCCTCCGGGGCGCGCACGTTCGACATCCTCATGCCAGAGGAGTTGTCGACCATCCTCCTGACATCGTTTATGTCTGAGTGGACATCCTGGTTCTTGTCCATCTTCTTGCCTGGTCCGCCAAAGAGTCCCATAATATCTTAAGAATATTCGGTTTTTGGACGGTATAAATATTCTTCATTCCATTCGAATCCGAGTTCCGGCGGGCCCTGAGGATAAAATAAATGGAGTGCGCCAGCCGGGATTTGAACCCGGGCTCCAAACTTGGCAAGCTTGTGTTCTACCAGGCTAGACTACTGGCGCGTAGAAAATAATTGTCCGCGGATGTTTAAAAGTTGTCGGAATCAGCCGAATATGCCGCCGAGACCTGCGCCCGCCGACTCCTCCTCCTCCTTTATCTTGGCCACCAGGCTCTCCGCGTCCTTCTTGTCGGCCTCCTTCGCGATGTCCTTCGATATCTCGACGGCGCGGGAGCACTGCTCATCGGTGCCGTATATCATGCAGAAGTAGTCAGACTTGTCGATGACCGCGCCCTGCTTGAAAATTATGCTAGCCCTCGACACGAGGTCGTCCTTGTTCAGAATCTCCTTAAGCTTGTTCATGTTGGACGACGCCACGTGCAATACTACTTCCATGTCAGACCTTCTCCATAATCCCTTGTGTCTTCGTTTTGATATCCTTTATCTTGCCGGACTTCTCGGCCAGGTCGTACCATTCCGGCATGTTCAGTCTGGCGTAGTCGATGAGGCAGTCGCTCAGGTTCTTTATCTCGGTGTGCATCTTCCTGTCGGACTTCTTCCCCCTGCCTTCCAGAATTTCCTTCATCCCGTTCCCGTAGCGGCGCAGCAGCTTGTCGCTCACAAGGTTGAACTTGGAGGTCGCATATCCCGCGTCTGCGTCGTTCGCCTTTCCGGGGCCGGCGGCATAGGATCTTTTATATTTCTCGATGTAGGTCACGAATTCCCTGTGGTCGAAGCTGTTCCTTATCTCCGTCAGGCCGTTCTCCATTTCCTTCAGTATGACCGATATCTCCTTCATCTGAGACTGTCAGATTCCCAAGCTTAAGT